>JASHNQ010000045.1 GCA_030041545.1 candidate division FCPU426 bacterium | reverse complement strand
AAGTGAATCCTGCCGCGTCGTGAAGAGTCCGCCGAAAGGCTACAGAGGATGCCGAGCCGCGTGTCCACTGGCGAAGGCAACAATCTCATCCTGAAACGGGATTGGGTGAGGCAAGTCCTCCGGCGTATGGGGATCGGAATGTAGGAAAGGCTGATACATCAACCTGGGAGATCCTACCCGTTAAAAGAGCGGCTTCTATAAGGGCGACCGAAAGGGAGGCGTGGCGGGAGGAAGTCGGAGGGGGAAATAGTACCGCTTAGAGGGAGAGGACAACAAAACCTTTCCCGAGGGAAGGTCCCCTGCTTCAACCGCGTGCGTTCAAGAAGGGTGGCGCTGGAGAATGCCGGAAACGGCTAACAACTCTGAAGGACAAAAGCGCGTAATCTTCAACAGGCACTATGCCGGGCGGCCAAGAGAAATCCGTAAGCCGCCGGAGGAGAGGTTGTCGGAAAGCCGTATGATCGAAAAGGTCACGTACGGTTTGAAGAGGGGGCGCTGGAAACGAAGTGATGAGGGAACCTCGTTGGGGCACGGAACCGGAAACGGGGAAACAGATCAAGGGTCCCTCTGCACACCATCGCGCCAGTGCTCTACTCTACAGGAAAATTTATGTGGAGCGGGAATATGAATTTGAGGTCCTCTTTGGAAACGGCCTGGCGGCCAGCGACAACCTGGTTTTTATTAGTGACCGTGCCGGGTTTTTGGATGGGCAAAGTCCTGCCTTGGTCGGGTTTTGATCTTTGGTCCGGTCCCAAATTCCTTTGGCTTTGGGGAGTCACCCTTCCAATTTTGGCGGCAACGGTATTTGTTCTTTTTTGGCTATGGAAGAAATCCTTTCCCAAGCCCCGTAAAAGACAAAAAGGTATCCGGCCCCTCGCCGCTTCCAGTCTTCCGGTTTTGTTCTTCATGGTCCTTGGTTATGTGGCGGGCGGCTATTTCTGGCGGTACATGGGGCAGATCATCCTGGACAAGGCCCAAAACGACGTCCGGGAGGACGGGTATAGCCTGGCGCCCCCGTCCAATGCGCCCGTTTTGCCGGACGATCAAAACGCCGTCGTCCTCGTCAATGAAGCCTGGAACTCGCCTTCCATGCGCAAGTTTGGAGGGCTCTCGGCCATTTATGACGAACCTACGCCCAACGGCAGGTTCGCCGACAACACACGGAAATATGGGCATCTTACGAATCAGCCCAACCTGACCAACCAGCCCTTTTTCGGGAAGATGCCTGAAGATGACTTCGTGATTTATTTCATCCACCAAGCTTCGCTGGGCCTAGTGAATGCCAGGGACAGGGCCTATGCCCGGAAGTTGTTGAAAGAACATCAAGATGCCTTCGGTTTGATCGACCATGCATTCGATGGTAAGGGCGTGGATTGGGGAATCGACTGGAACAACAAGCCCTCCTGGAAAATACCCAGTCCCCAAGTGGTGCATTTGTTGTCCCTGGGGCGTTTGATGCGCTTTCAGGCAACCGCGCAAGCCCTGGATGGCGATGCCAAGGGTGCGGTCCGCAGCCTCAAGGAGGGGTTCCAATTGGCGGATATGGCCGGTCAAGTCCATGATTTGGTCGGGGTGATGATCGACGTGCCCGTGGCTGGAATGATGACGGCTCCAGCTAGGCGGGCCTTGCCGCTTTTGGAGACTCATGGAAAAGGGGGAAGGGAGTTACTTCCATTCATCCGGCCGGAAAGGATCAAAACCGAATTCTCTAGCGACATTCAAAAAGATCTTTTCAAAAATTATTTGGTGGATTTCGACCGATTAAGCTGGTGGGGATTTGTAACCTACGATTCGCATGAAATCAATGCCGCCAACAAGATATTTGGAATTGTTTATTGGCCCTTTCTGCCATTCGACGAGGCCTCGCAGTATGAGTATGGCATCCAATTCATGAAAGCCCTCCCAAAGGGCCCGGTCGCCGCTGACCACGTCATCGACGGTTTCCGTAAAAAACTATGGTTGATAAGTTCAATGGGCGTGTTCCGTTTTTCCCAAATGATCGAAAAAACAAACGAATCCTGTACCAAATGCGATTTGCTGGAAATTTATGTTGGAATTCATTCCTACCATCAAAAACATCATCGCTGGCCGGCTTCGTCCCAGGACTTTGAACAGGCGATGGTGGACAGCGGAGTTGCACCCAGGATTCAGGACATTCCTATGGCCCAGGTCACCGGCGCTTTTGTCGCGGGCGTCCAAAACCCAGAAGGGAATAACGTCACCATGGCCCCGAAAGGACAAACCCCCACGGGAAGCGGCACGGGTTGGCTCTACGACAGCAATTCCGGCACGGTTTACGTCAACAGTACGGTGAAGGATTCCAAGTCGGTTCCTTATTCATTTTACGGGTTTGAGTAAGCGCTTAAAATTTTCTGACCACGACGGGGATCTGTCGTGGATAGGGATTGTGGATAATGGGGCCTGGAGTTCCATCGGCTGTCAGAGCCAACGCACCTGATGATCGTCGAGAAACGAACCTACCGGTTCAATCCTTTGAAATGATGGTAAAAGGAATTTCAATGGTCCAAAGCACCGTATCTAACGACGAGACCCACGTTTATTCCGTCGGAAGGCTCAAAAACCCTGCGATTGGGCCTTTCCTTCTTTTGGTAGCCATTTCCATTCTCTTTCAGGTTTTCCAAATCTGGGTGGTCCAAAGACATAACGGAGATATCGGGTCGTCCCTCCACCGCCTCCAGAATACCGCCATATGGATGATCGGAATTTGGATTTATCTTTATTACATTCTCTCCAAGGCCAGCGACAAGCTGCCCGAGAAGATTGAAATCACCTCCGAGGGTATTGCGAGGATCGAACGCAACGGTACCAGCGTTTTCATCCGTTGGGACGAGATTGAAAAAGTCACGATGGGTAAGGGCGTTAGGCGCCTCACCATCGAGGCGCCGACTGTCCGCAAGAGAATTTTTATCCCGGGCCACATGGGTTGGGCCAAAGAGGTGGTCCAGCGGGTGCTGGAGGAATACCAAAAAAGGCACGGAAAAGAGGAACCAGGCGGCACCGTCTATGCTCCGACCTCCGCAGGGTGGATGCAATATTGGGTGATTGGCGGAGTCTTATTTTTTTTGATCGTCGGGTTGATGGTTTCTGTAGTGGGGCTATATGTGGACGGTGAATTGCTCAAGATGGCACATCCCAAAGCCCTAATTGTTGTTTCTATATTCGCTGGCTTGATTGGCTTTCCGGGTGGGATTTATTTCATTCGTAACGGGTTAGAATTCCGCCACAAACGCCTGATTGTAAATGCGGACGGTATCACCCAAATAGATGGGGAAGATTCCAGGATTTCTATTAGATGGAATGAAATTGCGAGCCTCAAGCGCGGAGATTTGGTTAAGCCCATCGTTATCCGGGATCTGTCGGGCAATAAGGCCATTCCTATTTACGATGGTTATGAAAGACGCGATGAACTCATGGAACGCATTTACGAGGAATTCATGAGCCATCTCAAGACCCCGCCATTTCCCGTGGCCCTAGGCAGAATACCGGTGTTGAGACTTGGGATAGCTTTGGCATTTTCGATCCTTGTGGGGGGGCTGATGACATGGGGTGGTCTCCACGCCAATCCCTCTATTCCTGGCAACGTTGAAAACGGCCGGTTGATGGCATTGGTATTCCCTGCATTGTTCGGTTATTTGATTTATATGAAGTTTCAGCAGTTTGAGCAAGTTACCTTGAATGCAGAGGGCATCACCCTACATCGCCCAATCGGGAAGGTATTTTTACCGTGGGGTGAAGTCGAACGGGTCGAATGGTTTCAGCCGCAGATGGGGTCAAATACTTCTTACATTCTCTTGTGGTTGATCGGACGGAGTGGCCGCAAATACAAATTGTTGGGGGATTATGATTTCAGGTTTAGGGTTTGTGCTTTGGTGAGCCAAAAAATCCGATAATCCTTATGAGTGCTTGCCGAGTTGTCCACGATGGGGAGGCATTTCGAGTGATTCATATTCCCGAAAAAGACAAACGGGTCATTTTGGAATGCCTAAAGGCCGCGGCTTTGGGCCCTTTTTTCCCCGATTGGGAATTTTCCACTCTTTTGGGACTTGGTAGAAAGGAAGTAGAAAAGGTCGTCGCGGACTGGCCCCATATTGATTGGTCGGATCAAAACGTGATTCTGGCGGTAAATAATTCGATCAATAATCTTTTGGGTTATCCCCATAACATGATGAAAGAGTGGCCGAAATATATTTCCGTTGGACCAGATGAAGTGAATCGGGTTTATCAAAGTTGGAGAAAAGCAATGGAACAGCCCTCGACCGGCGCCGACTCCAAAGGTTATTTCGATGGTTTAATGTAGGGCCAGTCCACGACGGGGAGGCGTATTAATCATGAATCAATCCTATTTAGGAATCTACCGGGTGTTATCGGAAGAACTTGGCGAGAAGGTCCCACGAAATTTAAAGTTGAGGACGGGTGGGGCAACGCCGGTTATTATCATTTTTCTCTTTGCGTGTTTTGCCGTTATCGCCTTGCCGGTGGTGGGTTTTTCAGGGCTGTCGGCCGACCCGGTCCACACAGTGATGGTCGTCGCCATATCCCTCTGCCTGTTGTTCGGTTTATTCGGCTTTTACGCCTATTCCCAAATGAAAATGGTCCGGGATTGGGAAAAAATTACCGGCAAGGTGGAGAAAGCGTGGAAAGAAAGTATGCGTACCGTTAAGGTCGATAAATGGCAGGTTCGATACGAATACAAGGGAGAAAGTTTTTTAAAAACAGTTACGGGGTTCCCGGGCGCAGAGGTGGATAGCCCGGCCATCCTTTTGGTGAACCCGGATAAACCCAAATCTTGTTACCTCTATGATTCTAACCTTCTTTGGCGGCCAGTGAAAGGCCGCCAAGACTGAAGGCGGCGAGCCGGGGTTGTCCACGATGGGGAACCGTCGTGGACAAATGATTAATTGAAGGGAACAAATGATCCAGCATTGGGATGCCTGGTGCAACTTGATCGGCTCGCTCCTGGGGCTCCTGGGCGGTTTTTTCCTGGCCTACGACATCATCGGCGGGGAAAACGGGCCGTTGGCGGGCATGACGCGAAGCGTCACCTACATGGTTATCTTCGGCTTCGGCTATACCGCGAGCCTGGGCTTGAGGTTCGGCCTGATCGCCTGCCTGGGGATGGGCGTGCTATTGGGCACCGAATTCTACCTGGCCTCGCGCCGGCCCAAGGCGGCCCGCAACAAGCCCCAGCCCCGGCCCGTGGTACTGGCCATCGGGATCGGCCGTTCCTTCTTCGTGTCGCTGGCCTTTGGGGCCATTACGGACCTCAAGGTGGCGCTCCTGCTTTTTCCACTCCAGTCGATCCTGATTTCCGCATTGAACCTGTGGGGTTTCGCACCGGCCGACATCCGTATCCACTCCTCTAGGCTGATGGATCAATACCATAGGATTTTCTGGGCTTCCTTGACCAGGGGCCTTAGCAGTTGGTTTGCGTGCTATCTGGCGGAACAAGGCGTGGGGGAAAATTTCGTGACCATCGGACCCCCCTGGCGGTTCGGCCTGGCCATCGGCGGCACCAGCCTCTTAGTGGGGTTTTTCGCGCCCTGGGTGGAATATTGGGTGGAGCGGATGTCCCAAAGGTGGCTGGCGGCCATCGGTGTGTTCCTGATCATCCTGGGCTTCCTGCTCCAGGCCCTTCCCAACTGGGTCGTGCTGCTGGGCTGACATTCATCCGGTAGTGCATCGGTTTGAAAAATAAAGTCTGGTTCACCCTCACCCCGCCCTCTCCCGTCAAGGGAGAGGGGGAAAATCCGCGAAAACCCTCGCCCCTTGTGGGAGAGGGTAGGGTGAGGGGTATCTTTAAGTTTTTAAAAATGGAACGGAGACACTACCCTTGGATAAATTTAAATGACCCTCGTATATAATCCATTGCGTCTAAAACGAACAGGCCAAGAAAAAAAGGAGATGCCATGAAATACACTTTGAAAAAGACTAGAACCTGTTTCAAAACCTCTATTAACCACGAAGTACACGAAGACCACGAAGTAAAACCGATGGTTTTTCACCGTAATTTTGATTCACTTTGTGTACTTCGTGCCCTTTGTGGTAAGAGTTTGGGTTTTGAAATGGCCTCTAGCCTCCTGGCCGCGGGTTTCCTGTCCCTGGGGCTTCTTGCCCCCGCCCTGGCGGACGACGCCACTCCCGCCGCGACCATCGACTTCAAGGCAACGGTCCTGCCCATCCTGCAAAACAGCTGTTTCGCCTGCCATGTCAGCGGAACTAAGGTGACCCTGCCGGCCGACCCGGCCCTGGCCAAGAAGGCCCAAAACCAGATGGACCGCGCCGTGGAAAGATTCGCCATGGGCGGCAGCTTCCCCTTTCCCAATGACCAGTCCCCGGCCAAACAGATCGCCCATATGCAAAAGGTGATATCCAAGGGCTTCATGCCCCCGAAATCCCAGGCCAAGCTCGGCTTGGGCTCGCCCCTGTCGGCCCAAGACCGGAGCACCTTGCTGGCCTGGCTGGCCCAGCTCCAGAACGCTCCAAAATAAAAGCCGCCCCATGCCGTTCGTTCGGAAAAAACCGTAAATGGACCTGATCCTCTTCACCCTCGGGATGTCGCTGGTGGACAGCCTCACGACCACGGTTCAAATTGTGGTTTTCGTCCTGCTGTTGACCACGGCCCAGCCGCACCGCCACGCGGCCGGCTACCTGGCGGGCTTGAGCGGATTTTATTTCGCCTGCGGGTTCGCGGGTTACTTCGTGATCGATGACTTAAGGCGGTTTTTGAAGGGGGCGTTTGGCCTCGATAAAATCCCTGACGCCGTTTATTACCGGTCCGAGTTCCTCACGGGCCTGGCGCTGGTGGCCCTGGGCGCCGTTTATTTTTTCCGGAGCCGGAAAGCCCAAAAAAGCCGGCTGGAAAATTGGGTGCGGGCGCGGCTGGACAGCATGAAGCCCTTGACGGCCTTTTTGATCGGCGCCTTTATTTCCATCTCCTCTTTCCCGGCCTCCACCCCCTATCTCCTGGCCTTGGCCAAATACGCCGCGCTGGGACAAGGACTGCCGGCGGTCATCGCGCTGATCCTGCTTTACAACCTGGGTTACGCCCTGCCCATGGCGCTGATTTGGATCGGCTATGCCTTTTTCCTCGAAAAAACCGAGGGGCTCCACCATTCGCTGCATGAAAATGCCGACAAGCTGAACGTCCACCTCAATACCTTGACCCTCGTGGGATTGGGCTTCTTTTCCATGGCGGACGCGGCCTTTTACTTCGCCACGGGCCAGGCCTTGATCAAGGGACGGTTTTTTTAAGGCGGTACTTCCGCACCCAGGGGGGCGTCTAAAATTCATGTCCATATTTTCAATGACTGTTGTTAAAGTTTGAGGTGAAGGAGACAAAAATGGAACTATCCCAGGAAGAAAAAGACCGGATCATCGCCGAGGAAAAACTTCGGTTTGAGACGAAAAGCCAGTTAAAGAAGGAACATGGGGGCCGCGGTTACGGATGGGGCGGAGGCTACGGCTGCCACCGGGGCGGATTTTGGAGGGGGCTCCTCGTGGGGGTCCTGGTCTGCCTGATCTTAGGTTTCTTTTTCCACCATCACCGGCAGGGATGGGACGGCGGTTGGCATCATCATGGCGACGGCGGTTGGTCCCACCAGGGGCACATGTACGGCCATGGCGGTTCCGACGGCCAAAACCAGCAGCAGGATTCGAACCCCCAGAAATAAACGGGACTACGACTTAAAAATCCTGTCAAAAAAGTCCCTCATGGCCCGCCAGGAGTCCTTATCCGCCTGGGGGTCGTATTTCAGCGCCGGCCCCTTGTTGTCCGGGTTGGTGAAGCCGTGGGTCGCCCCGGGATAAGTGATGATCTTGTAATCCACCTTGGCGTCCTTCATTTCCTTCTCAAAACCCGGGATCTGGGAAAGGGTGTGGCTGTCCGCCCCGCCCTGGCAAACCAGAACCTTCCCCTTGATGTTTTGGGCGTCCGCCGGGGTGGGGGTGTCCAATCCGCCGTGGAAACTGACGATGCCCAAGACCGGGGCCCCGCCGCGGCCCAGTTCCAGGGCCACCGTCCCCCCGAAGCAATAACCGATGACCGCGATCTTGGAGGCATCCACCCTCTCGTTGTTTTGCAGTTGGGAGAGCGCCGCCCGGGCCCTTTCCCTCATCAAGGCGCGGTTGGACTTGTACTTGGAGGATTCCTTTTGGCAGTCCTGCATGGATTGGGGCCTCACGCCTTTCCCATAAATGTCCGCGGCGAAGGCCACGTAACCCAGCTGGGCCAATTGCCGGCAGCGCCCCTCGACGTAATGCCCAGGGCCGTTCCATTCGTGCACCACCAGGATGCCCGGGCGCTTTCCTTGGATGGAATCATCGTAAGCCAGGTAACCCTCCAAAACCGCGCCGCCGTCCTTGTAGTCCACCGTTTGGGTGACGATCCCCGCGAAAGCGGGCCCGCCCCAAGCGCACAAAACCAAAACAGCCATTAAGTTTTTTTTCATTTTTTCCTCCCCATTGGGTCCATGAGGTTTTTTTAATCGCTGTTCAGGCTAAAAGCAATACCCCACGCAAAGCCTTCGTGAGGCCGCCTCAGTGGTACTCCATCAGGGTGGCGTAGTCGCTGTTGCCGCCGTCCATGTAGGCCAGGTAGGGGATGCCGCCCGCCACCGAGAGCGAGGTGTATTGGGCGGTGCCCTGGTTGGAGGAGAAATTGGGGCTCCCCACGTCCACCCAGCCCGTGCTTCCCGCGCCCGTGTATTCCATCACCGTGGTCTCCCCGTCGCCCGTGCTCTGGAACCCCACGTAAGGCGTGCCGTTGTAGACGTAAAGCGAGGGGGTGGCCACCTCGCCCGAGGAAAAGCCCCGGCTTCCCACCACGGTCCAGGTGCCGGTGGTGACCCCGCAGCCGCTGCATTCCATCACCGTGGCCTTTTCCGTGCCGCCCGTGCCGTCGATGAAGGACACGTAGGGCGTGCCCGTGGACGGGTCCACGAAGATGTCCGTGTCCACCGCGATGGCGCCCGAAAAGGAAGCGTTGCCGATGGTCGCCCAGGCGCCCGACACATAGGCCATGACCGTGGCGTAGTTCTCGCTGTTGTACCCGTCCTCGTAGGCCACATAGGGCGTGCCCGCCGGGATGGAGCCGTTGGCCACCTGGGAAATGGAAAGGGTAGGATAGGTGATCGACCCGGCCGAGAAATCCGCCGCGCCCACCGTGGCCCAGGCCCCGCTCACGTAATCCACCGCCATGGCCGCGTCGCCGCCGCCTCCCCCGTCCTGGTAGGCCACGTAGGGCGTTCCGCCGTAAACCTGGACCGAGGGATAGGAGGCGCCCGGGCCGAACTCACTGCCCAGTTGCGACCAACTGCTGCCGTTGTACTCGTCCACCTGGATTCCAATGTCGCTTTGGTCGTAGGAAGCCACGTAAACGTCCCCGCTGGAAACGGTCATGGAGGGTTCCGAGCCCCCATGGGAGGAGGCCACGCCGCCGCCCACGGTGGTCCAGGCGCCCCCGGTGTATTCCATGACCATCGGCTTGTTCCCCGAGCCGTTATCCTCGAAGCTCACATAGGGGTCGTTACTGTCGTCCACGAACAGCATCGTGGAAATGGACTCGACTCCGGAAAATCCAACCGTGCCCACGGGCTTCCAGGAAGGGGTGTAGCTCGCCGTGACGGTGGGAGTGGAGGTCGGCGTTCCCGAGGCCGTCAAGGTGGCCGTGAGCGTAGGCGTGCCCGAGGGTGTCGATGTCGGCGGCGTCGTCGCGGTTCCGGCGGCCGTGAGAGTGTTCGTCGGCGAAGACGTAGGCGTCATCGAAACCGCCGTTGTGGCGGTGGAAGTCGGCGTGCGTGTGGCAGTGGACGTGACCGTCAAGGTTGGGGTGGAAGTGACGGTTGCCGTGGCCGTGGGGGTCACGGTGGTGGTCACCGATGGGGATTGCGGCGCCGGGGTGTTGGTAGGAGCCGCGCCGGGTGTGGACGGAGAGTTTTTGCCGGGACAGCCCGTGAGGGCCACGCTTGAAAAGACCAAAATACCCAAGGTCAGCCATAGGTTGGATTTCATGATTGCCTCCCGGGAAATGAAGAAATGAGGGGTGTGGAAAAGAATGGATTGGCAGGAATTATATTGGAAAACACAAAAAGGACCAACAGGGTGCCGGAAAATTGAATCGGCGCGGGGCAAGGGCGGGCGATTCGGTGGCGTATCAGTTTGGTTTTCAGATTCAGACACCCCTCACCCTACGCTGTTCCTCCATAAAATCGGGCCTTCGGCCCGAATAAGGAGAACAGTGTCACCCTCATTTCCCATTCGGGCTTTGCCCGATTGAAAATGGATAAATGAGGGTAGGGTGAGGGTGATCCTTTAGGCAAACTGTAACACTACCCGATCTTCCGCTCCTGGGCTTCCCGCGCTTGTTTTTCCTCTTTTTCAAGCCTTTCCTGGCATTCCCTCAAGCGCTTCAACCTTTCTTCCGGCCTTCTCAAATCCTCCGGCAACTCATCCCCTCGCCGGTCCTTGCCATATTTCTCATCTTCTTCCTCATCCACTTTCCCCGCTTCTTGAAGCATCCGCTTCACTTCCGCTTCGATGCTTCCTTTCGTCCGGTTCGCCTCCAACGACGCATTCGCCTTGATTTTGGTCCCATCCAGCGCCACCATCCCCATCTTTACCATCCCCGCTTCCTTGCACAGCTTCAAGACTTTCACGAACACTCTTTCCAATTCCCCCTCGAAATCCTTCCGAAACCGTGCGATGGACGTGTGATCCGGCTTGAAGTTGGCTGTCATCACCCGGCAGGCCACGTCCCTCTCGCACATCCGCTCGATCATCCGCGACGACCTCACCCCTTGGCAGTAGGCCCACAACATCAACCCTACTAACATTTCCGGCGGGTAAGCGGTGGCCCCTTTTCCATCCTCCCGGTACGCCTCACAAAACACATCCAAATCCATCTGCCTCACCGCATCCAACACAAACCACGCCAAATCCCCTTCCGGAAGCCATTCCCTCAAACTCGGCGGCATCAGGTACATCTGCTCCCGGTCTAGCCGGTAAAAGTTGTAGGCCACTTTCCCCTCGCTTTTTGCAAGAATGCCTTCTTCTTACCAAAAAATCCTCGGGATTTCCCTAAAATTATCGGGATTTATGCAACAGCCACTAATGTGATAAAATTGGAGTTAAATTGCACTAAAACTTGCCGGTCAAAAAAGAGGAGTTAAGCGAAGATAATTATTGTCGTTAGATACCGGGTATACTAGACTCCACGGAATCAAAAGCTTAACTTTGACGAGGAGGTTAAGTTAATGAAAAAGGAAATCAAAAAAGAAATGAAGAAGGAAGACACTTCGGAGTCGGCACTACTTCAAAAAGAATATAAAAAACTTTTTGGAAATTTTTCCGATTCTTCATCAGTGGCTTATAAAGACACTGAATCTTTAGCTCAACCACCTTTTTATCAATACGTTCCCACCCAAACTACCGCCAGTCCTTACCAAACTCAGGGATAACTTTTGGGCAACTGGGTCGAAATACTTAATGAAATTAATCAATATCGACAGGATCACATAACCGATCCGCAAGAAGCAAGTCGTTGTTTTGATAGAGTGCGGCAAAAATATCTTCTCCAACTTCATCAAAAAACTAATCGAAATATAATTGCTTATTATTCGGGATGGCTTTCTAAACCACCGGTTTTTGGCCTCGAAATAACTCACGAGGACAAAAATGGTTTTATGATGGCCATTCATAGATTAGATCGTAATCTAGGTTTAGATTTAATCCTCCATACTCCTGGCGGCCAAATTTCAGCAACCGAATCTCTTGTGAACTATCTTCGCAAGATGTTTAAAGACAATATAAGGGCTATTGTTCCTCAAATAGCGATGTCAGCTGGCACTATGATTGCTTGTTCATGTCGAGAGATATTTATGGCAAAGCACTCTAATTTAGGTCCGATAGACCCTCAAGCGCGCGGCGTAGCCGCATATGGTGTTATCGAAGAATTTAAAAGAGCCTGCAAAGAAGTAAAAGCAGACCCAAGTAAGACAAGTATGTGGCAACAAATAATAGGCAAGTATCATCCGACATTTTTAAATGAATGTGAAAATGCCAAAAACCGTTCTAATTTATTTGTTACAAATCAATTAAAGAGTGTGATGTTTAAAGATGATCCTAAAGCAAATAAAAAAGCCAAACACATTGTTAAGAGTTTAACGGACTACAGAAAAAATAAAGGGCATGATCGGCCCATTCATGCTGAAGAGTGTGAAAAAATGGGTTTGAAAATTAGCCGGATAGAGTCGGAACCCGAATTTCAAGAATTAGTGTTAACGGTCCATCATTGTTATATGCATGCATTAATGAACACCAATGCATTCAAACTAATAGAAAATCAAAATGGAATCTGTTTTTCAAAGCAAATGACTATGCCGCCAATGGGCGGAATCGCAATGATGCAAATGCCAGTCCAATTACCAGGGGCTCAATCCGATTGAGCAGTCCATCTCATTTTGGCGGCTTTTTGAGCAATAGCTTTTCTTTGTTTGGCCGACAGTTTTTTAGCTCTTGCGTTCCCGCCTTTTAAACCACCTTTTTGAGCATACTCTAATCCTACAAGTGGTTTTTGGTCTTTAATTTCGCCAGTTGCTATCTTAGCTATCATCATGGCGGCCTGAACGGTATCAGCGGGTCTTTTTTGTCCTTGCGGTCCTTTTGGCATGGATTAATTATGACACAAGCCTAATGGTAGAATAGACCGTAAAACCAGCTCCAAAATTCAAACTGTAACACTACCGGCGATTCCTTCCATTTGTCATCCTTTGCCCGCTCGGTTAAACTACCCAACCAATTTTGATAAGGAACCATCAGCCATGAACTTCCATATCGTCGTGCTCGCGGGAGACGGCATCGGGCCGGAAATCTGCGAGGAGTCCAAGAAGGTCCTCAACCGCGTGGGGGAAGTGTTCGGGCACAAGTTCGAATACGAGCCCCAGGACGCGGGCGGGATCGCCATCGACAAGTACGACACCCCCTTGCCGGACCACACCCTGAAGGCCTGCCAGGCGGCGGACGCCGTCCTGAAGGCGCCCATGGGCGGGCCCAAGTGGGACAAGATCGAGAACAAGAAGCGGCCGGAAGCCGGCATTTTGGGCCTGCGCAAGGGGTTGGACCTCTACGCCAACTTGAGGCCCGTGAGGCTTTTCAACGCGCTCAAACAAGCTTCCACCCTGAAGCCCGAGGTCATTGACGGGGTGGATATGCTGATCGCGCGGGAGCTGATTTCCGGCATCTATTTCGGCGAGCCGCGCGGCATCCACGGGGAAGGGAAGGACCGTTACGGGGTCAACACCGAAATCTACCGCGCCCCGGAAGTGGAGCGCATCGTGGGCCTGGCCTTTGAGCTGGCGAAATTGCGCCGCAAAAAGGTCACCAGCGTGGACAAGTTCAATGTGCTGGAATCCTCACGGCTCTGGCACGACGTGGCCGAGGAAGTATCCAAGAAGCACCCGGATGTGGCCTTTGAGCACCAGATCGTGGACAACGCGGCCATGCAGCTCATTCTCCAACCCAGGCAATTCGACGTCCTGGTGACTACCAATATGTTCGGGGACATCCTCTCGGACGAGGCCTCCATGCTGACCGGGTCCCTGGGCATGTTGCCTTCGGCTTCCTTGGGCGGTAAGGTGGGGCTTTACGAGCCTTCCCACGGATCGGCGCCGGATATCGCTGGAACCGGCAAGGCCAACCCCCTGGCCATGATCCTGTCCGTGGCCATGATGCTCCAATACAGCTTCAAACTTCTAAAAGAGGCGGAAGCGGTGGAGAAGGCCGTGGAAAAGGTGCTCAACGACGGGTTTCGAACCGCGGATTTGGCCAAAAAGGGCGAAAAGGCGGTTTCCTGCAGGGAAATGGGCGACGCGGTTGTAAAAGAAATAAGATGAAAATTTACCGCGAAGGCGCAAAGATCGCGAAGAACAACTAAGGCAAAATAATGGAATGTTTTTATCGAAACAGATCAGGAAGTTTTTCAAGTTTAGGTCGAAACTTAGCAATAAAGAAAGTTCATTTCTTTCGCCGACTTGCCCTCCCTTGCCGAAGGCAAGGGGCCTGGGCCATGCCGCTCCCTTTGAGTAACAGATTCGATGGAAGAGCGGCGCGCGTCTTCGCGGTGATATTGGGTTTTGCCGGCGCCTTAAACGCCCAAAGCCTCACTCCTACCGCTTCTCCTACCAACACCCCGTCGCCCACCTTAACTCCTAACGGTTCGATGTCGCCTGCGGCGACCCTCACCGCGGGCTCCGCGCTCCCAACTCCTAACTTTACCTTTACGCCTTCCGCTACTTCCACCAAAACCTTCACGCAAACGCCCACCTTTACCACCGCTCCCACCGATACTTTTACCGTGACCCCCACCGGCACTTGGTACACCGCCACGCCCACCAAAACTCCCACCCTCACCCTCACGCCCACGATTACCTATACGCCCACCATCACCTACACCCCCACCAATTCACCCACGGGAACGCTGTCGCCTTCCCTCACGTTCACGCCCAGCTTCACCCCCACCCTCACCGTCACCAAAACGGCCACCCAGACCCCCACCACCACGCCTACCGCCACCTCCACGCCGGGGGTATTCAAGTTCGTGGTTTCACCCAAGCCGGCCGAGGATGGCTTGATCCATTTCAGCTGGGGCGCCACCTTTCACGCCAAGGAGACTTACCTGAGGGTTTACACCAGCGGCTTCCGCCTGGTTTGGGAGGCGAACTTCAATAAAAAGGAAAAACCCGACTACCTGACGGCCGGTACCCATGAGACGACGTGGGACGGCAAGGATGACGAGGGCCGGCCCATGCCGCCCGACACCTATCTTTGTTTTGTTTCCGTGTCCGCCGAGAAGAACACCTATGAGGCCAGCGGCAAAACGGCCATTCCTTGAGAGTTGTATAAATCCACAAAGGTTTCCGGGTTTTTGCCGCATTGAATCCCGCCTCACCCCTAGCTGATTGGAAATGCCGAAAAGAACGACTTTTACAATCGACGCCATGGGTGGCGACCCCACGCTTCCTTCGGAAGCTTTGGGGTGAGCGGCCGCAAAAATCTTTTTTTGCGTCCCACTAATGTGCTATCCTTTCCCCTCTAAAAAACCGGTTTTCCCCTTCATTTTCAAGGATTGAGAGCATGAAAAAGAAGAAAGTCGCCGTCATCGGCGCCACGGGGGTGGCGGGCCAGCAATTCCTGGCTTCCCTTTCGGGTCACCCCTTTTTCGAGGTCACGGCCCTGGCGGCCAGCGAACGCTCCGCGGGCAAGCCCCTCAAGGACGCCATCACCGACGCCAACGGCGCTTTCCGCTGGTACTGCCAGGAACCGCTCGACCCCGCCTTCGCCAAGATCCAAGTGGAGGACGCCTCCAAGCTGGACGCCTCCAAGCTGGATGTGGTCTTCACGGCCGTGGAGTCGGACGCGGCCAAGGAACTGGAGTCCCGCTACGCCAAGACCACCCCGGTGGTTTCCACGGCCTCGGCCTTCCGCCACGAGGAGGACGTGCCCATCTTCATCCCCGGCGTCAACTTGGACCACGACAAGCTCATCGCGGTCCAAAAGAAGAACCGCGGCTGGAAGGGTTTCGTCACGCCGGTGCCCAACTGCACCACCATGGGGCTGGCCATGACCTTGAAGCCGTTATACGACGCCTTCGGCATCCTCCAGGTCCTCATGACCTCCCTGCAGGCCTGCTCGGGCGCGGGGCGCTCACCCGGCGTCATCGGCCTGGACATCCTGGACAACGTGATCCCCTACATCCCCAAGGAAGAGGAAAAAGTGGAAAAGGAAACCCAGAAGATCCTGGGCGCCATCGTGGACGGCAAGGTGGCGCCGGCGCCTTTTCCGGTCTCGGCCACCTGCACACGGGTTCCGGTGCTGGAGGGCCATACCGAGGCGGTTTACGTCTCCCTGCGGAAACACGCCACGGTGGACGAGGTGAAGAAGGTGATGCGGGATTATGGGAAGGATTTCGTGAAGATGAAGTTCCCGTCCTGCCCCCCCCGTCTCATTGAGGTGTCGGACGATCCTTTCCGGCCCCAGCCCAGGCTGGACCGGGACCGGGAAGGGGGGATGGCGACTTCGGTGGGCCGGGTGCGGGCCGACCACGCCCTGCCCAACGGCGTCAAGTACATGCTGGTGTCGCACAATACGAAGATGGGAGCCGCCAAGGGCGGAATGCTGGTGGCCGAGTACCTGGCACATAAAAACTATATTTAGTTGGGAGTTTGGAGTTAGGAGTGAGGAGTTGACGTGGATTTTCGGCCAGGGCCGAAAATCTTCAGCCATTTACAGCTCAAAATTTAAAATTCACCCAAAGGGGGATTCCATGCAGGAGAGAAAAGGCGTCATTACGTTCAAGGGAGGGCCGCTGACGCTGATCGGGCCCGAAGTCAAGACGGGGGACAAGGCCCCGAATTTCAAGGTTTTGAACAACGGCCTGGGAGAGGTGACCCTGGACAACTTCAAGGGGAAAACCCTCATCCTTTCGGTGGCCCCCTCGCTGGATACGCCCGTTTGCTCCTTGCAGACCCAGCGGTTCAACAAGGAAGCCGCCAACCTGCCTTCCTCGGTGGAGGTGCTGACCATCACGGCGGACCTGCCCTTCGCCCAGGCCCGTTTTTGCGGGGCCGAGAACATCAAAATCCAGACCCTTTCGGACCACCGGGATATGAACTTCGGCGACGCTTACGGCACCCATATCAAGGAATTGCGCCTGGAAGCCCGGGCCCTTTTCGTGGTGGGGAAGGATGGTAAAATCAAGCACGCCGAATACGTGAAGGAAGTCACCACCCACCCGGATTACGACAAGGCGCTGGCGGCCGCGAAAGCCGACGCCTGACGGCGGGCCCCAGGTGGCAGGTGCTACTGATGTTCGCATATTACGGTGACACCCAACGCTATACCTGGACAAGCGTTCGGTGCCACTCAATAACGCAAACATCAGTAGGTTCAAGGTTCACCTGGCGTGTGGGCCCTTATGCCTGAAACCTGAATTTCAAGGGATTTGATCGATGATCGCTTCGGTTATTCTTTTTTTATCCGTCTTTGGAATCTACCTGTTGACCCATTGCGCCACCTTCAACATCAACGACTCGGGCGAGACCATCATGGTGTGCGACCTTTTAACCGTCAGCCACTCGCCCGGCTATCCCCTGCACAGCCTCTGGGGAAGGGTGAACTGCCTGCTGCCCCTGGGACAGCCCATGCTGCGGGTGACCTTCGCCTCCATGCTCACCGCCAGCTTCTCGATGGTGGTGCTCTACCAGGCGCTACGGTTGATGTTCAAGGGCCTCGCGGCCGCTCCGGCCCCGGGTGGGGCCGCCACCCCGGAGGCGGAGGGGGAAACGCCCTCTCCCTGGCTTTGGGAGGCGCCGGCCTTGTTCGGGACCCTGGTTTTCGCCTTTTCCTACCAGCATTGGTTCCAGGCCGGCGGCGCCAAGGGCGGGGTGTACACCCTCAACACCCTGTTTTTCGTGCTGATCCTTTATTTCCTTTTCAAGATGAGGGAGAACGGCTGGTTCATCAAGGGCTTCCTCATCATCGTCTATATTTACGGCCTGGGGCTGGCCCACCACCTGCACGACCAGATCGCCTTCACGCCCGGCTATTTCATGCTGTTCCTGGTGGCCCAGAGGCGGGTGGCCGTTTCCGATTTCTTCAAGTCCCTGCTGCGGCCCTTCGACCTTTGGGAGAACGCCTCCAAAATGTTGTCCGCCATCGGGCTGGTCAACCTGATCCGCGCCTTTTGCCTGGGTGTCATCGCCGTTTCGGTTTATTTGTACCTTCCGCTGCGGGCTATCCAGCACCCCCTCGTCAACTGGTGGAACCCCAATAATTTCGTCCGGCTCTGGGGGACCATCGAGCGCCTGGGGTACCAGGACATCGGCGAAAAAAGCATCCCCGTGCGCCTGGTGCGCAACTCCAAACGGTTCCTTTACCACGCCCAGGACCAATACGGCGCGGTTTTCACCGTGCTGGTGGTCCTCCTGTGCCTCTGGGGCATTTGGTGGCTTTTGAGGCGCCAGGCCGCGACTTCCGTGGGTTTTTTCCTCATGGCTTTTTTCATCCTGCTGGGGGTCTTCGTTTACTGCTCGCCCCTGGAAGGGTACCAATGGACCCTGGACAATTTCTTCGCCACGGTCTTCCTGGTCATGTCGATTTTCGCGGCGGTCGGGATCGCGTCCTTCCTGCAATGGGTTTGGCGGCGTTTCCCCCGGGGGCAGGCGATGCTTTTCGCCTCGTCCTTCTGCCTGTCCCTGGCCCTGATGCCGCTCATCCTCAATTACCGCCTGGACGACCAAAGCCGTTATATCAGCTCCTATGACGAGGGCATCAACATGCTCAAGACCGTCAACCGCGACGGCGTCATCCTTTGCAACGGCGACATCGACATCCTCCCGCTCTGGTACCTCCAGTTCGTGGAGGGCAAAAGGCCCGAGGTGGTCAGCTTCACCATGCAGCTCATTCCCTACGACTGGTACCGCAACCCGCTGTTCCAACGCTGGCCCTTCCTGGAGGTGCCCCTGCGCAAGGACATCTACGGCCGGGACGACATCCGGCCCGAGACCGTGGTGCAGGACATGATCGAGCAGCACGCCAAGGACCGGTCCTTTTACTTCACCAATATCTTCACCGCGCCCTGGATGCGGCAGAAGAACCAGGCCCTTCCCGAGGGGTTCCTGTGGCGCATCGTGACCACCAAGGACCTCAACTACCCCTTCACGTCCCAGCGGCTCAACCTGCTTTGGGACACCTACCGCTTGAGGGACATGGACGCGCCGGCGCGGGGCTATTGGGACGAGTACACGGACGTCATGAAGGACTCTTACGGCATCGGCTTCGATTTTTCCGGCTATTTCGCCTACATGAACAAGATGCCCGACCTGGCCCTTTGGTGCTTCAATAACGCGCTCCAGTACCGCCAGCCCCAGACCCTGGGGCGCATCTATATGATGCTGGGCGAAACCTATATGACCTTGGGGGATTACCCCGCGGCCGTGAACGACTACCAGGAATCCTTGAAACGCGACACCCACAATCCGGGCATTCCCTATATCCTGGCCCGCATGGGCGACGGCTACCGCCTCATGAACGATTTCACCAACGCCGATACGTGCTACCACCAGTCCCTCCAACTGAATCCCCAGCAGAAGGAAGCCCTCGATGGACTCCAGCTTCTTAATCAGCAGGAACAAAAGCGCGAAATGCCGAACGGGGCGCCGGGAACTTCTCCCCGGTGAGCTGCCGCAACATCCGCCTCACCGTCGAATACGACGGAACGGCTTATTCGGGCTGGCAAAAGCAGCCCCAGGCTCCCACGGTGCAAGGGGTCCTGGAGGACCGGTTGAAACTCATCTGCGGCCACCCGGTGGACCTTCTGGTGGCGGGACGCACGGACGCCGGGGTCCATGCCCTGGGCCAGGCGGCCAATTTCCACACTTCCTCCCCCCTGCCGGTCAAGCGCATCCACCGGGTATTGAACCAACTTTTGCCACACGACATCCGCGTCGTGAAGGCCCAGGAAGTTCCCGCGACTTTTCACGCCACCTACCACGCGTTGGCCAAACTCTACCGTTACGTGATCCGCAACGCGAAGGACTACACGGTTTTCGACCGCCACACCTACCATCACCTGCGCCTGCCCTTGGACCTTTTAGCCATGCGCCGAGCCGCACGGCATTTGGTGGGCACCCACGACTTCACTTCCTTCCGGGGAACCCTGGGCAAGCGGGCCAACCCCAAGCGGACCTTGATGAAAATCGAAATCAAAAAAAAGGGTCCGGACGTCCTGCTGGAATTCACGGGAGAGTCCTTCCTGCACCAAATGGTGCGGATCTTAAGCGGCACGCTGGTCTATGTGGGCACGGGCAAGATCGCGCCGGGGGATATCCCCTCCATCCTGAAATCCAGGGACCGCAAGAAGGCGGGGCCCACCCTTCCGCCCAACGGGCTTTTTATGGTGAAGGTGTCCTATCCCCAAACCTTCCCGCCCGTGAAGAAGCGTAAGGCCCGGGGGGAAGGGGAATGAAACTGTCCCTCGTGATTTACCGGGTTGGGGCCCTGGGGGTGCTCCTGTCCATGGCCGTTTTGTTCGAGGATCCCTTGGCCGGTTCCCTAAGGCAGGACGCCTCCTCCTGGTTGGGGGTCGCCATCCTGTTCGGCTTCGCGGGCCTTGCCGGGCTTCTCCTTTTTTGCGTCCGGTATTCCTGGCTTAAGGGCAACAGCCGCAACTTGATGTTCTTCGCCCACGGCGCGGCCCTCATCGCCGTGCTTTGGCTGATCCTCTGGTGCTTCGTGTGGCTGGCCAAAATGATGAACATGGGCGACAGCTCGGAGATGTACATCAAGCACACCGCCTACCTGCACTTGTTCGGAGTGAGTTTCGCCATGGCGGGCTATGCCATGGGCTGGATGAGCCCCCGGTGGGGGGAACGTTCGGCCCTATTTTTGATGGCCGTGGCCTGGGCGGTCAGCTACATGGCCTGGTTCAACCTTTTCTTGCAGCCCGCCTTGAAATGGCTCTGGGCGCCAGCCGTGGGCGGCCTTTTGGCGGCCCTGGGGGCCTTTTGGATTTCCCGCCAGCTCAAGGTTGAGGCCGCCTCCCAAGTAGCGTAGAATGGCCCACTTTTAAAATTCATTTTAGGGGTCATTGCGAGTAATGCCCGTCGAATAGACGGGCGTTGATGACGAAGCAACCCCAGTTTTAATAAGCTGTTTGAACGAGACATTGATCAAACGAAAACCACCCATGAACTGAGGTTGTCCTTGGCCTACGGCCAAGGATGGTTGGCCTGAATTTCAGGCCAACTACTTCAAGCCTGCCTCAAAATTCGAGGCTCGCAATGACAGTATTTAAAGGTTGAAATGCCCTACTCATCCCTCAATGAATTCGTCGAATTCCTCGAGAAAAAAGGCGAACTGGTGCGTATCCAGGACGAGGTGGACCCGGTCCTGGAGATTACGGCCATCGCGGACAAGGTTTCCAAGTCCCCCCAAGGCGGAAAGGCCCTCCTTTTCGAGAAGCCCAAGGGGAGCCCCTATCCTGTCCTCATCAACGCCTTTGGCTCCTACAAGCGGATGAGCTGGGCTTTGGGAGTGGAAAACCTGGAGGAACACGCCGGGGCGATCCGGGAATTAATGGAATTGAAACCGCCCAAGGGTTTCGTGGAAAAGCTGAAGTTCCTTCCCAAGCTGGCCGACATCGCCAAGTTCCCGCCCACCGAGGCGGGGAAAGGCGCCTGCCAGGAAGTGGTGGAAACCAGGCCGGATTTGACCGCCTTGCCTGTGCTCAAATGCTGGCCCCAGGACGGCGGCCGGTTCATCACTTTCCCCCTCGTTTATACCCAGGACCCTGAAACGGGAGCGCGCAACATCGGCATGTACCGTATGCAGGTCTACGACGCCGCCACCACGGGCATGCACTGGCAGGTTCACCACGGAGGGGCGGGGCACCACCGCAAGGCGGAAAAAATGGGGAAGCGCCTGGAAGTGGCGGTGGCCTTGGGCGGCGACCCGGCCCTGACTTACGCGGCCACGGCGCCCTTGCCCGAAGGCATCGACGAGCTGCTTTTCGCGGGTTTCCTGCGGAAGAAATCGGTGGAATTGGTGAAGTGCGAGACCGTGGACTTGCGGGTGCACGCGGACGCGGATTTCGTGCTGGAAGGCTACGTGGAAGCCGGGGAGCGCCGCCTGGAAGGGCCCTTCGGCGACCACACCGGCTATTACAGCCTCGCGGACCAGTACCCGGTTTTCCACGTGACCTGCATTACGCGCCGCAAGAATCCCATCTACCCCACCACCCTCGTGGGCAAACCGCCCATGGAGGACGGCTACCTGGGAAAAGCCACGGAGCGACTTTTCCTGCCGCTGATGCAGAAGATGCTTCCGGAAATCACGGATATTGAACTTCCCGTGGAAGGCATCTTCCACAACCTGGCCATCGTGTCCATCGACAAGCAGTATCCCCAGCATGCCCGAAAAGTCATGTTCGCCTTGTGGGGGCTGGGGCAGATGATGCTCAATAAAATCCTGGTGATCGTGGACAAGGACACTAACGTCCACGATTACGGCCAGGTGCTTTGGCGGGTGGGGAACTGCATGGACGCCAAGCGTGACGTGGTGGTGACCGAGGGACCCTTGGACGTTCTGGACCATACCTCGCCCATGTGGGCATGGGGCGGGAAGATGGGCATTGACGCGACGAAAAAGTGGAAGGAAGAGGGTTTTAATAGGGAATGGCCTGAGGAATTGGTGATGGATCCAAGCGTGGAACAACGGGTGTTGCCGATTCTCAAAAAATACGGATTGGTGAAATAACAGGGTTTGTTTAAAGGTTTAAAAGGTTAGGAAGTTAATCTTTTCTTTGTGCCCTTCGTGTCTTTGTGGTTCAAACTGTTTTGAAAGGTTTCAAATGAGCCAGCAAATCCAGACGATGTTTTCGAATATCGCGCCGACTTATGACCAGGCTAACCACGCCTTGTCGTTCAACAAGGACGTCCAATGGCGAAAGGACGCAGTCCGGCAAATACTGAAGGACGGCTTCAAACCCAACCGCGTCCTGGACCTTTGCGCCGGAACCGGGGATTTCGCCCTGGCGGTCAAGGCGCAGGCGCCCGAAGCCCAGGTGGTCCTGGCTGATTTCTCCAAGGCCATGCTGCTCCTGGCCAAGAAAAAGACGGGTGTGGCGGGAGGTTTTGAAATCCTGGGGGCGGATGCCCTAAAACTTCCATTCCATGATATGGCCTTTGACGCGGTGGTCTGCGGATTTGGCGTCCGCAACCTGGATAACTTGGAAGCGGGTTTGAAGGAAATCGCGCGGATGCTAAAGCCGGGGGGACGGGTGGCGATCCTGGAATTCTTCAAGCCGACCGGCTTTTTGAACCGGCTGGCCCATGCCTTTTATGTGGGCGCCATTGTCCCCATGAGGGGCGGGGCGATTTCGGGCAATAAACAGGCCTATGACTACCTCCAAAAATCGGCCAAGAATTTCGCTTCCCTTGATGAATTCATGAGGCTCATGGAAAAATGCGGTTTCAAGGATCTTTCGGTGGAAAGCAAGACCATGGGCGTTGCCGTTAGCTTAGTGGGGATAAGAAAATAAAAGAGTTTATGAAGAAACTCCGCCTTTACGTCGATACATCAGTGATCGGAGGTTATTACGATAAGGTTTTCGAGAAAGAATCCAGAAAACTCATTCATGGCGCCATCGCCCGGAAGGTTATTTTTCTCTTATCGGATTTAGTATTGGAAGAGTTAACAAGGTCTCCTGAGAAAGTCCAACGCATTTTGGAAAAGATTCCAGCGTCATCGATTGAAATGCTTCCACTTACCAAGGAAGTCGAAAACTTAAAGGACGCCTATTTGAGGGCTGGGATTTTAACGCTCTCTTCGCAAAACGACGCGGCTCATGTCGCGATGGCGACCCTGGCGACATCGGATGCCATTGTTTCATGGAATTTTAAGCATATAGTTCAACTTGGAAAAATGAGGGCATATAATGAGGTGAACTTAAAATGGGGCTATGGCTACTTAAACATCGTGACCCCGAAAGAAGTTGAGATATGAAAAAAAGAAAAAAAAAGGCTAGTTTTGATGCCTTGGCGTTTAAGGAGAAAGTTCAAAAACGTTTGTATCAAGTCACCAAAGGAATGACCTGGGAAGAAAAAGTCAATTATTACCACCAAAAAGCTTTGGCGGGCCCATTCGCCTATTTGGCCAAAAGGCCCTATAAGGCTTATCCACCAAAAATTGCTAAAGCCAGTGAAAAACCCGCCAAATATCATTGACGCGGTTTCTCACGTCGAAAAAAATTATGGCTTTTTCAGGTGCTATAAGGGAAAACCATGAAAAAAATAATGGTGGCGGTAACCGGCGCTTCGGGCACCATTTACGCCCGAAGGTTTTTCCAGCACTTTCCCTATGACGACTGGGAAGCGCACGCGGTGGTTTCCGAATCCGCCCGGATCGTGGCGTCCCACGAGGGC
This sequence comes from candidate division FCPU426 bacterium, assembly GCA_030041545.1. Lineage (GTDB taxonomy): Bacteria > Oederibacteriota > Muellerivitia > Muellerivitales > Muellerivitaceae > JAJPJW01. The sequence goes on along the minus strand of JASHNQ010000045.1, from coordinate 27,825 downwards.
GGACTCAACTTGCCCCCGCACGTGCGGGAATGGGACGAGAAGGACCTGACCGCCCCTTCTGCCAGCGGCTCCAACAAGTTCGAAGCCATGGTGGTCATCCCTTGTTCCACCACCACCCTGGGCAAACTGGCCCATGGCATCGCGGACAACCTCATCACCCGGTCCGGCGAGGTTTTCCTCAAGGAACGCCGCAAACTCATCCTGGTGCCGCGCGAAACGCCCCTTTCCCTCATCCAAATCAAAAATATGGAACTGCTCACCTTGGCCGGAGCTCATGTCATCCCGGCGACCCCCAGTTTTTATGGGAACCCCAAGACCATCGAGGACGTGGTGGATACGGTCATTGCCCGGGTTTACGACCACGCGGGCATCCAAGCGGAGGTCTCCAAACGGTGGAGGGAAGAAGAAAAGAAAGTTAGAAGTGAGGAGTGAAGAGCTAGAAGTTTTTGTAGTTTTGAAATTCCATTTTGGAATTTCAAAAATTTCCATAACTCCTAATTCCTAACCGCTAACTCCTCACTTGTTTGTCCAAAAGCAAAACATGCTAGAAAAACTAAAAACCTTCAGCAGTTTGGTAGTTTTACCTCACTCGGTCTTCGCCCTGCCCTTCGCGTTGGCCAGCCTTTTGACCGCCACCCATGGCCGGCCCTCCCCGCGCGTCCTGTTTTGGGTCATCGTCTGCATGGTCCTGGCCCGCACGACCGCCATGGCCTATAACCGTCTGGCGGACGCGGATATCGACGCCAAGAATCCCCGCACGAAAAACAGGGATATTCCTGCGGGGCGCATTAAGGTTTGGCAGGTACGGGTGATCGTTTGGGTTTGCGGCCTAAGTTTCGTGTTGGCTACCACCCAGTTAAACTGGCTCGCCGCGAAGCTGTCCATCCCCGCCCTCGTCATCGTCCTTTTTTATTCCCATACCAAGCGCTTTACCTGGACCTCCCACTTATTTTTGGGATTGGCACTGGGGGTGGCGCCTGTCGGAGCTTGGATCGCGGCCACGGGTGCCTTCGCGCCCGAACCTTTCTGGCTTATGATGGCCGTCATATGCTTCCTGGCGGGGTTTGATATTTTGTACGCCACGCAGGATGAGGCGTTTGACAAGAAAGAAGGGCTTCAATCTTGGGTTGTGCGTTGGGGCCTTCCCAACAGCCTCAAAGCCTCTCGATTCTTCCATGCCTGTATGTTAGGATTCCTGACCGGATTCGGGGTCCAGGCCGGTTTTCCCCCCGCTTATTACTGGGGAATCGGCATCATCGGGGCGGTCCTGCTTTACCAGCATAAAAACGCTTATCGACTGGAACCCGGCGAAGGCAGGCCGCGGTTTACCCTTTCCCCTTCCATGATGAAAATGAACGGATGGATCTCCATCCTTTACTTCGGCGTCGTAGGAGTCACGGTTTGGTTCTCAAAAGGCTTTTAAACCAGTCATCCCTCAAGGACATCTACGAAAAGGTCGAGCAAGGGGTTCGTGTCACCGAAGAGGACGCCCTGCGCCTTTACCAGACCAACGACCTTTACGTCCTGGGCGCCATGGCCAACCTGGCGCGCGAGCGGAAAAATGGCAACGACACTTACTACAACATCAACCGCCACATTGATTACACCAACGTTTGCGCCACCACCTGCAAGTTTTGCGCATTTTCCCGCTTTGAGGGCGAGGAAGGCGCCTTCGAGTTCACCCACCAGCAGATCGCCCAGAAAGCCAAAGAAGCCTTTGAACGGGAGCACATTACCGAGTTGCACATCGTGGGCGGGCTTCATCCCACCTATGGCTTCGAGTGGTACGAGGACATGCTTCGACTTTTGAAGAAAACCGTGCCGAGCGTCCACCTGAAGTGTTTCACGGGCGTGGAGATCAATTTTTTTGCCGACAAATACAACATGCCTTATGGGGAAGTGCTGTCGCGGCTGAAGGCCGCGGGGCTGGATTCCATGCCCGGGGGCGGCGCCGAAATCTTCCACCCCGAGGTGAGGGAGCAGATATGCCCCGGCAAGGCCACGGCGGACCAATGGATCGAGGTGCACCGCACCGCCCACGGGCTGGGGCTCAAGACCAACGCCACCATGCTTTACGGCCATATCGAGACATACGGGCACCGCGTGGACCACATGCGGCGTTTAAGGGAACTGCAGGACGAGACCGGCGGCTTCCAGACCTTTATCCCCCTGGCCTTCCACCCCGACCACACGGCCATGGACCATTTCGCCAGGCCCAGCGGAATGGAAGACCTGAAAACCCTGGCCATCGGCCGGGTTTACCTCGATAATTTTCCCCATATCAAGGCCTACTGGATCATGCTAGGCGTGAGGCTGGCCCAACTCTCCCTTTCCTACGGCGTGGACGACATTGACGGCACGGTCATTGAGGAAAAGATTTATCATATGGCGGGCGCGGACACCCCGGAGATCATGACCGTTGGGGAATTGAGGCGCCTGATCCGCGAAGCGGGCCGGACCCCCGTGGAACGGGACACGTTGTACAAGGAACTCAAGAGGATCCAAGAACCGGCCTTAACAAAATAATTTTGGGTTCTAATTTTTGAGGCTAAAAGGACAAACAACAATGCCAGAACCAACCGCGACTCCGCAGCCGCAACCGACTTCCCAGCCCGCGACGGCCGCGCCTGCTTCCGGCCCCGCCAAGGCTTCGTCGGACAAGCCGGTGGCAACGCCTTCAGCGGCACCCGCGCCAGCCACAGCCAAACCCGCACCGGCGGCCACAGCCGCGCCCCCCGGTTCGACAAGCTCACCGCAGGCCACCCCGGTCAAATTCATCGCCAAACCCATGAACATTGGGGTTTTTAACTTCCTCAATATCCAACCCTTGATTTGGGACATGAAAAACCACCACAAGTTGTTTCCGGCCCCGCCCAGCCAGATGGCTTCCTTGCTCAAAAAAGGCCAACTGGACGTGGCCATCGCTCCCATCGTGGCGAAGTTCCTGAACCCGGAGCTCCAGATCGTTCCGGTTGCCGCCGTCGGCTGCAAAGGGCCGGTGAAAAGCGTCCGCCTGCTGTCCCACCTTCCCTTGCACCAGGTCACCCGGATTTACGCCGATACACGCTCCCAAACCTCAGTTTTACTGGCCCGCCTCATCCTCCAAAAGTGGTATGGCGTCAAGAAAGCGGATGTTAAAAGCGTGGACATGGAAAACTTCAAACCCAACCAGACCAAGCCTTGGGAGGCCTCCCTGCAGTTCGGGGACATGGCCTTGGAATCGGCGCCCACCGGTATGACCGTGACGGACCTGGGCGAGGAGTGGTTTTTCCGAACCCAGAAACCCTTCATTTTCGCCGTCTGGATGGCCCGCAACGTGGAGGTAGCCCGGGAGATCGAAATGGACCTTTTGGCCGCCAAGACCGAGGGCCTCAAGCACCTCGCCGAAATCGCCGAAAACTACCACGGCATCTGGACCTTCCACCGGTCCCAGGCCAAGGAATACCTGGAAAAGAACATCGACTATTCCTACACGGCCAAGGAAGTCCAGGGCCAGCTGGAGTTCCAAAACCTACTGAAAGAAGAAGGCTTAATTCTTTAAGGAAGTTCGAAGTCCGCAGCTCGAAGTGCGTGGTTAATGTATGTTTCTCAAATCTTCGATTTGAGAAACTTCCTTAACTTCGAACTACAAACTTAGAACTTGAAACTAACGGAGTTTGTTTATGCCGGTTGCTAACGTTGAAACACTCCAGGAAAAAGTCTTGGATGGTCATATTGTGAACCGTGAGGAGGCTCTGGAGCTCTTCCAGGGTTCCACCTTGAACGAACTGGGCGCCATCGCGGACGCCCTGAAGGCCCGGACTAAGGGCGACAAGATCGCCACCTACCTTATCGACCGCAACATCAATTACACCAATGTCTGCGTGACCTACTGCAAGTTCTGCGCCTTTTACCGCGAGCCCGGCGATACCCAGGAAGGCTACGTCAACGAAGCGGACAAGGTCATCCACAAGATCACCGAAGCCAAGCAAAAGGGATGCACCCAGATCCTCTTGCAAGGCGGACACCACCCCGACTTGACGCTGGATTGGTACCTGAACCTGCTTTCCAAGGTGAAAAAAGCCCATCCGGACATCACCCTTCACGCCTTCTCACCCCCCGAACTGGTGCATTTCTCCGGCCTTTTCGGCATGCCGGCGATTGAAATCCTCAAAAAGTTCAAGGAAGCGGGCATGGATTCCATGCCGGGCGGGGGAGCCGAAATCCTGGTGGATCGGGTGCGCAAGGAAATCGCGCCCCTCAAGGCCTCCACCGAGGAATGGCTGGGGGTCATGCGAGACGTTCATTCCCTGGGCATGCGCTCCACCGCCACCATGATGTTCGGCCACGTGGAAACCATCGAGGACCGCGTCGAGCATGTCTTCCGCATCCGCGAGCTCCAGGAACAAACCGGCGGTTTCCTCGGCTTCATCCCCTGGCTCTACCAGCCGGGCAATGAGAGCTTGGGTTTAAAAAGCGCCAGCGGCCAGGAGTACCTGAAAACGCTGGCCCTTTCGCGCGTCATCCTCAACCACTGCCTGCCCAACCTGCAGGCTTCCTGGGTCACCCCGGGCAAGAAGATCGGCCAATTAGGCTTGAAGTACGGCGCCAACGACCTGGGAAGCATCATGCTGGAAGAAAACGTGGTGGCTTCCACGGGCCTCCGGTACCTGATGAGCCTGGAAGAAATGAGGCGCCTCATCCGGGAAATGGGCTACGAACCCCATCAGCGCGACACCTTCTACCATTTGGTGAACTGACACCCCATTGAATTCTCAATCATTCAAAATTTGGCAAAAAACGCCAATTGAATTTTGAATTTGGAGAAACCATTTGCCTGACTACAACGAACAACACGCTAAATCCGGGTTGAAGATAAAACTTCCCCTTATTGAGACCTTTCCCAATCAGTTCCCAGCCTACACCATCCGCCTTGAGATTCCCGAGTACACGGCGGTTTGTCCCAAGACCAGACTGCCGGATTTCGGCACCATCCTCCTGGAATACGAGCCCGTGAAGCACGTCCTGGAATTGAAATCCCTCAAGGGTTATATCCTCGCCTACCGGAATATCGGCATTTTTTATGAGAACGCGGTCAACCGCATGTTGCGGGACTTTGTGGCCGCCGCCAAGCCCAAGTGGTGCCGGGTTACAGGGCAGTTTGCCACCCGGGGCGGCATGCATTCCACCATTACGGCCCTTTATGGAAAGCCGGTAAAGAGGTAATCCAGACCTTGAAAATCCATGGATTAAACCGGCTGATGGCCGTCTAAAGGCTGATAAGGCCGGTGAAAGCCGGTTTTTTTCAAAGGGGTTACAAATGAATCTGAGGGGTGTATGATCTCCCCCATAAGCGTTAAAATCGGTAAAAGACTAAAATTTCATTAAAACGTTTTCAGCTTGGGCCTTACGGATGGATTGGGATGAAAATTTTTAAATTAGCTTTTTTCTTGGCGGCTCTGGCGCCGATTTTCACCTGGGCCGGCTCCAACGCCAAGTCCGACGATGACTATCGGGTAGGACTGAATCTTTACGCCAAAGGCCGTTATGAAGCGGCCTTGGTGCGGTTCCAATTGGCCATCGACGGTAATTGGGACTTTTGGCAGTCCTATCAGATGGTGGGTTATTGCTATTTTGAGTTGAGGGAAAAGGACGCAGCCCTCAAAGCCTTCACCGAAAGCCTCAAAATTAAACCGAACAACCCCCAACTTGTGAAAATCGTCGATGAACTGAAGACAGGGACCCTCGACATCCCCCTACGCCCGGTGGAAGCCGAGGCCCAACCCATCGGCACCCCTGTTTATATCCAGACCTACTATACCTTCAACAAATAAGCATTCGTTTCCGTTCCCCCCTTTGGATTTTTCCCGTTTCGGCTATAATCCCCCCCGTCCTCCAACAACCCCAAGGAGCGCCCCATGGCCCTCAAAACCGAATGGACCACCAACACTTTCGGCCACGTTTACAAAGGCCGGACCCTTTACAAGGGCAAAACCCCCTTTCAATCCATGGAAATCTTTGAGAACCAGACCTTCGGAACCCTTTTATTCCTGGACGGCAAGATCCAAATTTCCGACGGCGACGAGAACCGCTACCACCAATACCTGGTCTCGGCGCCACTTTTGGCCCACCGCAACCCCCAAAGCATCTGCATCATCGGCGGGGGAGATTGTTTTGCCATCGAGGAAGCCGTCAAGTTCAAGAGCCTCAAGCGCATTTTGATGGTGGAGATCGACAAGGGGGTGGTGGATTTTTGCCGGAAGAACTACGTGGAAATCGGGAAATGCCTGAAGGATAAACGGGTGGAAGTTATTTATAAGGACGCCCGCAAATGGCTCCTGGACCATCCGGAATCCTTCGACGTGCTCGTCATTGACTTAACCGAGCCCCACGGACCTTCCAAAATGCTCTATACCCAGGAATTCTACCGGCTCTGCAAAAAACGCCTGAACCACCGCGGCGTGATCGCCATCCACACGGACAATTACTACCTCTTTCCCGAATCCTTCGCCACCATCTATAAGACTTTCCGTTCGGTTTTCCCCAACATCCTTACCGCCCGGGTGGACATGCCCTGCTTCGGCATGGGCTGGACCTACCGTATGGCCTCCGCTTCGCCCATTTCGATCCCATTAATGGAAAGCAACATCCGGAAAATGAAAAAACAAGGAACCACCTTCGATTATTTCACGCCTTCGACCTACCTGGTCCAGCCCACCCAAGAGGAATTGAAAGTGCTGAAGGCAAGGGGCCGCATTTCCACGGATCAAAGGCCTTTCGACAAGTTTGAGAAGATGGAAAAATACGTTACACGGTAGGTCCCGGCCGCGTCCGGCGGCTTGGACCCCCGTGATGGTTTCTACCGATGTTCACATATTATGTGTGACACCAAACGCCATATCTGGAAAAGCGTCCGGCGTCACTCCCTAATGCAAACATCCGTAGATGTCCGAAGCGAACGTTTCAAGGTGCGGCTTTTCGCAGAACCCGTCCTTTGGGCGGCATTGTAGCCGCGTTGTTCATGAAAGCGATAAGGAACGCAAAATGGACACTATCGGAAGCCTCGTCGACAAACTCTCGATCCTGGAGATCCGGAAGGACCACACCCAGGACCCTGAATCCATCCGGATTTTGAACGAAACGGCTGAACGGCTGAAAAGCGAAATGAATGAGATCGTTTCCAAGGCATTAAGCGGCCAAATTCGCGATGAATGGACGATCAAGCAGCCCAAGCTGAAAAACTACGCCCATCAGGACAACCGGATCGATCAATCCGAGGGGTTGGCCAAGGCCATCCAGAACCTCATCCAATCCAACATCCAACTGTGGAATATCGAGGACACGAGACGGAATAAAAGCCTGGCGGATAAGATCCGTTTAGAAGCCGCAGACCAGGTTTCCATCTGGAACAAGAAACGCAACGACGCGATGGATAACATCGACGCGGAAATATGGAAATTAGTCGAGCGGAGGAAGGACAAGCGCGCTTAGGCCGCGGATGACTTGAGCTTCTCCAGGTGCCGCTGGATATCCCCCGTAATGGCCCCCACGTCCAACCTGTCGTAACAAAGGACCTTCCGGCAGGTTTTGGCCATCTTGTTCACGCAGGTGATGTTGCGGCAGGGGCTTTCTGAAACGTAGGTTTTGGACCACACGTCCTGGTTCGCGGGCGGGAAGAGCGGGTCGGTGGAATCGTATCCCGACATGCGGGCCGGCGTCGCGCCGAAGACCGAGATCACAAAGGTCCGGTTCTTGAACCTCACGTTGCCGCTCCGGGAGCATTTGCGGGCCGCCGCGATATGAAGGGGACCGGTGTCGCCGGAGATGAAAACATCGGTGAAATCCACCAGGGCCGCGTAAGCGTCAATGGGCAATGCCGCCGGCAGCATGAAAACCCTCCTTTTTTCATCCTCCGAAAGGATGCCCCAAAGTTTTTCGTCCATATCCTTGAAGGTATAGGCCGCCCCTAAAAGGACCGTACAGTCCATGGCCAATAACCGCTTGAGCAGTTGGGACTGATACTCAAAGGGGATCAAGGTATAGGGTGAAGCCGTGTCGGGGTTCAAGAGCACCAGGGGACTGTCCGCGGGAACGCTTAAGCCCCGCAAAAGCGACTTGGCTTTTTCGTAAGCCTCATCCGAAAGCGTTACCGGGACCCCCTGGAAAGGCTTAGGGGGAACCGCAGAAACGGTCTTGCGCAATAAACGCTCCGGGAGTTGGTAGCTTTGGTAAAGGAAGTGGTTGAGGCCTTTCCGGTCGAGGTCGTTGCGCACGATCTGGGGGGCCACCGTCATGAGGTTGAGGATGGCCTGGCCTTTGGGGAAAAGCCGGCTATTCTCGAAAAAAGGGGAACAGTTGAAACACAGGTCATAATGGTTTTCCGCCACCAGCTGTTTTACACCTTCGATGTCCGAGGGGGATGGAAAAACCGACCCGGTAAAGAGGGGATAAAGGTTGGAAATGGCGGGATTGCCCTCGATCAGGCAAGCCACTGATTTTTTTATGACGTAATCGACGCGGGCGTCGGGGAAGAAGTCCCGGAAGGCATGCACGGCCCCCTGCAGCATGATCGCGTCCCCGATATGGATATCGGGGATCACCAGGATCCTCTCAAACCGCCGAACTTTTTGGATGATTCGCAGGTTTTTCCGGAAGAGCTGATTCACCAATAATTTATTTCCCAGGAGTGGGGGAAGGGTGTGATCGAAAAACCAGGCCCCACCCCGGGGAAACCATGTGGTGGCCACGCTGGTGAGGTGGAACAGGAACTTTTGGAATTTGTTGTCGAGCATAATGCCCGGCTACTTTAAGGAACCCCACCGCCAGGGTCAAGGCTTAGCTGGCGGTTAGCGCCAAAATGGGCTATATCGATTTTTGGGCCGGTGTTACCCTAATAGGCCATGAGCCAGCGCCTCGTCCTTTTTTCCAGGTACATCCTCACCATGGACAAGCCCCAGCCCATCGAGGATGGTTTCGTTCTCCTCCATGGCTCCCGCATCCTCCAGGTGGGAAAACGCAAGGAGCTTTACTTCCTCCCCTCCGTCCGCCTGTTGGACCTGGGCGATACCATCCTTATGCCCGGGTTCATCAACGCCCATTGCCACTTGGACTTCACGAACTTGAAGGGCCGCGTGCGTTGCCGGGGCGGCTTCCGGGAATGGCTCCGGAAAATGGCGGTCAAAACCCGCGGAACCTCCCCCTCCGAGTTTAGGAAAGCCGTCCAGAAAGGCGTCCAGGAAAGCGCGGATTACGGCACCACCACCCTTTGCGACATTTCCACCAGCTGGGAAAGCTACCGGCTATTGCGCGGATCGGGCCTCAGGGCTTTTGTGTTCTTTGAAATGATCGACCTGGGGAAGCCCTCGCCGAAGGCCTATTTCAGGCAATTCCAGGAAAGGCTCCGGGTCCTGGTACACGAGGCGCCGCCAACCCCCACTTGCCGGTGGGGCTTGAGCCCCCATACGCCCTTTACGGTTTCCAAGGAGTTGCTGGAATTGGCCGGGAAATATGTCGGGACACACCGCGACATCCCCACTACCGTCCACATGGGGGAAAGCCGGGAAGAATGGCGCTATTTCCGGAAGGGCTCCGGCCCCATGGCCAACCGCATCCGGGCGCTTAACCCGGATTGGAATATCCCCCGGCACACCACGCCGGTGCAATACCTCAACGAATGCGGCTGGCTTCCCAAACTGGATTTGGGAGTGCATTTAAACACGGTAGACCGGAGGGACATGGCGCTTTTAGCCAAAAACCGTATCACGGTGGTCCATTGCCCCGGTAGCCACGAATACTTCGGTCATCCACCCTTCCGGTACGGCCCCTTGCGGGGCCACCGCGTCCCCGTCTGCCTGGGCACCGACAGCCTGGCCAGCAACAAGGCCCTCTCCTTGTTCCGGGAAATGAGGATTTTTAAGAAAAACCAGCCCCAAGTGCAAGCGGAGGAAATCCTGTCCATGGTCACCGTCAAACCCGCCCAAGCTTTGGGGCTGGGGCACCAATTGGGCCGCATCAAACCCGGTTACTTGGCGGATTTGATCGGCATCCCCCTTTCCCAACGAAAGGGACCCAAGGCCGCGGATCCCTTCGACCAGGTTTTGCGGTACCGGGGCAAAGTTTCCTTTGCCATGGTGCAGGGGGAACCTCGGCTGCGGCTGACATAAGGGCAGGTATCCGTTGTCAGGTATTAGGTGTCAGGAACGGCTTTATGCCTTTCTTCGGCCAAGATCTGGAACCTGACAGCCGCCTTTAAGCCTTGACACCTCATCGAAAACCCTTATAATTCAGGCCCTTGTCCCCCATGGGGCCACGATGTTTGGAGGAAAGAGTTAGGGTTCGCTGACATGCAAAAGACAATGCTCGCAACGACTAAGGACATCCGCCGCCAATGGTGGATCGTGGACGCCAAGGACCAGGTTCTGGGAAGGCTGACCTCCCAGGTGGCCGCCATCCTGGGGGAAAGCACAAGCGCAACTTCACGCCGCACGTCGAGAACGGGGACCATGTGGTCATCGTCAACGCCGAGAAGATCGTCTTGACCGGCAAGAAGTGGGAAACCAAGGCCCACCACCGCACCTCGGGCCGGCCGGGGGGCTTGTCCACCGAGGAATACAAACACATCCGCCACACCCGCCCGGAGCGGATTTTGGAATACGCCATCCGGGGAATGCTGCCCAAAACCTCCCAGGGAGAAAAGATGTTCGGCCGCGTGAACATCTACAAGGGCGAAACCCATCCCCATTCGGCCCAGAAGCCCCAGCCGCTCAACCTGCCCTATAACGCCAAAAGAGGAGACGCCTGATGCCCGCCGCCAAGGAACAATTCGCCGCCACCGGACGCCGCAAGACTTCCATCGCCCGGGTGATCCTAAGGCCGGGCAAGGGGCAGATCACGGTCAATGGAAAGCCGGTGGAGAAGTTCTTTCCCGAAATGAAGCTGGCCGTGGTGCGCTCCCCCCTGGAAACCGTTTCCGCCCTGAACAAGTACGATGTCTTCGCCAATTTGACCGGCGGCGGGGTCACCGGCCAGGCCGAGGCCCTTCGCCACGGCATCGCCCGCGCGCTCCTGAAGGTGGACGCCGAAATGCGCAAGCCCCTCAAGGTGGCCGGTTTCCTCACCCGCGACCCCCGCATGGTGGAAAGAAAGAAATACGGGCGCAAGAAGGCCCGCCGGCGCTTCCAGTTCTCGAAACGCTAACCCTTCGACTCGCTTTGCTCGATCGGGGCGGGTCCGAAAACCACAATCCCACGCCCTCCAAGGGGTGTGGGATTTTTTGTTTAAAGGCCATGGATCAAAAAGAACATAAACCCCAGGTGACGCCCAAAATCGCGGTGAACGCGGTGGTCTTCAACGACAAGGGCGAGGTGCTCCTGGCCAAACGCACGGACAACGGCCTTTGGTGCATCCCCGGCGGCCACGTGGATTTGGGGGAAACGCTCAGCCGGGCCTGCCTCAGGGAGCTTCACGAGGAAACGGGCCTGGAGGCCGAAATCATCCGGCTGGCCGGGGTCTACTCGGACACCCGGGGATCCCTCCACATCGCCCAGGGACCCGAGTGGCATACGGTGCGGGTTTCCTTCCTCTGCAAGGTGACGGGCGGAAGCCCCAAGCCCAGCGAGGAAACCAGCGAGATCCGGTACTTCAACGTGGGGCAACTGCCGCCCTTGATCACCGACCACGCCCAGCGCATCCGGGACGCCTGGGAAAACCGGCCTGAGGCGATAATCGCGTAAAAACCCCATTTGAACCACGGAGTTCACGGGGGACACGGAGAAAGGCAAGAAGTTTAATTAAAATTTCGGAACTATGCACTTGGCATAACTTACCAAAAACCCTCGCCCCTTGCGGGAGAGGGTAGGGTGAGGGGGGCTTAAATTCCCGAAAATCACCCTCACCCCGGCCCTCTCCCATCAAGGGAGAGGGGGAAAAGCAAAGGCTTAACATCCAAGGTGTGCCAAGTGAATAGTTCCGTAAAATTTTTATGGAAGGTGAACCATGTCGAAGTCCAAACCTAAATCCAAACCCCTCGTGGAAAGGCGGGTGGTGGCGCGGCCCAAGAACGGCGCCTCCCAAAGCCCCTACATCGCCAACGACTTCAAGGAGCAGGACACCTGGCGGATGTTCCGCATCATGTCCGAGTTCGTGGAAGGCTTCGAGGCCCTTCGCAACATCCGGCCCGCGGTCACCCTCTTTGGATCGGCGCGCACGCTCCAGAACTCGGAGGACTACCAGCTGGCCCGTCTGATCGCCTACAGCATGTCCCAAAAGGGCTTTTCCATCATCACGGGCGGCGGGCCGGGCATCATGGAAGCCGCCAACCTGGGGGCCCATGAGGCGGGGGGAAGGTCGGTGGGATGCAACATCGAGCTGCCTTTCGAGCAAAAACCCAACCCCTATATCAACCTGCCGGTGAACTTCCACTATTTTTTCATCCGTAAGGTCATGTTTTTGCGCTATACCTCGGCCGTCATCGTCATGCCCGGCGGGTTCGGCACCATGGACGAACTATTCGAGGTGCTGACGCTGGTGCAGACCCATAAAATAGACCCTATGCCCATCATCCTCATGGACCAGGAATATTGGAAAGGCATGACCGATTGGATCCGCGACACCGTCCTGGGCAACCGCTCCTACATCGACAAGGGCGATATGGGCATCTTCCACGTGGTGGACAAACCCGAGGAAGCGGTGAAGATCATCACCCAGTATTACCGCTACAAGAAGCTGTAAAAGCCTCCATGCGGCGTCCCTGGGCGTTTGGGTTCCTTTTCCCCCTCCTGCTGGCCCGTGGACCCGAGCCGGCCCTTGCCGCCACCACCTTCCTGGACCTTTCCCGGGCCGCCGACATGGGCCCCGCCCAATCCTTCGACGGCGCCGTTACGGGCGGGGAAGACCTGAAGGAAAAGGAAGGCCTGGCCAACATTCCCCAGGGCCCCCAAACCCTCCGGGGAGTTCCTTTCCTTCTCCTGGATTCCACCCAGAACCAAGGCCGTTCCTTTGTGGTCCTGAAGGGCAAGCGCCAGGCCGGTTTCCCGCAGGCCGTGGCGGTTTCCGCCGGGGATTTGAGGGCCGGCTACCTTTATTTCCTCCATTCCTGCCGGTGGGGGGGGACGGCGCCCAACGTCACGGTGGCCGAGTACGACGTCATTTACGGCGACGGACAGGTTGAGGTGATCCCGTTAAGGGTTGGGATGGAAATCACCAATTTCACGGGCGCGGACGATACGCCCGCCAGCGACCTGGCCTGGTGGCACAAGTACAAGAACACCGACATGGGCATCAGCCTTTTCCCCTGGCAGAACCCCCGCCCCGACGTCCCCATCCAGACTATCCTGTTCAAGTCGCTGGGTAAAATGCCCGTGCCCATGCTTTTCGCCATTACCGCCTCGGATACCGCGCTTCCCGTCTCGCCGGTTTCCCCCAAACCGGAAAAGACCTTCCAGACCGACACCCGGGGATGGATCCCCTTCCAGCCCCCCGAAGGCTTCCCCGCCGGAACGGCCATCGACATGAGTTCCCTTTTGGATCCACCCGCCGGGAAACACGGGGCTTTAATGGCCCAAAATGGAAAATTGGTTTTTGGGGATAGAACCAAGGCCCGTTTTTGGGGCACCCGGCTGGCCGATGACTGGTGGAACCTGACGGACGAACAGCTTTCCCAAATCGCGGACCGCCTGGCGGTTGACGGTTGTGACTTGCTAGCGGTGAAGGACACGCCGAATAGCGCGGTCACGGGCCGGCTGGAGGCCTTGGCCCAAATCCTCAAGCCCAAGGGTATCTACCTGGACTTGACCCAGCTGGATCCAACCCAAGTGCCGGCGGACCTGGCCGGCGATCCGGCGGTCCTGGCGCCGCCCGGCCCATGGACCTGCGGCAAGGCCTTCCCCAACGAACCTCCTGGGTCCCCTTCCGAGCCACTGACCTTCGAGGACAGCCCCATGGTTTTGCGACCGGAAGAAAGCATCCCTTTCCGGTTGATCACGGGGCGTTCCTTGGGGGTCCCCTTCCGGGCGCAGTGGGGGGTTGGGTGGCCCAACGAGTACTTGGGCGAAGGCCCCCTTTTAACTTCGGCTTACGGGGATTTTGAGGACTGGGGGGCCTGCGTGGGGATGGGCATGGGACCGGAGGAGGAAGGCACGGTTTTGGGGCCGGGTCCTGATTTAAACGACAAACCCATGCTTTCGGCTCAATGGCCGGTTGCGGCGCTGGTTTATTTAAGGGGCGACCTGGAGCAAGGACGCTTTTATGACCTTGAAACCCCCGGCTCCCCAATGGACATGGCCGGGGCGCTCCAAGCCTTGGCCCACTACTCCGGGATTCGCGGGGAAAGGGACGGCTTCAAGACGGACGCAGCCGGCCTTTTGAAGGCCAAGCTCCAGCCGAAAATCAAAAGCTTCGTGAGCGACAGCGGCCAGATCGCCTGGCGGGGCAACGTGGGGCTAATCCAAATTTCCAGTCCCCGTTTCCAAGCCATCATTGGCTTCTTAGGCCACCAGAAATTGGCGAGCCCGGTTTGGCAGGTGGAATCCCCGAATTTCTTCGCGAGCCTCTCCCTTGTTTCGTTGACGAAGACGAACCTTTGGGCCTCCGACCACATGCTTTTAACCGGCGCAGCCCGCATGGAAAACACCGGCCAGGTTTACAACGCCGACAAGACCAAACTGATTTCGGCAGGGAAGGCGCCCATCCTCATGGAACCTTTTCAGGCCAAGATCGCCCTGTTTCGGTACAAGGCCGATCCCCAGCTGCGGGTACGGGCTTTGGACGTGAACGGCCAAGTCCTGAAAACAAAAGTGCATTTTAAATGGGCCAAAAACAACCTTGTTTTTTCGTGGATTCCAGGCGCTTTTTATTTGGAAATATATAAGGCTAAAAAATAAACTGTGTTTTTAGGCACTTTTCTAAAAACGATTTTAAATATATTTTTCTTAACCAATATCGAAACGATTTAACATCCGCGCAAAATGGATGTATTATTCGTTTACCGCGAATATAAAAACGATAAACTTAATAGCTCAAAAAATGTTTTTTCAAAAGATGGAGAAGTAGATGGAGAGAAAAAAAGATCCCAAGGATTCCAGGGTTGAAAGAAGGAAATATCCCCGGGTCAGGTTCAAAGAATCCGTCGTGGTCCACAGCGTGGTGGAGTCGAAATCCGGAAACGTTTTCGAAGTCCAAGGGAATCCCCTCGTGGTCCAGGCCCAGGATGTAAGCGAGGGCGGCATCCGCCTGGAAGTGGGCAAGGTCGCCACCCCCAGCAAAATCTTCAAACTGAACTTCCAGATCCAAAAAGACAAACCCATGGACGTTTACTCCAAGCTGGCCTGGAACGGCAACGGACAGTTGGGCCTTCAATTCATCGTGGCGGATGAGGAAATCCGCCGCATCATCCGCGGTTTCGTGGAAAAAACCAAGTAGCTTTTAGCCTTTAGTTATAAGACAATCCCGAATCCCAATCCCCCCAAGGGGTTGGGATTTTTTATTTTCATGCTTCTCTCTGTGCCCTCTGTGAACTCTGTGGTTCAATATTGGCCTTGTTATATCCCCTTGAATGGAATCCATGAAACGCACTTACCAGGACTTAAACGAGGAACAGCGCGAGGCGGTGGCCCACAACGCCGGGCCCGCGCTCATCCTGGCCGGGGCCGGGTCAGGCAAGACCCGCGTCATCACCTACCGCATCATCCGGCTCATCGAGGAACTCACGGTTTCTCCCCTCCGCATCCTGGCGGTCACCTTCACCAACAAGGCGACCCAGGAAATGAGGGACCGGGTGGCCAACCTCGCCGGCTTCCAGCAGGCCCGGGAGGTCTTTATCGGCACCTTCCACCGGTTTTGCCTGACCATCCTCAAGCTTCACGCGGACAAACTGGGGTACCAGCCCGGGTTCACCATTTACGACGACCCGGACCAAAAGGCGGTCATCAAGGAATGCCTGTGGGACCTGAAGTGGGACGAGAAGCAGGTGCACCCCTACGCGGTGCATTCCCACATCAGCGCGGCCAAGAACGAGCTCAAGAGCCCCAAGGAGTACGAGGAGCTGGTGGCGGGCGTTTTCCAGGAAAGGGTGGCCCAGGTTTACCCCCGCTACCAGCAAAAGCTCCGGGAAAACAACGCCATGGACTTCGACGACCTGCTCTTTAACGCCGTCCTTCTCATGAAACAGCGCCCGGACATCCTGGAGGGCTACCGGCGCCGCTTCGAGTACATCCAAGTGGACGAGTACCAGGACATCAACACGGCCCAATACCAGCTCATCGCCGCCGTCGCCCATCCCCTGAACAACCTCTACGTGGTGGGCGACCCGGACCAGTCCATCTACGGCTGGCGGGGCGCGGATATCCGCAACATCCTGCGCTTCGAGCACGACTTCCCGGGCGCCAGGATCTTCAAACTGCAGCAAAACTACCGCTCCACCAAGTCCATCATCCAGGCGGCCCAGTCGGTCATCCGCAACAACTCCCAGCGCAAGGAAAAGGAGTTGTTTTCCCTCAGGGAAATGGGGGAAACTCCCGTTTATTACCAGGCCGAGGACGACAAGGCCGAGGCGGAATTCGTGGTGAGGACCCTTTACGAGCGGCTGGCCCAGCCCGGCCGTTCCTACCGGCACGTGGCGGTGCTTTACCGCACCAACGCCCAGTCGCGGGTGCTGGAAGACGCCTGCCGCAGGCATAACATTCCTTACATCATCGTGGGGGGGCTCAAATTCTACGACCGCAAGGAAGTGAAGGACCTCCTGGCCTACCTGCGCGTGCTGGTCAACCCCAAGGACTCGGTGTCCCTTCGGCGCATGATCAACACGCCCATCCGGGGTATCGGCGGCGGTACCGTGGCCAAGCTGGAGGAAAACGCCAAGCGGCAGGACCTCACGATGCTGGAGGCGGCCCGGCAGGCTTCCACCAGCGGCGAATTCCCCAAAAAAGCCACCCAGGCGCTGGCCAACTTCGTGGCCATGATGGACGGCCTCATCTCCGAAAGGGACTTGATAAAACCCTCCGAGTTCGTGAAACATGTTCTCGAAAGGTCGGGCTACCTGACGGATTTGGCCACCGAGGACACCCTGGAAGCCAAGATGAGGGCCGAGAACCTGAAGGAATTGGTGAACTCGGTGGTGGATTACGAGAAGGGCAATGAAAAACCCACCCTGGAGGGCTACCTGGACCAGGTTTCCCTGGTGGCGGACGTGGACAAGCTGGAGGACAAGAAAAATTGCGTGACCCTGATGACCATGCACAACGCCAAGGGACTGGAATTCCCCATTGTTTTCATCACGGGCATGGAGGAGGGACTCTTTCCCCACAACAATTCCATGGAAGAGGATGACGACGTCCAGGAGGAACGCCGGCTCTGTTACGTGGGCATGACCCGGGCCATGGACATCCTTTATTTAACGGGCGCGGCCTGCCGCACCGTTTACGGCAGCCCCCAGTGGCGGGCGCCTTCCCGTTTTTTATCGGAAATTCCCAAGGATATGGTCCAGGTCACCGGCAAGGCGGCCTCCATTGTGGCCACCCAGGGGGGACTTTACGAGGTCAAGGACGTCAAAAAGAAGGAGTTCGACGAGCTGAAGGACCCGGATTGGGACGACGAACCGGCGGTGACCCCCTACCACCTGGGCGACACGGTGAAGCACAAGAAGTTCGGGAAGGGGATGGTGATAGGGGTCTTAGGGTCGGGGGAGGATTTGAAGGTGACGGTTTCCTTCCCCAACCACGGTAAGAAGCAATTGCTGGCTAAAATCGCAAATTTAGAAAAGGTTGAATAATTTTTCAGGAGGGTTTGAATGTCGAAGATCAAGGAAAGCACGGTCCAACTCAAGGTTTCCGACGGCACCCCAATGCAGGCCTTCGTGGTCAAGCCCGAAGGATCGCCCAGGGCGGGCGTGATGGTTTTCCAGGAGGCCTTCGGCGTGAATGGCCATATCAAGGAAGTCGCGCGCCGGGTGGCGCGGGAAGGCTACCTGGCCATCGCCCCGGAGCTTTTCCACCGGACCCTGGCGGCGGGCGGCGAGATCGCCTACCCCACCAACAACGATTTTTCCGCCATCATGGCGCATTTCAACGCCATTACGAAGGATGCCACCCTCGCGGACACCCAAGCCGCCTACCATTGGCTCAAAGAGGAACTGAAATCCGACAAGATCGGCTGCGTGGGTTTTTGCATGGGAGGCTCCACTTCCTTCACGGCCAACAGCCACCTGCCCCTGAAGGCCGCAGTTTCCTTTTACGGCAGCCGCATCATGCAGAGCTTCGACCAAGCGCCGGAACAAAAGGGGCCGCTCATGCTCCTTTGGGGCGGGAAAGACCAAAGCTCGCCGCCGGAAAAATTGACTGAACTGGCCAATGCCCTCAAGGGGAAGGATTACATCCAGGCGGTTTTTTCCGAGGCGGGGCACGCCTTCAACTGCGACGACCGGCCGGCCTACCACGCCGCCTCGGCCACCACGGCCTGGGCCATGACCCTGGGATTCTTCAAAGCCCATTTAGCGTAGACGTCCTTTCGTAGGGACTCCATTTGACGTCATTGCGCGGAACCTCGAAATACGAGGTGGCGAAGCAATCCAAGCAATCCAAAAACTGCGGTTTTGTGGAGTTTATGAATTGCCGTGTCGCCCCAAAACACCTTAGGGCTCCTCGCAATGACGGATTAAATCAAACCGAGACACCGCCCTCGTCTTTCCTCGCTGGAAAAGAACCCCCGATTCTGGCAAGATATCCGCTCTCTTCAGCCCTTTTTACGGAGTTTTTCATTGGCCTTATCCGAAAAAGACGTCCAATACGTCGTAAAGCTGGCCCGCCTGGAAGTCACCGACCAGGAAGTGGCCAAGTATACCCAGCAACTAGCGAACATCCTCGAGTACGTCGAGCAACTGAACAAGCTCGATACCTCCAACGTGGAGCCCTTGACCCATCCCTTGGACGTGAAGAACGTGTTCCGGGCCGATGAGCTGAGGCCTTGCCTCACGCAAGCGGAAGTGCTATCCAACGCGCCGGAACCCCAAAGCGGGCACTTCAAAGTGCCCAAGATTATGTAAAACAATTTCACCACAGAGGCACAGGGACACAGCTGAAACAAATCAAAGTTTTAAACATGGATTTGTCGTTACTGTGCCTCCGTGTCTCTGTGGTTATAAGGGTTTTGTGTGAAAAACGAACTGCTCGAAAAAACCATCCACGAGGTCTCGGCGGACCTGAAAGCCAAGAAGGTTTCCTCGGTGGAGCTTACGAAGGCCGCCTTGGACTACCTGGAAGAGATCGAACCCAAGGTTCAGTCCTTCATCACCATCACCCGGGACGAGGCCTTGAGGCGGGCGGCGGAGGCCGACAAACGCCTCGCTTCCGGCAAGGACGTCACCCCCTTAACCGGCGTTCCCATCGCCATCAAGGACCTGCTTTGCACCAAGGGCATCCGCACCACCTGTGCCTCCAGGATGCTTGAAACCTTCAAGCCGCCTTATGACGCGACCGTGGTGGAAAAACTCTACCAAGCGGGCGCCGTTTCCGTGGGTAAGACCAACATGGACGAGTTCGCCATGGGCTCCTCCACCGAGACCTCGTTTTACAAGAAGACCAAGAACCCCTGGAACCTCAATTGCGTGCCGGGCGGATCCTCGGGCGGTTCCGCCGCCTGCGTTTCCGCCGGCCAGGCTTTTGCCTCCCTGGGTTCGGACACGGGCGGTTCCATCCGCCAGCCGGCCGCCCTTTGCGGCATCGTGGGCCTCAAGCCCACCTATGGACGTGTTTCGCGCTATGGGTTGATCGCCTTTGCCTCCTCCCTCGACCAGGTGGGTCCCTTTGGGAAGGACGTCGAGGATTGCGCGATCATGCTGGGCGCCATCGCGGGCCACGACCCAATGGATTCCACCTCCGCGGATGTGCCGGTGCCCGATTACGCGGCCGAAGCCAAAAAGGGAATCAAAGGGTTAAAGATCGGAATACCCAAGGAGTTCTTCCCAGAGGGCATGAACCGGGAAGTGTCGGTAGCGGTCAAGGATGCCATCGCCCAACTGAAAAGCCTGGGCGCGGAAACCGTCGAGGTTTCACTGCCTTCGTCCCCTTATGGCCTGGCCGCCTATTACGTGTTGGCGCCTTCCGAGGCCTCCTCCAACCTGGCCCGCTACGACGGGGTCCGTTACGGCCTGCGCATCCCCGGCGAGAATATCGTGGAAATGTATTCCAAGACCCGCGCGGCGGGTTTCGGCCCCGAGGTCAAGCGCCGCATCATGCTGGGTACCTACGCCCTTTCCTCCGGTTATTACGACGCTTACTATGTCAAAGCCCTTAAGGTGCGCCGCCTGATCAAGCAGGACTACGACAAGGCCTTTGAGAAGGTGGACGTGATCGCGACCCCCACCTGCCCCAACCCGGCCTTCCGCTTCGGCGAGAAGACCGGCGACCCGCTTTCCATGTACCTGGAGGATATCTTCACCGTGTCCATCAACATCACCGGCCTGCCTGGATTGTCGGTGCCTTGCGGCATGTCCAAAAGCGGCCTTCCCATTGGTTTGCAACTGATCGGAAAGGCCTTTGACGAGGCCACTTTGTTGAGGACTGCGTGGGCTTATGAACAGGCGACGGAGTGGCACAAGCAAAAGCCTGCGTTGAAAGAGGAATGAAGGAAGATGGCGCACTGATGCAAAACAGCATCAGTGCATTGAAAATTTCATTTTTTGCCCGCTTTCAAACAAAAGAAGTTTGAAAGCGAAAGACGCATGGAGAATTTCCAATGGAATACGAACCAGTCATCGGGCTTGAAGTCCACTGCGAATTAAAAACCAAGACCAAACTTTTCTGCGGATGCCCGACCACGTTCGGCAACGAGGCCAATACCCAGGTTTGCCCCATCTGCCTCGGATTGCCCGGCACCCTGCCGGTCATGAACGCCAAGGCCGTGGAATTCGCGGTGAAGATCGGCCATGCCCTCAACTGCGCCATCTCCAAATACTCCAAGATGGACCGCAAGAATTACTACTACCCCGACCTGCCCAAGGCCTACCAGATTTCCCAATACGACAAGCCCCTCAATTACGCGGGCTATTTGGAAGTGCCTCTCAAAGAAGGAATGAAGCGGATCGGCATCACCCGGGCCCATTTGGAAGAGGACGCGGGCAAGCTGGTGCACGCGGGCGGCAAGGCCGGGCGCTTGGATTCCTCCGATTATTCCCTGGCCGATTACAACCGGGGCGGAATTCCTTTAGTTGAGATCGTCTCCGAGCCCGACATCCGCAGCGCGGACGAGGCCTATGCCTACCTGACCGAACTCAAAAATATACTTCTTTATATCGACGTTTCCGATTGCAACATGGAAGAGGGCTCCCTGCGTTGCGACGCCAACGTTTCCGTGCGGCCCAAGGGGACGGAGAAATTCGGCACCAAGGCCGAGATCAAGAACATGAACAGCTTCCGCTTCGCCAAACAAGCCATCGAATACGAGATCAAGCGCCAGGTCGCCCTGCTGGAAAAAGGGGAGCGGGTGGTGCAGGAATCCCGCCTGTGGGACGTGACCGAGAACAAGACCAAGCCCATGCGCTCCAAGGAAGAAGCCCATGATTACCGTTATTTCCCGGAGCCGGACTTGGTGCCCATCGTCCTTTCGGAGGATTATGTGAAAAAGCTCAAGGGCCAGTTGCCCGAACTGCCGGGCGCCAAACGGGCAAGGTTCGCCTCCAAGTACGGATTGACTCCTTATGACGCCGGTGTTTTGACCTCGGAGCAGGAACTGGCCCAGTGGTTTGAGGAGGGCGCGAAGCATACCAAGAATCCCAAGGGCCTGGCCAACTGGATCATGGGCGACATGGCCGCCAAGATGAAGGAACAGGAAAAGGAACTCAAAGACCTGAAGTTCGACCAGAAAAAGCTTTGCGAATTGGTGGACTTGATCGACGCAGGGACGATCAACAGCAAGCAGGCCAAGGAAGTCTTCGCGGAGATGTTTGACGCGGGCGTTTCGCCGGCCGAGGTGGTGAAGTCCCGCGACATGGCCCAAGTCTCCGACCCTAAGGCCATTGAGGGCGCGGTGGACAAGGTCTTGGCCGAAAACCCCAGCGTCGTGGCCGATTACAAGGGCGGCAAGCAGGGTGTGATTGGATTCCTGGTGGGCAAGGTCATGCAGGCTTCCCAGGGCAAGGCCAACCCCAAACTGGTGAATGAAATCTTGAAGAAGAAGCTCGATTCATAAAGAATTCTTTGGGGCTATAATAGTTTCTTCAAGAAGGTTTTATGGAATCCGTAAAGCTGGTGATCGAAAAACATCCGGAAGGCTATGTCGCCTACCCGCTTGGGCTCAAGGGCGTTGTGGTTGGCGAAGGGGATACCTACGAGGAAGCTCTTCAAGATGTGAAATCGGCCATTCGTTTTCATGTCGAGTCTTTTGGCCCGGAAGCGTTGGAAATGGATTCTCCTATTTTGGAAGTATTCTTGGCGGAGTCGCCAGCGCCCTGTTCAAAGGTTGTCCACGACGGGTCCCCGTCGTGGACAATCAGTTGTACGGATTATTCCGCCTTGTGCCATTGACAACCATTACTTTGTATTTACAATATATTTATGAAAGATATTCGCTTCGTGTGGGACCCTCAAAAGGACAAGGTGAACCTCAAGAAGCATGGGGTTGGATTCGAAGAGGCCCGGACTGTATTTTACGACCCCCAAGCTGTTCAATATGATGATCCGGACCATTCGGAGGATGAGGATAGGTTTATCCTTTTGGGTTTAAGCGCCCGCTTGAATATCTTGGTCGTGTGCCACTGCTATCGGGAGGAGGAATCCGTCATTCGGATCATCTCGGCTCGAAAAGCTGATAAAAAGGAACGGGAAGGCTATTTAGGAGGTAAAACCACCATGAGAACTCATTATGATTTTTCAAAAATGAAAGGCCGCCGCAATCCTTACACGAAGCTTTTAAAACAGACCATTACCATCCGCTTGGAAAAAGACACCATCAATTATTTCAAAAGCCTGTCACCCCAAGTGGGAATGCCTTATCAAAACCTCATTAATCTCTATCTGCGCGATTGCGCCCTTCATCATAAGACGCTTCATTTTCGTTGGGGCGCCCGGTAACCAAAACCTTTCCCCTCGCCTTGTCAATAAAACCTGCATCACCAAGTGATTTATATTAAAGTATATTCTATAGGCCTGACCCCTTGTGGTTCACGGGCTCTGCCCGTGGGGCTCCATTTGGGTGAGGGTTTTTGCGAGGTTACCCCTCTCCCTTGACGCCTTGGTTTTGAGGGTACATAGGGGCTTCTCCCTGTGAGAGCTTTTGGGGAGATGGGACGGGGCGTGAGAGGGCCAGGATCTCAAACTGATGCACCACCCCCTGCCCGGGCTACTTGACGGATCAGCCCTAATGTAATACGTTGTAAGACAAAGGAGCCCCCCATGAAACAGACCATTACCGTCCGGCTTCCCAAGGAATTGAGCAAGGAGCTTGAGAAAGTCGTCAAGTACGACCATGTCCCCGTCAGCAATGTGGTCCGGGAATCCATCCGACGCTACGTCGCCCTCCGCCGCTTCGAGCAGTTGCGGGCGAAAGCCATCCCTTACGCCGAGGCCAGGGGAATTTATACCGATGAGGATGTTTTCAAGGCCCTCAAATCTTGAACATTGTGTTGGACGCGAACGTTTTAATTTCCGCCTTCACTTCTAGGGGGCTTTGCGTTGAAATTTATAGGGCCTGCCTAGTGAAGCACGAAATCATTTTGTCGGAAGGCTTAATCGAGGAGACCCGGAGGGGTTTTATCCGGAAGTTTGGAATGTCCGCCGCCTTGGCTGAAGAATTCATCAATTCGATCAAGGCCGATGGCCGCATGGAAGTTCCCGCTGATGTACCGCCCCATTCCTGTGGCGATCCCAAAGACCTCCACGTACTTGGGCTGGCTTTGGCTTCCCAAGCGGATTACATCGTTTCCGGAGACAGGGATTTATGGTCCTTAAAAAAATTCGAAGGAACCCTCATTCTCCAACCAAGGGGTTTTTGGGAGGTCCTCCGGAAAAGTGGGGACGATTAAAAACAATGAAACCGGAAGCGAAAGAATAAAATGAGCCCTGTTTCCTACGGCCCCTCCGATGTCGTCAACCCCCGCGGAACCCCCTTTGCGGGGCCGGTGCCGGAGAGCTTTTGGCTGACCAAGGCCCTGCTGTTCGACTTTGATTGGGTCATCGCCGAATCCAAGAACCCCAACTACAACAAGACGGATTACGGGGACCCGACGCCCCTTACGGCCTTGAAGGATTGCTTCCGTACGTTGCGCAGCTACGAGATCCGGCTTTCCCTGACCTCCAACCGCAAAAACAACGAGATTGCGCTAGTCCTCCACCAACTCAACTTGGCGGAGGATTTCGACAATATCCGCTGTTTCGATGACGTCAAGGAAGTGAAACCTTCCCCCGAAATGCACCAACTTTCCATGGATATGCTGGGAGTGAAATCCTGGAGGGCGGTCGCCTTTGAAACGACCTTGGAAGGCGTTCAGGCCGCCAAGGCCGCGGGCATCTTTTGCGTGGGCATGCCGCCGGGCGTGGACGGCCAGGCGGACATGAAACTGGATTCTTTTTTGGACGCGCCACTCATTCACGTTTTAGAAAAAATCGATGGCATAAAGCGTGCCGCTTTGGTTCAAAGCTGACTTTTTCCCGCAAACGTAACTTTACCCACGGCTTCCCCCGAAATTTTGCCATTCCAATTTCAAAAAAGACCTTTTCGCCTCCGCAGGGTTAATGTTTTCCAAAAAATGATCGATCGAAAGACAACCGATTGAAGGGCAAGGGAAACAGCAGTACGCTATCTCCAACAACAGGCGAATGTTCCCCGCAGAGGACCTATGTGGAAGAAAACGGCAGTCGTCTTTCTTTTGTTCTTGCCATTGGCCATGGCTATCGAAACAGGCGGTTGCACCAAAGGAGACCCGGTGGTGCCGGCTTCCTTTGGGCCGTGGCTCACCGCCATCCCTTTATCCATGACGCCCACGCCCACACCCACGGCGACCCCTATTCTTTCAAGCCCCAAACCGACGATCGTTGTTAACGCCCCCACTCCCACCAACACACCGGCTTAGGCGATTTTCATTTTGAAAAAGTGACGAGTGGCTTTTTCAAGCATTCCCTCACGAAATCCTGAATGGGTTTTTCATACTGGTAGGCCACGCTGGGAAAGTCGTTGTGGTTGATACCGTTGATGGTGATCCACCGCTTCGGCTCCCGCGCATCGCGGAAGACCCTTTGACCCAGCTCGATGGGAATGACCGTGTCTTTTTCCGCGTGGATTTCCAGCAGGGGGCAGGACCGCTCCGTCACGTATTTTCCCGTCTCGAATTTGTCCCAGATCATGAAAGGGAACACCAGCAACCAGGGGTCGCGGAAACGGCTGACCGCGCAAATGGAGGGGAAAGCCCCTTCCAGGATCAGCCCGCCGGGACGGGTTTGGGCGGACAGCCAGGCCGCCACCGAGGAACCCAGGGAATGGCCCCAAAGCATCATCCGGTTGTCCGGAATGCCCTTGGCCCTCAACCACTGGTAAGCGGCCAGCGCGTCGCCGTCCACGGCTTTTTCACTCAAAGGCGCCTTTTGGCTGCCTCCATAGCTTCGGTAATCGAAAATAAGGGCATCGAACCCGAAGTCGTAAAAAATCTTGGCGACCTGGGCCAATTGGGAAACGCAATCGGCGTTCCCATGGCAATACAGGAGGACGGGCCGTTTGGGGTCATGGTCCGGGTGTTCCATCCACCATCCCGTCAAGGTGACGCCGTCATAGGATGGGAAAGAAACGTCCTTGTAATCCTTCAGGTGGTCATCAGCCGGCGTCGCGCCGGTCAGGCCCACGGGGTGGAAAACCAGGTGACGTTGCAATAGGACGTAAGCCCCCTCGATCGTCAGGTAGGCCAAGGCCAAGGGGATGAGGATCAGCCGCAGTTGTTTCATTTAAAACTTCCAATAAAGACTTTATTGAACCACGAAGGCACAAAGGGCACGAAGAACTTCGAGAGGTAAGAATGAAAAAAACAACGTAAGCCAAACATTTTGTTTAACCTTTCTTTGTGCCCTTTGTGCCTTTGTGGTTCAAATTGGTTTTGATTTTTGTAAGGGATTAATAGGGTTAATCCGCTGTTTTGGCGCTGGGAACGGACTTCCATGTTTTTTCCACGCCCGCGGGCAGGGAATCCATGTGCTTGAGGAAAAGCACCACCTGCCAAACCTGCTCCTCCGTCAGGGTGGGGCTGAAGGCGGGCATGCCCGTCAGCCGGATGCCGTGCTTGACTTTCCAATAAATCACTCCCTCCGGGTCGTCCGCTACCCCATCCTGCGCCAGTTGGGGCGCGTGTTGGTAGAGGCCCTGGGCAATGTTGGAAGGCTCGCCGTCGGAGGCGCCATGGCAGACGGCGCAATTAGCCGCGTAAAGTTTCACCCCGGCCTCCAGGTTGGCGTCGGTCAAGGCGACCGGAACCGGGCCCTGGGGGGCCTCCCGCCGGATAGAAGCCCGGAGGGAGGTGTGGGCCATCCATCTTTCAATGATGGGAGGCTTGCTATCGGCATTGGCTGGCAGGCATCCAAAAGAAACAAAGGCATAAATTCCAATGACCAGGACCACCCAAGCGGCGACGACCCCCGCTAAAAATTTTTTCATGGACTGTATCTCCCAGGAGTTTGAAAATTAGGCAAACTTGGAAACGACTAAGTATTCAAAATCATCGGCGTTTTTTCAAACCCCAAAACTCGCGCAGCCGGTAGGCGGCCAGCTTGGGCCTGCGGTTACGGGTGAAAACCCCCTTCCATAGTTCATGCCGTTGGGCGGTGGACGGGCCAAATCGTTGAGGCGTGGTAAATCTCAAATATCCAGGGAATAAATGGAGCTGACGAACACTAGTTAATGAGGGTGAAAAAGGTATTTTTAAGGAGGTTCCTTATGAAGCGGTTAGGTATGATTTTGGCGCTGTTTTCAGGTGCTTTGGTTTCCATTTCAGGTTGTCAGAGACCTTATTCGCCCTCATCTCCTTTGGCGCCGCCCACTGCAACACCCACCAGCACCGGGACGGCAGCCACGCCCATGGCTACCGCCACTTGTACGGGCACAAGGACCAACAGCCCCACCCCAACATTGCCAACAACCGCCACCCTTACGCCGACCGCAACACCCACCAACACCGGGGCAGCAGGTACGCCTACCGCCACTTGTACGGGCACGCCGACCAACAGCCCCACGGGGACCCCGACCTCCACCCCTTCCGCCACTCCCTCCGCCACGCTGACCGGACTCGATATCTATTCGGCGGGCGCCCCCACGACGATCGTAGCCGGAACCTACCAGTATTCGTACGTGCATATCCACACGGGGGGCATTTTGGAGGCCGCCGCGGGCGGGCCCATCAGCATCCTTGTTTCACAATACTTCGCCGTGGATAGCGGGGCCACCTTTATCGGTGACGGCACCGGCGAAAGCACGTCGGGCACCCCCTCCAATACTTCCGCCAGCGCGGGAGCGGGCCACGGCGGGGCTGGCGGCAGCGACGGGCTTGGAAACGCCGGCGGGTCCACCTATGACAGCCTAACCGCTCCCACATTGCCGGGAAGCATGGGCGCCTTCCGGAACTGTGGTAACGACTATGGGGCGTATGGCGGCGGCTTCCTTTACGTTGGAGTTGCCGGAGGGCCGGCCACCTTGAACGGCTGGATCAGCGAGGATGGGAGTTCAAGCTTCGTCTGCAGCGGCGCCCCCAGCGGCGCTGGATCGGGCGGCGCCATCTTCATCCAGGCGGGCACCATCGTCGGAACCGGGGTATTGTGGGCCAACGGAGGCAATGGATTGGCGGACAGCAGCGGCGGGGGGGACAACGCCGGGGGCGGGGGCGGCGGG
>JASHNQ010000044.1 GCA_030041545.1 candidate division FCPU426 bacterium | reverse complement strand
CCGGCCTTAAGCGAAGCGACGCGCCCTTGATGATGGCCGGGTCCAGCGCCAGGCCGTCCTCACGCAGTTGGCTGATGTAGCTGACCATCAGGACCCCGTGCATGGCCGCCACGCCGAACAGGCTGGTCATGCCCACGCCCGCGGAAACCGACAGGTGCATGCCGCGCAGGTAAAGGGCCAGGGTGCTTCCCACCAGGGCGAAGGGGATGGCCAGGAGCACCATGCCGGCCCTCAAGGGCGAGCCGAAGGTGAGGAAAAGGATGCCGAAAATGATGGCCACCGTCAGGGGGATCAGGAGTTCGAAATGCTTCTGGGCCCGGTCCAGGTTCTCGAAAAGCCCCATCCACTCCACCGAATAGCCGTCGGGCAGGGGGATTTGCTCGGCGAAAAGTTTCTTGGCCTCGTCCACGAAGCCGCCCTGGGCCCGGCCCCGGATGTCGCAGCGCACCGTCTGGCGGCGTTTGCCGTCCTCGCGGGCGATCTGTGTTTGGCCGTCCACCACCCGGACGTCGGCCACCTGGGCCAGGGGGATGGGCTCGCCATTGGGATTGAAGATGGCGATGCGGCCGATCTCCTCGGGTGTCTTGATGAACTGGGGCGCGTATTTGACCTTGATGGAGAAGGACCTCTCCCCCTCCCAAAGGGTGCCCACGGGGGTTCCCCCCACGGCCGTGTTGATGACGTTGTTGACGTCGGCGATGGCCAGGCCGTAATGGGCCAGGCGGGACTTGTCGATGCGGATCTGGAGCTCGGGCTGGGGGCCCTCCTGCTCGATGTTCACGTTGACCGCGCCGGGGATCTTCTTCAAGAGGTCCACGGTCTGCTCGCCTAGATCCCTCAGTTTAAAGAGGTCGCTCTGGGCCCCTCCCACGATTTCCACGGCCAGGTCCGCCGAGGTGCCGTTGGTGTCCTCGGTCACGCTGTCGATGATGGGCTGGGTGAGGTTGAAATGGGCCGTGGGGAACTCGGCTTCCAGTTTCCTGCGGAGGGCGGCTTCCAGGTCCAGCTTGTTGTGGTAATCCACCCACTGGTCCCGGGGTTCCAGGATGATGTCGAACTCGTTGCGGTCCGTAGGGAAGGGGTCGGATCCCATGTCGTTGCGGCCCGTCTGGCTGGTGCAGTATTTCACTTCCTTGAAGGACGTGACCAACTCGCGGATGCGATTGGCGTACATGTGGTTTTCCTTCAAGGAGATGCCCTCGGGGAAGTTCCCCCTCAGCCAGAAGCCACCCTCGTCCATGTAGGGCAGGAACTCGATGCCCAACTGGGGGAAGAGGAGGACCATGACCAGGAGGAAGAGGGCCGCGGCGCCCCCCACCACGGCCCAGGCGTGCTTAAGGATTTGGGGCAGAAGCCGGCCGTAAAAGGCGGAGAGGCTGTCGAAAAGGGCGTGGCGGGCCTTGGCCAGGTTTTCCCGCGTCAGGAAAAAGCTCGCGAGCACGGGCATCAGGTAAAGGGCGATCAGGAGGGCTCCGAGAAGGGAAAAACAAAGGGTCATGGCCATGGGCCTGAAGAGGAGGCCCTCGATGTATTTGAGGGAAAGGAGCGGCAAATAAGCCATGATGACGATGATCATGGAGAAGAGCATGGGATTCTGGACCTGCTGGGAGGCCTCCAAGATTTCCTTGTCCTTATCCGCTGTTTTATGCATGACCATGTGGCGCACGATGTTCTCGGTGACGATGATGGCCCCGTCCACGATGACGCCGAAGTCGATGGAGCCGATGGACAGGAGGCTGATGGGAATGCCGGAGAGCTTCATGAGGATCAGGGCGAAAAGGAGCGCCAGGGGGATGGTCACCGCCACCAGGAGCGCGATGCGGGGGCTGCCCAGGAAAAGGAAGAGGATGGCCACCACCAAAAGGATGCCGATGGAGGTGTTCTCGAAGACCGTGTGAAGGGTCTGGTGGATGAGGTTGCGGCGGTTGTAGAAGTTGTTCATGTGGACGCCCTTGGGAAGGAGCGTGGAATTGAGCTCGTCCACCGCCTCCTCGATGTTGGCTAGGGTCTGGGAGGGATTAGCGCCCCGGCGCATGACCACGATTCCCTCCACCGAGTCCGGGTCGTCGCTCATGCTCCCGTCCGGCTGGCGGCCCCGGATGCCGAAGATGCCCGTCTGCTCAATGTGGTCGATGGCCACCTCGCCCACATCGTGCACGAACACGTTGGTGCCGTTGGAGTTCTTGATGAAGATGTTGGACATGTCGCGGTAGTCGGTGATGTTGCCCAGCGACCGGATGACGATGGCGGTGGAGCCCCGCTGCAGCATGCTGCCGCCCCCGTTGGAGTTGTTGGCCTGGACCGCCGTGATGACGTCGTTCAGGGCCACCCCGTACTTGAGCATCTTGTTGGGGTCCAGGTTGATGGCGTACTGCTTTCCCAGGCCGCCGAAGTTGTCCACTTCGGCCACGCCGTCGGACCGCATGAGCCGCGGGGTGCAGACCCAGTCGTTCAATTCCCTGAGCTTGATGGGCGTGTCGCCGGTCAGCTGGTAGCGGTAGATTTCCCCGTAAGCCGTGTCCAGGGGCGCCATTTGGGGCGTCACGCCGGGCGGCAGGCTGGCGTTGCCCACCATTTGGAAGACCTGGTCCCGGGCCCAGTAGTCGTCCACGTAGGCGTCGAAGGTGACCATTACGTCGGAGAGCCCGAAGATGGTGCGGGAGCGGATGACCTGCTTGTGGGGCACGCCCGCCAAAGCCAGCTCGATGGGGATGGTGACCTGCCGCTCCACGTCCTCGGCCCCGAAGCCGGGATAGGTGGTGATCATCTCCACCTGGACGCTGGAGATGTCCGGGTAGGCGTCGATGTTCATCTGGGTGTAGCAGTAGACCCCGAGGCCGGCCAGGAGGGCGGCCACCAGCACCACTCCCCAGCGGTTGCGAAGGGCCCAGGCGACGGTTTGTTGGATCATGGCTGTTTTCCCTCCCCGTCGCCCAAATACACCCCGATCCCCTGGGCCCTCAGCAGCCGGTGCACGATGGGTTTGACCAGGATGGAGCCCCGGCTGACGATGTCCTCCCCGGCCTTGATCTTGCCGATGACCAGCACCGAGTCATCGATGGTGTCCAGCACCACGACGGGCACGGGGGTGTATTCTCCCAGGGAAAGCTGCGCCAGGAGGTATTCCCGCTGGCCCTCGTGCAGGAGGGCCGTGGCCGGCACCAGGAAGGGCTTGGAGCCCAGCATGGGGAAATCCACCACGCAGTTGGTGCCCGGGTACCAGTCCTGGCCGTTGGGAATCTTGAATACCACCTCCAGGGGCTTGCCCAGGATGGGGACGCCGTTCAATTGGGCCTGGTGGATGGAAAGGACGGTCGCGGTCGTCTGGGAGGTCAGGAGGCCGTAGCGCGAGATGGCTACGCTCTCGAAAGGTTTGAGTTGGGGGAGGTACTCGTCGGGAAGGGTGACCACGCCGTAGGCGTCCCCCACATGGGCGGGGGTGCGGGAGCCGAAGGAGAGGCCCAGGGACTTGGAATAGTCGGGGTCCAGCTCCACCCAGGAGATGCGCGAACCCACCAGTTGGTCGGAGTAATTGGCCAGGGCGATGATCTGCCCCACCTCCTTCAAGTCCTGGGTCTGGGAACTGGGAGGGGGGATGGGGGAAATTTCCAGGTACTTCAGCATGGGGGAGGTCGGGGCGAGGCTGAAGACGTTCCCGCTGATCTTGAAAACCGACTCGGGGTCCACCGGGGTTTCTTCCTTGCGCGCGCAACCAACGAGAAAAGCCCAAACCAAAAAGGCGGCTGACAGCTGACAGCTCACAGGCGACAGGAAAGGCTTAAATAACCGCTGCCGGAAACTGTGGGCTGTCACCTGTGAACCGTGAGCTGCCGTCATGGGAGCACGTCCTTCCCCACCGAGGCTTTCAGCATGGCCAGGTCGTTGCGGTAGCTTCCCACGGTGCCGTAATAAGAAAGCAATACGCCGTTGTAGGCCTCCATGGCGTCGAAATAATCCAAGAGGTCCATGTTGCCGGTGCCGAAAAGCTTTTGCTGCTCGTCCCTTACTTTCCGGGCCTGGTCGATCTGTTTGGACTCATATTCCAGGATGAGGTCATGGTCGATCTTGAACTGGGCCAGTTCGTCGCCGATCTGCTGGCGGATGGAAAGCACCAGGGAATCCACCTGTTTTTGGGCCTGTTCGCCCGCCAGGTCGGCCGTCTTGGTGAGGCCCTGATTCGCGTTTAAAAGCGGCAGGGGGATACTTAAGGATGCGTCCCAGGAATAGGCGGGGGGAAGGGCGGGCATGATTCCATTGGCGGCATCCGGGCCTTGGCGGCTGGCCTCCACTTGGATAGTGACGTCCTGCCAAGCCTGCTCCTCGGCCAGTTTGCGGTCGAGCTTGGCCTTTTCCACCGTCCATTGGAGCGCCTTGAGGTCCGGCCGGCTTTCCATGGCCTGGGCGACCAATCCCTCCTTGTCCGGCACGGGCACCATCTCGGCCGGACGAAGTTCGGTGGTAGCCCTAAAGGCGTTGACGCTGGGAGGGCGGCCCAGTTGGATGGCCAGCTGGGTCTTGGCGCTCCGGAGGGCGTTCTGGTTGTTCAGGAGGTCGATGCGGGCCTGGTCCCTGGCCAGTTGGGCCCTCACCAGGAGCAGGGGCTGGGCCTTGATGACCCCGATCCGGTTCTCGATGACGTGGACCAATTTGTCGTAGTTATCGGCCCTTTCCTGGTACAGGTCCACCACGTGCTGCTGGGTCACCACGTTGATGTAATCCTGCCGGATGAGGAGGACCTTCTGCCGCACCGCGTCCGCGAATTGGGCCTTGGCGATGGCGGTGCCGGCCCGGGCGTCCTTCTTGCCTGTGCCGTACTTGTCGCTGAAGTCCAGCGGGATGGAAAACCCCAGGTCGAACTCCTCGGGCCCGCCCGCGTTGGTCTGGTTCCAAAGCGGCCCGAAAGGCTGGAGAGTGGCGTCGAGGATTAAGGATGGATTGCCGGGAAGGCTGGCGGTCAGTTCGGCGGCCTCGGCGATGGGAATATTGTACTGGGCCGCCATCAGGTCCAGGTTGTGAGCCAGGCCCTCGGACACGGCTTGGTCTAAGCTGAGCGCCAGGGGCCCAAGATCCTGGGCCCGCCCCAAATCGGTGGAAGCGGCGCCGAGGGGGGAAGTTTCGGCCGTTTCCGGGGCATTCCAATTGTAAAGCTCCGGGGCGTTGGAGGAATTTTGGGCCCAAAGCGCCGGGACGAAGCAAAACGAAAGCGCCAAAAGGCCATAGGAAAATTTCATTTCCCTCTCCGAAAAATGGATTCGCCCCCAAAAAACGGAAGGTAAGATGCCTGATCTTGCCTAAACCGGTTGTTAATTGATTGTAAATACGTTGTTTGTTTTTTTATTTACTTCAGGTAAGCGTTAACGATATCGACCAGTTGCTCCGCGGCCTCGATCTGTTCCGCCCTGGGCTTGGAACCCAGCACGTGGAAAAGGACCTGTCCCTCGATCACTTCCGACATCAGGCTGTTAATGGCGCCCCGGCAGGCCGCCAGGTGCTGGAGCACGTGGTGGCACTCGGTGTCGTTTTGGATGGCCTTCTCGATGGCCTTCACCTGCCCCTGGATGCGCCTCACCCTCAAGACCAGTTTTTCCTTTGAATGGGTCGTATGCATAGGACTTTCCTTGCTCATCCGCCGAAAGTACCATACCCCCCCTAGGTATGTCCAGTCTTTTAACAAAAATTTATCTTCCAGTTGGAGTCAGGAGAGAGGGGCGCGGGCGGATTCGATTTGG
This sequence comes from candidate division FCPU426 bacterium, assembly GCA_030041545.1. Classification (GTDB taxonomy): domain Bacteria; phylum Oederibacteriota; class Muellerivitia; order Muellerivitales; family Muellerivitaceae; genus JAJPJW01. The sequence goes on along the minus strand of JASHNQ010000044.1, from coordinate 14,870 downwards.
AGGAACTTGGCCCGGTCGGGCTTGGCCACCGATTTGCCGTCGGGAATTCCGAGGATCCTTAACTTCAACTCTTTGAGGGGCAACAGCACATCCAAGGATTCCCCGCCCTCGAGTTCATGGGAGGGTTTCAGGCGTTTACCGCCCAGGAGCACCTTGCCCGTGTCGCAAAGCCGTTTGGCCGCCATGCGGGTCTTGGTGACGCCCATGAGCTTCAAGAACAAGTCAACCCTCAAGAACACCGCCACTTGAAACCTAAAGTTATGAGTTTTGCCCTCATTCACATTATTTAAAATTGGGTTTCGCCCGATGATGGTAATGAGGGCAAAACTCATAACTCAAAACTGCCTTATCAGCTTCCCTCTTTATCCAGGTAGAACCTCACCCCGATCCCCACTTGGACGCCGGAAAAGTCGATCTCCCCCGGGCTGCCGTCGCTGTCGGTCAAGGTGGAGGAGGAAAGCTGGGAGGCCGGGAGGTTCCCGTTGTTATTGACGGTCAGTTTCGGGGTAACGGGCTGGAACTTTAGGTAGCGGTAACTGACGTCCAGGTCCAGGGACGTCGATTTGCCCTCGTCCAGGAAAAACTCGATGGAACCGCCGGCATCGCCCCCGATATTGGCGGCGGAAAAATTGGCGTTTTCCGTGACCGACGCTCCCGTTTCCGTCACGCTGGCCCCTAGGAGGAAATAATACCCGCCCGCGGCATGGATGATGAAATTGGTGCTCTCGTCCAGGGGGATGAGGAGTTTGGCCTCCAGGGCTCCGCCCGCGGTCCCGGAACCCCATTGGTCGGCGTAGGACGACTCGTTGGAGGGGGAGAAATTAACGGTTTCGGTGAACTTGCGTAGGGCTTCGGCCTTGAGGCCCAGTAGCAGGGTTGGATCCAACGCAATGTCCACTCCCAGGTGGAAGCCCGCGCCGAAGGGAAAGCCTTGGTTGGTATTGACCGCCGGGCCGTAAAAATCCGACAGGTCCTGGTGTTGGAAGGAAAAACCCTGGGCGAAGATTTCCATGGCGACCCCACCCCCCTCCGGCAAGGTGGGATAAAGGGTGCCGCCTGCGGATCCGCCGCTGGATTCGGCTTCCGCGGCGGTAGCCGGGGCGTTTGGGGAAGAGGGGGTTTGCGCTCCGGAGACGGTTGTTGGCTCCATGGCGGCCGTTTCCGTTTGGGCGGCATTCGAGGCCGGAGCCGGGGTCGGGGCGGCCGCGGGGGCCGGCTGGAACTCGGGGACCGATTCTTTATAATCGATGACCTTGCCGTCCACCACGATATAGGCGTTTTTCCTCAAGCCGTCCAGCCATTGGTTCAAGGCGTCGTCCTGCTTTTGCTTGAGGAGATGCTGCTTGATATCCGGCGCCACGGTATCGTAGTCCGCCGTCCCCTTATGCTCCAGCTTCACGACGTAAACGCCGTCCGGGGTTTTCACGATCCCCAAACCGTTGTCGGGGAGCGCGAAAACCCCCTTCGCCAACTCGGGGTCCAGGTCCAGCCGGTAATGGGTGCCTACGTCGCCGCCGTTTTGGGCGGAGGAGGGGTCTTCGGAGTATTTTTTAGCCTGGGCCGCGAAATCCGCGCCCCCCTTCAAGTCAGCCAGGACGCCGTCCGCCTGCTTTTCCACTTCCGCCACGTAGGCGGGCTTGGACTTGGGGGGGATGCGGAAAAGGATGATGGAAAAACGGGCCTGCTCGTAGTCCTCGGGATGCTGGCTGAAGTAGTTTTTCACCTCCTCGTCGCTGATGAAAACCGATCCGGGAAGGTCATGTTGTTTGATTTGGAGGACGCGGTTGGCCTTCATCCGGCGCAGCAGGTTGTCGTGGAGGTACGACCGCAAGTCGTCCTCGCTGATGCCCTCCTTTTTCAGGTCTTCCTCGAATTCGGCGTCGCTGGCGAAGCGCTTTTTCATGTTGTCTAGTTCCTGGTCCACTTGGCGGTCCACCTCACCGTCGGAGATTTCCACTTTTTGCCGGTCCGCCTCCTCAGCCAGGAGGACCTCCCGGATGAAGCCGTCCACCACTTCTTTCTTGGCTTCCTCGTATTCGCGGCTTCCCGCCGCAGGGGGCTTCAAGCCCTGGGCCACGAAAAGATCGGCGATGGCTTCCTCCATTTCGCCGCGGGTCATGGCGTCCTGGTCCACCACCAGGGCGATTTCGTCCACCGTTTTGGGGGAGCTGTCGGCCGCCCCCGCGCGCCCGAAAAGCGCCAAAAACGCCGCGGCCCAGAAAACCCCGCTCCATTTATTCCTCACGCAAATCCTCCAGGGTGACCCCGATGACGGGGGCCATTTCTTGGTTGACCTTGATGACCGATTTGCGCTTCAAACCGGCCATCCATTGGTCGAAACGATAGTCTTCTTCTTCTTTCATTAGGTCGTCGTGGATCCCGTCCCGAGCCTCCGGAAAGGGGATCATTCGCCGGTCGCGCCACCCGATCAATTGGAACAGATGATACCCAAAATTATCCTTGAGGGGTTTTGAAATCTCCCCCGGTTTCAAGGAGGAAAGGGCCTTGTCGTACGGGGGCGCAAGGCGGTCGGCCGCCAGGAAGCCCCAATCGCCCCCCTGGGACTTCCCCGGGCCCACCGAGAAAGCGGAAGCGACGGCCCCGAAATCCTCCCCCTTTTGGAGGGACGCCAGGGCTTTCTCGAGGTCGCCCTTCCTTTGGACGATCAGATGCCTCGCGTGGACCTCCCGGGGACGCCAATAATCCGTCAAGTGCGTCCAGTAATACTCCTCCACCTCCGAGGGCGTGATGTCCACCTTGGAGTTGACTTCCAAGTCAACGGCCTTCTTCGCCAGGCGCTCCTGCAGGAGTTTGCGCTTCCAGGCATCCTGGCTGATGCCCTTCACCTTCAGGACCGCCCAAAAGTCATCGGGCACCCCCTTGAGGGCGTCTTGGAAGGCTTCCTCCGCCTCCGCCTGGGTCAGTTGGAGGCCGTCGCGGCGCGCCTCCTGGAGGATGAGCCGGCGGTTGATCACTTGCTCGAAGAGGCGACGCTTGATGGCCCGCATCTCGCCCTCGGTGACGGCGCTGTAGTTGATTTGCATCATGCGGAATTCGGTGTCGAAGTCTTCCAGGGAAAGGGATTCACCGTTGACGGTCACCACCGTCTTATCCGGCGGGACATAGGGCGGCGCTAGGTCCACGGTGGGCCCCGAGGAACAGCCCGACAAAAGGGCGCCCAAAATAAAAGGAAAGACTTTAAAAACAGTCCGGAATTCGAAGTCTGAAATTCGAAGCGAATGGCCAAGCCACTCGTGAGGTTTTTGTTTGGCGAAGCCAAACAAAAGCGATCCGAAACTTCGAACTACGCACTTCGCACTAAACACTTAAACATCCTATTTTCCCCCCGCGTCCTTGGGGTTCGGCGTCAGGCCGGGTGCCGGGGCTTCCTCATCCGTCCCCAGCATCTTCTCGCTGATGGAAAGGCCGGCCAAGTACTTGTCGATGACGTCTTGCTTGCGGTCCACTTGGGTGGCTTCCTCCAGGTTTTTGATGAATTTTTCCGCCTGCACCGTGGCCTTGATCTGGGCCAAAGCTTTATCGTTATGCCGGATCTTTTCGAAGGGAGGCAGGTTTTGTCCGGCGGCCTTGGCCTGGTTCGAATAATCGTCGTACCAGTCCCTCAGGTCCTTTTCCGTGACCACCACGTCGTCCACCCGGCTGTTGGCGTATTCCCGCGCCAGGAGCATTTTCTTGTAGGGCTCCTGATAGTTGTTTTCCACGCGGCGGAGGGTCTGTATGTCCTTTTCCAACTTATCCCTCAGGTCTTTGACCTTGAGATCCGCTTCCTGGAGCTTGGTTTTCAGGGCCTCGTCGAAGGCGCTGTCGGAAAAATGAGACTTTTGGGCGGCTTCCAAAACCAATTCTTGGTCGACGAGGCTGTCCAGGACCGCCTTGACTTGGTCCTTATTGTCCGGGTCGATGGGCGTTTGGGCGAAGACCCTCAAGAGGTCGATCTGGCGCATCCAGTCCCCGAAAGTGATCTGGCGGTCCCCCACCACGGCCACCACCGTGCTATCCGAAATCCCCGCCACATTGCCGTACTTGTTGCAGGCCCAGCCGGCTGCGAAAAAGGCCGCCGCGGCGGCCGCGTAGAAAAACGCGTTCTTCGGTCGTGAAAACATGAATCTCCCCTTTTTTCTTTCTCAAGCCCGCCAAAAGAAGGCGGTATCCTAGCACGCACCCCCAGGGGCCGCAAGGCTGGAAACCGGCTGCCACATGGCTCTTTTAGCCAATTTTGACGTCAAGGTGGTTTAAGAATTCAGCCCTCATGTTCTTATGGCCCATCGTGTCCCAAAAAACCTGCACACCTTCCACCCTGGCAAGCTTCGCGGCGGGCGCGATATCGGAATCACCCGCTACCAGGACGATTTTATTCACCAGGCGTTTGATGCAAACATGGGCGGTCCATGCCAATCTTCATATCAACCTGTTTTTGCTTCGGCCTCCTCAGCAAATCACCGTTTTCCAAAGGCTGTTTCTTTTTTATTTTTTCCATAACTCCCTTGAAGTTCTTGCTCGATACCTCAAAACCCGTATTGGTGAGAGTACCCTTCCGCATGGCGAAAAAGGGCATTTCCGACAACTCATTCCAAAAACGGTGGGTCGCGGTCAAGAAGTCCTGGGTAAAGTCGGGTTCCCTTTGCCCGGTAAATGGATCGAGGTGAGTTTTTTGGCCTTCTTGGGAATTTGGTTCCGGCGGAAGTGAGTCGTAATAAAAGATACGGTAAAGCGTTGAGTCCTTAAAATAGGGGTTTTCTTTGTACTTATCGCACCAACTTTTTACATCGGCCGGTTGTGGGTATCGGCCTTGTAGGTGGATTTTCATCCTTGGTCAATTGTCTGAACATCATCCGGAAATAACCGCCATCCACAAAAACAGCAAAAAAATCATGCATTTTTTTACTCATACACAAAAAAAGGCACCCTCACTGAGAGGGTGCCTTTCAAAACGGTGATTGCCAGCCTACCGGCGTAACGGTGATGAATGCAATTTAGAAGTTTTCAGGAGGATTTCAACCACAAAAGACTACTTTTTTGTCTAACCTAAAAACAATGACTAAAATCGTTGTTGGGAGTGCCAGACGTTAAAAGCTCAAATTCCCAATTTCAATGCCCCAATTCGGAAACCCGGACCGAATTTTTTTTAGATTTTTGCGAATCCGCCATTTCAATCCCCCTTTCAGATGGAATTAACTTCCCTCACACCATGTAAACAAAAAGAATACTATCAGACCGCCGCAACGTCCTTGAGCAGCTTTTGCACCGCCTCCATCTGCTTTTCCGGGCCCTCGTCCCCCTTCATCACTCGGAAAAAAACCGAATTCGGATCCTGGGGCGAGAAGCGGATGCGGGGCGGCGGCCATTGTTTCATCCATTTTTCGATTTTCTCCGGTGGGGGCGTCAAGTCCGGATGCCATTGGAGGGCCACCCAGCCGTTTTGTGCTTCCAGGCGCTGGATGCCCAACCGCTTGGCCTGGGGGCGGAAGGAGGCTATTTTTAAAAGCATTTGGGCCTCCAAGGGAAGGGGTCCAAAGCGGTCTTGAAGTTCCTCCTCCACTTGTTGGAGTTGTTCTTCCTGCGTGGCCTCGGCCAGGCGACGGTAAAACTCGATCTTCAAGGCCTCGTCCGGGATGTAGTCCTTGGGGAAATAGGCCGTCACGCCGAGGGACAGGAGGGGCGTGAAATCGGCGGCGGTTTCCTCCCCCTTCAAGTGGGCGATTTCCTGCGACAGCATGCGGCTGTAAAGATCGAAACCGATGGCGTCCAAGTTGCCGTGCTGCTGGGTGCCCAGGACGTTTCCCGCGCCCCGGATTTCCATGTCCTTCATGGCCACGTGCATGCCGCTGCCCAGGGAGGAAAACTCCTGCAACACCTCCAGACGCTTTTGGGCCAGTTCCCGTAGGGTGACGTTGCGGGGATAAAAGAAATAGGCATAGGCTTGGCGGTCCGTGCGGCCCACCCGTCCCTTCAACTGGTAAAGCTGGGCCAGGCCGAAGGAATCGGCGCGCTCCACGATGAGGGTGTTCACGTTGGGCATGTCCAATCCCGACTCGATGATGGAGGTGCACACCAGCACGTGGTATTCCTTGTCCACGAAGTCCATCATGACGGACTCCAGCTCATGCTCGGTCAGCTGGCCGTGGGCCACCGCCAGTTTGGCCTCCGGGACGAGTTTGTGCAGGCGGTCCGCGATGCGCTCGATGTCCTGCACGTGATTGTGCACGTAGAAGACTTGACCCTCCCGGTTCATTTCCCGGCGGATAGCCTCTGCCACCAGACGGTCGTCAAGGGGGGAAACCTGCACCAAGACCGGCCTCCGGTTCTTGGGCGGCGTGTCGATGACCGAGATTTCCCGGATGCCCGAAAGCGACAAGTGAAGCGTCCGCGGGATGGGGGTGGCGGACAGGGTGAGGACGTCCACGTCGTGCTTCAAGGACTTCATTTTCTCCTTTTGGGCGACGCCGAACCGGTGCTCCTCGTCCACGATCAAAAGTCCCAAGCGGGCGAATTTCACGTCCTTGCCCAGCAGGCGGTGGGTGCCGATGAGGATGTCCACCTTTCCCTCGCGGGTGGCCTCCAGGGTGTGTTTGATCTCGGCGCGGTTCTTGAAGCGCGAAAGCATCTGGATCTCCACCGGGTACTCGGCCATGCGCTCTTTGAAAGTGTGGTAGTGCTGCTGGGCCAAGATGGTGGTGGGCACCAGGACCGCCACCTGCCGTTTTTCCTGCACGGATTTGAAGGCCGCCCGCATGGCCACCTCGGTCTTGCCGTAGCCCACGTCGCCGCAGACCAGACGGTCCATGACCCTGTCCGACTCCATGTCGCGCTTGATGTCCTTCACCGAGGCATACTGGCCGGGGGTGAGCTCGTAAAGAAAGGCATCCTCGAACTCGTTTTGCCAAGGCGTGTCGGGCGGGAAGGGTTTCTTCTTTAAAACCTGGCGGGTGGAATAAAGGGCCATGAGTTCGCGGGCCACGGCCTCGATCTCCCGCTTCACCTTGGCCTTGGCGCGGTTCCATTGTTCGCCGCCCAGCTTGGTCAGGGCCGGCGCCCCCTCCGCGCCGATGTAGCGCTGGATGAGCGCGATCTGGTCCGTGGGCAGGTAGATCTTCTCGTTGTCCGCGAACTCCAGCTGGATGTACTCGCGCGTGACCCTGTCGATGGTCAGCGGGGTCAAACCCCGGTAAAGGCAGATGCCGCAATCCACGTGGACGGCCCAATCGCCGATGGAGATTTCGTTAAGGGAAGCCAGGGGCTTGCCGCCCGATACCGACCTCGCCCGCCGGTGGCTCCTTCCCCGGTAACGGCGGAACAAATCGTGGTCGGGCAAGACAAACAAGTTGATATCATCGAAAGCGAAGCTTTGTTCCACCTCGCCCAAAACCAGCGAAAGCTGGGGGTTATCCTTGACGGCGATCTTTTCCTGGCTAAGAAGTTCCGAAACCCTTTCCCGTTCCCCGCGGTTGTGGCACCACAGGAGTACCTTCGCCTTCGAGTCGAGCCACTTCTTGAGGTCCGAGGCGAAGGCGGCGAACTTGCCGTAGTAGGGGGGAAGGGACCGTCCCGGCACGGCGTAGGTGAAACCGGCGGATTTCCCGGAAAGGTCCTGTTCGATCTGGGAAAGCGCCGCCCCCCTCCCCCGGGCCATCACCTTTTGTAGGAAGCGGGTGTTGGAAAAAAGCTCCCGGGCGTCGAAAAGATCGGCGCCGTCCTCCTGGGCCTGCCGGTTGCAGCCCGCCAGGATCTCCCTCAGTTCCTCTTCCTTGCGCTCCAAGGCCAGGGGCTCCAGCAACAGCACCCGGGTTTCCCCGGGAAGGTAGTCGAAAAGGCAGGCCCTTTTTTCCAGCGCGCCCACGGCCTGCCACTGCCACCCCGGGAATTGGTGTGTCTGGTTGAAAAGTTCCAACGCATCCTGTGCCCATCGGGACGGCGATTCCCGGCTTCCCTGTTTGACCTTGGTTTTCAGGGCCTGCCTTAAGTTATATCGGGCTTCATCCTTGAGCACGATTTCATGGGCCGGGAACAGGAGGACTTCCTCCAGGTTGCCGCCGGAGCGCTGGTTCAAGATATCCAAGGGCCTGACCGACTCCAGGGTATCGCCAAAAAACTCAAGCCGCACCGGGCCTGAGGGCGAGCCCGGCGAGGCGATATCCAGGATGCCGCCCCGCATGGCGAATTGGCCCTGTTGCACCACCTGGGTGACCGGCTCATAACCCAGTGCCATCAGGCGTTCTTTGAGGTCGGAAGGCGCGTCCTGACCTTTCTTAAGGATCAAAACCTGGTCCAGCCATTCCTCCGGAGGCAGGGTGTATTGAAGCGTCCCCATCAGGGGAGCTACCACCATACAAGGGTCCCCCTGCAATAATTGGTGGAAAACTCTCTGTCTCTCGCCCACCAGTTCGGGGTCGGGCGTTTCCGCGTCATGGGGCAGGGTTTCCCAGGAAGGGCAGAGATAAACCGGAACCTGGGGCAGCCAGCTTAAAAGATCGTCCTGCAGGATCAGGGCTTCCTCCCGCGTGGGCGTGAGGAGAAGCCATGGATTTTTTTCCTTGAGCTGCTGGTGCAACCAGGCTAGGAAAAAGGCCTTGGAGGATCCGGGCATACCGTGAATCAAGGTATAGGGCTTTTCTTCCTTTAAAGATCGTAAAGTTTCTTCAGCTGCGGGCCAGGCGAGTTTTTCAAAGGCAAAAGGCGCTTTTGAAGCCGGGGCCTTCCCTGGAATGGAATTCAAAGGGCTCCGCTGTGTCGAATCGGAGGGTTCGGCGGGTGTAAGAATCTTGATATTTTCCATTTTTCCCTAAACTTTCATTGATTTCAGGGCCCTGCCCGGAAATTTTGCGGAAACACAATAAGGGCTTCCCGCCGCCCTTGGGCGCAGGAAACCCTCAAGGAAATTTAAATTTCTTGAGATTTTTGCTTGGAAAAGGCCGAAAGTCAACCGCGGGAAGGCTGTTTTAAAATGAAAAACCCGCCGGGCAGGGCGGGTTCGTTGGCTCTTTTCATTTTTTCAAAACGGGACTTATTCGGGGCTCAACGACGGCACCAAGGTCAACAGGAAGATGCATTCGGGGCAAACCAGCAAATGATATTCCACGTCGGCCTTTTCCACGTCCGTCAGCCTTCCAGCCCGGTATAAATCGAGCAACCTCTTAATTCGCTGACAATTCTCATCCATAGCCTCCTCGCTTTCCGGTATCCATACCCTGTCCTTCTATAATTTTCTTTCGGTTTCGAGGCATCGCTTTCAAGCGAGTAACTCAAACATTGAGAACTTCGAATTGCATCAAATATGCCAAAGGTTAACGGGTTTCCTTTGGTTAAAAATTAGGGTCTTTTTTCAATGCTTTTCCAATCTTTGGACGGGAAAAGATCTTTAAAATTCAAAAAAGCGGTTGAAAATTCTCGAGTTTTTTAGCCATAAATTTGCCAAAATGTTATTTTTTTAACGATAAACCTAAAAATTAACTAAAATCGGCATTTTTGGACTTTTGAAGGGAATTAACGCTTGAAGAGGATCACTAAAATGAGAAAAAGTTGTTACCCAGGTGGAACAACACTAGCACCAACGATAGGGCCACGGCTGAACCAATGGGGACAGTGAGATTATCATCCACGTCAAAGGAAAAAAGTTCCACCATGGCGCCCGCAAAAGCTCCCAAAAGGGCGATCCGCCAGTCCTCGAAAAACGTATAAGCGATGAGAAAGGCGACCACGAAAAAGGCGGTAGTTCCTTCCATGGAACGTTGAAAAATTTTGAGCCGGCCGAAATTTTTCCCGCTCAACTCGGCGGCCGCATCTCCCAGGGATAGGAATAGCATGGCCGTAATGGCGATATAGCGGGAAAAGAGCAAAATGACCACGAAAAAGGCAAAACAAAGGAAGGTGGAACCATTATAGCGGTTGGTTTCGGTGCGGCGGATAAAGGCCGAAAATACCTTCATGAACTGGGAATTGAATTTATGGTCGCGAAGCCTCAAAAAATCAAAAATAAAAGAGATAAGGAAACATCCTCCCGAAACGATCAAAAGCCACTTTTGGGTTTCGGACAAGCTCAAACCGAAGGGTGGGTAAAGGTAGGCTAAGGGGAAAAGGGATGAGGCCAAGACATGGTACATTTTCCGAAAGCCCTGGAAAGCCTTGGTTTCAATGACTTTTTCAGCACGGCCCATCTCAACCCCTGGTCGAGGTTAACCTATAACCCCTGTGGAATCACTTCCAGAATAAAAATATCATGCAGTTTACATTTTTGAAACATTATTTTTCGTTTTTATTTGATTTCTCGAGGAAATAGGTCAAATGCTCCAATTCGGAAGCTAAATCCACGCCCCGGACCAAAACCGACTTAGGAACCGTCAAAACACAGGGCGCAAAATTGAGAATGGCCCGAATTCCCGCGTCCACCATGGCATCGGCCACCCGTTGGGCTTGGCTGGCGGGCACCGCCAAAACGCCGATTTCGATCTTTTTTTCCCTTACCACCTGACGAATGGCGGGAGTGGCCCAAATGCGGACCCCCTCCAACTCCCAGCCGACTTTGGAGGGATCCACATCAAAAGCCGCTTCAATCTTAAACCCCGCTTTGGCGAACCCGCCGTATTGCAAAAGGGCCGTGCCCAGGTTGCCCGCGCCCACCAAGGCAATACGCCATACTTTGTGAAGTCCAAGTATTTCCCGCATCTTCGCATCGAGCGTTTTGAAGTCGTAACCGATGCCCCTCTGGCCGAACTGGCCGAAGTAGGCAAGGTCCTTGCGGACCTGGGCGGGATTGATGCCGGAAGCGGCCGCCAATTCTTTGGAGGAGATCACAGGCCGGTGGTCATGGGCGAAACCCACGAAGCTCCTTAAATAACGCGGCAACCTGGCAATGGTTGGCTCGGGTATGTTGCGCTTTCGGGCAGGGGAGGCCGTTCGTTTAGGCATGTCGACCTTTCACGGGTAAAGTCTTGAGTTCCGAATGTTGCCCTCATTTTCATTGCCAAAATCGGGCTTCGCCCGATGAAGGTAATGAGGGCTATACCGTTTTCATTGCGGGGCCGAGGCCCCATCTTCGGTGAAAAGCGGTATGAGTTTTAAGTTATGGTGGTCATCGAATAAATCAAAGTTGATTTTCTGAGGTTACCACTCGTCCATCGCCGCGCGCTGGGGAAAGATGCGTTGTTCCTCCAGGTATTGGGCCCGGCGTTTGAGGGCGTCGGCTACGTCCCTTTTCAGTTCCGTCAGCTTGAAGGGCTTGGCCAAGTAATGGATGGCCCCTTTTCGTAGGGCCTCAATGCCCACGGCCAGGGAGCCGTAGGCGGTCATCAGGATGACAAAGATTTTTTTGTCCCTCACCTTTAAGTATTGGAGCAGTTCCAGGCCTGTCATTTCGGGCATTCGCATATCCACAAGGGCCAGGTCATAAGAATGTTTGCGTTGGAGGGCGATGGCCTGGGTTGCGCTTACGGCAACGTCCACGCGGTATCCTGCCTGTACCAGGGTTTTTTGGATCATCCTGGCGAAATCGGCCTCATCGTCCACCACCAACAAGTGGGCATTGCCCAATCCAACCTTTTTGGGTTTGGCGGGGGCCGGGGACTTTTGACGGGCTTTTTTCTTCATTCCTCGGATTCCTTAGCGGTCATATTTTCTTTATTATAGTAAAATCTATCCGAATTGGCGGGTTCTTCCCCGCCCACCCCCCCCACCGGGAACAACAGGGTGAACACCGTGCCTTCCCCCACCCGGCTCTCCACCCTAATATCGCCATGGTGCTCTTCCACGATGCGCTTCACAATAGCAAGCCCCAAACCCGTTCCCTTACCGAAGCCTTTAGTGGAATAAAAGGGCTCGAAAATCCTTTTGAGCTCCGCCGCCGGAATGCCCTTTCCCGTATCCCGAACCGCCACCTTGATCTCCCCCCTTTTATCTTCAGCGCTTAAGCGCATGCTGCGGTACTGGAAATGAGCCGATAAAGTGATGACACCTCCCGATCCGATGGAATCCACTGCGTTTTCCACCAGGTTCAGGAGCGCCTGGAAAAGCCCTTCCGGATAGGCGGAAATCGTTGGAAGTTGGGAATCCACGTCCAGGATCAGTTTTCCACCCCTCTTTCGGAGCCTGGGCTGTACTGCCGCCACGACGGCCCGGATAACCTGTGCCAGGGAGGTGGGTTGGATTTCCGAAAGGGAATACCGGCTGTAATTCAGGATATCCCGGACGGTTCGGATGGCCCGCTGCACGTATTGGTCGATCTGCGCCAACTGCTTATAAGCCTTGCCGGACTTCCGGGTTTCAGCCATTAACATTTCCAAATTACCGGAGATGAGGCCCAAGGGGGTGTTCACCCCATGGGCGATCCGTCCCGTTAGTTCCCCCATTTGGATCAAGTGGCGTTTTTGCTCCAACCCCCGCTCCTTCGACCGCAGCCGTTCCTCGCGGCTCCAAAGCTGCCGCACCAGGGCCCCGCAAAATCCGGCGGTCAGGAGGAAAAAGAAGCTCCATCGGACGGCTTCTTCCACGTAGATGCCATGCCGCACATCCGGCGAACTGGACTCCAGGAGGGCGTAAAAAAGGTTGGAGTTACAGGGGGCGAAATCCGAAGGGATATGGTGCCAGTAGCAAAACCAGAGCGTTCCCAGGAAAAGGGAGAGCTGGACCAATGCCGTTAGGACGGCCAGGCGGGGGGAAAGCACTAGGCAGGCGGTCGTGATGATGCAAAGATAAAAGGGAATATAGGCGCTCACGGGACCGCCGGTGATGGAAACCCCCCAGCTCAAGAGCAGGCCGTCCATGAAAAACCCGATCAAGGTCAGCGGCCCCGCCAAATGCTGGTCGCGGCTTAGGATCTGCATCACGAGGTTATAAACGCCCGAGGCGAGGATGATGGCCCAAACACCCTCGAAAAGGCCTGTTGGCGTTTTCCCCTCAATGACCAAGACCAAAAGGGCCACGCAAAACAAACTGATCCAGCGTGTCAAGATGATCCGTTGGAAAAATTTCTGTTTTGATTCGAGGGAAGGCATGGATCCAGCTTTAAAATTCTTAGTTTTGAGTTCTGAGTGTTGAGTTAATGAAGCTGATTTAATGGAAGATTAAATCAGCTTTTTCCAAAACTCAAAACTAAAAACTCATGATTCATAACTTTTCGGGAGATTTTGGTCAATCCACCTCAGGTAGTCGGCGTTTCCCCCGGCAATAGGCAGGGCAACCACTTCGCAAACGGTATAGGGATGGTGTTCTTTCACCCACCGGACCAGTTTTGAAAGCCGGTCCCGACGGGTTTTAATCACCAGCATTTCTTCCCGGGCGGTCTCGACCTTCCCTTTCCACCAGTAACGGCTTTGAAGCCCCGGCACACGGTTGACGCAGGCCGCCAAACGGCCTTCCACCAGGCTTTTCGAAAGTTTTTCGCTCACCGCCCGCCCGGGGGTGGTGACCAGCACCACGTAGAACCTCATCCAAAACCTCAAGGACCATTTGAATTTTAAATTAATGGGTGCTACGGTTCTTCCCCGCCAAGGAGGGTGTAAATTTTTTCTCCCATGGTGGTGTGGGTCATTGGCGCAAGGGGCCGGGACTTGGTCCCGGTGATGATTTCCCGCGTGCCGGGCAAGGCGTAAACCTTGGCGCCGTCGGCCACGTCCACCATTTCGGCCAGGTGGTTCTTGGAGAGGATTTCCAGCCTCCGGGAGATGGAGATCATGTCCAGTCCCATGAAGGCCTGCAGGTCGGAATTGGAGGCGACGGCCCGCCCCGACTTGGCCAGGAAATAAAGGAGCTTCTTGCAGACCAGGTCCAGTTTCAAGTGCTCGTTGACCGCCTCAAACAAGTCCTGGTATTCCACCCGTTTTCCCTTGCGTTGGAACCCCCGGTACATTCCTTCGGAAAGAAGGTAAAGGAAACGCCGCGGGTTTCCGGAAGCCAGCGACAAGGCCAGGGTCAAGGCTTCGGGTTCCAAGAATTCCTCCCAATCCCCTTTGAACCCCGCCCTCTCCAGGCGAACCTGGAGGACTTCCTTGAGTTGCATTGGATTTAATTTTTCGACCAGCACCACGTGTTTGAAAAGGCCCAACACCGTGGGTTCGGCCCCTTCCTTGACCACCTGGCTCACCTTGGAGTAAAACTCCTCCTGCAGGGCGATGATGAAACCCACGTTGGGAAGCTCCAGCATGGATTTCAGCTCTTCCAACAACTGGAGGGTCCGTTCCGAACGGGTGAGGTGCTGGACTCGGTCGCCTTTGATCTTTTCCAGGTCGTCCACGAAAACAAGCAGCGGCTTTTTAAGCCGGGAGGTAATGGAACGGATGATGGAAAAAACGGCGTTTTTGGTAGGCCCTTCCTTTTCCAAACGCCGGCCGATTTCCTTGAAGTTCAGCCCGGGGACGGGCGGGATGGACACCAGCATTTCCCGCAGCAGTTCCGAGAGAAAATAGGAGGCGTCATCCAGCGGGACGCCGATGCTGACGCTGTAAAAATCCCGGGGGACGCGGCTTTCCAAAAGCTGCAAAAGGCTGCTCTTGCCCACGCCCGGCTCGCCGGCCACGCCGATATTGGAAACCGAAAACATGGCGGAAAGAAGGCGGTCGATCAGTGCCGAGCGGCCCACGAAATAATCGAGTTCATGGCCCTGCAGCGAGAGGGTGGTGAAGGGATCGTTTCGAAGTCCGAAATGGCGGTAAGCCGTTTTCGCGCCGGAAGCGGAATTCTTCAAAGAAGATTTTTGTTTTCTTTCGTGTTTCACCGTTTGCGTCCAATGAATTTTGAATTCTCAATTTTAAATTTCGGAAGGTTTTCAACGAAGTTCGTCGAAAACCATCATCAATTTAAGAGCCGGTAACAAAATTCGTTTTTAACGCCTATCCCCCTCTCCCTCGAGGGGAGAGGGCCGG
>JASHNQ010000043.1 GCA_030041545.1 candidate division FCPU426 bacterium | reverse complement strand
AGTGGGCGTATTGGTGAAAGTCGGGGTGGGGGTGTTGGTCGCCGTTGGGGTCGGCGTGAAAGTATTGGTGGGGGTTTCCGTGGGGGTATTGGTATCCGTAACCGTAGGCGTGAAGGTGTTGGTGTTGGTGGGCGTATCGGTGTCCGTGTTCGTGGGGGTGTAGGTATTCGTGGGTGTGGTCGTGGGCGTCGGGGTGGCCGTGTTGGTCGGGGTGTTGGTGGGACTGTTCGTGGGGGTGGAAGTGGGCGTGGGGGTATCGGTCAAGGTGGCCGTATTGGTGGGGGTATTGGTCGCGGTATTGGTGGGGGTGGCCGTGGGAGTAACCGTATCCGTGTTGGTGGGCGTTGGGCTAGGCGTATTCGTGGGGGTATTGGTCGGGGTGTTGCAACTTGTTCCCGTTATGACGATCGAGAGGGTGTAGGACAGGCCTTGGGCCTGTCCCGAGGCGTTATCGTCCATAAAAGCCAATAGGTTGCTTCCGGTATTGAAAAAAGAGGGCGAAATGGAGAGGCTCGCGCAAGAGGACCAGCTGACGGTCGATCCGTTGACACTGTTCCCGTTGACGTATATCCCGAATGTTTCCCCGCTCTGGTTTCCGTCGTCCGCGGCCACAAGCAAGGTGGCGCTCTCGACGGTTGTCCCGGGAGGAATCCCGAACGATTCCAGGTAGTAATATTCCGCCGAGTCGGGCGCCTGTGAACCGGAGGATGAAACGGTCGATATCCAATAGGAAGTGGCGGTGGAACCGGCCGGGCTACAGGATGCCGCCCAACCCCCGTTTAAGGGGTTGACGACCTGGGCCGGGGCCCACCCCGAGGCTGTGGCATAGTTATAGGCGGCGCTGTTCCATGCGTTTCCGGAACCGTCCGCGGGCGGGGTTACGGCCGGGGTTGCCGTGGTGACCGCGCTATTCCATACCTCGTTCGTGGTATCGCTGACCACGTAGATGGTGGCGCTGGCCCCGCAAGGCAGGGGCGTGGGGGAATAGGTCGGTGTCGGCGTGGGGAGGGGGGGAAGGGTGACGGTCGCGGTCAGGTAGGGATTGGTGGCCGCGCATGCGGCGTAAAAGTCGTACTCCTGGACGACGATGTCGTAGGTTCCGCCGGGGAGTGAGGAGGGGATGGTGACCGTGAAAACCTGGGTGTAGGGGCCATTATCATCGGTGCCGCTTCCGGCTTCCGTGTCCACGCCCCCCCAATTCCCTCCCGTGTCCGACGTGTCCTGGACCGTGGAAACCGCGGGATTCGATCCGGTTACGGCGCTGGTATTGCTATCGACCAAAAAATATTGGTCCCCGGAACCGTCGCAAACCAAGTTGCCGTTGGAGCTGGGAGTGATGCCCACCAGCCAGTAAGGCTGGGTGTAAGTGGCCTCGTCATAGGTGACCGTGACCGACACGGTACTTCCCTGGGTGGGGTTGGAGTTGGAAACCGTAACACTGAGCAGCGTGGCATTGGCGAAAACATATCCCGGAATCCAAAAAATCCAAAAACCCTTGAAGAACTTGGCCGCAAAGGGGCGGAACCGGGACAACTTCACTTTTTCCAGGAATGCGGTTAACGGCTTGAATCGTTTTATTTTTTCCCCGCTCATCGCGAAAAAACGCTTTCATTTCCCCACCGAATCCAACCTCGTCGCAAAAAAGGTTAGCGGGGACTTTGGGAGGTCCTTGGTTTTAAAAAAACAAGGGACAAAAGATGCTTTATTGAAGTCTATAACAACCTGATAGAAAAGTAAAAAAAGCGGGAATAACAGATCCGTTAATCCGGCGATGTTCAATTTTCAATTTTTAAACTTCCGGTGAAATAATTCCTGTTTGTTTCATTCGTTTGGCTGAACGATGATTTTGCCCGCCAGCTCGGTTTTTTCGGAAGAGGATCCCACCAGGATGTCGAACTCCCCCGGGGCGGCCTTCCACCTTCCGCTCTTCTCGTCGAAGCAGGAGAACGACCGGGCGTTCAGGGGGATTTCAACGCGCTTCGTTTCCCCCGGCTTCAAGTCCACCTTGGCAAAACCTTTAAGCTCCTTCACCGGCCGTGGCACGGCCGGGTGTTCCTCCCCCACGTAGACCTCGGCCACTTCCTTCCCTTCCCTTTCCCCCGTGTTGGTCACGTCGAAGGAGACGGTTACGGGTTGGGAAAGGCCGGTGGAAGCGGAGGAAAGGCCCAGGTTCGCGTACTGAAACGTGGTGTAGGACAGGCCGAACCCGAAGGGAAAAAGGGGCTTCACGGTGGAGCGGTCGAAGTGCCGGTAGCCCAGGAAGACGCCCTCGGAGTACCGGATATGGTTGTCGGCGTCCGGGTAATAGCTGTGGTAGGTGGCGTTATCCTCCCAGCGCTTCTCGAAACTGGCGGGCAGCTTGCCCGATGGGTTGACCTCGCCGAAGAGGATTTCAGCCAGGGCTGTGCCGCCCTCCTCGCCCGGGTACCAGTCCTCCAGGATGGCGGGAACCTGGTCCACCCACCGCCGCATATCCGCTCCGCCGCCGGAGGTGACCACCACGACGGTGTGGGGGTTGGCCTTGGCCAATTCCTCGATCAACTCGTCCTGGCCCGCGGGAAGCGCGAAGGTTCGGTCAAACCCCTCGCTTTCGTTGGAGGGGTCGAAGCCCACGCAAACCACTACCGCGTCCGCCCGGGCCGCGACCTTCTTGGCCTCCGGGTCCAGGAACTGGTCCTGGGGGAAGGCGCCGAAGGCCAGCCAGGAATGGTGGTCGCGGTGCGCGTATTCGATCCGAACCGCGTAGGCCTTGCCGGCCTCCAGGGTGAGCGTCTTGAGCCCCACAGGCTGGTCCTGGGCTTGGCGGTTGAGCGCCAGCTTGCCATTGAAATAAACGCGGTACTCGTCCAGCCCGTAGTCCTGGGCCGCCAGGCGGTACTCGCCGCTTTGGGAGGGGATGAAGTAACCGCTCCAGCGCGCCGAGGTGTCGTGGGAGTCCCCGGCCGGCCAGGGGTTGGGGCTGTCCCAGTTGAAGCTAATGTGGGCGTCCACGCGCTTCACGGGTTCGCCCGCGAAATCCGGGTTGTTGAAGTACTCGCCCTGAAGCCCATTTTGCCCGCCCTGGGGCGCGGTGGTGAAACGGGTCGTGGGGTAAATCTCGGAAAGCGGCGTCAGGCCCCTCTTATAGAGAACCATGGCCGCGCCGGAAAAGTAGTCACCCATGCCCTCCAGGGCGCTGACCGCCACGAAAGGCTGGGTCTTGGCGCTGCCGCCCCCTGTGGGCACGGCCGGGAAGGCGCCCGGCCCGATGACCGCCAGGGTCTTGATGCCTTCCTTATGGAAGGGCAGGAGGCTGCCCTGGTTTTTCAAAAGCACCATGCCCTCCTGGGCCGTTTGAAGGGCTAATTTTCGGCCTTCGGGGTTGTCCAGGGGAATGGATAGGTCGGTCTGGTCGCGGTCGAGCCAGCCGAAGCGAACGAGGGTCCGGAGGATGCGGCGCACCTTGTCGTTGAGGGTTTCCATGGAAACCCGGCCGTCCTTGAGGGCGGCCATGAGCGTGTCGCGGGTCATGAACTTGGCCGAGGGCATTTCCAGGTCCAGCCCGTTGTTGGCGGCCGCCACGCCGTCGTAGGTGGCGTCCCAGTCGGACATGATGACGCCGTCGAAGCCCCATTCCTTCTTCACGATGTCGTTGTTCAAAAGGCCGTTCTGGGTGGAATGCACGCCGTTGACCAGGTTGTAGGAATCCATGATGGCGCCCACGTGGGCTTCCTTCACCGCGGCCTCGAAGGTGGGTAGGTAGATTTCCCTCATCGCGCGCATGTCCATGTCCGAGCTGGTGTGGTGGCGGTCGTACTCGGAGTTGTTGCCCATGAAGTGCTTGATGGTGGCGCAGACGCCTTGGGCTTGCACCCCCTCGATGTAGGCCACCGCGATGCGGGAGGCCAGCCAGGGGTCCTCGCCGAAATACTCGAAGTTGCGGCCGTTCATGGGCGCCCGGTAGATGTTGACGCCCGGCCCCAGGAGCATGTGCACGCCCCGCGCCCGGGCGTCCCGCCCCATGCCTTCGCCCACCCTTTGGGCCAAATCGGTGTCCCAGGAGGCGGCCAGGCCGATGCCCGCCGCGTAGGCCGTGGAGGGACCGTAACAGCGAACCCCCACGGGCCCATCGGACATGCGGATCTTGGGAAGTTTCAAACGCGGGATCGCGCGGATATAGAAGTTGTCCACCCCGCCGATGTAGTCGATCTTCTCCTCGGTGGTCATTTGCTTGAGGATGGATTCGACCCTTTTTTCCACGGCCGGGTCGGGCGGGTCGGCCATAAGGGTTTTCGCCGCCATGGAAAGAATGGGGATCAAAACCGGCAAAACGCGAAGGATGATTTTCATCGTTTCTCCTCGGTATGTTCTTTTATCCATTGCGCCATGCAGTCCAGGGCCTGGGGAGCCATGGTCTCGGGAAGCAGCGCGAACTCCTCCCAAAGCCCCGTCCGGCAGGTTTGAAAAAGGTGGTTCAACCCCGGAAGCAGGCGGGTCGTGAGTTCGGGATTATGGCCTTCCTTCAAATTCCTTTCAAGGGCGGGCCAATTGGCGTCGGCGGGAACCCAAAGGTCCTTATCGCCGTTGACGGCCAGAACCGGGCAGGAAACCTTTTGAAGCGCCGCCCGGGGGTCGTATCTCAAGTAATATCTCCACCAGGGACTTAAATAAGTCGCCTCGCCGAACCATAGGGACCACAAGGAAGGGTTGTATTCCTCCGGGAATTCCCTTTTTGCTTCATCCGTTTCCTCCTGGAGGATCCGGTGGATACGGGATTGGGCCGTGGCCGCAGCCTGGTCCCGGACCGCCTCGTCCAGGATTTTTTCAAAAACTTTCCTTCCAAAGGCGGTGTAGGAGTCACTGTGAACGTCGGCCTTCCATATCTTCTCCATCTGGACTTCGGTCAGGCTTTTGCCGTCAATGGCCGGCCCCGCCATCAGGACCAGGAAGGCCGTGTCCTTGAACTTGGCAGCCACCAGGGGCGCCACGTAACCTCCCTCGCTGTGGCCGATCAGTCCGGCGCGGCGGGGGTCGACTTCCTTCCGGCTTCTTAAATATTCAAAACCGGCCGCGGCGTCTCCGGCGAAATCCGCGGTGGTGGCAGTGGAGAAATTCCCGCCGGATTCGCCCACCCCGCGCTTGTCGTACCTTAAAACCGCGAAACCCTGCCGGGTCAGGTAATCGGAAAGGACCAGGAAGGTGTTGTGCCCGCCGGGTTCGGGTTCGTCCCGCGTATTGCGGCCCGACCCGCAGACCAGCAAAACGGCTGGGAATGGGCCCTTGCCCTTGGGGAAAGTCAAAGTGCCGGACAAGGAGACGTTGTCCTTGGCGTTGAGAAACGTGACTTCTTCCTCTTGGTAGGGAAAAGGCCTCTTGGGTTCAGGCACCATTGGCTTCAAGTCCACGGGGCGGTCGAAAGTCACCGTGAAATCGTAGGTTTTCTTCTCCCCCGCTTTCCAAGGCCAGGGATGGTCCGGGGATTCTCCGTGGGTCAAATTGGCCAACAGGAAGGGCGACCATTGCCGGTTGTCCTGCAGGGTCAAATGGAGTCCTTGGCCGGTTATTTTCAAGGAAAGGCCCTCATGGGCGGGGGCGGGCTCCAGGGTAAGGGGGGCCAAATCCGCCTGGGCGATGACCCCTCCGTTGGGAACCCGGTCCGGGGGAACGGTGCCATGGTCCGGGCCCAGTCCATAAGCGGCGCCTTCCCAATCGGAATAAGGCAAATTGACTGCCATGCGGATTTGGATCACGCTGGCATCTTTCCGGGGCGCCAGGATGTAACGGATGTGGAGTCCCCCGGGCCTGACTTTAACGGTGGTCTGAAGGCCGATTTCCGATCCATCCTCCAAAACGGTTTTCCAGGTGAAACCCTTCCATTTTTCGGGTGATCCCCCGATGTCGAAATTGTGATATTTCCAACCTTCCGTGAAGATTTCCGGCGCGATTTGGGCTACTTCCTTCTGGTTCTCCCAGATCAACACTTGGCCGCTCTCCAGGACCCGGTAGTTCAGGTGGTTTTCAGGGGCGACAGAGATGGTGTCCGGCGTGTCAGCTGGAAGGAATTTCGGGGCCAGGAAAAAGAGGAGCATGAAAGCCAAGGCAAAGCGGTGAATGGTTTTCATGGGCCTTCCTTATTTACAAGTTATATTTCACGCCGGCCAGAACGGGAAAATACAAATCAGCCCAATAGTAGCCGGTGGTCCAATCACTAAACGCCCCATAAGCTTTCACTTCGCTAAAGATGCTTAAATTTTTAACGATCTTGCATTCCAGTCCGGCTGCCGCCTGCCCGGCGGGCCCTACCGAGGGTTGGTTGTTGAAATCCACCCCCAGCCCGAAATACAGGTAAGGCTGGATCAAGTCGAAATCCGGGAGGGTGTATTGGGCGTTGGCCAGGATTCCCCAGTCCTTGGCCAGCCATTCCACGCTGGCGAAATAGGAAAAATGATCGGGGCATTGGACCCCGCCAGCCAGGGAAGCGGTAAAACCCTGGGGGATGTTCAGGAGTGTTTCCTGTTCCTGGGCAATCCCATTTTCAACGGGACGATCGTAATAGTCATCCGCGAAAATTTGAACCAGGAAAATTCCCCCCGCCGCCCTCAAGAAATAGGCTTCGGGGGCTGAGCCGGTTCCTTTCCCACCGGCGGGTGAAGCCTGCGCGGGCATTCCAATGATGGAAGACGTTGAAGCCGGGCCTGGCCTTTCGAACTTGAAGCCCACCGAAAACAGGTTGTTAAAAATAGGTTGGATTCCTCCGGGATTATTGTCCCGCAGAATCCCGCTCCAGAGACCGTCCGTTTGGAGCAGGAGTGATGTTTTCGGACTGAGCCGGATTTCCAGTCCCAAACCCATCCGGAGGGATAAAGCGCTTTCCCCGTCAGAACCTTCCTCATTGAGGGGCCAAGTCAGCCCTGCCCCCAAGATTCCATAAAACACCGCCGGGTTATCCGGATTGACCAGGTCGAGTCTCCAATTGGCCAGGATCGAAAAAAGGCCCTCCCCGAAACCGGAGTATTTCTCGGTCGGGGGCAGGCCGTCCAGGCGGAACTCCAGCAGGAACGCATCCCTCCGGTCGATGGGAAAGCCAAAGCCCAACGCGCCTTGAAACCGGTTGTAGTTCCCCAAGGGAAGCTCGTAGGGGGCGGTGGGCGCGATCGTCCCGAGGTCGAAATAGATGAAACTAGGAGCTGGAGTGGGGGTGGGCGTGACGGAAGTCGTGGCGGTAGGCGTGGGTGAGGCGTTTTCTTGCGCCTTCGCGGCCATTGGCGCCGCCAAGGATAGGATCAAAAATACTAATTTTGCCCCAACCCAGATGGTCTTTTTCATACAAACTTCCTCATTAAAAGATGAACAAAAATACCGCCCATTTCAACGGGATGCCCCCGGGTCGCCCGTGGGCGGGGGAGCGTGGTCGGTCTTGGCCGGGGGGCCCAAGAGCTCGGTGAGGATGGGTTTCAAGGCGTCCGCCCAGACCTGGTAGCCCTTCAAGACGGGATGAAGATGGTCCGGGTTCATCATGTCCTCATATAAATGGCCCCGATCGTCCGCCAGCTTGGAATTGATATTGAGGAAGCGGATCTTTTTCCCGTCGGCCATTTGGGCGAGGCCCTGGTTGACTTGGTTGATCACGGGCAGGAAGGACATGTTGTCGTTGCGGGGGAAGATGGCCGTCAAAATGATCGTGGCCCCGGGCGCCTTGGCTTCCATCACCTGGAGGATTTCCTTGAATCCCCTCAGCATGTCCTCCGGGTCGGGTTTTCCGCCAGGGGCGTATCCGATATTGTTCGTGCCCGCCAAAAATACGATCACCTTGGGGTTCACCCCGTCCAGTTCCCAGTGTTCCAGCCGCCAGAGGATGTTTTCGAGTTTGTCCCCGCCCCAGCCGAAATCCGCCGCGTTCCAGCCGTGGAAGTTTTGTTTCCAGTTGGCGAGGAATTGCGGGTAATCGGTGGCGCCCCAGCGGCGCGTGATGGAATCGCCCTCGAAATAGACGTCGATGCCGCCCTTTTGGGCCTTTTGAAGGAGTTGGGTGTGGGCGGTTTGGGATTTCCAGTCGGTTCGCTCCTGCGGGGTGGCCGCCGAGGAGGGAGCCGTGGCGGCTTGGGCGCGGGGATCAATCATCCGGCATAAAAGGGCGAAACAAACGATCCAAAAATATTTCAAGATTCGCTCTCCAAAGGATTTATAAACTCAATGCGAAGGAAATAGCCCGGCGCAATTCCGTCATTTTGGCGGGGGAAAGGGTGGTGATCAGTCCGCCCAATTTGGTTTTGGATACGGTTTGAAGGTGGTCGCAATTGACCGCGCAATCCTTGGGCATGCCGTCCTGTTGGCCGAGCGGGACCTCACTGGGAATGTCCCGGATAGTGGAAGTGATGGGGGCGACCGTGACTTCACCCAGGTATTCAAGGATGGAATTACGGGTAAGGATCAAAACAAGGCGTCTTTTATCAGGATAGGTGAACTTGTACCAGCGTACCTCGCCCCGTTTCACTCATCCCCCCAAGCCTGTTCTTTTTCCCACACTCCCCATTCCGACTTGGAGGTGGGATGGGAAAGGTATCCTTCGCGGTGTTTTTCCTCCAACTGCCGGGTCTTCAGGTTCCGGAGCGCGTCCTTGAGGGCCAGCCGAGTGAAGGCCGACCTGGTGGTATGGAGTTTTTTGGCCGCTTGGTCGACGGATTTGACCAGTTCGTCTTCAAGTGTCATTTGGACCGTCTTCATGCCGTCTCCTTTATAGCTATAATCATAGCTATAATTATACACATTCACGGCGAAAAGAAAATCAAGGATGATTCGGGCCTTTACACTTTTGCCGACACCTAATACCTGACGCCTTGCGTTAAACGCCCTTGGCCTTGAGATCCTCCGCCAGCTGCTCGAAGCCCTTCTTGCCCAGGAGCGCGAACATGTTCTTTTTGTAGGCCTCCACGCCCGGCTGGTCGAAGGGGTTTATCCCTAAGAGCCTTCCCGAGATGCCGCAGGCCATCTCGAAGAAGTAGTAGAGGTAGCCCAGCGAGTATTCGCTCAAGTCCTCCAGGGTGACCCGGATGACCGGCAGGCCGCCGTCCTTATGCGCCACAGCCGTACCCTTGAAGGCCTGCTCGTTGACCCAGGAGAGCTTCTTACCCGCCAAAAAATTGAGCCCCTCCCGGTCGTCCTTGTCCTTAGGGATGGCCACGTCCTTTTCCTCGGTCCTAACCCACAGGATGGTCTCCAAAAGGTTGCGCTGGCCCTCCTGCAGGTACTGGCCCATGCTGTGAAGGTCCGTGGTCAAATCCACGCTGGCCGGGAAAAGGCCCTTGCCTTCCTTGCCCTCGGATTCGCCGTAAAGCTGCTTCCACCATTCGCTCACGTAGTGCAGTTCGGGCCGGAAATTGGCCAAGACTTCGGCCACCTTGCCTTTCTGGTAAAGGAGGTACCGCGCCGCGGCGTATCGCGCCGAAAGGTTGGAGGAGAAATCTTTGGATTTAAAGACCTTGGACGCGTCTTGGGCCCCTTTGAGGAGTTGCCCGATATCAAAGCCCGCCGCGGCGATGGGCAGGAGCCCCACGGGCGTCAGCACCGAGTAACGGCCGCCCACGTCGTCCGGGATGACGAAAGTGGCGTAGCCTTCGGCGTCGGCCATGCCCTTCAAGGCGCCCTTGGATTGGTCGGTGACGGCCGCGATGCGGGCCTTGGCCTTCTTCTTTCCCACGGCCTTTTCCAGCCAGGTCTTCAGGATGCGGAAGGCCACGGCCGGCTCGGTGGTGGTGCCGGACTTGGAAATGACGATGAGGCCCGTCTTTTTCGGGTTTAAATCCCTCAGGAGCTTGCTGAAGGAGGTGGGCGACAAGTAATTGCCCGCGTAGTGGACTTTGGGGGACCCTCCGAGCGCCTCAAGCGTGGCCTTGATGCCCAGGTAGGAGCCGCCGATGCCCACCGACACCACGGACTCGCATTTCTCAAAGGCCTTGGCGGCCTTCCTCAGGGCGGGCAACTGCTTTTGGGCGTCAAAGGGCAGGTCGATCCAGCCCAAAAAGTCGGCCCCCCGGCCCGTCTTTTCCAAAAGGGACTGGAGGGCCTCCAGGGCCCGGGGGGATAGGGCTTCGATCTCGTTGGGGGAAACCACGTCGGAGAGATAGGACAGGTCCAGCGACAAGGGTGAAGGCATAGGAACCTCCTCAAAATCAGTTTACAGTCGACGGTCGACAGTCGGCAGCATAGGCTTTTGAGGCTCGATTGTCGACGGGGGACGATTGAATTTTTAGCTGTTTTGCCCGGCTGTCGACTGCGGACCGCCAGCTGTCGGCTGGTTTACCGGATTTTGAACTTTTCCACCATGGATTTCAATTCCAGCGACATGGCGGCCAACTCGCGGCAGGTGGCGGACACCTGCTCCATGCTGGCCGAAGCCTGCTCGGTGGAGGCCGAGACCTCCTCGGTGGAGGCGGCCGATTCCTCGGACACCGCGTTGATGTCCTGGATGCTGTGGGCGATCCGGGTGAAGCGCTGGGACTGGGCGCCGATCATTTCCGTGATGTTTTGGCTCAAGGACACCACGCCCTCGATGACCGTCACGATCTCGTCCAAGGCGCCCTCCATTTGGCGGATGCTGTCCTTGCCTCCCTGGGCCCCCTCGGCGCTTTTTTCCATGGACTCGACCACTCCCGTGGTCTCATCCTGCATCTCCGAGACCAATTGGGTGATCTCCTGCACGGCGCGACTGGAGCCGTCGGCCAGGGCGCGGATTTCCTCGGCCACCACCGCGAAGCCACGGCCCTGTTCCCCCGCCCTCGCGGCCTCGATGGCGGCGTTCAGGGACAGGAGATTGGTCTGCTCGGCGATGCCGGAGATGATCTCCACCACCCGCCCCACTTCCTTGCTCTTGGCGCCCAGCTTGCCCACCATCTGGGAGTTCTTCAGGATGGCCTCGCTCAACTCGGCCATCTTGTCGATGGCGCCGCGCGCCAGCTTGCCCCCCACGCGGGCGGTCTGGGTGGCCCGGTACACCGCGTCCGAGGTCTCGTGGGCCTTTTTCTCCACGTCCTTCATGGACTCCTGCACTTCCTGCATGAGCTGGTTGACCTCGGCGATCTTGACGGCCTGGTCTTCCGCGCCCCGGGCGATCTGCTGCACGGTGGTGGTCACGTCCCCGCTCATGGCCGAGACCTCGTCCGTGGACTGGGTGAGGGATTCCACCTGTTGGGTGAGGTGTTGGGAATGCTCCAGCACCCTCAGGACCATGGCCCGGATGCGGCCGATGAAGGAATTGAACCACTGGGCCACTTCGCCGATCTCGTCGTGGGTCTTGACCTGGATCTGGAAGGTCAAATCCGCATCGCCCTTGGAAAGGGCCTCCAGCTCCCCCCGGATGGTGTTGAGGGGCTTCACCATGAAAAGGAGCAACACGGGGGTGATGATGGACGACACGAAGAGCGCGATCAAAAGCGCCGCCCCGAGGACCTTGAGAATATAGAGGTGAACTTCCCGTTCCACGGTGGCCAGGGGAATCTCCACGCTGATCCCCCCCTCCAAGAGGCCGTCGGAGCCATACAGCGGGGAGAGGTAGCGCTGGACGGCTCCCTGGGGGGTCCGGCGGACTTCCAGCCAATAGGTTTTTTTCACTTGGGTCCAAACCAATTTTTCCCCCAGGTCGTCCAAGCGGCTTTGGTATCCTTCGGTGGAAAGGTCGTAGACCAGGATTTTCCCGTGCTTGTCGAAAAAAACCGCCGAATCGGCGTGGAAATGGTCGGCGATTTCCCCCAACACTTGGCTCAGGTCCAAATACCGGTGATGTTGGATGGAGCGGGCGCATTCCTCCTGCGTGGCCTGCACGACGAGGCCGAGGAGCGCGATTTCTTTTTGGGAAAGGTTCCGCCGTTCCTGTCGGATGGTGAAAAACCCGATGACGGCCTCGATGAAGAGGATGGAAAGCACGACCGTGAGCGCGATGCGGACGCCGAGTTTGATCCTCAAGGAGGGCCTTTCCTAAAAGACGGTTTTGAGTTCTCAGTGTTGAGTTTTTAGTTAATGACCATGGCTCAAAACAAAATGTTGTTTGAATCACCTTTGATTTTAGCCGTTGAAGACGCCCCTGACAGTAGTTTTCTCAGGGGCCGGGTGGCGGGGTTTTCCGGGTCCAGCCGGCGCGCCAAACGGCCCAAGTCCGCGGCCTCATCCACGTCCGCCAGCGCGGGCAGCCGCCCCAGCGACAGTCCCCCCTTCGCCGCGTTGGCGGCGGCGCGGCCGAATACCTTCCTGGTGCTCCAAACGACTCCCTTAAAACAACCTGGCTCGGCCTTCTTCCACCCCAAAAGGTAAAAGCCGCCGTCCCGGGCCGGCCCCAAGACCAGGTCCTTGCGGCCCAGGAGTCGGAGAGCCTCGCCTAAGTGCCGGACGGAAAGTTCCAGGCAATCCGATCCGATGAGCAACACCTTGCGGGCGCCGAGCCTTTTCGCTTCCCGCGCGGCGTTAAGCATCCGCGCGCCCAGGTCCTTCCCTTTTTGGGTGAAAACCGCCGCGGGTTGGGAATGGGGGAAATGCCGCAGGATTTTCTTTCCCGCGCCGGGAGGGTCCGTGGCCAGGAAAAGTTTCAGGCCCGCAGGAAGGCGCCGGAGGTTCCAGGAAAGGTAGGTGAGGAAGAGGCCGTAAAGGCGGGCGGCCCGCCGGAGGCCCAGGCAGGCCCCCAGGCGGGTCTTCACCCGGCCGGGCGCGGGCGCCTTGGCGAACACCACCACCGCGTCAAACGGCACATTGAACCCCGATCAGTTATGAGTTTTGAGTGCCGGGTTTTGAGTTAATGAAATTTTTGGATTCTTTTCACGAATCCAAAAATAATCATAACTCAAAACTCATAACTTTTTATTTCTTGGTCGGTTCGTCGTCGTCCAGGAAGGAGGACATCATCTTGAGGTTCCCCACGATGCCGGGCAGGGCCTGGGCTAGTTGCTGGACCTGCTCACCCGTGTTGGAGCGCCCGAAGGAAAACCGCAGGCCCTGCTTGGCTTCCTTGGGCGAACGGCCCATGGCCAACAGCACGCGCGAGGGGGGCGCGGACCCGGCCGCGCAGGCCGCGCCCGAGGAAGCCGCGAAGCCCGCCGCGTCCAGGCTGTGCACCAGGTTTTCGCCCTCGATCCCCGGAAGGGTGATGTTGAGGAGCCCCGGCACCCGCTGGTCGGACTTCGGCGGGCCGTTCACCCGGACATCGGGGAAAAGCTTGCGGAGCTCTTCCAGGAAAAGGTCCGCCATCGCGCGCAGCCGGCCGTGCTCGTTGGCCTCGCCGTGGATTTTCTTGGCCGCCTCGCCCATCCCCACGATGCCGGCCACGTTTTCCGTGCCGCCCCGCCGGTCCCGTTCCTGGCCGCCGCCGTGGATGAGGGGCACCAGTTCCACGCCCTTGCGCTGGTAGAAGAAACCCGCGCCCTTGGGACCGTAGATCTTGTGGGCGGACACCGAAAGGAAGTCGAGGTGGTCGCGCTGCACGTCCAGGGGAACCTTGCCGTAGGCCTGCACCGCGTCGGTGTGGAAAAGGATGCCCAACTCCCGCGCCATGGCCCCGACCTCGCGGAAGGGCTGGAGGGCCCCCGTTTCGTTGTTGGCCGCCATGAGGGAAATGAGCCCGGTTTCGCCGGGCCGCACGGCCTTCTTGACGTCCTGGGGGTCCACGCGCCCTTCCGAATCCACGGGAATTTCGGTGACGGAAAAGCCGTGGTTGGTCAGCCATTCGCAGCATTCCAGCACGCAGGCGTGTTCGATGGAGGAAATGATCATGTGGCGGTACTTGCCGTGGAAGGCCCAGGCCGCGCCCTTATGCACCGCGTTCACGCTCTCGGTGCCGCCGCTGGTAAAGACGATCTCCCGGGGGTCGGCGTTCAGGGTGTCGGCGATCTCCTCGCGGGCCCGTTCCAGGGCCTTGCGGCCCTCCCGGCCCGGCGCGTGCACGCTGGAGGGGTTGCCGAAGTTTTCCCTTAAATACGGCATCATGGCCTCCAGGACCTTCTCGTCCAGGGGAGTGGTGGCGGCATGGTCGAAATAGATCATTCAGTATCCTTTTTAAAGGAAAGAAATGGAGGACCAGTTTAACACGCGCCGCGGGCGGGCCAAAGGGCCATGCCATCCCCTGCCCTTTACTTTTGCGCGTTCTTTCCGAATGATATGGAAACTTTGGTCGAAGGCGAAACAACCTTAAATTCAAAATTTCCTTTTGGAGTCCCTCATGGTCGATCCTCCCATGATCCGCCAGCGTTATCCCGGCGAATTTTTCCTGGGCTTTTCCCGCGACGCCCTGGGCCTATTGGTCAAGGCCGCCCGGGACCACGGGGATGCCTGTTGCTTCAGGGTGGGTCCTTACCGGGCCTACCTCCTCAACCATCCGGACCTGGTCCAGGATTTTTTCAGCCAGCTCCAGAATTTCCAGAAAGAACCGGCCCTTCAGATCACCAGGACCGTCCTGGGCGACGGGCTCTTGACCAGCGAGGGGGATTACCACAAAAAGCAGCGCCAGCTGATCCAGCCGGCCTTCCACCGCCAGAGGATCGCCTCTTACGCTTCGATCATGGTGGAAAAGGCCCTGGCCTTGTCCCAAAAATGGAGGGAGGGCCAAACCCTGGATATCAACGAGGAAATGATGCATCTGGCCCTTTCCATCGTGGGCAAGTCGCTCTTTGGCGTGAACCTGGAGGAGGAAGCCGCGGAGATCGACGAGGCCCTGGGCACGGCCATGGCCGTGTTCAAGGAGTGGATGTACCGCCCCTTCCCCACCTTCTGGGCCCAATGGCCGTTTCCCAAAACCCTCCGGGTGAGGAAAGCCCGCAAGTCGCTGGACTCCAAGATTTTCGGCATGATCGCCCGGCACCGCCAGAGGGGGGTGGATAACGGGGACCTGCTTTCCATGATGCTTTTCACCGAGGATGCCGGGGGCCCCATGACGGACGAACAGGTGCGGGACGAGGCCATGACCCTCCTTTTGGCCGGGCACGAGACCGTGGGCAACGCCCTGACCTATACCTGGTACCTGCTGTCGCAAAACCCGGAGGCCGAGGCCCGGTTGCACACCGAATTGGATTCGGTCCTGGGGGGCCGCTCCCCCACCCTGGAGGACGTCCCCAAGCTTCCCTATACCGAGATGGTTTTCGCCGAGTCCATGCGCCTCCTGCCGCCCGCCTGGGCCCTGGGCTACCTGGCGCTTCGCGACGTGAGGATCGGCGGCTACGACATCCCCAAGGGAGCGGTGGTCAACGTGGTGCAGTATCTCCTGCACCGCGACCCGCGTTTCTGGGAGGAACCGGAAAAGTTCAAGCCCGAACGGTTTTCGCCGGAAGCCAAGGCGGGAAGGCCCCGTTTCGCCTATTTTCCCTTCGGCGG
The DNA here is from genome assembly GCA_030041545.1 of candidate division FCPU426 bacterium. Lineage (GTDB taxonomy): Bacteria > Oederibacteriota > Muellerivitia > Muellerivitales > Muellerivitaceae > JAJPJW01. Next base: position 559 of record JASHNQ010000043.1, on the reverse strand, counting down.
TGGGTCCCGCCAATGCATCGGCGAATCCTTCGCCTGGATGGAGGGCGTGCTGGCGCTGGCCACCCTGGCCCGCCACTGGGCGCCCCGCCCGGTGGCGGGCTATAAGCTGGAATTATTCCCCTCCATTACCATGAGGCCGAAGCACGGCATGCCCATGGTGCTCCACCGGTGTTCCTAGCCGTCATCCCGGGTGAAGCACGTGTTTTTCGCGCGGACGGTTTACCCGGGGTTCGATCCTAAGAGGCCCTAACAAAAATCTCTCACCACAAAGGACACAAAGTTAAACCATGTTGTTTTTTTAAAGGATTCTCATGCATCACTTTGTGTACTTCGTGCCCTTTGTGGTAAGGGTTTGGGGTTTTGTTAGGTAGTATGCAGGCCGTTCCTCCGCCGGGGTAAAGTAAGCCCCGGCGTGAGTAGCCCACTCACAGGAGGAACGGTATGGAAAAGCGTAGCACGAAAAACAGGAAGGTTGGAATTGGAAAGAAAGACCTTGTGTACGTTGGTTTGGACGTCCACAAGCGCAGTATTTACGCGGCGGTGAGGGTAAACGGGGTCG
>JASHNQ010000042.1 GCA_030041545.1 candidate division FCPU426 bacterium | reverse complement strand
CGGGTTTTTCAATGGTGACGTCGGGGTTAAAGTCCCCCACCGAGGTCAACATGGATCTCAGGGTGCTTTCATCCGCCGGGAGTTGCACGGGAGAGGTGATCCGCCACGTATCCCTCGCGTCCTTTTGCAGGACGATGGGCGTCTTCAGGGCGGTCACGGTGGTTCCGAGGTTCTCGATATGGATTTCATTGATGTCGGCGGCCACGAAATTATCAAAAACCTTGGTCTTTTTCTCCTCTTTCTTCGTTGGCGGGTGCTTGGATTGGACATAGCACAAGACGCCCACCAGAACCGCTACGGCGAGGTAAATGAGGGTGGATTTGAAGCTTTTCATGCCGACTTTCCTTTTAGAAAGCGTGAATAAAGATGTCGGTATTGGGCCGATTTCCTTTTTTCAAGCTTCACTTTGTGGCCTTCGTGACCTTTGTGGTATGAGTTTTGGTTCTGTCGGGGTTTTTAAACCCAAAATGAAAATTGGCGCATGGGAGGGTCACAGGGAGCGGCGGCGCCACCAAAGGACGCCCCCCGCCAGGAGGGTTCCAAAGGGGATGATGACGATGCAAACCCAAAACATGAGGCTGGCGCTGACGTTGGTGAGGTTGAGGATTCGGGTTTCGTCTTCCCGGGGATGGATGCTGATCTTGTTTTCCTGCTGCGCCGCCCAGCTGAAGGTATTCACGCCCAGGTCCGGGTTGGCGTATTGCTCGACGGCCTGGTTGTCCAGGAAGGTGGAACCCCCGTAAACGACAAGGCGGGCCATCTTGGAGGGATCGCCGGGAGAGGCCACCTCGCAGGCGATCGCCAATGGGACCGGTCCCTTGGTATCCACCCCGGGATGGTAAACGGGTTTCTTTTCCTTTAAGTTGGTGATACCCCAGCCCTTGTCCGTGGTCTGGAGGAATACGGTCTGGGTCGCCCCCTTGATCCCCGGGTCCGTTTTTTGGACGCTGCGCATGAAGGGCATAATGGAGGCCATGTGGCCGTCCGACAGCTTCTCCACGATGGCGTGGTAGCTGTACTGGGGCACGAGGGCCCGGATGTCGGGATAAGCGAAACTGGTGGGGTCCACCACGATGTCGTTGCCGAGTTTGACGCCGTAATCCTTCAACAGATCGTCCAAACCACACTTGACCGTCGGGTCAACGAAAAGGACCAGTTTGCCGCCTTTTTGAAGGTAATCCGAGATCAGCTTTTCCTCGGCGGTGTCGAAAGGCCTTTCCGGGCCCAAGACGGCCAAGACCGCCGCGTCGTCCGGGATTTTCCCGGAAGTGAGCAAGTTGACGGTTTTGACGTCGTAGTTTTGCTTCTCCAAAAGGCCCTTGAGCCCGTTATAGCCGTCCGGTTGGGGGTTGTTGAGGTCTTTTTCCCCATGTCCCTCCGTGAAATAAATGGCCAAGTGGGTGGTATCCGTCATCGTCATCAAGGCTTGGGTGAAAGCCGCCTCCCCTTGGAACTTGGGCATGGGCTGGCGGCCCTGGAGCGCGTAAGTCACGTAGTCCCGTTGCAGGACGTCCTTGCGGTTGTCCCCGCTTTGGAAGACCACCGTGTTGACCTCGGTGATGTTGAGCCGCCGGGCCTCGGAGGGGTTCTTGTCCCCATCGACCACCTTGAAGTGGAACTTGTTGGAATGCTTGGCGTATTCCTCCAGCAGTTGCTGGGCCTTCTGGATTTCCGCCGAGCTGCGGCGGGAGGAGGTGAACAGGGTCACGTCCACGTCCTGGGTGAGCTTCTTCAGGGCGTCCAGCGTCTGGTCCGAGAGCGTGTAAATTTTGTTGGAGGTCATGTCGAACCGCACCGGATGGCTGGACACGATATAGTTCAACCCGATCACGATGCCCAGCATGGCCAGGGACACGAAGGTCAGGTTGGCCCGCACCACTGTGGCTCTTTTCTTGCCGACCGCCTTGACTTCCGCCAGGTTGGCGGTCAGGAAGAAGGCGAGGGTCAAAAGCCCCAGGCCCACCAGCGCCAGATTCCACCAGTTGGTGGTGTTGAGCACCGCCACCGCCAAAAGTCCTCCGAAAAGCAAAGCCAGGCCCGCCGAAAGGACGTAGGTGTTGTAGGCGCGCAGTTGGTTGAAAAAAGAGGAAGGATTCATGCTGGCTTTCCTTTTAAAGAACGTGAACAAAGATGTCAGTATTGGGCCGATTTCCCTTTTTTAACTGGAACGAACAATGAGAATCGGTCCATGCTGACTTTCCTTTTTTAACTTCTCTTGCTTTCCAGCACTTTCACCGAGAAAAACAGCCCCAGGAAAACGACGCTGGCGAAATAAAAGACGTTGCCTAAGTCGATGACGCCGCTGAAAAAGTCGTTGGTGTGCTCGAACACGGAGAGGTATTTCAGGAAATCCCCCAAGGGCCCCTCGACGCTTCCCCCGGCGGCGCCGATCACCCAAAGCAGGAGCAGCAGGGCGAAGGCGATGATGGCCGCGATGATCTGGTTCTCGGTGAAGGTGGACGCCAAAAGTCCCACGGCGAAAAAGGCCATTGCGGCCAGGATATACCCCAGGTAATTGGCCAACAGCGGCGGCAGGTCGGGGTTGCCGTTGGCGATGATAAAGGCCGCGTAAACAAAGGTGGGCAACAAGGCCACGGCGAAAAAGGCGCAGACCCCCAGGTATTTGCCCACGATGATTTCCCAAACGGTCAGGGGGGAGGTCTTCAGGAGCTCGGCCGTGCCGCTTTTCTCCTCCTCCGACCAGAGCCGCATGGTGATGGCCGGAGTCACGAATAAAAGGATCACCACCAGGTTTTGGAACACCCCCTGCATGCTGGCCTGCCGGCCTCCGATGGCGATCAGGTAATAGAAATAACCGCCGATGAGGAAATACGCGAACAAGACCACGTATCCCATGAAGGACGAGAAATAGTGGGTCAATTCTTTTTTCACGAGGGCCGTGAGCTTCCGGGAATTCACAGGAACCTTCCTTAATTCAAAATTTAAAATTAAAATTTGTCCGTTATGCCGCCGTTTCCTTGGTCGTCAGTTTCAAGAACACGTCTTCCAGGCTCATTCCCAAGGGGGTGAGTTGGTAGAGGACCCATTTATTGCGCACGACGCATTGGAACAGCGCCTCCCGGGAGTCGTTGCCGCCGTCGGTGGTCACCTCGAAACGGCACAGGCCCCTCGTGCCGCCGCCCAGGGATTTCACGGCCGAAACCCCTTCGACTTTTTCCAGGGCTTTTTCAACGTCGTTCGCCGGGCCCTTGACCTCCACTTCCAGGGTCTTGCCGCCGGAAAGCCTTTGGGAGAGGTTTTCGACCGAATCCGCCGCCACCACCCGCCCCCGGTCAATGATGACCACGTCGTCGCAGGTGGAGGAAACCTCCGGCAGGATGTGGGTGGAAAGGATGATCGTGCGCTTGCCGCTGAGGGACTTGATGAGCTTGCGGATTTCCAGGATTTGTTTGGGGTCCAGCCCCCGCGTGGGCTCATCCAGGATCAACACGTCCGGGTCGTGAAGGAGGGCCTGGGCCAATCCCACCCTTTGGCGGTACCCCAGGGAAAGGTGGGAGATCAGCCTTCGGGACATGTCCTCCAAGGCCAGCATTTCCAGGACTTCGCCCACGCGGTTGGCTTTTTTATCCTGGGGTATTTCTTTGATTTCCGCGACGAATTTGAGGTAGTTGATGACCGTCATGTCGCCGTAAATGGGGGGGGTTTCCGGAAGGTAGCCGATTTTTTTGCGCACTTCCTGGGGCTGCTCCACGACGTCAAAACCCGACACCACGGCTTTTCCCGCCGTGGGGGCCAAGGAAGTGGTCAAGATGCGCATGGTGGTGGTTTTGCCCGCGCCGTTGGGGCCTAAGAGACCCAAAATCGCGCCGTTGGGAACCGAAAAGGTGACGCGGTCCACCGCCGCCAGGGCGCCGTAGGTTTTCACGAGATCCTTGACTTCAATCATCCGCAAAGCCTTTATCTTGAATACAGGTATTTTTCAGACGTTCTTCAATCACGGCAGGGGTCAAAACAACGGGGAAATATATACCCAACTCCCGCGATTTTTTTCAAGAGGAAATATTTCCCGATTCCCCTGAACCCCACTCATAACGGTCCCAAAAGAGAAGAAACTATACCACAAATGGGCCGCTGGATTGAAAAGGAATGCGGCAAAATCCTGGGAATAGGGTTTAGTCCTTGAAATTAGCGCCCGCTTCCTTGAGGCGCTGGGCCACGCCTTCCAGTTGGTGGGCCGCGGCCACCATGGATTCCATGGAGGCGGTCAGTTCCTCGGTGGAGGCCGATATTTCCTGGGTGGCCGAGGCGTTCTCCTCGGAAACCGCAACGATGTTGGTGATGGCCTCCACCACCTTGCCGGCCTGGTCCGCCTGGTTCTCGAAGGATTTGGAGATTTCCTGGACCTGGAGCGCCACCTCGTCCGAGGCGGTCTGGATTTCCTTCAGCGCCTCCCCCGCCTCGCTGACCACGGACAGCCCCTCGGTCACCTTTTCTCCGCCGGACCCCATGGTGCTGACCACGGTGGAGATTTCCTTCTGGATGTCCCGGATCATGACGCCGATCTGGTTGGCGGCCTCCGCCGACCCGTCCGCCAGTTTTTTGACCTCCTCCGCCACCACCGCGAAGCCGCGGCCGTAGTCCCCGGCCCGGGCCGCCTCAATGGCCGCGTTCAGGGCCAGCAGGTTGGTCTGGTCGGCGATGTGCGTGATGACGTCCACCACCTTGCCGATGGCCTTGGACCGGGAGCCCAACTCGGAGACTTCGCGGGCCGAGACCTGCACCACCTCGTGGATGGCGTTCATCTGGGCCACGGTTTTCTGCACCGCCTGTCGCCCGCCGGCCGAGGCGTTTTTGGACCTCGAAACGACCTTTTCGGAATTGCTCAAAAGTTCCGCCGAGGTCTGGATGTTGCCCGCCATCTTGTCGATGATGTTGAAGGCTTCCTGCACCTTGACGGCCTGCTCCTCGGCCCCCTTGGAGATGTTCTGGATAGTGGAGGAAACCTCCTCGGTGGCGCCGTGCATCTGCTGGATGGTCTGTGTCAGCTGGCCGGCCAGGTGCAGGGTTTCCCCGGAGCTTTTCTTCAGTTGGTCCACCGAGCCGCGCAGGGAGGCCAGCATGCGGTTGAAATGCTGGGCCAGGTCCCGGAAATCGCCGTGGTAGCGGCCCCGCACCGAAACCTTCAAGTCACCCTCGGCGGCCCTTTCCATGGCCTCCAGGAATTCCTCCAGGGGCCTCAGGACGATTCTTTGAACGACCAGCAGGAGGACGGCCGAGAATCCGATCCCCGTGAACAGGCAGACGGCGTAAAACCAAAAACGGTTGGCGGCCTGCAGCGCGGCGATCATTGGAAATAAAAGGCCCAGGACCGCCCCCAGGAAGGTCACCACCGCGTAAAGGGAAAGCTCGGAGGTTTTAACGTGGGGTCTTTCGATTTTCACAAGAGGTTCCCCTGCGTCCCGGCCGGCGGGGTGAATCCCAAGTGGCGATAGGCCAAAGGGGTCGCCTTGCGGCCGCTGGAAGTCCTCTGCAGGAATCCGATCTGCACCAGGAAAGGCTCGTAGACGTCCTCGACCGTTTCCGCCTCCTCCCCCACCGCGATGGCCAGGGTTTCCAGGCCCACGGGCCCGCCGCCAAACTTCTCCACGATACAGGAAAGGATGCGGCGGTCCATCTGGTCCAGGCCCATGGAATCCACTTCCAACAGTTTCAGGGCCGAATCGGCCGTTTCGCGGTCAATGACGCCCTTGCGCCTCACTTCGGCGAAATCCCGCACGCGTTTCAAGAGCCGGTTGGCCAGGCGCGGGGTGCCGCGGGATCTCCTGGCGATCTCCCCGGCCCCGTCGGCCGAAACCTTGACTTTCAGCACCTCCGCGGAGCGCCTCACGATGGACGCCAGTTCCTCCGGCGTATAAAACTCCAGGCGGAAGGCCAGCCCAAACCGGTCCCTTAAGGGCGCGCTGACCTTGCCCGCCCGGGTGGTGGCGCCCACCAGGGTGAAGGGGGGAAGGCTCAAGCGGATGGCCCGGGCCGTGGGGCCTTTTCCGATCAGGATATCCAGCTCAAAATCCTCCATGGCGGGGTAGAGCACTTCCTCCACCACGCGCGGCAGGCGGTGGATCTCGTCGATGAACAGGAGGTCGTGGGGCTGGAGGTTGGTCAACAGCGCGGCCAAATCCCCCGCCCTTTCGATGACGGGGCCGGAGGTGGTTTTAAGGTTGACGCCCATTTCCTTGGCGATGATACCCGCCAGGGTGGTCTTGCCCAGGCCCGGGGGGCCGGAAAGCAGCAGGTGCTCCAAGGCTTCCTTGCGCTTTTGGGCCGCCTGGAGGGTGATAGCGAGGGATTCCTTCAAGGCCGTCTGGCCCACGTATTCGTCCAAATGCCGGGGCCGGAGGGTTTGTTCCTCGTCCTCGCCCGCTTTTTCCGGGTCCAGGACGCGCAGTTCCTCCGGCGAATCATTCACCGGCGGCTGGGAAACGGAGGTTTTCGGACGGGGCATGGCATCATTTTACAGAAAAAAAGGCTAAAGAAAGTGTGAAAGTGAAAAAGTGCGGAAGCATGAATTCTAGAAATTCTCACTTTTGCGCTTTCACACTTTCTTAAATTGGGTCGAGAAGTCGCCGTGGAAGTTGACCGGGCCCACATGCTGCAACCGGCTGCCCAGGTCGGCCCAGATCTCCCCTCCCATGTCCGCCCAGCGCTTGGAAAAGCTGGCGTCCTCGCTGAGGTAGGTCCCCGTCTTCTCGTCCAAGATGCAATTGAAGAAGGCGTAACGGTACGGGCTTCGGGCGAGGGGGTCGCTGACAATGAAGCCGCCGGTGTAGTTCAACTCCGGGTATTTTTCCATCATCCTCAGGAAAACCCTGCGTTTGATTAAGGTGAAGCCCAGGCCAGCGTAGGTGACTTTGGCGAAGCCGTTTTTGATCTCGACTTTGGCCGGGTCCTCGACCGCGTAGGTATAGGAAAGCGAGGCGGCCTCGAGCTGGGGATGGCCCGTCAGGGAGAGGGACCTTATCTTTCCCAGTTCCACCCGCTTGTGGGGGTAGATCCCGGCCGTGAAATCCGCGTCAAAGCGCAGGAGCCGGAAGGCCTGTTCGGGCTCAAAGCCGATGTCGCCGTCCACGAAAAGCAGGTGGGTCGCCTCCCGCGTCTCCAGGAACCGGGTGACGATGTCCTGGCGGGCGCGGGTGATGAGTGAATCCCCCCATTGCACGACGACGTTGAAGTCGACCTCGTTCCCGGCCAGGCAGGCGCTTTGAAAGGCCAGCATGGAAGTGGCGTAAACGCTGGTGAGTTGGGAACCGAAGGCGGGGGTGCCGACCATCAGGTAGGGGCGGTTCGCGGCCATGTTATCTCCCCTTTCCCTTGGCCGTGTTCGCGGCGTTCGGGGGGGTAGGTCTTGACCGCTGGCCCAAGTCGCCTTTGAAGACGTTGATTCCGATATGGCTCAACTTGCTTTGCTGGTCCACCCAGATATCCCCCCCCAGGTCGGTCCAACGGCGGCAAAAACTGTAATCCTCCGGCAAATAGGTCTTGGTGGCCTCGTCCAGGAGGCAGTCGAAGAAAGCGTAACGGTAGGGGCTGCCGGGAAAGGGGTCAGCGGTGGACCCCTGGGACTTGTAATGCAGTTGGGGATAGGCCTTCATCATCTTTTCCAAGGCGGCCCGGCGGATCATTAAAAAACCGTTGCCAACGTAGCGGGCCTTGCCAAATCCGTCGCGCGCCGCCATGGGCTTCGCCCACTCGCAAATATAGGTGAGGGAAGCGGGTTCCGGGTCGCCGCCGGTTTTGGCCGCGGCCTTGGCTTTTTCCCAGTCGTGTTTTTTCAAGGGATAAAGCGCCGCCGTGACGTCTTCCTTGAATCGCAGCAGGCGGAAAACCTGCTCGGGCTGGAATTCGATATCCGCGTCAACGAACAAAAGATGGGTGGCGTCAGGCTGGGACAGGAAAAAGGCGGCGATGTTCTGACGGGCGCGCTGGATAAGGGCGTCGCCCGATGGCATGAGGAAAGTCACCCGGATACCCGAACGCACGCAGGCTTCCTGCAGGTGGAGGGTGGAGGTGAAGAAACCGCCGGTGATGATGCCGCCGTAACAAGGTGTGCCGACAACCAGATGAATAGGAGGCTCGGACATGGCTCTTCCTTCGGCCGGCGGATTGGGTTTTAAAGACACCGACAAAACCAAGGAGGTTGAATCGCGGGGAGCGCGGAGGAAAACCAGGTTTTGTAGGAAGTTTTTAGGGAAGAAAGTATAGCTCTCGTTGGAGTCCTAAACCATCGCAAAGCGGCTGCCCGGGAAATGACATCCTTTGTTAAGGAAATAAAGGTCAGGATTGGTTTACCTTTTAACTTTGGCCTTGTTTTCCGGCATCCCGGGTTTGGAGAGATAGACGGTTTCGCATTCGGGCAGCGCGTTCAAAAACACCCTTCCCCACCGCTCCGTGGTCACGCGGGGGTCCAGGATGGTCACGGTGCCCACGTCCGAGGAAGTGCGGATGAGGCGTCCAAAACCCTGCTTGAGCCGCAAGACCGCCTCCGGCAGGCTTTCCACCTGGAAGGGCTCCAATCCCCGTTTTTTCATCCGGGCGTGACGGGCTTCCACCAGGGGGCCCTCCGGCACTTGGAACGGCAATTTGGTGATGATAAGGTTGGAAAGGGCCTCCCCCGGCACGTCCACCCCTTCCCAAAAGCTGTTGACCCCGAAAAGGACCGAGTGGACATCCTCCCGGAACACTTTTAAAAGCCTGGTACGGTCCCAACCTTCCTCGCCCTGGACCAACAACGTGATTCCCAGTTCCTCCAGGTCCGGCCGAACCGCCTCCGCCACCTGGCGCAGCATCTTGAAGCTGGTGAAAAGCACGAAGGCTTTGCCGTGGGAATGTTGGAGGGAGGCCCTCGTATAATCAATGACCGCCTTGGTATAGGCCTCTTCCTCCCGGCGGGGGTGGGGCATGGCGCGGGGCAAAAATAAGGTGACTTGCTTTTTGTAGTCGAAGGGCGAGCCCACCCAAAGGGTCTTCACGCGGTGGGATTCCTCGAAATCATCCAGTCCCAGGGCGTGCCTGAAATAAGCGAAATCCTTGCCAACGGAAAGGGTGGCGCTGGTGAAGACTACGGACTTGACCGTGGAAAGCAGGTTTTCCCGGATCAAGCCCGATGCGTCCAGGGGAATGGCCTTGAGGCCGGAAGCCTTAATTTCCCCGCGCCGGAGGGCGGCCCCATCCGGCTCCACGACGTAACAGGCTTCCTCACCCCATCCCCGCTCCAGGATATAGGACAGGCGCCGGACCAGGGCCCGGCATTCCTCGCGGGTGCCCTTGGCTTCCAGCTCCAATTCTTCCGACGGCGCGGATTCCTCGGCCACCTCCAAAAGCGCCTCGATTTTTTGAAGGGGGCCAGCCAACCGCGAAACCGGCGGGACTTTCTCGGGCAAAGGGTAGGCCCGGTTCAGGGCGGGAGCCGGAAGCGCGGCCAGGGCGATTTCGTTGAAAAACCCCTCGGCGGCGGCCTTGAATTCCATGACCGCTTCCCCCGCCCCGGAGGCGGGCAAAAGGGCGAAGAGCCCTTTGGGGCCGTCCCCGGATTTGTCGTCGGCGTAAAGCAGGCGTTTCACCAGACCCAGGCACTCGGAAAGGGTCACCGAGGTGGCCAGGTGCTCGGCGGCCAGGGAAGGCAGGTGATGCGCCTCGTCCACGATGAGGGTTTTGTAGGGCGGCAACACGCCCTGTTCCGATTCCATCTTCAAGGCTAGGTCCGCTAGGAGAAGGGCGTGGTTCACTAGGATCAAATGGGCCCCATAACCCTTGCGCCTCACCGAATGGTAAAAACAGGTGTCAAAAGTCGCGCATTGGGGGCCCAGGCAATGGAAGGGGTCGCTTTTCACCTCGTTCCAAACGTCAGAAGGAATGGGAAAGCCAGCCGTGGCCAGGGTTCCCTCCGGCGAGCGGGCGGCCCATTCCTGGATTTTAAAAAGGTCCGCGTTTTCACCGTCAAAATCCATTTGCCGGGCGTTGTCCAGGGACAGGGCCAAGCGTCTTTTCGAAAGGTAATTTCCCCGGCCCTTCATCAGGACCGCCGTGGCGGGCCCCAGGCCCTCTTTTTCCAGGGCCTTGAGCACAAGTGGGAGGTCCTTCTGGTAGAGCTGTTCCTGGAGGGTCAAGGTATGGGTGGAAACCACCACGGGCCCGCCGTTTTGAAGGGCGTATTCCAGGGCCGGGATCAGGTAGGCGAAACTCTTACCCACGCCCGTGCCGGCCTCCGCCATCAAAAAACCGCCCTCACGGAGGGTTTCGGAAACGGCTTGGGCCATGGCGTTTTGCTGGGGCCTTTCCTCCAGTCGGGTTTCCCGGGCGGCGGAAAGTCTTTGGGCGATGTTCATGGGGTTCCTTTGCTAGGGGGCCTGGCGGACGAATAACCCGGGTGGGCTTAGCCCTTGTTAAATTGGGTCGAGAAATCGCCGTGGAAGTTGACCGGACCCACATGCTGCAACCGGCTGCCCAGGTCGGCCCAGATCTCCCCTCCCATGTCCGCCCAGCGCTTGGAAAAGCTGGCGTCCTCGCTGAGGTAGGTCCCCGTCTTCTCGTCCAAGATGCAATTGAAGAAGGCGTGACGGTATCGGCTTTGGGCGAGGGGGTCCCCGGTAGTGAACCCCCCGGTGTAATTCAACTGGGGGTATTTCTCCATCATCCTCAGGAAAACCCCGCGTTTGATCAGGGCGAAGCCCATACCGGCGTAGGTGACCTTGGCGAAGCCGTTTTTGATCTCGACTTTGGCCGGGTCCTCGACCGCGTAGGTATAGGAAAGCGAGGCGGCCTCGAGCTGGGGATGGCCCGTCAGGGAGAGGGACCTTATCTTTCCCAGTTCCATCCGCTTGTAGGGATAGACTCCGGTAACGAAATCGGCGTCAAAGCGCAGGAGCCGGAAGACCTGTTCGGGCTCAAAGCCGATGTCGCCGTCGACGAAAAGCAGGTGGGTCGCCTCCTGCGTCTCCAGGAACCGGGTGGCGATGTCCTGGCGGGCTCGGGTGATGAGTGAATCGCCACATTGCACCACGACGTTGAAGTCGACCTCGTTTTTGGCCAGGCAGTCGCTTTGAAAGGCCAGCAAGGAAGCGGCGTAAACGCTGGTGAGTTGGGAGGCAAAGGCGGGGGTGCCGATCATCAGGTAGGGGCGGTTCGCGGCCATGGCTATTTCCCCTTTCCCTTGGCCGCGCTCGCGGCGTTCGGGAGGGTGGGGCCTGGGGGCCGGTCCAAGTCGCCCTTGAAGATATCCATTCCGATATGGTTCAACTTGCTTTGCTGGTCCACCCAGATATCCCCCCCCAGGTCGGTCCAGCGGCGGCAAAAACTAAAATCCTCGGCCAAATAGGCCTTGGTGGTATCGTCCAAGAGACAGTCAAAGAAAGCGTAACGGTAGGGGTTGCCGGGGAATGGGTCTCCAGGAGACCCCTGGGACTTGTATTGCAGTTGGGGGTAGGCCTTCATCATCTTTTCCAAGGCGGCCCGGCGGATCATCATAAAGCCGTTGCCCACGTAACGGGCCTTGGCGAACCTATTGCGCGACACCCCGGGCCTGGCCAACTCGCAGATATAGATAAGGGAGGCGGATTCTGGGTCGCCGTTGGTTTTGGCGGCGGCCTTGGCCTTTTCCCAATCGCGTCTTTTTAAGGGATAAAGCGCCGCCGTGACGTCTTCCTTGAATCGCAGCAGGCGGAAAACCTGCTCGGGCTGGAATTCGATATCCGCGTCAACGAACAAAAGATGGGTGGCATCCGGCTGAGATAGGAAAAAGGTGGTGATGTTCTGGCGGGCGCGCTGGATAAGGGCGTCACCCGATGGCATGAGGAACGTCACCCGGATGCCCGAACGCACGCAGGCTTCCTGCAGACGGAAGGTGGAAGTGAAAAAGCCGACGGTGACGATGCCGCCGTAACAAGGCGTGCCGACAACGAGATGGATGGGGGGCTCGGTCATGGCTCTTCCTTCAGCCGGTGGATTCGATTTTAAAGAAATATAGCTCTCGTTGGCTCCCAAACCATCGCAAAGCGGCCACCCGGGAAATGGTATCCTTATCCAGCTCTTACCGGTCGTCCCTGCGCTCGAGCTGGCGTAGTTTCCTTTTCTTGCGCTTCTTCTGCCAAAGCCCCTTGCCCGGATGGGGGTGTTTGCGGACCCAGGCTGCGCGGCGGTGGAGGCGGACCTCGGCCAGCCGCCGCATCCTTTTTCTCACCACGGTCTGGCGGAAAGCCCTCCACCTCTGGAACCTCTGGAGCTCGCGGCCTTCCAGCCGGCGTTGCCGGAAGAACCTTCCGGCGCGGAATTCGGACATGCTGCCCGCCTGCACCATGCGGGATTCCGTCCCGTTTCCAACGTTGACCGCCCCCTCAAAAGTGGAAACTTGGGCCGCATTATCCTGGCTGTTCACGCTGAAGGCCGTTCCCCTCACCCCGCAGACCACGCCGTCGGAGTCGATTTCGAAGGAAGAATGGCTTTCGTCCAGGTGCTTCTTCACGTCGGCCAGGACATTGCCGGCGAAGACCTCCAGGCGGCTCAGGAAGCCTCCCGAGGCGTTGGATTCGATTTGGTCCACCTTCATGTCGGCCCCGGCGCTTAATTGCACCGAGGTGTCGGATTGCATCATCAAAGTGGCCTGGCTGTCGTCGCCGACCTTGATTTCGTCGCCCGATTCCACCACCTGCCCTTCCTCCGCCGGCTCCCAATCCTTGGCCCCGTCCTCCAGTACCTGGACCTGGCCCTGGATGTCCTCTATATCATACTCCGCCGGGCCCTGGGCCGAGGCGACGCCATCACCGCTTTGTGGAATGCCTCTTAAAGGAAGGCTCCAGGCCATTAAACTGGCGACGATAGCCGCGGAAACGAATTTCAATCCTTTTTTCCCCCTCATAACTCCCCTCCTGGATACCTGTGTCCCGCTTTTGCTAAATACGACGAGTCGGGGCGGGAACAAGTTTCGCCCTTTCAACCCAATAGGGGTTCGAATTTCATGCTCCCGAAAAGTGCATTCAGAGAATGGTTGTTCCCGCCTTTGAAATAAGACGCGCTTTGTGGATAGGAATGCTGAATTTTATTTTGGATAGGGATGCCCCCGCAAAGCCGCGCCGGCCCGGTACAACTGTTCCATTAACAGGATCCGGGCCATTTCATGGGAATAGGTCATGGGGGAAAGACTGAGGCTTGGGCCCATGGCTCCCCCAACGGTTTTCGGCGGACCTTCGGCGCCCCAGGCGAAAAAATAGAAGTCCCGCGGGGATTGGGTCACCCACTTCCCAAAAGCGTTGGAATCCATGGATTTTCCATGGGCATCCAGGGAAATCAAAAGGCCCTTCCCTTCCTTGCGCCGGATAAAGCCCAAGATATCTTTATCCTTTCCGGGAATTTCAACGACCGTGACAGGCCAAAGGCGTTGAAGCCTTTGGTTAAACTCCCCGGCCAACTGGCGGAGCCTTTTATCCTTGAAGCCGCCGACGAATACGCAATAAACCATGGTTCATGGCCGCATTTATTGGATTTTCTCAAAAATCCGCTGTCGGACTTCCGGGAAATCCCGGAACCATTCCGCCGCAAGGGTCCTCAATTGGGTCGTCGTGGACGCCTCCAGACGGAAGGAAACACAGTCTTCGGTTACGGAGGAGCGCACAATCCCCCATCCCTCCTCGAAAACGGCGCGGACCCCGTCCACCAAAGACAGGACTCCCCCAATTTCTTCGGCCCGGGCTCTCAAGGCCTCATAAAAGGGCTCCCTTTCGCCGGGGGGCAAGCCGAACTTGACGTCGTGGGTGGAAACACGCCGGGGGAAAGCGTGATAGAGTTCCCCCAGGGATTTCCCCTTTTCCTTCAACAGTTTCAAAAGACGCAGGCAGGCGTAAAGGGCATCGCCCGGAAAGGACCCGGGAAGGAAAAAATGGCCGCTGGCTTCCCCGCCCAAAAGCGCCTTTTCCTTTTGCATCCTGCTGAAAATATAGGAATGCCCCGGCCGTTCCAATACCGGCGTGCCGCCTTCCGCGCGGACAGTCTTTTCCACGCAGTCGGAACATTTGGCGTCGAAGACCACTTTGGCGTTCCGGTGGTGTTTCAATAAATCCGCGGCGAAGAGTGACAGGACGACGTCGTTGGGCGACTCCGCGCCGCTTTCATCCACGAAGCTGGCGCGGTCCCCGTCCCCGTCGAAAGCGATCCCCAAACGGGCCCGGGACTTCCGGACCTGTTCGCCCAGGGTTTCCAGGGCCTTAGGTTCGGAACTGTCCGCCCCACGGCCCGGGAAACGGCCGTTCGGTTTCGCGTTCATCATCTCCACATCGAAATGGAGGGCCTTCAAAACATCGGGGGCCGTCAATGCCGCGGCTCCGTTGCCAACGTCCACAACGACCTTCAGCCCCTGGAAATTCTGGGCGATGGTGTTGACGAGGCTATTGCGGTAATCGGAGTAAAAATCCTTCCTTTCCACCACTCCGGCCCCCTTCCGGAAACGCTGGTCCCTCAAGGCGGCGTAAAAGCGTTCCATCCAATCGATGGAGGCGGGCACGCCTCGGGGGAAAAATTTGAAGCCGTTGTATTCGGGGGGGTTGTGGGATGCGGTCACCATAACCCCCACCGCCGATCCCGAAAACCGGGCGGCGAAGGCCAGCAGGGGTGTGGAAACCAGTCCCGCGTCCACGACCTTTAAACCCGTGCTTTTGAGGCCGTGGAGAAGGACTTGGTGGAGCTTCCCGCTTGAATTCCGGACATCGTATCCCACCACCACCTTGATGTTGCGGTTGGAGTCATCCTTCACCAGTGTCCCCAAGGCCAGGGCAATTTGTTCCGCCTGGGGCGCGCCCAGGGGTTTGGGGTAAACCCCACGGATGTCGCAGGCTTTTAAAATGTCGGGTGAGAGGGTCGTCATGGACCTTGCCTTCGGGCCTCAGGGGGATTTCAAGGTAGAAACAGGCGCTATCTCGGGGATTAACCCAAGAAGCCTATGATCCCAATTCCACGACAAAAAGGAAATAAAATATTTACGGAACTATGCACTTGGCGTCAGTTCACAGTTGGTCGTCCATCCCCCTCTCCCTCGAGGGGAGAGGGCCGGGGTGAGGGTGATTTCATAGGTTTCACTGCACCCCTTACCTTCTCCCGCAAGGGGCGAGGGTTTTTGGAAACTGACGCCAAGTGCATAGTTCCGTATTTTTAAAACTACGGGGATTCAGTCCGAAACGCCTGACCGCTTTCACCGAAATACACGCCTCTGATTCCTTTCCCAGCCGGTTTAAAGGGTTTGGGATGGAGGCACTCCAAAACAAGAGCGGATTCTCTTGTTCCATGGAAGTTCAAACCATCGGTAAGAAACATAAGCCATGGCCCATACCCCTGCCATGAAAACAAAAAGAGAGTCCATTCCCCCAATCTTTCCCAATAACGGCCAAAACAGGAATAAAAAGGCCGAATGCCATAAGTAACAGGCGTAACTTAATTTCCCGGGCCAGGACAGGATCTCCATTGGACGATGACGAAAAAGTTGAACATGTAATCCGCCCAAAATGAATAAGGCGCCTCCCAATGAAAAAAAGAATGGCGAAAAAACTTGGCCGCTTTCATCCAGGAGAGAACCGTTGAAATAAAGGATGCAGCATATGATAAGACCAGTTGCCGCCAACCAAAAGGCCGACGACGGCTTTCCATCTATCTCTCTACCTAATTTTTCCTCAGCGAAATAAAGCAATGCGCCCAAGGCGATCGAATCGTAACCTTGCCAGGAATTCAAAGCACTTGCCGGAAGGAAGTAAAAAACCAAAACACGGATTCCTAAAACCAGAAGGATCACAACGCTTAGGCCAAAGAGCGCTTTAAGCCGGTTTCCCAGGGCTTTTAGCCAAAGGGGGTAGGTAAAATAGAATTGTTCCTCCACCGCTAGGCTCCAGAAAATTCCCCAATAAATGCCAATCCCGGCTGTTTTGATTTTGAAAACCAGAAACCAATTGAAGGTGAAGGTGGCGAGGGAAACCCAAAAAACCGGACTGAAGCCATCCGGTCCGCTCCAGAGGCAAAACATCTTTCCGTCCTTCCTCCATTCCAGCGGCATCTTTACCAAAAACAGCCCCACCCCGACGACCAAAAGGAAAAGGGGGAATATCCTTGCCGCCCTCTTGACGTAAAAATCCTTCCAATCGATGTAGGAAAAATTCGATTTATGTTCGACTAACATTCGCGTGATCAAGAAGCCGGAAACGACAAAAAAAAGCAAAACCCCGCTTCCGCCCTGCGGAAAAAGAAAAATAATGATTTTGGCTGCCGATGGGGAAAACCCCGAGTGAATGGCGTTGCTTTGGAAGAAATGCTGACCCATCACCAGGAAAATACTGACGAACCGGACTAGGTCAACAACGGCGAGGCGGTTGGAGCGTGGCGCTGGACGCAAAAAATCTATGCCTTGTGTTGGCGATGGTTCAATGACGCCCCCTCATCCACTATGTTGTTAATTCTTATCAAGCTGCGCGTTGAGTTGCTGCGATTGGACAGCGGTTATTTCATGGCTTCCATTCTGTTTCTTGAACTGCATTTCCTGCTGGTGGACAGCCATCAGATTTGCCCGCTTGGTCTTGGCTTGGGACTCAGTGATCTTCCCCGATTTCAAATCCGCCGCGATTTGGCGCATCTGTTGATGAAGGCGTTTATGCAAGGCGTGGGCGTTGGGGTTTTTGGTGCTCTGGGGGATGTTGACCTGGGAAAATGCAAAACTCACATCTCCAACAAAAAGAAGTAAAGCCAAACCGATCAATAGCTTTTTCATTTCAGCCTCCAAAATTAAGGATTTTCTGTAGATACACACGGGCAAGCCTGTGAATCTCAGAATCAGTTATTAGAATTTATACTCAATTTGAAACCTCTGAAAACTGTTTTTGAGTTTGTCATTCTGAGGCGCCTTCTGCCGAAGAATCTATGTTTTACAAGCAAAGCAGAGATCCATCGCTTCGCTCAGGATAACATTTCGAACGTTAGAGGCGAGTTTTTCAGAGGTTTCAATTTAAAAAAATCCACCTTGATTTTCCCTTGATAATTACTTTTTTATTTTTTTAGACGGTCGTATTCTTCCGAATAATATTTGTAGCGAAAAAGCTCTGGGTGAAAGTATTTTTTGTAAACTTCCTCATCAGTTAACACTTTTATACCTTCTCCGTGAAGTTCAATGAGAAATTTGTCCTCGTAAGGAAGAGAAAGCGTTCGGCAATGAGGAATCCAAATATTATGAAAAAAATTGTGAACCGAACGGAGGCTTTGATTTTCAATCAATAAAATGCGGATAATATATTCTTCTTTTGTTACCTTACCTTGCTTTGCCATATCCATCAATTCATAGCGCAAGTTTAAGTTTTGCAAATTAAACATTTCATAAAAAAGTTCAAACCAAAGAACACAACTTGTTTTTGGTTCGCCCCAATGAAAATAATTATTACTATAAAAATTACTAGTTATTTGAATGCTTGCTCTTTTACCCATGTCTTCATTAGATTTTGCATTCCATAACGGCTCTGGATTTCTTGCGTCCCACCAAATTCCGTTTTTCACATATTCACCTGCGAATTGACGAACCACCCAATTCCACAAATCATCTCCTTTGTGAACATAGGAGGTCATGACTGGGCGGTCGTTCAGCAAACGTTCAAGTTGGGTTTCACCCCAAGCTAATTGTATTGGAGATAGTGTGTTCGAAATCAACTGAGATTTCTTAGGTTCAAGCGAGAGTAAAACCTTGGAAAGCGAACTAGGTTCTGAATTAAAAATTACGTCAAAATCAAAAACCTTTTTTTCACCCGCTTTCCAATTAAATGCCCTGTATGGCGATTCGCCATGTGTATAAATTACGTATAATTTCCCACCGTATATTCGGCTATCTTGGAGTCCTACATAGAGGTCTTTTGGGACAAGCTTAATAACTAATCCCTTTTGAATTCTTGATGGGCCCAAAACCAAAGATGAGTCATAGGCAGTAGAAATGATATTGCCAACAACGGGAGCTTCTGGAATTATCCCAAACGATAAACCCAATTGATAATTCGAACCTAACCATTCGTCATACGGAAAGAAAATATTTGTACGAACCTGAATTACTTCAACTGACCGTTCGGGCATCAAAGTATATTCAACTCGGAAGACTGAACCTGACAACCTTTTAACATTAATATCAAGAAGGACTTTCTTTTCTCCATTAATTCCAACCTCAAATTTGCTTTTTAAAATATTTTTCGAAGACTCGATCGGATGGAATTCCCAACCCCTAGTAAATATCTCCGGAGCAATTGAGCCTATCTGTTTTTCATTTTCATACATAATCAACACACCATTTTTCGTTAAAGTCATCCGAAAAAAATTTTTATCTTCATCTTTCAAAACTGACGCCCAAATAAATTGGAAAGAAAAAAAGATTATTCCAAAATGTGTAAAAATATTGAATTTCAATCCTCTCATCCTTCTATTAAAGATTATTTATTTTAAAAATTATGGTGCCCCTCCACTTACACCTGGTAGACGTGGCGGCTTCTCTGGTTCAGGTGGTTCCCCCGGTAATACCGGTTTTCCATCGTGTTTTTCTGGCTCGTCTTCGCCTTCGGGGCAAAACCAACAAACACTTGGTTGTGGCATTGGAGGTTGTAATATGCACTCTGTTGGAGTATAAGCTGGCGCCCAATATGGCCCCGGCGTCGGTAATTTAGTCGGGACAGGATAAGTTGGTGGAGGAGGTGGTGTTTTTTGTGGTAGCGGTTTTGGTGTCTTTTTTGGTTCTTTAATTGGACCAGGATTTGGTTTTGGGGGTTCGGGGGGAAGTGGTAGTGGAAACTTTCCTGGTTTACTAGGATCACCATTATCGATCAATCCCAACGAATCTATCAAATTCATTACTATATTTGAGACATAAGCATACAAGTTGTTCCCTGTAAATTCACCTAATGGGTCCCTTTCTAACCATCTTCCTTTGTTTGGATCATAAACTCTAAACCAAGTCAGATTCAACATTGTTGCTGGTTCCACAAAAAAACTCGTATAACCAAAACCGGCCTTTTGAGTTCCCGCCAACTGAGTCTGTCTTCCATAGCTGTCGTAATCATACTGAGCCTGTATTGAAACCCCTGACGAATCCACCATCTCCCGCACTGAACCTAAATGGTCAAATGTATAAAAATATTTTGTGGACCCAGAAACTATATATTCACCTTGGTCAAAAAACCTCTTTACAACAATGCTTCCCGTACTATCCCTCTGCTCACATAATAGCCCGGCGCACCAAACAAAAGTCCAACTGTTTATAACCGTATTGCCGTGATTTTCTGTGATAGCCGTCCTACGTCCAAAACCGTCATACTGGAAGGTCACGTTGTCGGCTGAAGTGGCCGGTTGGGGGTTGATATAGGCCACGCTGATCAACCGGTTGGCCGCGTCCCAGGTGTAGGTCTTTTCCCCATCCTTGATGAGATTCCCATTCGCGTCAATGGTGCTCCATTTCCTTTTTCCCCACGACACCGAATAGCCTTTGCCTGTCTCGCTTTCGGGGCTTTCAACCCCTTCCAGGCCCTCAAACTCCACACGGTTTTTTTCGAGTGTCATAGTCATATAGCTAAACATTCTATACCCTTTTCCACAGCCCGGCACGGCAACAGCACGGCGGCTTTTCTTTCAGCACGGCCCTTTCTTTTCGTGTCGCCTGACACTTCGTGGGAGCCCCTTGGGGGCGGATGGGGCCGCAAATCCGCCGGAGCGAACCGAAGCGGAGGCGGCTTTGCGGCATGGGATGGGCGGGGGAACAATGACCCAAGACCGGGGCTTTCACGGAGGGCGAAACCTTTACTGCCGTCTTTGCCCGGAGTGAAATCCTCGGCCACCCACAGCCTAGCCCCAGGCCGGCAGGCCAACGCCTGACGGCCACCGGGGGCCACCGCGGACGCCCTGCGGCCGCCGGTGTGGGGGGAAGGATGAAAGAATGTCAAAGGCCGTGACCCGAAGGGCAAACCACGGAGCGGTTTGCGCCACGCCCCCAGGGACCACGAAGGCGGGCACACCATTGCCTTACCCGCCGAAGTGGGGATGGGTTTCCCCCTTTGGCCATTCCTTGCAAGAAGGGGCGCCTCCTCGGAAGGGGGTTCCCAAAGGGGGTAACCAAGGCGGGGGAGTGGCGGCACTGCCTTTGCCCACCTTGGTGCTCAAACAATACGGCGTGGTCGCTCACCACACCGGGCCTTCCTTGGCTTTCAGCCGTTACGCCGTCGCTACCGTCACTTGCTCCAACACAACACGCTTCAAGACATCATCCAAATGGCCGATATGTTCCTTGGCGTCCAGCATCTCGATCCCGGCCACGGTTCCGTCCTGGGCATAGTCCACGGCCAGCCCTTCCTCCAATTCCTTGGTGGTGACGTTCGTTTCCTGGAAGCTGATGTACAACACGTCTGTTTGTTTGTTGTAGGTGATCTTCATAACCTGCCCCCTCAAAAGTAGAAAACGTAAACCGTGTCCACCACAAGCACGTCTTCCAGTTCGTTGAAAATGACTTTTACCTGCTTGGTATTATACGACTTTCCGATCCACAATTTCCCATAGGCAAAGCTCTTTCGGCATTGAAGGCGGCCATTTTGGGCCCCTTCCCACTTGGCTTCCCGCAGAGTGGCCGTTACTTCTTCATCCGTAGTGCCCCTCAAGGCCATGCGATGCCGCGTGTGGGCGTCGATCTCGATTGGTTTCATGGGCCGATTATATCCTCCCCTCGAATTTCACAAAGTCAAAAGGCAGGGGATCCACCCGTTAGGGTCAATCCCTTCTATGGTCATTTCCCGCCTTTTTTTGCGGCCCATTCCGCTAAACTAACCCGCTACTTTTCACTCTATTCCAACAGGAACTTCCCATGAACTTCACTTTGTTTTACCTGCTGTTATCCGCCCTCCTTGACCCCGACAAGGGGAAACTTTTAGACTTCTGCAACGCCCAGGTCGAGGTGCTCCGCTCTCAAATCCCGGGACGCCTCAAGTTCACTCCCGCCCAAAAAGCCCGCTTAGGGCTCGCCGCCAAGGCCTTGGGTCGTAAAGCCTTGCGCGAAATCACCACCCTCGTTACCCCCGACACCCTCCTGCGCTGGCAGCTGGAAGCGGTCCGCGAAAAGTGGGATTATTCCAAGAAGCGTGGTCCTGGCAGGCCATCCACCCGATCCGAAATTGAAAACTTCATCGTTCAATGGGCTGGGCAAAATAAAGGGTGGGGCTATACCAGGCTTCAGGACGCATTAAAGGATGCCCACTTCACCGTCTCCCGGAACACCGTCAAAAACATCCTCAAGAAAAACGGCCTCACACCGGCCCCCCAAAGGAAAAGGGGCTTGTCTTGGGCCGAATTCACCAAGGCCCATTGGGAGGCCTTGGTTGGAACGGATTTTTTCACCTGGGAGATATGGCAGCCATGGGGGCTCGTGACTTACTACGTTCTATTCTTCATATGCCATAAAACAAGGGAAATCCACATTGCCGGTATTACGTAAGCGTCCGGCAGCCGCATCTTGAAGCCTAGCCCCACCAGCGTTAGACCCCCGCCATGGTAGAACCCAATTTCAGGAGGCAACCATGGTGAATCGCAGAAAAATAGAGGCTGAACAGAAGTGGGCTGTGATTTTGAAGGCCTGGAGACATAGCGGGCTGAGGGCGGCGGCCTATTGCCGCCAAGAGGGGATCAAC
>JASHNQ010000041.1 GCA_030041545.1 candidate division FCPU426 bacterium | reverse complement strand
AGACGGTTTACAAACACGCGACGGCGAAGTATCTGGCCTTCAAGTTCCGAAGCGTGCTGAGGGCGGCGCACGGCCGGTGTCCAAGGATGGCGGCTCCGGCCCTAATGAATGCCGTGATGGGGTGGAAGGCTTGTCCGGCCACCCCTTCATGAAATGAGGGGTTGACGTTATCCATAGATAGGGTGAGGGGTGCCTTTCCCTTATGAAAACCACCCTCATCCTAACCTTCTCCCCTCAAGGGAGAAGGGATAAAAAAACGCCCGAAAGCCTTCTTTCGAAAACGTATGTGAAGTGCATAGTTCCGATTTGAAAATCCAAGGAACGGCCTACCTCAAGGCCAAAACCATCGAAAACCGGATTGTCAGCGTCACCAGCCGGCATAAAAACGAGAACATCGCCGGCCTTCAAATCGCTGATTTGATCGTATCACCCATCGGCCGGTTTATTTTGGGAAAACAGAACATTTACCCTTCTTTTGGGGTGATCGAACGGAAATTGAGGAGGGACGAAAAGGGGGCTTACAAGGGGGTGGGACTGGTGGTCCTGCCAAAAAAATAGGCCAGGACCCGCTACGCAGTTCCCGGCCATGAACTGATATTAACGTGATAGCACTTTTGATATCAAGTGCTAAATAAACCGGCAGGCGGCCTGGTTGGCCCCGAATTCCAGTCGGCCGGGAAGGAAAGCAGGTTCCCGGAAGGCGCCCAACCGGAATAAACGGCGCGGTTCCAGGAAAAAACGCGGGAAGACCGTGAAAGTCCGCAAAGCCAAACGCGCAAAGTAACATTAAATTTCTTTCCAGCGCCGTAACGCGGGTGTACATTCTCCGTCATCACCCGCCGACGCTTTTTTCCCTACCCGCGGTTCAAGGCATTGGAACCTCCCCATATGAATCCTGCTTATTCCTGTCTTTGGGCAAAAACGGACGAAAAAAATTCACCCGCGTGGCATCCATTGGTGTGCCACATGTTTGATGTTGCGGCTGTAGCTGAACAGATTTGGGATAATTGCCTGAGTCAGGTTCTTCGTAAAAGACTGGAATGTTCACTTGGAGCCAGTGCGCGCTCCAAGGTAGCGTTTTTGTCAGGCGCACACGATATTGGCAAAGCAAGCCCTGGATTCCAAAAAAAAATCCCTGAATTGTCGAAGTTGTCACAAAGTTCCGGATTTCAATTTTCCCAAAATGACCAAAATCGTCCCCATGGTTTTGTGACAGCCTATTTCCTGCGAAAACTTCTTGGCCCTTGCTCCGCTTCCACCGCTTTGGGTCAGATTGCCGGAGGTCATCACGGTATTTTTCCGCGATCAGCCGACCTCCAACTGGGTGTGGATACACTTGGCAACCGATACTGGGATGAGGCTCGACAAGAGTTGCTTCAAAAATTAGCCGAAGTCGTAAAGTTTGACTTAAAGCAAACCACTCATCAGGAGATCACCGATCCATCTGTTGTCCCAACACTCGCCGGATTTATTTCAATGGTGGACTGGATTGGTTCGAATCAGGATTTCTTCCCATGCGCTGTTGGACATGGAAACGAGAATGTAATCAACACGTTGGACTATTGGACAAAGGCGCAAAGTCAGGCGCAAAAAGCCCTTGAGAAGCTAGGCTGGCTGCCGGCGGTGGTTTTCGCTAAGGAAGCAAAGTTCGAAGATGTTTTTAAGGGCTTCATGCCCAACCCTCTTCAATCTGCCGTAATTCAACTGGCGTCGAAACAGAGCTCGCCGTATCTCATGATCATTGAGGCGCCAATGGGCCGGGGAAAGACCGAGGCGGCGTTTTATGCCGCAGACTTGGCGATGTGCAGGGATTGGGCGCGGGGCATGTATGTCGCCATGCCGACCCAGGCAACTGGGAACGCGATGTTTGAGAGAGTCTTGGATGACTACCTGAGGCATCGCGGGCACAAGGGCAAGCTTAACCTGCAACTCGTACATAGTGACGCCTTACTCGCTCAAAAGAAGGCGACGAAAGAAGGCGAGGTTTTGGAGTTCAAACCGGCGAGTGTCGGGGAGGATGGTAATAAAGAGGGTGATCTGGAAGCCCAGTCATGGTTCACCGCCAAGAAACGAACGCTTCTCGCGCCTTTCGGAGTCGGCACCATTGATCAAAGCCTTTTGAGCGTTCTTCAAACAAGGCATTGGTTCGTAAGGCTTTTCGGCCTAGCGGGCAAGGTGGTCATCTTTGACGAGGTTCATGCCTATGACGCCTACATGAGCACGATCCTCGGGCGGCTTCTTCATTGGCTGGCTGAGGTGAATTGCACCGTTATCCTGCTCTCTGCAACTCTTCCCGAAACTAAGCGGAAGGAACTGGTCAAAGCCTATTCAGGAAGTAACGATATTGAATATAAGCCTTATCCCCGAATATCCGTGGCCGGTCCGCGCCACTATCCCGATGTCCAAACAGGCAACGCTCCGTTGTGTGTAGAGATTCCCACGGAAGAACAGGTGGATATCAAAATACGATTTGCCGCACCAGACCTACAAATCCTGACCACCACCATGGCCCAGCAACTAAAGGATGGCGGCTGCGCTGCGGTCATCTGCAATACGGTGGACCGATCCATTGAGGTTTATCAATACCTGAAAGACAGCCTAAAGGATACCGAGTGCCTGCTTTTCCATGCCCGCACATTGCAAAAATGGCGGCGGGAGCGTGAAAAAGAGGTCATCCGCAAGTTCGGCAAGGGTGAAAAGCAGGCGGATGGCGCTTATGCAAACCCAAACCCGCATCGCCCCACACGAGCCGTGCTGGTGGCAACCCAAGTCATCGAACAAAGCCTTGACCTGGATTTTGATCTCATGCTTTCGGAGTTAGCCCCTATAGACCTGCTCCTCCAACGTTGTGGCAGGCTGCATCGTCATTCACGCTGCCGCCCAGACAGCCTAAAGGAACCACAGTTCACCGTACTTTGCGATGTCAAAGTGGATGATCCGCCGCCGGATTCATTTGGTAGGGGCATTGAAATTGTTTACGACCGTTACATCCTTTTGCGCACGCTTTTTGTCCTTGGCAAACGTGATGAAATCAAAATCCCGAAAGAAATAGAGGAATTGGTGGAATCGGCCTATGGAGAGGAAGAACCAGTTTGCGGTCAAGAATGGAAAAAAGCCCTCGAAAACGCATTTCAAAATATGGAAGGTGATCGCCTCGCTTCCATAAGTGCCGCAAGAAATCTATTAGTGTCTGGACCCATGGACCCTTCCGACCTCATTGAGGGGTTCAATATGCAACTGCTTGATGACGACGACCCAAAAGTTCACAAGACCGTCAGGGCGGCTACGCGTTTGGGCGATCCCTCCATATCAGTCGTGATGTTGCCTCAAGATGTGGCCCTTAAGCCTAAGCCCAATATTTCGGAAGTCCGCTCACTGCTTGATCGGTCGGTGAAGTTAAGCCACAAGGGAATCTTTAGCGCCTTGCTTGACCAGAAGCCTCCCCAAGAATGGGCTGACAACGCCTATCTTCGCTATTCCCGCATCTTGCGGCTTGATGAAAGATATCAAGGAAGGGTCGGGAATTACTTGTTAACAGTGGACGAAGGACTGGGAGTTGTCATTGAAAAGGGGAAGGGGTGATAGAAATGGCTGAATTTAATTTGATAGAGGAATCTTGGATTCCGTGTATTGACCTTAATGGCCAGCGTGTGGAGTACGGCATTCGTGAAACCTTCTTGAAGGCGCACGAATTGCAAGAAATATGTGATGACTCGCCTTTGGTCACCGTAGCGATCCACAGGCTTCTGCTTGCGATTTTGTATCGTGTTTATGAAGGGCCGTCGGATATGAGTGCTTGGAAGGTTCTGTTAAAAACGGGTTGTTTTAAAGAGATCGGTATTAAGAAATACCTCGACGCCTATCAAAAGCGCTTCTACCTTCTCGACGATAAAATGCCGTTTTTTCAAATGGCAGAATTAGAAACGAAAAAGGCGGTCTCTGTTACCCGTCTTGCAACTGAGTGCGTAAGTGGCAATAACGCCACGCTTTTTGATCATTCCGGTGACGAGAAAGATGCCGAATGGACGCTCTCTCAGGCCGCAAAACAACTCATAGCTTGTCAATCATTCGCTTTAGGATTTGGCAGAAGCGGGGATGCAAAGATAAACAAAGTAAATGAAACTTTGCCATATTCCGCTGATGCGATTGCTCTGCGCGGCATGAATATTTGGCTTCAGGGCAAAACCTTGTTCGACACACTGACGATTAATCTAGTCCCTACTAATGATGATTCTTTACCCCCTTGGGAGATCGGCAATCCACATAAAAACCGGGACCGACAAAAAGGTAAAAAAAAGATAACGGTATCTTCCGCTGGCATAGTTGACCGCTTTACTTGGCAAAGCCGCTTGATACGTTTCCTTCCAGAGAATGGTGCTCTCTCAAGAATGTTTTTTACACAGGGGCGCTCGGCAGATAAATCCCCAGGTGATCCGATGAAAGTGTATCGAAAATCAAAAGTAGAGGGTATATCGGCATTGTCATTGAGCAGTAGTAAAGCCGCGTGGAGGGATGCTAATTCCATCTTCATGATACCGGCGGCTCAAAGCGACGAGCGGCGGCCAGAATGCTTCAATCTTATTGTCAAAGCCCGTTTGGAAGGAATGATACCAACAGAAAAACAATTCGTTGCGCATGTCGTTGGTTTAGCATCGGCTCCTCAAAAAGCGGGCAAGTTCTTGCTTTGGAGGCATGATCGATTGCCGATATCGGTCGCATTGCTGGATGATTCAAATTTGATTGAACGGCTAGGTCAACTATTGCAAAAGGCTGAGCAAGCTGCGATTGAGCTTAACCAGCGTACGCGCAGGATTGCCATACTCTATCTTAGCCCTGACGCGGAGAAACCTGACGGAAGGAAACCTGATAAGGACGAAGTCACTAGGGTGGCTGATGTGATGGATCCCCGGCCTTCCTACTGGGCTCGAATGGAGAGACATTTCATTGCGCTTTTGCAAAACCTGCCCAATGACTGGGATGAAACGGACAGCGGCTGGAAGCCCGATGAGCAACAATCAGCGACGAATGCCTGGCGAGAACAAGTGAAAACGGAGGCAAAACAGGCATTAGGGGAAAGCATCCGCTCCCTTGGGACAACCGCCCGAGCCATTCAGGCTGTCGCGCGGGTCCGAACGGATTTTAATGACAACGACCTTGTGCCTTTGCCGCAGAAAAAGGACAAGGCAAAAAGAAAAATGAAAGGAGGCAAGAAAAAATGAGCCTTGACGACAGACAAAAGGCTTTCATTGGCTACCTGCTGAGCCTGGGCCGAGAAGGGCAGGAAAATCGAGGGGCACTTGCGGAACTGCGCAGCGGTTTGGGCAGGAAACCGGCTGAGATGGCGCGCGTGCATAAGCACGTCGTGCCGTATTTGCCGGAAAGCAAGTGGGATGACCACTGGTACTATTTGACGGCGACGCTTTTCGGCATGCATCCCAAACATAAGAATCCCGTGAAACGAGAGGCAAACGGGAAGAAATGGACGGAGATATGGACAATGGGACGAGCGTTTAGGCCTCTTAAGAAAAAAAGCGACAGCATGGAAGCCCGTTTTGTCGCGTTGCTCAACGCCGACGCTGAAGACCTGGATGGGCATCTACGCCACGCCATCAGCCTGCTTAAGGCCAATGAACACCCGCTCGACTGGTTTCAACTTTTCAGGGACGTTCTTCAGTGGGATCACCCTAATGGAGATGTCCAACTCCAGTGGGCACGGGATTTCTACAAGGGCGATTCAAGTAATAAGACTTTTTTGCCCGATCAAACTACAAATAAGGAGGTATAAGAACATGAATGATTCAGGCGTCAAAATCGAGGTGCATTTGATCCAAAATTTCGCTCCATCCAACCTGAACCGAGATGAAACAGGCCAGCCGAAAAGCGCTTATTTTGGAAACGTGCGGCGTGCGCGGATTTCAAGCCAATGTGGGAAACACGCGGTCCGGGAATGGTGGCGAGAGCGGGGCACCGCCACAGTCGGAGAAAGGACAAAAAAACTTCAGCAAATGATTTATGACAATCTTTCCCAAGATCAGGAATTTAAGAAGAAAGTCACTGACGAGACGGACCAGAAAGAAGGGATTCGCATTTTTACGAATGCGTATTACGCCGCTCAAGATAAAAAGAAACCGGAAAATACGAATGTCCTAATTTTTATTAGCCCCGAAGAAGTAGCTGTATGCGCGCAGGCAGTTAAGGAACTCTGGGACGATAAGGAAATATCCAAAAAAGGGAAAAAGGACAAGGAAATCGTCGAAGGCATCGCTTCAATTATCAAGACGATACGAGTTTTCGATGATAAAAACGCTGAGAAAGAAAATTCTGTAGAACAGGCAGAGCCTGAGGGGGCAGATAGTGATGTTGAAGAGACCGGTGAAAAGAAGAAGAAAGAAAAAAGGCCAAGTCTCAAACCGGTAGATGATATCCAAGATCGAATAGAGAAAGCGAAAGTTTCAGCGGATATTGCCCTTTTTGGACGCATGCTTGCCGAGCAACCTGGCCGCAACACCGATGGTGCCTGCCAGGTCGCCCATCCTATTTCCACACATAAGGTAGATATGGAGATGGATTTCTACACTGCGGTGGATGACCTGAATCCGGCTGAAGAAACCGGCGCTGGAATGATGGGTGTCGTGGGCTTCAACAGCGCCTGCTATTACCGTTATGCCTTGGTGGACCGCGACCAACTCGCCAGGAATCTTTCGCGCAAGACCGAGCGTAAAAACGGCAACTGGGTGCAGAATCTTGAGGCCGGGGATTATTCGGAGGCCGATAAAGTCATTGAGGTGTTTCTTGAGGCTATGATTTACGCCATCCCCACCGGCAAGCAAAACTCTTTCGCAGCCCAGAATCTTCCCTCTTTCGGGTTGTTCGTTAGAAGGCAAAAAGGCGTGCCTATCTCGCTTGCCAATGCTTTTGCCACACCCATCCGCCCCAAAAAAGATGACGATGATTTGGTAGGGTTGTCAGTGGCCGCCTTGACGAGACATTGGGATGATATAAAGGGTGTCTATGGGGATCAGGGAGTTCAGAAAGTTTCATGCTTTCACATTATTGATACTGATGATGAAGATAAAAAAGGTCGTCTGAACGGTCTTCGTGACTGTGTCAAGGAAAACGCCAAGAAAGCCATTGAAATGGTCATGGAGGCATAAAAACCATGAATCAGCACTATACCCTTCTTTTTCAACTGAAAGGCCCTATGCAGTCATGGGGTTACCGGAGCAGGTTTGACTACCGCGACACTGCCCTGGAGCCTACCCGTAGTGGAGTGGTCGGCCTGATCTGCGCCGCCATGGGTATCGCGCGGGGAGAGAATCTCTCGCGGTTCGATGTGATTCGAATGGCGGTGCGAGTGGACGAGGATGGACGACCTGAACGCGACTACCATACCGCGCTTAACGTCATCAAGGCGGATGGTAGCGAAGGTGAAACTGTCGTGTCTTATCGGGATTACCTGGCTGATGCCTCATTTACCGTTGGGTTGCAATCAGAAAATAAGGGCCTGCTCGATGAGATCGCCGATGCGTTGCGCAACCCCGTGTGGCCTTTGTTCCTTGGCCGCAAGGCGTTCCCCCTGGCTGTTCCTCCACTTCGCCCTGACGACCGCCCGGAGGCTGGTACCTTGGAAGATCGTTTGTTCTTGGGCGACGGTAAAACGCGAATAGCCTTGGAGACGCAGGACGGGGAAAGAACACAGAATGACTGGCCAGTCAATTTTGCTGAGCGTCAGTTCAAACCAAGATCAATACAGATTAGATTTAGTGGAGGTAAAGAATGATGGTGACCGAGACACCCTTGAAGGAGAAGTCTATATTCCTGCATAGGCTTTACCTCAACCTCCGCTGTAAGGAAGCCCGGCGGGACATAGCCGACCCTTATCAGATGCATTCGACCCTTTGCCGGGCCTTTAGCCCGCCCGACCAAAAATGCCCCGCCGGGGAATACCTTTGGCGCTTGGAGTCGGAAGTCGATGAAAAGGGCAATCCCCGCCTGTTGATCCAAAGCCGGTCCAAGCCGAATTGGTCCAGTATCGGCGTTGAGGACTGGTTGGCCGGGGAGCCGGACCCTGCCATTGACCTGGCGGACCGGTTGGGCTTAGCCGCTTTAAGTCCGGGCAAAAGATTCCGGTACCGGTTAAAAGCCAACCCCAGCAAGACGGACATCCGAAACGGCAAGCGTTTAGGGCTCTTCAAGCAAGAGGACCAGGTGGCCTGGCTGGCCCGTAAGGGCGGACAGCACGGGTTTTCGACGGTTTCGGCCCACCTGTCCCAGGAAGGCATGCTTCGGGGCAACCGCAACAATGGGGGCGTCATCCGTGTCTTTTCGGTTTTGTTCGACGGTCTTTTGGAAGTAAAGGACCCGGTCAAGTTCCGGGAGGCCCTTGGCAATGGTATTGGACACGGAAAAACAATGGGGTTGGGGCTTCTTTCGGTGGTGCCAATGGCATAAAGGCTTAGGTGCGGTTTGATGCTTGCGCGGAAGGTCTAATGTTTGGGGCGGTAAACGCGGATTTTCGAGTCGGTTACGACCACCAAATTGCCTTGCCATTGGGTGGCGTCTTCGGTTTCGAAAAGGGTTTTAAGCTTTTGATATACCTCCTCCCGGTCTGGATTTCTCAGCCGAACCAGGAGGATGCCCGGATGGCCGCTGGAAGGCAACTGGCGGGCGTCTGAGAAATCCAAGTCTTGGGTGATGAAGAAGCGGTTTTCGTTCCGGGCTGTTTTGATAACCCTTGGGTCGGGTTTGCCTGTGAGCCCTTCTTGGTGGACGGTGTCCGTGGGGTGGCCCAGGGAAACCAAAATAGGAATAAGCCGGGCGGGGATATTCTCGTCCAACTTGATTTTCATGGTTTAACGAACAGAGGGGATGGGCGGGAGGGGCAGGTCTTCCTCGGCGGAAGCCGCCGCGAAGGCGATGACGGCGCGGATGTCCTTTTCCTTTAGCGATGGGAAATCGCGCAGGATGTCCTTTGGTTGGGAACCGCCCGCCAAGGAGGCAAGCAGGGTTCGAAGGGTGACCCTGGTGCCCCGGATGACCGGCTCACCGCCGCATATTTTGGGATTGCGCAGGATATGTTTCCGATAATCGATCATGACCGGATGATAACATTTTTCCGCCGATTATGGAATCAGCGGAGGGGGAAAGGCTGGGAAGGGACAATATCTTTAGCTGTTGAGAGGAAGCTATGAAAAATTACGGTTCCCTCCTGAAGGAAGTCGCCGGGTACCTGGCCGAGGCGCGCAAGGCCTCGGCCAGGGCCGTCAACTCGGTCATGACCGCCACCTATTGGCTGATTGGGCGGCAAATCGTCGAGTTTGAGCAGGGTGGTAAAACACGGGCGGAATACGGAGAAACCTTGTTGGAGCGGCTATCCGCTGACCTGACGGCCCAGTTTGGGAGGGGGTTTTCTAGGTTTAATCTCGGTCATTTTCGTGATTTTTACTTGGCGTATCCCACTGAGTCAATTCGAGAGACGCTGTCTCTCAAATCATCCTCCCCGGACGACAAGACCGATTCCCTAATTTTGCAGACGGTGTCTGCAAAATTAGGCCAGCCGGATACCCTCCGCGCCTTAGCCGACCGGTTCCCGCTTTCCTGGTCCCATTACGTGCGCCTGCTTTCCGTGGAAAACCCCAAAGCCAGGCAATTCTATGAAACCGAAGCCCTGCGGGGCGGCTGGAGCGTCAGGCAGTTGGACCGGCAGGTTTCCAGCCTGTTCTACGAGCGCACGGCCATGTCCCGGAACAAGCAGGCCATGCTGCGCAAGGGGAGGAAAGCCCCCGTGAGGCAGGAATCGGCGACCGAGGGCGAGTTTAAAGACCCCTATGTCCTGGAGTTCCTGGATCTCAAGGATGAGTATTCCGAGAACGACCTGGAAGAGGCCCTGATCCGCCAGTTGGAGCATTTCCTGATGGAATTGGGCGGGGATTTCGCCTTCGTGGGCCGCCAGAAACGGCTCAGGGTGGGGGAAGAATGGTATCGGGTGGACCTTTTGTTTTTCCACCGCAAGCTGCGCTGCCTGGTGGTGGTCGACCTGAAATTGGGCAAGTTCACCCATGCCGACGCGGGCCAGATGCACCTGTACCTTAATTACGCCAGGGAACATTGGACACGGGAGGGGGAAAACCCGCCGGTGGGCCTGATTTTGTGCGCCCAAAGGGACGAGGCTGTGGCGAAATACGCCTTGGACGGCCTGCCCAACAAGGTTTTGGCCGCCGAATACCGCATGGCCCTGCCCGATGAGGACACCTTGGCTCAGGAGATCATGAAAGCCCAGCGGCTCATGGAGGGCCGGGCGTTGTATCGGGTGTGAATATCAATGTTTTCGCTGATTTCTCACGTCCAAATATGTTCGCAATGCGAACTTATTTGGACGCAAGGAACGGGTGTATCAAGCGGATTTCCAGTGAATTCTATTGGCCTAACGATCAGTGGCAAATCTCACGTCCAATAATGTTTCGAACACGAACATATTTGGACGTGAGGAAGAGGAAAGGATGAAATCTTATGGTGGAAGAACCACTTAAACAGGGTTTCCTCAAGCGGTTACTGGGTTGGGGAAAGCCATCGGCGCAGTCGGTTAAGCCGGAAGCCCCTATTGAAACCCCGGCTGTGGAGCCCAGCCCCCCCATTACTCCAGTCAAGGCCCCTAAACCCAGGACAGAGGCCTACCTCAACCGGAAAAAGGGAAGGCGCACCCGTGAGGAAGCCGTCGAATATTGGAAAAAAATAGTCGATTGCCTTGAGCGGGGGGGAGAGGTTTCCCCGGGGGATATGGCCCGTGAACTGGGCCTGCCTAAAAGCACCTTGATCTATAACCTGAACCGGCTTTTGGACCTTTGCCAGGGAAATACCCGGAAGGGCGACAACTATTTCTCCCTGGGCCATTACTATCGGATCCTGCACGAAAAGCGGCTGGAACGGGTGGGAGGGGGTAAGTACGTGCGCTACCGCCTCACGAAGGACCCGCCCCAGGAGCGGCAAGGGGCCGGGAATTAAAGGGGATGGAGCCGGAACTTCATTTTATGGGCAGCTTCGGAAAGTCGTTGGTCATAAGTGGCCAGGGACAGCTTGGCGTCCATTGCCGAGAGGAAATGAAAAGAAGCCAGGTGAAGGGCGTCCAGCGTGCGCACCGGAAGGGGAAAGGGCTCCAGGGCCCGGGCAAGGATGGGCTGGGAAAGTTCGCTGAGGGCCACTTGGCCCAAAAGCGAACGGGCTTCTTCCAGGCGGTTTTCCCCCGAACGGCGGGAGTGGAGGCGGTTAAAAACCTCATATTCAGTCAACCGGCTGGAAACCAGGGTCTCGTTCCAGAAAGAATCCGGGGGAACCCGGTCTTCCGCGAAGATTCGGGCCAGAATGACGGAAGTTTCGACGTAGATCAACGGTCGGACCGGTCCTCGTCCAGATCGGCCAACAGCTTCCGCAAAGGTATTTCGGGCCTGCGGGGAGGAAGGGGCGCGCCTTTCAGGAGTGGAGGGGTCAGCCATCCTTTGCGGACGGCGTCGGCCAGCAGGGCGTCCGGGGCCTGCGGGGCACGGCCGGATTGGGGCGGAACCAATTCCGCCACCACCCTGTCGCGCTCGGTTACCAGCACGGTTTCTCCGGAGGAGGCCAGACGGACATATTCGCTCAGGTGGTTTTTAAGGTTTTTAATCCCAATGGCTTTCATGTTCTAATGGTAGCTACCGGTAGCTACTTTGTCAATGTCGTGGAAAAGACTGGAAAATGAATGAACTACCGAAATTAAAACCTCTCATGATGAAGGAGCGCCTGTCCGTGCTTTTCGTGGAGAAGGGCAACCTGGACGTTTTGGACGGGGCCTTCGTGGTGGTGGACAAGAACGGCGTCCGCACCCATATCCCGGTGGGCGGGGTGGCCTGCCTGATGCTGGAACCAGGCACCCGGGTTTCCCACGCGGCCGTCACCCTGGCTTCCCGGGTGGGGTGCCTGTTGGTTTGGACTGGCGAGGCTGGCGTGCGGCTTTACGCCTCGGGCCAGCCGGGCGGAGCCCGGGCGGACCGGCTTTTGTACCAGGCTAGGCTAGCCCTGGACGACGAGGCGCGGCTGAAGGTGGTCCGCAAGATGTACGCCGTCCGGTTCGGGGAAGAACCGCCCGCCAAGCGCAGCGTCGAGCAATTAAGGGGTATCGAGGGCCAGCGGGTAAAGCGGATGTACCAGCTTTTGGCCCAAAAACACAAGGTGGAATGGAAGCACCGGGACTACGACTACACCGAGTGGGGCAGCGGTGACATGGCCAACAGGTGCCTTTCGGCGGCAACGGCCAGCCTTTACGGGATCACGGAAGCCGCCGTGTTGGCGGCTGGCTATGCCCCGGCTATCGGGTTCATCCACACGGGCAAGCCGCTTTCCTTCGTTTACGACATCGCGGACGTGGTCAAGTTCGAGACCGTGGTGCCGGTGGCCTTCCAAGTCGCGGCCCAAAAGCCGGCAAGCCCGGAGCAAAGGGTGCGCCTTGGGTGCCGGGATATCTTCCGGAGCACGAGGATATTGGAAAAGATGATTCCCCTGATCGAGGAAATTCTGGCGGCGGGTGGACTGGAGATTCCCAAGGCCCATGAGGAGGCGGTACCCATCGCCATTCCCAACCCGGAGGGCATCGGCGATGCTGGCCATCGTTCTTGAGGGCGCGCCGCCGCGACTGCGGGGCCGCCTGGCAGTCTGGCTCCTGGAGGTAAGGGCCGGCGTTTACGTGGGCGACTATTCGGTGAAGGTCCGAGAGATGCTTTGGGAGCAGGTACAGGCCGGGTTGGAGGACGGCAACGCGGTCATGGTTTGGACTGCCCCCACCGAATCGGGGTTTGATTTTTGCACTTTGGGAAAGAACCGGCGGGTGCCGAAGGAAATGGACGGAATC
Organism: candidate division FCPU426 bacterium; assembly: GCA_030041545.1. GTDB lineage: Bacteria > Oederibacteriota > Muellerivitia > Muellerivitales > Muellerivitaceae > JAJPJW01. The sequence continues at coordinate 83,072 of JASHNQ010000041.1, read as the reverse complement.
AAATTGGTTTCCTTTGAGCCGGAGGATAAAGGGCAAGGAGAAGTACATGTGGAAGAAAAAAAGGAGGATGCAGGAAATGGCAACCTGAAAACCGAATAAATTTGATCTACCGAGCCGTTTGGCGGAAAACTGACGCGTTAAAGGGCCATTTTGTAGTGCGTTCCCCGCACGTGCGGGGATGAACCGTCGCAACATCAATCATTGACGCTACTAATGTGGCGTTCCCCGCACGTGCGGGGATGAACCGACGAGTAGCAATCGACTGTATCTTGTGCTAAAGCGTTCCCCGCACGTGCGGGGATGAACCGCGTTATTCATATCGCGTGCGTATTGAGGGCATGCGTTCCCCGCACGTGCGGGGATGAACCGCTCGGTTCTTTACGAAGACTCTTTATGTGAATGCGTTCCCCGCACGTGCGGGGATGAACCGATTGAAACTGTCCTCCCACGGGATGATATTCGGCGTTCCCCGCACGTGCGGGGATGAACCGAGCCTTCTGGCCATTTTTATCTAGGAGGTAACGCGTTCCCCGCACGTGCGGGGATGAACCGATCGTCCGTTGTTTCAGCGATATGACCATAGAGCGTTCCCCGCACGTGCGGGGATGAACCGTATCGGAACCGGCGGCGGCGGCGTGGGTTTCGGCGTTCCCCGCACGTGCGGGGATGAACCGTGGGGCAGGCCAACAGCCTTTACCTTGCGAATGCGTTCCCCGCACGTGCGGGGATGAACCGGCCATGGAATTAAGGCCCGTAACGTTGGTCGTGCGTTCCCCGCACGTGCGGGGATGAACCGGACACGCTGGTTATCAACGGGGCGCAGGTCCAGCGTTCCCCGCACGTGCGGGGATGAACCGGGGAATTGGACCTGAAAATTTTTAAAGTAAAAGCGTTCCCCGCACGTGCGGGGATGAACCGATGGTGGGGGTTGGCCCTATACATTTCAATTGGCGTTCCCCGCACGTGCGGGGATGAACCGAGTGAAACTAGGCCCGCCCGCCATAGAAACTTGCGTTCCCCGCACGTGCGGGGATGAACCGAGTGAAACTAGGCCCGCCCGCCATAGAAACTTGCGTTCCCCGCACGTGCGGGGATGAACCGGTTTTGAAGCGTTCGTCCCTTGCTAAATTTAAGCGTTCCCCGCACGTGCGGGGATGAACCGATCGTGGTGGCCCGGTTCTTCACCCGGCCCGAGCGTTCCCCGCACGTGCGGGGATGAACCGGTTTTGAAGCGTTCGTCCCTTGCTAAATTTAAGCGTTCCCCGCACGTGCGGGGATGAACCGCCATAATCTCGGATAGCGTAAGACCATGCTTAGCGTTCCCCGCACGTGCGGGGATGAACCGCTGCAAGGGCTATCCCGAAAGGCGGTATTGACGCGTTCCCCGCACGTGCGGGGATGAACCGCTCAATCAAGCCATATCGGACGGTGATAAAGCGCGTTCCCCGCACGTGCGGGGATGAACCGTCGATGTCGCCCTTTCTTCACATAGCTAACATGCGTTCCCCGCACGTGCGGGGATGAACCGGGCTTCTCTCTTACCCCCTTCACTTTTATAACGCGTTCCCCGCACGTGCGGGGATGAACCGGGAAGGGAGGGGGAGGGGGGGGGAGGGGGTAAGCGTTCCCCGCACGTGCGGGGATGAACCGGCATTTTCTCCTTCTCTGATTTTTCCAGCTTTGCGTTCCCCGCACGTGCGGGGATGAACCGTTCGGGCCTGGAGCTCAGGAAATTCTGAAGGAGCGTTCCCCGCACGTGCGGGGATGAACCGAATAAAGGGCAGATTATCGGAGAGCTTCTATCGCGTTCCCCGCACGTGCGGGGATGAACCGGGCCTTGATGGAATTTCTTCAGGAGGTTGTAAGCGTTCCCCGCACGTGCGGGGATGAACCGTTGCTGTGGGAAGGTGAGCTGTGTATTCACCCGCGTTCCCCGCACGTGCGGGGATGAACCGACTACCAATTAGATGAAGTAGTTAAGCTTAAAGCGTTCCCCGCACGTGCGGGGATGAACCGGTATAGGTGAGATTCGAGGTTGTGGTGGTATCGCGTTCCCCGCACGTGCGGGGATGAACCGACATTAGCATTTATAATAGATTGCGGCCTTAAGCGTTCCCCGCACGTGCGGGGATGAACCGCGGGTAAGGCGGTGTTCGATTTTCTCCGGGTTGCGTTCCCCGCACGTGCGGGGATGAACCGTGGTGGTACAAGCAACGCGACTACTACCAAGCGCGTTCCCCGCACGTGCGGGGATGAACCGAAGTAGCCTTAATGCCGGACCCAACAAAAAAGGCGTTCCCCGCACGTGCGGGGATGAACCGCTATACGTCAGATTAGGGGTATACAGTCAACAGCGTTCCCCGCACGTGCGGGGATGAACCGGTTTATTCGGTGGTTTGACTTGGAAGGAATACGCGTTCCCCGCACGTGCGGGGATGAACCGACCCTGGCCTCACCGAAGACCTCGGCCTCACGCGTTCCCCGCACGTGCGGGGATGAACCGCCATGAGCGCCCACTTCGAGCCAGACGAGGTCGCGTTCCCCGCACGTGCGGGGATGAACCGACGATCGAAAGCACCCAGACGTCGACGTCGTAGCGTTCCCCGCACGTGCGGGGATGAACCGAAATGACGACCCAATTCCCCCTTTCGGATATTGCGTTCCCCGCACGTGCGGGGATGAACCTTCCGCTCAATGAACGTTATATGCAGATGTATGGCGTTCCCCGCACGTGCGGGGATGAACCGATACCGCTTGATCCGGCGCCGCCGGTCTACGAGCGTTCCCCGCACGTGCGGGGATGAACCGCCTTGAGTGGCTCCACAACTCCGCCGAGAGCGGCGTTCCCCGCACGTGCGGGGATGAACCGCCTACGGGTCGTTGAGCTCAGGTCGGTCTATTGCGTTCCCCGCACGTGCGGGGATGAACCGGGCTCGCTCGACCTGAGAGGATGCACCATTACGCGTTCCCCGCACGTGCGGGGATGAACCGTTTTCACCGGCGCCCGCGCCTTGGGTATCACTGTGCACGACCATATCATCGTCACCCATGAAGGGCATTTCTCCTTTCGCCAGGCGGGTCTTTTGTCTTAAAGGGCTGTTGATTTTGTAACGCAAAAAGGTTATATTTAAGAGGTGAAACATGGCTGAAATTCTTTGGGAACCGGAAGCCCAAAAGAACTACAAGAAATTGATGGAGGAGGACCCCAAGAAGGGTAGGCTTCACCTTCTCCAACGGGAGCAGTTAAAGCAAAGGATAGACGCCCTTCGGGATTGGCCGCCGAAGAAATGGTTCGACCTCCGCAGCCAAGCGGACGGTTACATCACTTTCCAGACGGAGGGGGACCAATTCGTGGTTATCTCGGGGGGGTACGAGGAAGGGGCAGTTAAAATAACCTTCTTTGAGATTCGGAAGAAAGGGAGAAAATAAAATGGCGACCACTTTTTCTTACAGGCCCAAGGCTTTCACGGTGCCGGAACTCCTCAAGATTGCCAAGCGGAAGGGAACGAACCTAAACCGGATGATCGAGGAGGCCTTGACCAAGGAAATCCTTGAGGAGAAGGCTGGGAGCGAAGCGGAGGAGCTTACTCAAAAAATCGGCCGGGTTGTGGTCGAACACATGGGGTTCCGCCTGGTCAAGCCCGACCAGAAAACCCACGAGCGGATAGTTGCCAAGATGAAGGAAACCAACCGAAAGGGAACTTGGGTCAGGGACGAGGAAGTCAGGCCGGATGCCTACAAGAAATAACCGGGAGATTTTTTGGAGGAAAAAATGAAAATCACGGAAGGCAAGTCCGATTTAACCGCTTCTGATGTAGTTGATGCGGTAATTAAGGCCGAAAAACCTATTGCCAAAAATGTGGGCGGCATTGGGCCGATATAAACCACGACGAAACCCCGCCAACTTTCTTTGAACATGAATTTGTTGGAAAAAAGGAAGATAAGTAAATAACTTTTGGTTTTTCTTTCTAAAAGCCCCTGGTCACGAAGGCCACGGGCTTTTTTGTTTCTTCCGCCTGGTCCGCCCGGTTAGGCCGTGGGGCAGCGCCACCGGTCCACCGATCGTCCCGCCGCCGGCTCCAAGCCGGCATTGAAGAAGCCTCGCCAGCCGTGGCCCGGCCAACCCGTGGTCACGGGCCGTGTAGCCTTCTTTGATATGTTTTAAATTTTCCCGAAGGGGAGGCCCCGGGACTCCCCTTCGCCCCTCCTGCGTTCCCCGCGTATGCGGAGATGAATCCTTCGACTCGACTCGCTTTGCTCGCTCAGGGCAGGCCGGCATTGGTGGAAAATTCCACGTGTTCGCGGGGATGGAATTGGAGACGACGGCTATTAACTAACGTTTTTGTCTTTTTGATGATCTTTCCCTTGGGACAAACGGAAAAACGTGCCAAACGGCCCAAAAATCGCTATATTCCTCCCAGCTTCACCCGATCCTCCGCCTTTTTTGGAATAAAACCGCCGGTTAAGCCACTAGGTTAATAAGAGGTAAATTAACCCGTGGCGTTGGACCGGCCCGATCCCCCACGGGGTGCCCCTCTTGGAAGACCGTGAACTCGTTGAAAAAATCCTGGCCAAGGACGAACAGGCCTACCGGTATTTCTACGAAACCTACCGGGACCGCATCTACAAGGCCTGCGTGTACCTGCTGGGATACCGGGACCCCGACGCCGAGGACGTGACCCAGGAAGTGTTCCTGGCCGCCCTGAAGCGGCTGCCGCAGTTCGAGTTCCGGTCCGGCCTTTACCACTGGCTTTACCGCATCGCCATGTACCTTTGCTATGAGCGTATCCGCAAGCGCCGGCGGCTGGTGGCCAGCCTGGAGGAGGACATGGAAAAGGCCGCCGGTTCCCTGGCCGCCGCCCGGCCGGACCAGGTGAACCAGGCCATGGACCGCCAAAGGGCGCTGGAGGTCGTGGAGGAACAAAGGGAAAAAATGGGCGACCCCTGCAAGGGCCTGCTGGACTTGAGGGAAAAACAGCGAAAAAGCTACGCCCAGATCGCCGACACCCTCAAGGTGCCCATCGGGACCGTGATGTCCCGGCTGGCGAGGTGCAAGGAAGCCCTCAAACAGCTGGTGATGAAAGCACTTAAAAAATAAGTTCGAGGCCATTTCAAAACCCAAACTCTTACCACAAAGGGCACGAAGTACACAAAGTAAATCAAAACGGAACTATGCACTTAACAAACCCAGGTTTATCCCCCCTTTCAGGGGGGGAGGTGTTTTTTAACCGCCAACTTCGCAGTGGGTTTGTTAAGTGCATAGTTCCGAATCAAAATTACGGTGAAAAACCGTCGGTTTTACTTCGTGGTCTTCGTGTACTTCGTGGTTAAGAGAGGTTTTGAAACAGGTCCTAGCAGGTTGCTGAAAAAGTCCCTAAAACGGACTTTTTCAGCAGCCTGCTAGACACTTCGCGCCTTGGACTCATGAGGACGTTGAATGGCGGATGACTTGATCGTCAAATTTTTCAGGGAGGACCTGACCGAGGCCGAGGAAGCGGCCTTGGGCGAACGGCTGTCGTCCTCGGTGGAGGACGCCTTGCGGTTCGGCCAGCACGCCGAGGCCTCCTACCGCCATTACGGCCTTCCCGAGCCCGCGTGGCCGGGCGGCGGCCTCCCGCCTGGATTTTTGCCCGGCGCGGGTTGGAAGCTCGGGGTTTGGATGGGCTTGGCCTTGCTGTCGGGACTGGGGGCTTGGGGCCTCTGGAAGCATTGGGCTCCGGTGAAAACGGCTTGTTCGGCCCTTCTCCAGGGCTGGGGGCAGGATTCCCAGGCGCCCCCGACGGAGGCCCCCGCGTCAATCCAACCGAAGGTTTTAAAACATGAAGCCCCTCCCGGAATCCTTCCCGGTCCAACGGGGCAGGGAGAAACGGCGCCGGAGACCTCCCCGGCCAAGGATTTTGCGCCCGCCGCATCCTCCCCGCCCGAGGCTTCGCCCATGCTGACACCCGTCCATTTGTCCGCCTTAACCCGCCATCCGCACACCAACCTGGAGGTTGTGGTCAAGCGGGATAAGCCGGGGGATGTCACCGTAAGGGTAGTGGGTCCGGACGGCGCCCTGGCGGTCATGCTGTACCAAGGGACACTCCAGCCGGGGCGCTGGGCCTTTGATTGGAACGGCCGCCTGGCGGAGGGGGGCGCGCCCAGGCCCGGAACCTATCAAATACAGGTTTTGTCGGGCGGGGTGACCCTGCGGAAAAATATCGGGGTCGGTGTCATCCATAAAAGCCCAAAACCCTCCCTTTAAATTTTAGAGACTAAAGCCCTTTCATCCTGGGGGGGCAACCGCCCATGAGGACCCACCACGAATTCGTTGTTTCCAGGGTTCCGGGTTTGTGCTAAAAAAAAAGTCCTTTTCAAGGGAATAAAAGGGCCGCCGCCTCCACTAGTAGGGTGGAAGGCTCAAATGGCCCTTTTCCCAGCCAAGCGCTGAAAAAGGACTTGTATGTTACTTTTGAGCCGGGTTATCCGCGGGAGATATAGGCGGGCGGTGGTTATGCCCCGTATTGGTATATCCCATTCGGAGCCTTCCTTTTTTCCCCTTTTCCCGTATTTTTTCGCCCTGGCCTGGCTTTTCGTCCCGGCCTATTCCCCCGCGGCTCAAACCGTTTATCCCGCCTCCACCCAATCCAACCCCTTGGACAACACCAACGATGCCGCCCGCTCGGCCGCCATGGGGTCGGCCTTCACCGGCGTGGCCGACGACGCCTCGGCCCTTTTCGCCAATCCCGCGGGACTGGCTTTTTTAACCCAAGGGCAGCTTTTCCTCAACAGCGACTTTTGGCTGGTGGGGACCTTCCAGGAAACGGCCCTGGCGGGGTTTCCCGCGGGCGGACTGGGGGGCTTCGCCTTCGCGGCCCATTACCTGGATTACGGCCAAATAGGAGGCCGGGATGAATTGGGGAACGTCACGGCCAGCTATGGCGCCGACCAGTGGGGCTTAGTGGCGGGCTGGGGAATGGAGGCCCTGAGGGATTTTTCCGTGGGCACGGGGATCCAGGTGTCCCAAACCACCCTGGCCGGGTCGGGTTATACCGACTTCAGCTCCGATTTCGGGGTTTTGTGGAAGGAAGGGGGATGGGGATTGGGCGCCTCCTATTTCAATATGGGATGGGTGGCCCCGGGCGGCCCGAGCGAGGCGGTCGTGAACCTGGGGGCTTCCTTTGAAACGGCGTTGGATCCCGCCAGCCGGCTGTTGACGGCCTTGGGCGGCGTCATTGATCCCAGCGCGGTCGACTATTTCCAGGCGGGCCTGGAATATTCCCTCCAAGGGCGGTTGTTCCTGCGCGTGGGTTGTGACGCGCCCTTGTCCGGCAACAACCTGGGGGGCCTGACGGACTTGACCGCCGGGGTAGGGTTCGTTTTCTCGGATTTCCACCTGGACTACGCCTACCTCCCTTACGGGGACTTGGGCGCGGCCCAGCACGCCTGCGTGGGGTATTTCTTCGGCGGCGGCCCGCCACAGGGCTCCCCCGCGGCGAAGGCCCCCCAAGGCCGGACATCGGGCTTCCCCGCGAAACCATTACCGGGCGCGGGAACTCCCGGGGGCAAGCTCCCGGGTTCCTCGAACCTTCCGTCGGCATCCACTGTCCCCCCCTTGCCGCCCGCCCTCGCGGCCGGGCCGGCCGGCTTGGGCGGCGGACCGGGGACATCGCCGGCGGCGTCCCCCGTCCCATCCCCGGCCGCGGCTTCCACGCCCGGCGCCAATGGGGGAGCTTCCGCTTCCCAGTCCCAGGCCTCCAACCCTTCCGGGGCCAAGGATTCGCTGGTGGTACAATTCGACCTGGAGGACAATCCCGCGCCCAGCGGCGCCGAGCTGGAAAAAGAGGGGAAATACCGGGAGGCCTTGGACGCCTACCTGTCCGCCCTGAGGCAGAATCCCAAGGACGCGGGTTCCTGGTGGGGCCTGGGCTATTGCTACTGGCAACTGGGCCAAAAGACCTACGCCGTCCAATGCTTTCAACAGGTGCTCCAGTTGCAGCCGGACAACCAAAATTTGGCCGATTGGCTCAAACAAAACCAATCTCCCGGCCCTTAACGGCGAAAGGAACCCCGAATGAAGCTTGACGCGAAAATCGGCATCCGCCTGGCTGCGGGGGTTTGCCTTGCTGGGGCGGCCGGGTTGGGAGGGGCTAGGGCCCAGTCCACCTGCTGCCCGTCGAGCAACCTGAACTGGAGCGAGCTGGCCACGATGCCCACGTCCCGGGACCGGCTGGGAATGAGCGACGCCAACGGCGTCCTTTACGCGGTGGGCGGCCAAGACAGCTCGAGCAACGCCTTGACCACGGTGGAGGCCTACAACCCGGCCACCAACAGCTGGAGCGAGATGGCGACCCTGCCCACGGGGCGGGAAGACCTGACGGTGGAGAGCGTGAGCGGAATCCTTTACGCCATCGGCGGGGATAACCTGACCACGACCTTCAGCAACGTGGAGGCCTACAACCCGGCGACCAACGCTTGGAGCGAAATGGCGGCCATGCCCCTGACGCTTTCCAACATGGGGTCGGCGGTGGTGGGCGGGATCATCTACGTGTTCGGGGGCGACAACTCCGGCGGGACGCCGCAGTCGACGGTGGAATCGTACAACCCGGCCACCAACACCTGGACCACGGGCCTGGCGGCCATGCCGCTGGCGCTTTCGCAGATGATGGTGGGAGCGGTGAACGGGATCATTTACGTGGCGGGAGGGGACCCGGTCACGGGCTTTCAGACGGCCGTGGGAGCGGTGACCAACGTGGAATCGTACGATCCGGCGACCAACAGCTGGGTCACCACGGGCCTGGCGCCATTGCCCACGCCGGTGATGGAGGGGGCGGGCGTCTCGATGAACTGCCAGTTTTACGTGCTAGGTGGCGCGGGGAACGGGGCTGCCCCTGCCATTGGGAACATGGCGCAGGCGTACAATCCGGCCACCAACAGCTGGAGCCTGGTGAACGCCATGCCGGACAACCAGTCGGCGCAGGGTGGGGACGCGGTGAACGGCGTCCTGTATTCGATCGGGGGCTGGGGCCCCGGATTCATGACCGCCAACCAGGCGGGAACACCGCCTTGCACCCCAACGCCGTCCTACCCCGGCTCCAATCCACCGGGCTCGGGGCAGTTTTTCATTTATCCCTCGCCCGCCCGCGGCAGCCAAGCCACGGTTTCCTATAACATGGACCAATCCGGCCAAGTGGAATTGAGGGTTTGGAACGAGAAGGCCGAATTGGTCACCCAGGTGACCGACTCCAAAACCGCGGGGGTGCAGGTGACGCCCTTCTCGATTTCGGGTTTCGCCAGCGGGGTTTATTTTTACGCCCTGACCCTCACCTATGACTCAGGCCAGGTGGAAAAACTGGGTCCCCAGAAGTTCGCGATCATCCATTAAAAAAGGCAGCCGCGAAACAACCTTCCAACGTTTTCAGCGTTTCAACAGGCCGTTAAAAATCGTTTTTAGTTTCCACCCGTTTATCATTTTGAAAATAGTTAAAAAAACGACCGGATTTATTTTTAAGAAATAGAATTTTTTTTGGGAATAAAGACCTCCCCTTCCACACAAGGATAGTTGCAGGAACTTTCGGAAAGATTCAAAACCGAAACCGACCGTTTTCTTCGAACCATTCTTTGAATTAAGCCGCTAAACTTTCTTGAAGGAAAGAAAATATGCACCAGGTGCCGTTTCTTTCAAACCGTGGATATCGGTTGTGCATGGCGGCTTTAGCACTGGTCGCGTTGTCTTTGTTTTCCTTCCCTTGCTTTTCCTACGCCCAAACCGCGGCACGCCAATCCCTGCATGGCTATATACCCGCGGAGTCGGCCACGGCCCAACTCGTCGGCGATGTCCCGCCTACCCAGACCATCAACCTGGCCATCGGGTTGCCCCTTCGAAACCAAGAGGCCCTTCAATCGCTCATCCGGCGCCTTTATGACCGTAAAAGCCCCGCTTACCACCGCTATTTGTCGCCGGGGAAATTCACGGAGATGTTCGGCCCGGCCGAATCGGATTACCAAGCCGTCATCGACTTCGCCAAGTCCCACGGCCTCCAGGTGACCGGCACCCATCCCAACCGCCTGTTGCTGGACGTGAGCGGCACGGCGGATGCCGTCCAAAAGGCCTTCAACGTCCGGCTGCGGATGTACCAGCGCTCGGACGGCCGGAAATTTTTCGCGCCCGAAAACGAGCCTTCCCTGGACTTGGACGTTCCCCTCCAGCACATCTCCGGGTTGGACAGCTCGGCCGATGTCAGGCATTTCAACCGCTCCCTCAAGGGCCGGGCTTATCCCGGCGGGGAAAAGGCCCTCCCGGCCGCCGGGGGAAAAGGGCAGGTCCGGACCAACTCCGGCACGGGCTTGCCCATCGGTGATTTTTTCCCGGGCCAGCCCGGTTACACTTACACCGGCAGCGATATCCGGAACGTTTACGTCCCTTGCGCGTCCCTGGACGGGGCCGGACAGACCATCGCCTTATTCGAGGCGGATAATTTTTTCCCCAACGACGTCGCCGATTATTCCAGCTACACCGGGCTCGCCGTTCCCAACATCACCATCGTTCCGGTGGATGAAAGCTCCCCCCAGCCGCCCAGCTGCGCCGAGGATGAGGTCATCCTGGATATCGACATGGCTTGGTCCATGGCGCCGGGAGCCGGCATCCTCGTGTACGAGGGGCCCAACAACCAACCTACTTGCTGCGGCACCGGTTGCCTGAATTTCGCCGCCTCCCCCGACGACATATTGAACAAAATGGCGACCGACGACCTTGCCCAACAAATCAGCAGTTCCTGGTCGTGGTCCGGGGTCAGCGACTCCAATATCACGAATATCTTCGCGGAATACGACGCCCAAGGCCAATCCTTTTTCCAGGCGTCCGGGGACCTGGGCGCCTATAACATCCCCAGTTCGGTGTTCCCCAACGTGTGGCAGCCGACCATCATGTCGCCCTTGATGACGGTTTGCGGCGGGACCTCCCTGGTGACCAGCGGCACGGGGGGCACCTCGGCCGGGGCCTACGTCTCGGAAACCACCTGGAACGACCCCCTGGAAAGGCCCACCCCCCTGCCCGTCCTGGAGAATTCGGTCAGCGGGGGAGGCTATTGCGGCCCCACTTCCGACAACCCCGCGGGCCTGCCTTTTCCTTCCTGGCAGGATGGGACCACCAATTCAAATTCGCAAGTGTCCCCGGCCTACCGGAATATCCCGGATGTGGCCTTGCTGGCGGACGACATCCTGATCTTCACCGACAACGGTTTTTACACCTTGGAGGCGGGCACCAGCGCCGCGGCGCCGCTTTGGGCCGGGTTCACGGCGTTGGCCAACCAACAGGCGGCCAACAGCGGCGCCGCGCCCGTTGGTTTCGCGAATCCCGCCCTCTATTCGCTGGCTGGCTATCCGGCGGCCTATAGCAACGCCTATTTCAACGACATCAACGACGGAAGCAACAACAACTATTCCGGAAGCGGCATGTATAACGCCGTCACGGGTTATGACCTCACGACCGGCTTGGGAAGCCCCAAGTGCGACCTCCTTTACGGCCTTTCCGGCGTTTCCGTTACCCCCACCAACACGCCGACCCCCACCAATACGCCGACCCCGACGCTGACGGCCACGGCCACCTGCGCGGCGTATTACGCTAATAATTTCAGCAACCCGAACACCTTGTCCAACTTCGATTTCTACGATTACACGACCGGCGTGGGGACATTCCCGGGAACCAGCCAGACCACGGGATACACGATTACGAACGGAGTCCTGGAGACCAACGGCGGCACTTCCAACAACGGCTCCACCAGCAGCGCCGGATTGGCGATCGTGGATAGCGCCTACCTGAGCTATAACCTGTCTTGTTACACGGTCAACGCCGATTTCCAGATGAATTCGTACAATTGGCAGGGGATCTTCGGCATCGCCTTCGCCATGCAGCCTGGGACGAACGGAGCGTCCGGGACATGGTGGTCCTACCAGATGAACGGGTATGGCGATACGACGCATTGGCAGATCGAGGATAACCTGGGGCCCACTTACGACAACACAGAAGCCCAGACCCTAATATCCCCCTATACAGCGGGAACGTGGGTGCACCTGGAATTGCAAGTGACATATAACCCGATAAACAACCAGAGTACGATCCAGGGATACTTGTGGCCGACCGGCGGGACTCCGTCCACGACGCCGTTATTAACGGCAAGCGTGAGCGGGGCATTGACCGGTGGGATCGGCATCCGGACGTATGGTTTAGACCCCAATACGAACCTGGTCCAGGTGGCTAATTTCACGGTTTGCGGTTGCGGGTTCGCGGCCACCTGCACGCCAACCTCCACGGTGACCAATACCCCCACCAACAGCCCGACGGCCACGCCGACGAATAGCCCGACCGTGACGCCCACGCCGTATCCCACTTGCTGCCCGTCGAGCAACCTGAACTGGAGCCAGATGGCCACGATGCCCACGTCCCGGGACCGCCTGGGCTTGGGCCGGGCCAACGGGGTCCTTTACGCGGTGGGCGGGCAAAACAGCAGCGGCAACGCCTTGACCACGGTGGAGGCCTACAGCCCGACGCTCAACGCTTGGAGCGAGATGGCGCCGATGCCCACGGGCCGGGAAGACCTGGCGGTGCAGGACGTGGGCGGAGCGCTGTACGCCATCGGCGGGGACAACCTGAACACCACCTTCAACAACGTGGAGGCCTACAGCCCGACGCTCAACGCTTGGAGCGAGATGGCGCCGATGCCGGTGGCGCTTTCCAACATGGGGTCGGCGGCGGTGGGCGGGATCATCTACGTGTTCGGGGGCGACAACTCCAGCGCGACGCCGCAGTCGACGGTGGAATCCTACAACCCGGCCACCAACACCTGGACGACGGGCCTGGCGGCCATGCCGCTGGCGCTCTCGCAGATGATGGTGGGGGCGGTGAACGGGATCATTTACGTGGCGGGCGGGGACCCGAACAGCGCCTTCCAGACGTCCGTGGGCGCGGTGACCAACGTGGAATCGTACAACCCGGCCACCAACACCTGGACGACGGGCCTGGCGGCGCTGCCCACGCCGGTGATGGAGGGTGCCGGTGCGGTGATGAACTGCCAGTTCTACGTGGTGGGAGGGGCTGGGAACGGGCCTTCGCCGGCCATTGGGAACATGGCGCAGGTGTACAACCCGGCCACCAACACCTGGAGCCAGGTGAACGCCATGCCGGACAACCAGTCGGCGCAAGGCGCGGACGTGGTGAACGAGGTGTTGTACTCGGTGGGCGGCTGGAACGGGAGCAGCTTCATGAACAACAACCAGGCGGGGGCCTTGACCTGCACGGCGGCCACGCCCACCCCCACCAACACGCCTACCAGCACGGCGACCCTGACGGCCACCAACACCCCCACCAACAGCCCGACCGTGACGCCCACCGCGACCAATACGGCGACGAACAGCCCGACGGCCACGCCGACGCTGACGGTCACCAACACGCGGACCAATACACCCACCGTGACGGCTACGAGTTCGCCCACGTCCAGCGCGACGCTGACGGCCACCAATAGCCCCACGAATACCGTCACCTTCACCCCCACCAAAACACCGACTCAAACACCCTCACCGACGCCCAGCAAAACAGCCACCAAGACGGCGACGTCGACGGCTACTAAGACGCCCACGAGGACGGCGACGAACACGCCCACCCCGACGCCCACCAAAACAGCCACGTTGACGCGCACGGCCACACCCACTCATACCGCCACCAAAACGGCCACGCCGACGGCGACCAAGACGCCCACGAGGACACCCACGAATACGCCTACGGCCACCAAAGCCCCTGCCGACGAGAGCGAAATGGCGCTAGTTGTCGGGGGATCGGGAGGGACCGTGACGCCCGGGTCCAATCCCCGGCTTTCCCTCTTCATGGGGGCGGTGCCCAACGTGTCCCGCGACGGGGAAGCCATCCGCTTCGTCGCGAACCTGGACAAGCCCATGGGGATACGTATCCAGTTGTTCGATGTCGTCGGCGAGGAGGTTTTCGACGCGTCGATGCAAGGCGCCGCCGGCTTGAACAGCCTGACGTGGAACCTTGAGAACAACTTGGGGAACCAGGTCGCCAGCGGGCTTTACATTTACCTGATGACGGCGGAAGACGGGGTTTCCTCCAGCACGCAAGCGGGGAAGGTCGCCGTTTTGCATTAAAAACCAAGGATGTTAAAGGCTTCTTCCGACTGAGGATAAGACTTTTCCCCCTCCTGCCGGGCCCTTCAGCGACAACTGGAGGGCCTTTTCAATAAACCCTCCGAAATCATCCTTCCGCCTTCGCCTGTCGGACCGCTTGGTTCGAAGGACGCGGCGAAACCTGAATTTCCGTCGTATAAACGAATTGAATAAGCGTTTGCTATTCGGTGATCCAGAAGTCCATCCCCCTCTCCTTGCCCCTGCCGGGGGCGCCTAATTTTTTTGCAAAAACCCCTGTCTTATCGTTTATTCTTACGCCTATTCCCCCCACGGAATCATGTATTTAACGAGGAATTTCCTTAATGAAAAAGCTATTTGGGACCTTTTTTTCCTTCTTCGCGATCCTGGGCGCGCATCCCGGGTACCTCCGCGCCCAAGCGGCCACCCCCACCCCCAACTGCTGCCAAACGACCATGGTTTACGGGACGGGCACGCCGGGTTCGTCCGCCAACCAGCTGGACTTTCCCCAAAGGGGGGTGGTGGTGGGTTCCAACCCCGTGAGCTTTTACGTGGCGGACACCAATAACAACCGGATCAGCGTCTTCAACCAGGCCACGGGCGCCCCGCTGACGCAAATCACCAACGCGGGTTTCATGAACCCCCGGTCCGTGGCCCTGGCGGGAAACAACCTTTTCATGGTGGGAAGCGGCAGCGCCACCTTGTTCGTCGTGGACACGGCGGGCGGCAATTCGGTGACGGGTTACCCCACGGGCATGTCGGACACGGAAAGCGTGGCGGTGAACGCCTCGGGCACCACGGTGGCCGTCAGTTCTAACTTGAACAACCAGGTCCAAATCTTCAATTACACGGGTTCGGCGTTGAATTTGGCGCAAAGCCTCACGACGGTTTCAGGCCTGCACTCCATCGGGCTGGCCATGGATTCCTCGGACAACCTGTTCACCGTTTATACGGGAAGCGCCTACCTGATCGCCGAATACGCTTATTCCCCAACCACGGGATACAGCTCCAACCCGGTCACGGTTATCCAAGGGGGGAACCTCAACAACCCGCATGACATCGCCGTGGATGGTTGCGAAAACCTGTACATCGCCAACGCCTTGAGTTACCAGGTCTACAATCCGGCGGGCCAGTTTTTGACAAGCTGCTCCAGCTCCGGCGGCGTGGCCTTCAACACCCCGCAGGGGATCAGCCTGGATTCGGCGAACAATATCTACTTGGGGGATACCGACAACCAAAGGGTGATCCAGTTTTCCGCCTGCATGCCGATGGCCACCCCCACCCCCGGTTACGCGGGTTCCAACCCGCCGGCCCAGGGGAGCTGTTTCATCTACCCTTCCCCGGTCAGGGGCGGCCAAGCCACGCTTTCCTACAACATGGCCTCCGGCGGCCAGATGGACCTGAGGATCCTCAACGAGAACGGCGAATTGGCGCTCCACGCCACCGACTCCAAAGGGGCGGGGGTCCAAGTGACGCCCCTGAACCTGGCCCCCTTGGTCCCGGGCATTTATTACTACGTGGTCACCTTGACCTATAATTCCGGGAGCGTGGACCGGATCAAAACCCAGAAATTCGCCGTGGTCCGTTAAGCCGCCTATGAACTTGAGAAAATTCGTTTCGCTCCAGGCCCTTACCGGGCTTTTGCCCGGCCTGTTGGCCCTTTCCGGCGCCGCCTGGGCCCAAACGTCCCAGACGGTCACCAGCGCCGCCGGCCAAGCCGAATCCGTGGCCGACCTGGGTTATTCCGCACGGTCCGCCGTGCTGGGGCCCGCCTTCACGGCCGTGGCCGACGACACCTCGGCGCTTTTCGAGAACCCCGCCGGGCTCGCCTCCCTTTCCCGTTCCCAGGCGGCCTTCCACAGCTACTTGGGACTGGTGGACGCGGCCCAGGAGATGGCCGTGCTGGGCCTGCCCTTGGGCGGTGGGGGAGGGCTGGGTTTGGCGGCCAGTTACCTGGATTACGGGGCCTTCCAAGGGCGGGACGCTTCCGGGTCGCTGGCGGCCAATTACAGCGCCGGCCGGATCGGGCTCCAGGCCGGATGGGGAATGAGCCCTTTTCCAGGGTCGTCCGTCGGCTTGGCCCTCCATTATTCCCAACAGGACATCACGGGGACTTCTTATTCCTTCCTGACCGCGGATGGGGGGGTGCTGCTGGCCCCCTGGAAGGGATGGAAGATCGGATTGGATTACCTGGCCCCCGGATGGGGTTCCCTGGGCGACCCGCTGGTTTCGGTTTTCAAGGCGGGCCTTTCCTGGAACCTGCCTTTGGACCCCTCCTTCGGGCTTTTGACGGCCTTGGGCAACGCCTTGCAGTCCAACACCTTGGATTACCTGCAGGCCGGCCTGGAGGCTTCCTTCCACTCCACTTGTTTTTTGCGGCTGGGTTATCAAATTCCCTTCAACGACGACGGTTACGACGGGTTTTCCGACGTTTCCATGGGCGCCGGTTTGGCTTTTTCCGATTTTACCTTGGACTACGCCTATACCCCCGCGGGGAACCTTTCCGATTCCAACCGGTTCAGCCTCACGTATTACTTCGGCCAACCGCAAGAACCGGCCAACCCCTCCGTTTCCCAGGCCC
The DNA here is from genome assembly GCA_030041545.1 of candidate division FCPU426 bacterium. Taxonomy (GTDB): domain Bacteria; phylum Oederibacteriota; class Muellerivitia; order Muellerivitales; family Muellerivitaceae; genus JAJPJW01. Next base: position 66,358 of record JASHNQ010000041.1, on the reverse strand, counting down.
CTTCCTTGAATAACACGCCGAAGCCGCCGGCCCAGGACCCGGCGGCGTTTCCCCCTCCCATTCCCCAGGGAACAGCCGTTCCAACCACGGTTTCCTCCCCGGTCACCACGGTTGTGACGCTTCAAGCCACGCCAGCCCAAGCCGGAGGCCCCTCCACCCAAACCGGCGGGAACGACAAGAACAGCCTGGCCCTTCATTTCGACATCCCGCCGGATTTCACCTCCCAAGGCGAACAGATGGCGGCCCAAGGCAAATACGTCCAGGCCCTGCAGTTGTACCAACAGGCCGTCCAAGAAGACCCCCAGAACGCACAGGCTTGGTGGGATATGGGGGCGGTTTACTACAAAACCGGCCAAAAAACCTATGCCGCGGCGTGCTTCCAAAAGGTCCTGGAACTGAGGCCCGGATACCAAACTCTCCGACAATGGCTGGAAAAATACCAGGCCACCCCCTAACCCGGACGAGCCGGAATCAAAGAGGGGAAAATCCTCAAGATTCACTGGCGAAACCGGGTAATAGCGCCCGGTCCCTTAGGTCGGGAAATTTTCGGTTTTTTGTATAAAATTTCACGACTAAGAGACTAAAATCCGGCGCCTGACGCAAAGTGGCGGTGTGGAAAGGAATAATCCCTTCCGCTCCCGACACTTATTCACATGGAATTAACTCTTTCATTCGCCGACCTCCGGAGGGAGAAGCCGTTGGAAGACCGCGAGCTTGTCCAAAAACTCCTGGCCAAGGACCCGGAAGCCGAGCGTTACTTTTTCAACGCCTACCGGGAAAAGCTCTACAAAACCTGCGCCTATATCCTGGGGCACCAGGACCCGGAAGCCGAGGACTTGGCCCAGGAAGCCTTTATCGTGGCCCTGCGCAAACTCCCGGGGTTCGAGTTCCGCTCCAGCCTGAACCGGTGGCTTTACCGCATCTGTGTTTTCCTCTGCTACGAGCGCATCCGCAAGCGCAAGCGCCAAGTGCTCCACCTGCAAGACGAATTGGAGGGCCTTTCCAAGGCGGCCATGGCCCAGCGGGAAAGGCTCAAGGAAGAGGAGGACGAAAGGAACCGGCTGGTGGAACTGGTGCGGTCCCAACGAAACCTCATGGGCGAACCCTGCCGGGAACTTTTGAGGCTTTGGGACGAGGACAACCACAGTTACGCCGTGATCGCCGAAAAACTCAAGATTCCCATTGGAACGGTCATGTCGAGGCTGGCGCGGTGCAAGGAGGCGTTGAAGCAGCTGGTGTTGAACGCGCTCCGGGGGGGCACCCATGCCTGACCTGGTGGAGAAGTTCTTTAAGGAAGGCCTGACCGAGGCCGAGGAACAGGCCTTGAGCGACGACCTCTGGGCCTCGGAGGACACGGCCGAGAAATTCGCCGATGCCGCGAGGGAAGCCTACCTGCGCTACGGTTTTCCCGAACCCCAGGTCCCGCCCACCGCCCCCGGGGGAGGCGGACTTAGGGGAGGGTGGCGCCTGTGGTCCTGGGCCCTTTGGGGCGGCTTGGCTTTGGGGGCGGCTTGGCTTTGGCACGGTCCAACGGGCCACCACCTCATGGCCCTCGGCCGGCAGTGGATCAGCCGCGTTTTCACGGCGGCCCCCCACCCAGGCTTGGCGCCGGAAACTTCCGCTTTTTTGAATTCCCCGAAGCCCCCCTCTTCCGGCCTGGCCGGGCACTCCTCGCCCGCGCTCCCAAGCGGCGGCGAGGGGCCGGTGACGGAATCCGGCGCCGCGCCGCCAGCCGCCGGCGAAAACAACCCGGCCGGTCCTTCTTCCGCCGGCGCCTCCCCGGCCCAAAGGGTTCCCTCCGAGGGTGAAATTATGGAGGAAAAGGCAGAGGGACCCAAAGGGGTAGCCGGCGGGGAACTTTCACCCCACGCTCCGGGCCCTTCCTTCCCCCAACCCCTCAACCTGGACCAGAACCCGGGGGCGGATTATTCCAGCCTCTCGGTTTTCGTCCACCTGACCAGCCCCTCACCCCTGGCGGTCCGGGTCTTGGATACAAGGGGAGTCCAGGTTTTTCTTTTATATGCAGGCTCCTTAGGCCCGGGTCATTGGGTCTTTGATTGGGATGGGCGGCTGGCCAACGAGCAACCGGCCCAGCCGGGTTTTTACGTGATCGAGGTCAAATCCGGGTACTATTCCCAGCGAAAAACCGTGCAAATACATTAAAGGGGACCTCTGAAAATTAACTTTTCACCCTCACCCCGCCCTCTCCCCTCAAGGGAGAGGGAGTGAAAACCAAGTCAATTTCCTATTCCCCTCGCCCCTTGCGCCGTGGTTTTGATGGGTATATAGGGTCTTTTCCCTATGAGAGCCTCTTTAGGGAGATGGTTAGGGGTGCTGTTGGGGTAATTTTATTGGGATTCCCTAAAAACGATTTCTGAACATTCTCTGACCTTCCAAGTATTCTCAAAAATATTTTTTAAATTTTTGGAATAAAGTTTTTTCCATCCGCCACTCTTTAAGGTCGCAGAAAAAGCTGCTAGAAGCCATTTCAAAACCCAAACTCTTACCACAAAGTACACAAAGTAAGTTGAAAATGTCTTGAAAAAGCATTCGGTTTACTTCGTGGTCTTCGTGTACTTCGTGGTGCGATAGGTTTTGAAACAGGTTCTAATCCGTTGATCTTTGTTTTGAGTCGAGTTGAATCGTCTTAAAACCTGACCGTTTTAAGGGCAAACTTTATGAGCGGTATGAACCAGCGGTATGGAAAAAGAATGGCGCGCGGAGCGGCCATTCTGCCTGTCCTTTCCCTCCTTTTTTTCTTACCCACCTTGTCAAAGGCCCAAACACCTATCGCCACCCGTGGGGTAGCGGGTGACCTTTGGGCGGACATCATCCTGGGCCAGCCCGATTATGGGGACGTCAAATCCGAGGAAGCAACGGCTCAAAATCTATTCGTCCCTGAAGGTGTTTTTGTGAACAATTCCAATAACTTGAACATTCCTATATTGTACATATGGGATTCAACCAATAACCGCGTTTTAGGTATCCATAACCCGAGTCAAGCGGCCCAAGGCCAGGGGGCGGATTTGGTCCTGGGCCAAGCGGATTTCGTCCACGCGGGTTGCAACCATGATTCCAACTGGCAGGCGTACAATTGGCAGTTAGGGCTCAATAGCCCACTCACCTTGCCCAATGCGTCTTGCCTTTGCGGGGACCCCGCGACGAACCAGTCTCCCTTTGAGGGCGGCTCCGCCGCCAACATGGCCGCGGACAGCCAGGGAAACCTTTATGTGCCGGATGTTTGGAACAACAGGGTTTTGAGATACAACTTCGGCTCCGCCGGCATCACCACCGGCCAAAGCGCTTCCTATGTTTGGGGCCAACTCACCAATAGCCAGCAGGATTTCACGGGCTATGTTCCCAACAACTCAGGTAACAACGTGTCCGGCGCGCCGACGAATCAGACTCTAAATTTTGCAAACCAAGCACAAAACACAAAGGAAGGAAACCGCGCTGATGCGGGCGTGGCCATTGACGGGCAGGGAAACCTTTGGGTGGCGGACGCCGACAATAACCGGGTCTTACGGTTTCCCCTGGGTGGCAACGGTGTGCCGCAAACTTCAGCCGACGTTGTCCTGGGGCAACCGAATTTCTCGAGTTATACTCCTACGTCGAACATCAATGATCCCGTCACCATGGCGCATCCCGTGGCTGTGCGGGTGGATCAGTGGGGTAATGTTTACGTGGGTGAGTCCGTGCCTACCAATAATTGGGGAAGGATTTTGATTTTTCAGCCGGCCAACTTTTCCTCCGGTCCGCCTTACACTTATTCCAACGGCCAAACAGCGGTTACGGTTTTCAACACTTTTACGCCCAATTCATCCTCCCCTACCAATTTTGATGAAGTAGATGGCCTGGAAATCGATCCGACGGCCACCTCGGGAACAACGGTGGCCCTTTGGGTGACCGATGGTACCGTTGGAACCTTTCAATTTTTAATCAATTGGTCTTCAAATCTCTCGGTTATAAATTCGATTGCCGTGCCTAAAGAATTATCTTCATCGGGGGGGTACAACTATGGAGCCGTGGGTGTTGATCCATCCGGTGATGTCTATGATGCCAGCATATTGGGCCGAATGGTGTATCGTTTTGATGCGCCGATTGCCCCCTTGCCTTCTCTTCCCCCATCCGGACTAAACCTTTTTAACAACGCCGATGTTTTACCCCCTTCTGATCCCCCGATACCGAATAAAATTGGTGATCTTGGATTTTTCAATCCTGAGTCTGTGGTTGTGCCAAGTTGGAATGGTGTTACCCAAATCATCGTCACTGACGAAGTACGGCTTCATTATTGGAATATTCCAGCCGGTGGCCTCTCGGCTTTGACCAACGGCCAGCCTGAAAGCGGCTACGCCGGCACTACAACTCCTTACATGTTCAACAACTTAAACGGTTACTATGGTTTTATAGATTACGACACGACCAGTCCCAATAAGGGTTACCTATGGACGTACCAGCAGGCAACCGGACAAATCGTGGCTTTTACGCTGCCGCTGACTTCAGGTCAAATGCCCAGCGTCACCCTTCCCTCGCCGGTTTCCGTGCTGGGGGGGACGGGCGCGGGCGCTTCCATTTCCCTCGAGAATGAAAGCGGCTTAGCGGTAGACCCCAATACAGGCGATGTATGGATAACGGAACAAACAGAGAACCGTGTCCTGCGCATCCACGACCCCCTGGGGCATTCGGGGGGACCCTATGTGGACATTGTTTTAGGTCAGCCTAGCGCCACTGCCACGGGTTGTAATATCACTGGAAGTTCCGCCCCGCCTTGTAACGTCACGACACCTTCACGGTACAGTTTGAATTGGCCTGGCTGCCTCAAGGTGGACAGCTATGGCGATCTTTTTGTTTCCGATCACTCATTAGAGGACCAAGGAAACCTGCGGATGCTGAGATGGGATGCGAAAACTCTACCGCCTAGTGGGTCCCTGACGACTTGCCAGTTCGAAATCCCCGCCGATGGGGTCTATGGAACGGGTGGAAGTTTTACGACATACCGGATCCCTTATGGAGGCCCCTTTTCGACATCATCCGATTCCGCGGCTTACGCCTGGCAAATGACTTTTAATCACAACGCCAGTATTATGGTCGCGGCTACGGACGCACAGTTATCCGGACTTCCCCCCATCATCATTCAAAATCCCCTGAATGGCATAGAACCTCCAGGCGTTGCGGACACCCCGGGAGCCGGGGACAACCCCGTCGGCTATTTAAATGATTACGGTCCCCAATCCTTTGGAGTCGCCTTCGATAATCAGGATAACCTTTATGTCACCGAACATAACCGGGGCCGGGTCTTGGTGTATTTCCAACCCTTTTCCAACCCTTTTCCAACTCCAACGCCCACTTCCACTCCTACCTCAACCATCACCTTCACCCCCACCCCGACCATCACCCGCACCCCCACCTCCACCCCCACCCCGACCATCACCTCCACCCCACCGCTTGACTGCTGCCAGGGGCTGCCCATTACGATGAACGGTTATAGTTCGCCCGAAGGCCTGGCGGTCAACCCGGTCAACGGTTATGTCTACGTCGATGACACTGGGAACCAATTGGTGAGGATTTACCAATCCAACGGCACTCCGGTGACGTCTTTCGCGGAACCGGTCAATTCCTTTATTCGAAGCCTGGCCTTGGACCATGAGGGAAATGTCTACGCGCCGGATTTCAACAACAACGTGGCTTATGAGTTTCCGGCGGGCAACTACGCCAACCCCATCACCTTCGGCCAAAACACCATGGCGGGGTCGCTCTTGGGAATATGCGTGGATGACCAAGGAACCACCGTATCGGTTTATATCACCAGCGGCGGGGGGGCTTCGGCCTACCTCTTTCAGAGCGTCAACGGCTCGGTGCCGGCCATCGCGGCCACGTTCGGAAGCGGGCTCAGCGTCCCGCTGGGGATCGTAAAATCAGGCCATTTGGTATACGTGGCCAGCAGCGGCAACGGAAGGGTGGTGGCTTTCGACGCCAATAACAACTACTCGGCGGCGGCCACTTTCAGCAATATAGGATATGCCGGTTGGATGGCCACGGACCAGGCGGGGTATTTTTACCTCACCAACAACTCCTATCTCAACGTCTACCGCCCCGATTTCACCTTGGACCATCAATGCGGCGCCTATCCCAACACCTGGGGTGTAGCCGTCAATGCATCCGGGAATATATATGTTTCCGACTCGGCCACGGGGTCGGTCACCGTCCTCCAAGGCTGCATCACGGAACCACCCTTGACGCCAACGCCCACCTCCACGGGCACTTCCACGCCTACGGCCACACCAACCCCTACCCCCGCTATCGACCCAACTCCGGCCATTGACGCCACTCCTACATGGACCCCCACCCCCACGATCGGCTGCTGTGAGGTACTGATGACCTACGGCACCGGCACGGCGGGTTCGGCCGTCAGCCAGCTGGATTACCCGCAACGGGGGGTAGTAGTGGGTTCCAACCCGGTCAGCCTTTACGTGGCCGACACCGACAACAACCGCATTAACGTCTTCAACCAGTTAACCGGCGCCCCCCTGACCCAGATCACGGGTGCGGGCTTCGTGGACCCCCGGTCCGTGGCCCTGGCGGGAAACAACCTGTTCATGGTGGGAAGCGGCAGCGCCACCCTTTTCGTGGTGAACACGGCGGGGGGCAATACGGTGACCAGTTACCCCACTGGCATGTCGGACACCGAGAGCTTGGCCGTGAACGCGGCGGGAACTACCGTGGCCATCAGCTCCAACGGGAATAACCAGGTCAATATTTTCACCTACACGGGTTCGGCCCTCACCCTGGCGCAAACCCTGACGCCCATTTCCGGCTTGCACGCCATCGGCCTGGCCATGGACGCCTCGGACAACCTTTTCACGGTCTTCACGGGCTCGGGTTACGTGGTGGCGGAATACGCGTATTCCCCCTCCACGGGCTACACCTCCAACCCCGTCACGGTGATCCAGGGCGGGAGCCTGAACAACCCCCACGACGTGGCCGTGGACAATAACGAGAACCTCTACATCGCCAATGCCAACAATTATTTGGTTTACAACATTGGAGGCCAGTTGCTGGAGAGCTGTTCCAGCGCCAATGGAGTGGGCCTGAACGGTCCGCAAGGGATAAGCCTGGACCAAGCAGGGAACGTGTACGTGGGGGACACCAACAACCAGCGGGTCGTGGAATTCGCCCAATGCACCCCCACCTCGCCTACCCCAACCAATTCTCCAACTTACACCCCAAGCCCCACCCAGACCCCCACCTTAACATCTACCCTGACACCTATCCTCGTTTCTTGCGCTGCGGGTGTTTCCGTACCGGTCACCGAGGCGGTGGGAGTGGCCGTCAACAGCGCCGCTTCCTCCGTTTTCGTGGCCGACGAATCGGTCAGCCAGATCGACGTGTTCAATGGGGCGGGAGTTTCCATGGGTCAAATGGGCGCAAATCTTTTAGACCAGCCTTATGGGGTGGCGGTGGATGGGCAGGGGAACGTCTACGCGACGGATAGTTTCCTGAACCAACTGGATATTTTCAACCCGCAAGGAAACGCGCTCACCCAAATAGGGGGAGGTTCCTTGCCCTTCAACCTGCCCGGCCAGGTGGCGGTGAATTCCCTTGGCACAACCCTGTGCGTGGCCGACAGCGGCAACCAAGAGGTCCAAATTTTCAATAACAACAATGGAAATTGGGGTTCTAACAACTCCCTTGGGCCGGATTTCAACGCCCTCACCGGGCCTTCCTCTTTCGATATGCCGGTAGGCGTCGCCTTGGACGCATCGGGCTGCGTTTACGTGGCGGACTGGGACACCAATGAGATACAGGTATTCAGCCCCCAGGGGAATTGGCTGCGGAATTGGGACGTGACGCAGGGGACATCGCTTTTGGCGGCGAACTTCGTGGCGGTTTACAACAACTGCCTGGTTTATGTGACGGACGGCTTCGGTTCCGTCGGGGTGTTCGACACCCAAGGAAACGTATTGGGGAATATCCTCGGGCCGAGCGCGACGTCTTTCTTCAGCGACACGGAAGGCATCGGAGTGGCTGGAAACGGCGACTGGTACGTATCGGACTATTGGAACCTCCAGGTGGAGGGTTTCGGCCAATGCCCGGTAACCGCCTGCGCGACCCTTGACCCGACTCCCACGCCCAGTTCAACCGCTACCTTTACGCCTAGTTCAACTCCCACCCTTACGCCCAGTTCAACCCCGACCCTTACGCCTAGTTCAACCCCCACCTTTACTCCCAGTTCCACTCCCACTTTATGCGGGGCCCCGGTTTCCTGGGCCGCTTCCCCCTCCTTCCTGCCCTATGGGCTTGCCGTCAACAGCGCCGGAACCTCCGTTTTCGTGGCCGACGAATCGGTCAGCCTGGTGGATGTCTTTAACGGGTCGGGAGGATCGCTGGGACAGATCGGATCGGGAACCATCACTCAGCCCATCGGGGTCGCGGTGGACGGAAAAGGGTGTATTTATGTGACCGACGAAGTGGAGGATTATTACACCAACGGACAGACCCAATACCAGGTGGACGTCTTCAACGGTTCGGGCAGGGCCGTCACCCAATGGGGCACCCTTGCCAGCGGTAGCAACTACGAGATTCCGGTAGGAATCGCGGTCAACTCGGCCGGGACCAGCGTTTACATCGCGGACCAGAACACCGAACAGGTCGAGGTCTATAACGCCCAGGGCGCGGCCCTCACCCAGTGGGGCGGGCCCGGGACATCCGGAAACGGGACCTTTGCCTATCCAGTGGGGGTGGCCTTGGACGCCTTGGGCAACGTTTATGTTACCGACAACGACACGGGTTTGGTGCAGGTTTTTACGCCCCTGGGAACACCCGTCACCCAATGGGATGCCACCCAGGGAACGCCCCTGTTGACGGCTAATTTCATCGCGGTTTATGGAAATTGCATGGTCTACGTCGATGACGGGTTCGGGGATATTGGGATCTTCAATACCTCCGGGACTCCGGTGGGTTCAATGCAGTCTTGGAACACGGGATCGGGAAGCGAAGACTTCATCCAAACCACCGGACTCGGAGTGGATGGAAACCAAGACCTTTACGCCGCGGATTATGTGAACGAACAAGTTTTGAAGTTCGGGGCTTGCCCGGCAACGGTCTGTTCCGGCCTTCCGCCGACGAACACGCCCACCTGGACCCCCACGAATACCGCGACGGTGACTCCGACCTTGACGGCGACATCCACCCCCACGAACAGCCCCACCGTCACTTCGACGGCGACCTGGACCCCTACCAATACCGCCACATTAACGCCGACCTTGACGGCGACGTTCACTCCCACAAACACCGTCACCGTTACCCCGACGGCCACCTGGACCCCCACCAAAACGGCGACGGTGACGGTGACGTTCACCGCCACGGAGACGGCTACCAAAACGGCTACTTCCACACTCACGGAGACCGCCACCAAGACGCCGACCCAAACGGCCACATCGACGCCCACCAAAACAGCCACGGTGACGCCCACGGCTACACCCACTCGTACTGCCACCAAGACGCCGACTCAAACAGCCACGCCGACGCCCACCAAGACGGCCACGTTGACGCGCACGGCCACTCCCACCCATACCGCCACCAAAACGGCCACGCCGACGGCGACCAAGACGCCCACGAGGACACCCACGAATACGCCTACGGCCACCAAAGCCCCTGCCGACGAGAGCGAAATGGCGCTAGTTGTCGGGGGATCGGGAGGGACCGTGACGCCCGGTTCCAATCCCCGGCAGGCCTTGTTCATGGGGGCGGTGCCCAACGTGTCCCGCGACGGGGAAGCCATCCGCTTCGTCGCGAACCTGGACAAGCCCATGGGGATACGTATCCAGTTGTTCGATGTCGTCGGTGAGGAGGTTTTCGACGCGTCAATGCAAGGCGACGCCGGCTTGAACAGCCTGACGTGGAACCTTGAGAACAACTTGGGGAACCAGGTCGCCAGCGGACTTTACATTTACCTGATGACGGCGGATGACGGCGTCTCCACCAGCACCAAAATAGGAAAAATCGCCGTCTTGCATTGAGTCCAAAATTTGGAAACGGCGCTAATATCTTTTGTTAAGGGGGAAAAACCATGAAAGTTCATAAGAGCTGCCTATTACTGGTTTTACTGGTTGGACTGGTAGCGTCGGTCCAGGCCCAGGTTAAAACGGCGGGGTCCAATAAGGCATCTACGCGAGTGGCAGTGTCGAATTCAAACATCCATTCGGTCAATATTGTCCTGCGCCAGCAGATGCGGCAAATCCCGAAGGATTTGAAAGCGGGAAAGATCACCAAGGCCCAGGCGCAGGCGGCCTGGGAAAACCTGAAGAACGTCCGCCGGCAGGAACTGGAGTTTTTCAAGCAGAACGGCCAGAAGGAAATCACCCCGGAGCAGAAGACCCAGTTGGAACAAACCTTAAGCCAAAATACCGGCTCCATTTAATATAAACGCCAACAAAGAAGATCGTCGTCTTGCCTTAAAAGTCTTAAAAAGTTTTTACACTTGAAAATGAGTCCCTCCTTTCCTTTACTGGGTCTTTTCAGCGACAACTGAAAGGCCCTTTCTTTTGAAACCCCGCCGCATCATCCTTTTCGACCTGGATGGGACCCTCACTTACGGCGTGTCCAGCACACGGTTCCTTTTCCGCCGCGCCGGGGACGAGGCCTTTTTCGAGTTCCTCGAAAAGGAATGGCTGAAGGACCGCATGGGGCACTTGGCCCTGGCCAAGAAGGTCACGAAGCGCATGGCGGGCTGGCGGGCGCGGGACGTCGAGCGGTCCCTCCGCCTCATCCCCAAGATGGAAGGAATCGCCAAAACCGTGCGGGTTTTGAGGAAAAAGGGTTTTTACGTGGCCCTGGCCACGCTGGGCTACGAACTCTGCGCCCGCTATTTCCAAAAACGCTACGGCTTCGACGAGGCGCGGGGAACGACCCTGGAGATGAAGGGCGGGGTCATCACGGGCCGGAAGATGAAAATTTTCAGGGAACGTGAAAAGGCCATCTTCCTGCGGCGCCTGGCACGGGTTCACCGGCTGCCCCTGGCCCAAACGGCCGTGGTGGGGGACAGCCGCACCGACCGGGAAGTGTTCAAGATCGCGGGCTTCCGTATCGCGCTGAACCAGGACGGGTTCCTCGATGGCCTGGCGGACGTGGATTTGAGAACCCGCGACCTTTCCCTTATCCTCCGTCACCTATGATTTTTCTTTTTCCTGACCCTCCAGTTCACCACGGCCGCCAAGGCCACCCTCTTCAATTACACCTATTCCATTTGGGCCAACGTCTTCGACGCACTTCTCCTCAAGCGAAAGCCCCCCAAGGGGTTCGCCTATTCGCTCCTCCTGGCCCTCGTGGGGATTTGGCTGGTCCTGGGCGCGAGGTGGGGCCGCTGGGAATGGGGCGATCTCCCCGGCGTGCTTTCCGGCATGACCGCCGGGGCCGCGGTTTTGGCCCCCAAGGAAGCCCGCCGCACGGACAACGCCTTGACCGTCTTCGCCAGTTTTTCCCTATTCGGCTTCCTTATCTCCGGCTTTTTTCTCCTGGCGGGACCCTGGATGGGTAAGGCTTCGTGGATGGCCTGGAGGGGTTTGGAGGCCCCTGGATCGGCGGTGCTTTTGGCCATGGGCTTGACCGCCATGACGGCTCAACTTCTGTTCACCCAAGGCTACGGCTACGCCAGCCTGGCCGCGGGAACCTTGCTTTCCCTGTTGGTGCCGGTGGTGACGGCATTTTTCGGATGGGTGCTGCTGGGCGAATCCCTCACGCCCCCTTTCATGTTGGGAACTGCCCTGGTTCTGGCCGCTTGCGCCCTTTTGGGCCTGAGCGAAAACCGGGCCTTTCTTCCATCGGAATGACCAAGACAGCCATCCCGGATTCACCCTTTGAGGCCGCGGATTTCTCTGCTATCTTGCCCTGGTGGTTTTTTCTCGGACGACCTTTTTGGACGTGGGGGAGAAATGGACAAGAAATCGGGATGGGTGGAAAAACGCCGTTTCGAACGGGTCCTGGCCACCTTAAAGATGGAATACTCGATCGTGGAGGGCCGGGAAGCGCAGAAGCTCCTTTCGCACGAAAACTACAGCCAGACCACCGTGGACCACCTTCCCAAGCTCTCCGAAAAATCGTCCCTTTACAAGGCCGTTACCAAGGATATTTCCATGGGCGGGCTGGCCTTGGTGAGCCAGAACCCCCTGAAGGTGGGAACCGTCCTGGAAGTGGCCCTGCACCTGCCCAATTACAAGGCTAGCCTGAAGTTCCTGGCGGAAATCCGGCACGTGGAAACCACCATGGAAATGGGAAAAACCCTCTTCCAGGCCGGCATCCAGACTTTGGCCATCCACAAAGGCGACGTGGATCTCATCGCCGAATACCTGATCGATCAAAAGAAGGCCCAAGGGTGACGCCGGGGGCCGGTAGTGTCTCAATTTAAAACCGTTTTCAGGTGGTGCCGCATCGAACCTAAAAGCGGTTTTATTAACATCCCCAGGGAACCCTCTCTCCAGCCGGGGATAACGCCCTAAAAAAAGATTTGTGATTCATGCCTAAATTGCCGTTAGGGAGGGGATGGTAACAGGGGGCGTAGCGCTTGGGTGGTATCATTAGAAAACGATGTCGGATGACATTCTTACGGGGCTCATTTCTTTTATGGGATCAAAATTTTTTTGGAAGGTTTATTTCCCGGCGGCCCTTCGAAAAACCGGCTGGGTTTGCGGGCTGCTTTTTTTCGCGGCGGTTTCCGCGGCCCGGGCCCAAGTAAGCGCCGGCACCACCGTCGGGTTCATCATCACTTACGACAACGACACGGGAAGCACGTGGGACGACACCACCATCGTGGACACCCTTCCCGCGGAGTTCACTTACGTTTCCTGCTCGGGAGCGCCCTGCTCGGATAATTCGGGGGAGATCGTTTGGGACCTGGGAACCGTCCCATCGGGCACGTCGGGACACGTGACCTTTTTCGTCGCCGTCAACTCCTGCGCCGATCCCCAAGTGATCGACGTTTCCTCCATCGACGTGGGGTCGCCCTTGGAGACGCTGAACACCAACCCGGTGACGATTTCAGTCGTCTGCCCGACCAACACGGCCACCAACACCCCCACCGGCACGCCCACTTCCACCCCCACCGCGACCGGCACACCGACGAACACCGACACCCCCACCCCGACGGCCACCCTGACGCCCACCCCGACTCCCACCGACACCTTCACCGTCACGGATACGCCGACTCCCACGGCCACCCCCACCAATACGCCGACGCCCACGGACAGCTTTACCCCCACGAACACCGCCACGTTCACCGCTACCTCCACCCCCACCCCCACCTTCACCGTCACGGATACCTCGACCCCCACCAGCACACCCACCAACACCTTCACGGCCACGAACACCCCCACCCTTACGGCCACCTCCACGCCCACTGACACCTTCACGGTCACAGACACTTTGACTCCCACCAGCACCCCGACGAACACCCCAACCCGGACCCCCACGTTCACGCCTACGAATACCCCCACCCTTACGGCCACTTCCACGCCCACGAACACTTTCACCGCCACGGATACGCCAACCCCCACCAACACCCCGACCAACACCTTCACCGAGACCCCCACCTCCACTCCCACGCCCTTTGTGAGCCTGGCGAAAAGTTCCTCCGAAACCAACGCCCAACCCCTGGACGAGGTCACCTATACCCTGGTCTATACCAACCATGAGGCGGTTACCCTGCCCAGCGCGGTCATCACGGACAACCTGCCGCCCGCTTCCCAGGAATCCTATGTGGCCGGTTCGGCCTCCAACGGCGGGGTTTACAGCGCCTCCGCCAACAGCCTGGCGTGGAACGTGGCTTCCCTGGCCCCGGACGCAGCCGTGACGGAAACCTATGTTCTTCAAGTGCAGGTGCAAACGGGGTCGGGTGGGGGCTACAACCTGGTGAACAACGCCTGCGTGAGTTTTGAGGGGTGGCAAACCTGCGCTTCCGACACCGTCACGGTGGGAGGGCCTTATACCGTCAGCGTGGCGGTTTACAACCAGGCCGGGGAACTGATTGAAACTTTGTCCGACTTCCAGTTCGGATCCGCGCTCACCAATTGGACCCTGGTGAACGGGACGATCCAAACCGATTCACAGGAGGCCCTGGTCCTGGACAACGGCGTCACCTTGGGGGCCTGGAACGCCACGAATTCCAGCGGCCAGAAGGTGACCAACGGCACCTATTTCATCAAGACCACCAGTGTCGATCCCGATGGCGTGGCCACCACCGTCACGAAAACCGTCACCGTGATCCTGGGGAACAGCAACCTGCAAATCACCGTGTACAACGGGGCCGGGGAGGCGGTTCAACAGTGGAGCGAGGCGCAGATCCAGGGCCTCCTGGGGGCCAACGCGGCGCTGCAGGCGGCGGATTTCAACGTGGAGGCCGCGCGGCTTTCCTCCAATACCCTGGCCCCCTCCCCGCAGGGCGGAAACGGGAGCTTCTTGACGATCACCTTGGGATCGGGGCAAAGCATCACCTGGAACGGGACCGGGAGCAACGGCGCTTTCCTGACCCCGGGGAACTATTTCATGGAATTCCAGTCCGCCCAACCCAACGAACCGGACCAAGAAGTGGTTTTAACGGTGCACGTGGTGAACAACGGGAGGGGAGGCGTCCAGGGCGCGGTGCTGGCCCCGAACCCGGTGAACTTGAACCAGGTTTCCCAGGCCGCTTTCCTGGTCAATACCTACTCAGGGCAGGTGACGTCCGCGAAGGTCAAGATTTACACGCTGGCCGGGGAATGGTTCAAGACCCTCACCAGCCAGCCCGGGAACCCCGGGGTGGTGACGTGGAACTTGGGGGGGGAAGCCATCGCCAGCGGCGCCTACCTGGCGGTGGTGGAAAGCTACTCGGCCAACGGCTTGGTCGGGAGGCAGGTCCTACAGGTTGTGGTTTTACATTAAAAAAGAGGGGTTGTGCCCTTTGGAACTTACGAGGTGGTTTCGTATCCTTGGATAGCGGCCTGGAGAATGTGGCTAAAGAGGATTTCAAGAGTCCTGCCGGAAGGATTTTTCCGAATTGGGCCTTTTTTGTTGTGGCAGTCAGCGGCAGGCACCGAGGATTAGAATCGATAAAAATGAACTACTTGCGCCACAAACAACCGGAATAATTACCAGCCATACCGAATAAAATCTTATTTATTTGACATTCTCAAAGTAGCCCAATTACTGACCGTTTATTGACCCGCTGATAAAAGACCGCGAATAAAATTGTTTTCAGGTTAAAAAATTATTAGGAATATGTTCCGGGTCATAATGTAACATTAAATTAACGAATAATTATTTGATCGATATTTGAATCACGGCTAAGATTACTCCATTTCACACCTCTTCACCATTCCATGCTTCGTTCAAAATACTTCATCACGTCTGTTTACGAGAAGCGTCCAGTTCATCGTCTTTTTAAATTTGGGGGGTTCATGAACTTCCACAAAAATATTATCTGCTTAATAGCCATTTTTCTTTTGGCGGCCCACTTAAATGCGTTTTCCGCCTCCGCAGCAGACCAGGCCTTTCAAGCTAGAAAATACAACCAAGCGCTCAATCAGTATCAATCACTTTTGGGGCAAAGTTCCTCAAATGAGGACACTTGTAATCTAAATTTTAGGATTGCTGAATGCCATTTTTATCTTGGGCATAAAAAAGAAGCTATTAGTTATTACCGGCAAGCCTACACCAACACAAAAAATCCTTATTTGAAGATTAAAGCCGGCCACAGGCTGGTTCAGATTCAGACGGTCGACGGTCAATATGAGGATTCCTTTGCGACGGCCCGGGAAATCCTTCATCAGGGTTCCAATGACGACCTGACCGTCAAAACTCTTGCTTATGGCACTTATAGCGCTTGGAAGTTGTCGTCCAAAAGGTCTCTCTCACTCGCCGAAAAAGCCGATTGCATTTTGATGTGGGAAAAATTCAAAAATAATTATTCAAAATTAACACCAAAATTTTACTTGAAAAATTCTTCTGGACAAAAATGAAAAAAGTTAAAACCCCCGTTACTTATTACGTTTTTTGGTTTTTTATTGTATTGATCTCGATGAGTTTGATGGGGGGTTATGCTCAGATCCCCTTGAGAAACTTCCTCAACAGCCATCTGTTCCGCCAGCGCCTACACCTAATTTAGGTCCACCAGCTCCAACAGTCGTGGCAATATCCATTACAACCGGCGACGGTGTGAACGTCGTGGCCCAATCAACTCCGGTTAATGTCAATGTAACCGTAGAGGACCAATATGGAAATGCGGTCACTGGAATTAATTCAGGAACCTTTACATATTTAATCGTCTACTCGTCGGATACACATGCACAAATTAATGCCACCCCGATTCCTTCCGCTGGTTGCACGCTGACATTATCAAATTCTAAGGCGAATTTTACCTACTACCCTGAATCAGTTAATAATCAAGATGCCCAAGAGGCGGTCTCGGCAATGCTTTCGATGCCTTCCGGTAATAGTTTCGTCAACCTCTATGGGTCGAACGCTTATTATGTTTGGTTCAATCCGCAAGTGACCCAAATAAGACCCGAAGGCCCCATATATGTCGGCGTTGATCAAGATGGAAATCCAATAGTTGGGAACTGCCCGGATGGTGATACAGGTTACGCTGGTACGCTTGGAGGTTGTAGTAATACTGGAACCTGGGGTGACCAAGATGATCCTTTTACTCCTCAATGTGGGAGAGGGATTTGTCCCTCCCCCTTTGTTGGTCTTAACTATATCTCTTCAAGTGACCAAAGCACTCCCCTTTGTTCGACCAGCGTTGTAGTCCAGCAACTTTCTTTCGTAGGCGGTTCTTATACATTTGACTTTGGCGGTTACACCTTTACAGCCGCCGCTTCAATTGCCTATAACTCTTTTCCGAATGGAACCTCGCAAACGTTTGATATCGATGATTATGTTTTTGGCGCTGCTCCACTTTCTATTAACTATTGGAATACTGGGGATACTACATATGTCACACCGACAAACGCGTTCGAACTATCCGATATGGCTGAAACGGCGCTTTGGAGTGGTTATTCACCATCAAGCCCTTGCGAAAACGTAATTTCAAATAATTTCGTTTATTGGAGGTTTTCGGATGGGAATTAAAAGCTTTTTCCCAGTTTTTCTGTTGTGCTTTGCCTGTTTCCAATTAAGTCTTGGTGAAGAACCACCGATGGAAAATGCCGTAATAGATTCCAAAGGAACCCCGGTCGAATTTACCTCTCCGGACGGCACCAAGGCAAAATTCTTTGCTTTTAGAAACTCCCTAGAGGTGGCCTTTTATCCGCCCGGAAAGCCAATGTACTCGTTTCCATGCAACCGTGTATATGTAATGGGGAAAAATCCGAAAGGAAAAAACACCGGCGGAGTGATCGAGCCAAGTGGTTTTTACTACCAAGATAAGGATAAAAAAACACTGGAATTCGTCCTCGCGACAATATCCTACGGAGGCGTATCGCTGGATGATTTTGTTTGGAATGGCCATTTCCTCGCGCCCCTCCCTTTGTGTCCTCCGCGTTTTCTTTGGGGAGTCAAAACCGTTGAACGCGATTATTCGGATGTCGTAGGAGAGGATTATTTCATATTTACTTTCTTTAACGGTGAAAAGGACGCCTATTACGCCCGGAATCATTTTCTAGTGCTCAATAACACCCTCTTATTGAAAAAAGGCGACAGCGCCCACACTCATTACGCCCAATTTCTTGAACTGAACGCTCAAGTGGAAAAAGGTGATTGGGGTATGGCTTTGTCTACGGCGAGGACAAGATCAAAAATGGGGGCAATCGTCAGCCCTCAAATGTTACAAGCCATTGACGTTGAAATGGGTAACTACGACGAAGCGGTAAGTGAAAATGGAAAACTTCTCTGGAGTGAAAATTTGGCGAGAAGTTATGAGTCCGTCGGAGACCTGTTAATTACAGACGGGAAAATTGATGAGGCGCGTTCGTTTTATGAAAAAGCTGTTACGAATTATGAAAACTGGATAATCCGAATCAAAACTATGGAAACTCCTTTTCTTAATGGCCCTCCCCCCGTCAATTTGACCAAAGAAAAGGGGGAATCATTCATTAAACAACATAAAGAGGCTTTTGCCGCTGAAATGAACCAAGAAACTGGAAATATTAATCGGGTTCAACAAAAAATCAAAATGATCGACGATCAAAAATAAAAAAAGTTCATTGAAGATTAATAACAACTCAGTGGAGAAATAAACCAAGGCATTTATCAACTTTAACCAAATAACAAACGGACCCTGAAAGTGGCGACAAGTATGGCAAAGAAAGTAATTTATTACTTTATTGCACTTTATTTGCTGGAAAGTTTCTCGCCCTTGAGGGCCCAACAATCCTTTGAGTTTTTGCAGTTTACGGACAATTCGACCTACCAGTCCGATTACAATCTTCCGTCCACAGATGTGCTATATGACAGCCTTTCCGGGCTTGCGGCAACAAAATTTCTAAGCGACCCTGCGCCTTCCGAATGGGCCGTCTTCCCCAGCGTCTTGGTTTGTGATTCTTATGCGAACCGGATCGTGTGGAGGGCTTGGGATACTTCCGCAAACGCCTACGGTTTTAATTCTTACGACCACAACTTTTCAAACCCCCGGGGAATAGCCGCCCGAAGCAGTGGCCAAATTTATGTCGTTGATTCGGGTAACAATCAAATAGTCCAGCTTTCCTATAACGCGAATAACGTGAGTTACGTTTCTGAGTTCGGGTCGTATGGTTATGCGCCAGGCCAATTTATTTCGCCTACCGGAATCGCTTTGGATTCGAGCGGGGATATATACGTGGCTGATTCAGGGAACAATAGGATACAGAAGTTCGATTCCAATGGTAATCCAGTCAATTCATTCATGACACCCAGCGGCCCAAACAATCAATCCGAACCTACGAATTGTATTGGAGAGTTTTATGGGTCGCCTTTTGGAACACCTCTTGGAATAACCGTGAGTTATGTGGACGGCAGCATTTATGTCGCCGACACTACCGGAAATATCGCGAAATTTGATTCATCAGGAAACTTAATTAAGACAATCCCGCCTCAGACGCAAATGGGGCCCAACCCCTCCTTTACTTCTTTGGATAGTGATTTAAGTGGAAGGATTTACGCGACGGATGTTACCAACAATGAGGTTTATGTTTTAGATCAGAATTTAAATTTTCTTACCGCTTCTAATG
Source organism: candidate division FCPU426 bacterium (assembly GCA_030041545.1). Taxonomy (GTDB): domain Bacteria; phylum Oederibacteriota; class Muellerivitia; order Muellerivitales; family Muellerivitaceae; genus JAJPJW01. Next base: position 47,186 of record JASHNQ010000041.1, on the reverse strand, counting down.
GTTACCCTCTTTCTCCTTTCCAATACTTGCGAAGCGTGGCGATCGATAAATCCTTTAATTCAAGTAACGAAGTCTATTCCTATAATCAAATATGGACCACGGAATTCGAGAGGCTTACGGAATTTTCTTACGAACCACCTATTGAAGACTTAACCGCACCGCCGGTGCTATACGTCCTTCCCGCCACAAACAGTTCTATACCCGTTTCCGTCACTTACGATTTGACGGGGTCAGGAAGCGTAACCGTCCAAGTGTATAGCGGATCAAATGTCGTCAGGACCCTGGTCAACGGCCAAAACCAAAGTATAGGCTCGCAAGGCGTCCAATTCGATGGGAGAAGCAGCGCCGGAACTTTCCTGCCGGCGGGAAATTACGTCATCGCAGTCAGCGAAACCGACAGCAATGGGGATATAACCGCCGCCACCACGAACATCCAAATCCAGGTGGAGTGTTACCAAATAACAGCCCAATGGGGCACGACGGGCACGGGCAACGGCCAGTTCGAGTTCAATTCACAAGCCCCACCTAATGCGCAATATGGAAGTGATTTAAGGGTCGATCCCAACGGAAATGTTTATGTTTTCGATGCGGGGAATTCCAGGATCCAGAAATTCGACTCCTGCGGTAATTATCTCACCCAATGGCCCGTTTCAAAAACCGGTTACCCTCCCGGCGGATCGGGCCCAAGTTATATGGGCCTGAGCAAGGACGGTAGCCTTATCTATCTCTCGAACGGCGACATTTATAACTCAAACGGAACGCTCCAAACGACCTTGAATCTGTCCCAATTGGGAGGGTTGGGGGGCCTTGACACGGATTACGATGGCAATCTTTACTCGGCCTTAAGTAGTGAAGCGGCCATGATCAACATTACCGGAGGGGTAGCCGCTGTTTCGATCACTTACGGTACATCCTACGGGGACGCGTTTTCGATAGCCGTTGATAACAACGATAATGTTTTTGTCGATGATATAGTGAATAGTAAGGTTTATAAGTTCTTAGGAAACCAACCGGGAGCCTCTCAAGACTCGGTTTGGTTATCCAACATCGGCAATTCCAGCTTTGGCACCACCTATGGTGCCCCCTATTACATGAGGACTGATTCTTTGGGTTCGGTATATGTCAACACCCCCAGCAGCTTCCAATACCCCCAAATCAACAAGTTCACGAACGAAGGACAATTCCTTTACGGGTTTATGGCCCCCAGTCCGTCAAATACCCTTTTAACGGGTTTTGATGTGGACGCCTATGGGGACCTTTTTGCCGTGGATATAAGGAACAACCGGATTATCAAATATTCCCTTTGCACCACCACGGCGCCTCCTTGCGGATATCCCGCCCCGACGTATACCGGCACCTGGACGCCTACCATCACCCCGACACCCAACGCCAGTTTCACCAAAACCCCCACCCCCACCTATACACCAAGTTCCACCCCGACCCTTACGCCTACTTTTTCCCCCACGGGAACCTTGAGCCCCAGCCTCACCCCGACACCGGCTTGTACCGCTTGGCTTGGTTCCTGGTCGGGAAACGGAGCGACAGGGGGCCAATTCAACACCAATGAAGGGATAGCGGTTGGGGGCCCGAACACCTATGTTTACGTCGCCGACAACGTGAACGACCGGGTACAAATATTCGACATCAACGGCGACTTCATCAGCCTTTTTGGGAGCCAGGGGGACGGTGAAACAAATTTCAATAATCCTTTTGATGTCGCCCTTGATTCCAAGGCCAATATTTATGTCGCCGATTCGGGGAACAGCCGGATCGTTAAGCTCACTTCCGGGGGCACCTATATCACCCAAATAGGCCAGCAGGGCGGCAATCCGGGACAATTCCAATATCCGCAGGGTGTGGCTGTTGATTCGGGCGACAATGTCTTTGTTTCCGACACGGGGAATAACCGCATCCAAAAACTCAACCCCGATGGAACGCCGGTAGCCACATGGACGGCCACCGGCAATGGTTCCCAATTATTGGACAAACCCTTTGGGATAGCCTTGGACCCGGCTGGAAACGTATATGTCGCTGATTCGGGGAATGACCAAATCGATAAATTTACTAACGCTGGAACTCCCGTTACTTATTGGGGTTCGAACGGCAGTTCAAATGGTTTGTTTGTCGCTCCTTCCGCTGTGGGGCTGGACGCCTATGGGAATATTTACGTCGCCGATTCGGGGAACAACCGAATACAAGAGTTCAATCCCAGTCAAGTATTTCTTGCGGCCTGGGGCACCCAAGGCTCTGGCAACGGCCAATTCAACAATCCCCAAGGCGTCGCCATGGATGCCTCCGGGGACATCTTTGTTTCGGATACAGGGAACAGCCGAATCGTAAGATACGGCCTCTGTGTAGCCACCATGGCCCCCACCTGGACCCCCACGATTACACCGACTCTGAACAACACACCAACGCCGATCTTGTGTTCCGCCACCGCCATTCCCGCCCAAATTCCAAACGTGGATACGTATGCTCCCTCGGGGATTACGTTGGACCCATCGGGAAATATTTACGTCGTGGACCCCATGGACGCTGTAGTGAACCTTTATAATTCGCAGGGGACCTACCAAACCTCCATTGGGACCGGTGCGTTGACCCTGCCGGTGGGCGTGGCGTTGGATGCCAGCGAGAATATTTACGTCACCGACGCAACCCAAAACGCCGTGGTCATCTTCAATCCCCAGGCCACTCCTATCGCCACCTGGGGCGCCTCCAGCAACCCCGCCGACAACTTCAGCTCGCCCTACGGTATCGCGGTGACGTCAAATTCCTCTGGAACAACCGTTTTCGTCACCAACAGCGGGAACCAAACCGTGCAGGAATACAATGGTTCGGGCACTCTTTTATTCCAATGGCAGCCCGGCAACTTTGGATATGGGATTTTCGGGACTCCGGCGGGAGTTGCCTTGGATGCCTCCGGGAACGTTTACGTCGGGAATTCGGATACGGGTTTGGTCCAGGTTTTCACCTTGGGGACTAACCCCATGAGCGGTAACTATGCCTCCGTCATCACCCAATGGGACGCCACGGCGGGAACTCCCCTCTTGGCGGCGAACTTCGTGGCTGTGGACTCCAATAGTTACGTATATGTTTCCGACGGCTTTGGAACCGTGGGAATTTTCGATGAAATGGGGGATATCCTGGGTTTTGTCCAGGGATCTGGAACCACGCCTTTTGGCTCCACCCAGGGAATCGCCACGGGGAGCGGATATTGGCTCGTGGGGGATGCTGTCAACCAGCAATTGGACGAATTCCAATGGGCCAATGGCTGTCCCGCCCTAAGCCCGACCATGACACCTACCTTTACTCTAACACCCACCTCAACCTTCACGTTGACGCCAAGCTATACCCAAACACCTACCCCCACTCTTTCCCCAACCTTTACTCCCACCTTCACGGCCACTTTTACTCCGACAGGAGAAGTATATGAATGGGTGACGGTGGGGGGAGCCTCTTTTGGCAATTGCGTAGATACATTATTGGGGCCGGGTTTAGCCGTTACGGGGACAACGCCTTACGTGGGCTTCTCCGCTTATCCAAACACCGAGGGTTTGGTGGAACAATACAACGGCAGCGCTTGGGTGACGGTTGGAAGTCCTTTCGGTTTCATCTACGCCGAAAGCAGCTTTTCTTTGGGATTCTCCGGCGTTACCCTCTATGCCGCTTCCGCAACCTTGGCTGGAACCCTTGAAGTTTATGACTATACCGGAAACTCATGGAATACGGTATCCAGCGGAAGCGGCCTATATGCTTATACAAGCCCTTCATTAGCTTTCTCAAATGGAACTCCCGAATGGGCTTTTACGAATGGGTCGAGTGAGGGGCAGATTAGCATTCCAGGCCCGGGTTATTTTGGGACACTGTATAACTATTCCAGTCCCTCGCTGGCTTTTTCCGGCAGCACGCCTTTTGTCGCCTTCCAGGACTCCAGTGATAAGGGCTGGGCGGTAACTATAGGAAACGATGCATGGGGGACCATAGGCGGAAGTTACGGAACTCTTTACACTGCCGTAAGCCCTTCCCTTGCGCTGTCGGGAACCACGCCCTACGTGGCCTTCCCCGACAGCAATGATAAGGGCTGGACGGTGACCTTAAATGGGAGCACCTGGGTTACCTTGGGCGGCAGTTATGGGACGCTCGATACCTCCACCAATGAAAGCCCCTCGTTGGCATTGTCCGGCACAACCCCTTATGTGTCTTTCTCCGACAGTTCCGGAAAAGGCTGGGTGGTGGAATATAACGGCAGTGGATGGACGACGGTGGGAGGAAGCTACGGGACCACTGATAGTTATAGTTCAACGCTGGCGTTCTCTGGAGGAACACCCTATGTTGCGTTTATTGATAGTAATGGCAAGGGCTGGGTGGTGGAATACACGCTAGGTGCGCCATATCCGACCTCGACGCCAACTTCCACCCCCACAGCTACCCTCACGAACACGCCGACCAAAACAACTACAAGTACACCGACTTACACTGCCACCAAGACGACCACGAGCACGCCGACTTACACGGCTACCAAGACAACCACGAGTACGCTCACTTTGACCTATACTTTCACGAATACCCCCACTTATACGGTTACCAAAACCACAACCTTGACTCCAACTTTTACACCCACCAAGACCGCCACATTTACCGCTACTCCAACTTTGACTAAAACCAACACGCCCACTAGTACGGCGACGAAAACCTTGACTTTGACCGCCACAAAAACGCCTACATCGACAGCCACAAAAACTCCCACCTTTACTCCGACGTTGGTCGGAGGTCCGAATCAAGAAATAATTTCTGCCATGGCTTACAGGGGCCCTGGCACCTCAACAGCTGTGGCGGCCGATATTGGGAGTGTGGTGGCGGTTCCTAATGTTTCCAGGGAAGGAGAGCCTATCCAGTTCCTGCTTAGCCTTGAACAGCCGGCGTGGATTCGCCTTTCCATCTATAGTTTGGTAGGCGAACAGGTTTACAGCGCTGCAATCGAGGGCAATACGGGTTCCAATAAACTTGTTTGGCCGCTGCAAAACCAGGGTGGGGCGAATGTTGCCAGTGGACTCTATATCTATGCCCTGCGGATAGAGAACGAGGAGGGCAATACGGCCATCAAGATCGGCAAAGTGGTGGTATTACATTGACCCAAACCGTGTTTCTGGGAGAAAAGTGATGAATAGATTCATGGCTTTTTCGACTTCGGTTGTTTTGCTTTGTGGGGGGGCGTCATGGGCGCAGAATAAAACGGTTGGAACGGGCCAGGCGGGAACGCCCATGCCGGTGGTCCATGTTCCGATTGCTGGGTTCGGTAAATCGGCCAATGCAAATGCGTCTTCCATAGGTTCGAACATGCGAAGTGTGAATGCCCAGGTAAGGGCCCAGATGAGGCAAATCCAAAAGGATTTGAAGACCGGCAAAATCACCAAGGAACAAGCTAAAGCGGCATGGGAAAATTTAAAAGCGATCCGCCAACAAGAAAAAGAGTTCTTCCACCAAAACGGCCAGAAAGAAATCACCGCCGACCAAAAAAACCAATTGAACCAAATTCTACAAAGCAATGAGTCTTCATTATGAATTCACCCGGGGTTGACTACGTTCGCCAGCGGCGTTTACCTGGCGGTGGTGGAAAGTTACTCTGGTAACGGCTTGCTCGGGCGGCAGGTCATCCAAGCCGTGGTTTTGCACTGAAATATACTTACTTCGCCACCATCCACCCCTATCTGCCGCCGTCAGGGCATGAGAGCCAAAATCATCCCCATCACCAGGAAGGAAACCAGGTAGTAGCCCATGTGGAGAAAATAAAGTTTCAAGGGTTGCCGGTCCCAGAGTACGGCGTTCAAATGGGTGGTCACAAGGAAGCCGAGCCAGGTCCAGAAACCCGCCATGAGCCCCGCCGGCGCGCCGGAAACGTGGTAGAAGCTGGCGCCCGATACGACCGAATGGGCCAGGCAATAAGCGGTTAGCAGCGAGGCCGCGAAAGCCATGCCGAATGAGGGCATGGCCGCTTTCATCATTTTTTCCTTTTCCCTCTTGCTCAGCTTATCCATCCCGGTCAGTTTCATGAACATCTTGCCGAAAAGAGCCGAATACCAAAGCCAACCAATCAAGAAATAGGCTGCCGCCGCCAACAGCACGGCCCAAAAGTTGATATGGATGTCCATAGTCCCTCCCCTTGGTTTAGCAACAAGATATTCTAAGGGGGAGCGTGTCCATCCAAGTTAAACTTTCACTGGATTATTCACATGAGGTAAATGCGAAACCCGCGGGAAATAATCGCCAAAAATTAGATCAAAGGCAGCGGTGGCCCTTTCCAGCTTCGCTCAAGCTTCAGGGCGCAGGCCGGGCCTCGTTACGGCCGATCTCTTAATTTTGAGGCTTTCATTGTCTCGCGGACGAGATCGGCAAAGTCGAAGGGCGAGGTAGCCACGGCCCTTCCGCCTTCGCTAAAGCTCCGGCGGATAAGCCGGGCCTCGCTACGGCCGATCTCTCATTTCAAGGCTTTCATCGTATCTTGGATGAGATCGGCCGATTTTTTCACCATGGCCTTTTCCTCGTCGTTCAAGGGAACCTCGATGACCGCCTCCAGGCCCTTGCGCCCCAGTTTGGCGTAAACCCCGAAATACATTCCCTTCAGGCCGTACTCTCCCTCCAGGTAGCAGGAGCAGGGGATCACCAGCTTGGAATCCTTCAAGATGGCTTCCACCATGGAGCCGGCCGCGGCGCCGGGCGCCAGCCAGGCGGAAACACCCAGCAGGTTGACCAGCTCTCCCCCCCCTTTGCGGGTGCGCTCCACGATGGCGTCGATTCGTTCCTTCTTCAGGAGGTTCGTGAGGGGGATGCCGGCGATGTTGCAGTAGCGAACCAGCGGAACCATCTCGTCGCCGTGGCCCCCGATGACGGCGGCCGTGACGTTTTGAACCGCCACGTCCGCGGCTTGGGCCAGGAAGGTCCGCATGCGGGCGGAATCCAGGACGCCCGCCTGGCCGATGACCCGGTGCTTGGGAAGGCTGGAAGACTTATAGGCCACGGAACACATGGTGTCCAAGGGGTTGGTCACCACGATGAGGATCACGTTGGGCGAGGAAGCTACGATTTTTTTAGTGACATCGGCCACGATGCCCTGGTTGATGGAAACCAGGTCTTCCCGGCTCATGCCGGGCTTGCGGGGCACGCCCGCGGTGATCACACAGATGTCCGAGTCGGCCGTGGCGGCGTAGTCGGTGGTGCCACTCAGGCGGGCGTTGTAGCCCGAAATGGGGCCCACCTGCTGCATGTCCAGGGCCTTGCCCTTGGGCATGTCCTTGGTGGCCGGGATATCCAAGAGGATGATATCCCCCAAATCCCTCTCGGCCATCCAGGCGGCGCAGGAAGCGCCCACGTTGCCGGCCCCCACCACGGTGATTTTGGGGCGATTGGACATGAACTCCTCCTTGGAAGGCGAATTTTGAATTCTCAATTTTGAATTTTAAATTAAGGATGGTAGTCTAGCGAAAGAGCACCCCAGTGTCTATGACGGGGGCCTTATTGGTGGAATCTAAGGACCATAAAAAAGTTGATTTATCCCAAGGGCCTTATTAGTTTGTGCCATAGACTTTTTACCCGGTCGAGGTTTTGTCCATGGCGGAAAAAACATTGCAAAAAGGCTTTACCCTTTGGTTCACCGGCCTCTCGGGGTCGGGCAAGTCCACCATCGCCGAACGGGTGGCCCTGAAACTGGAGCGCCGGGGAATCCCCGTGGAGATCCTGGACGGGGACGTGGTGCGCACCCACCTTTCCAAGGGACTGGGATTCTCCCGCGAGGACCGGGATGAGAACATCAAGCGCGTGGGCTTCGTATGCCAGATCTTGACCCGCCATGGCGTGGCGGTCATCGCCTCGGTCATCTCGCCCTACCGCGAGGCGCGGGAATACAACCGGCAGAGGATCAAGCACTTCGTGGAGGTTTACACCCGGTGCCCCGTGGAAGTCTGCGAGGCACGGGACCTGAAGGGCCTGTACCAAAAGGCCCGTTCCGGCGAGATCAAGGGCTTCACGGGGGTGGATGACCCTTATGAACCGCCCCTGAACCCCGAAGTCACCTGCAAAACCGACGTGGAGAGCGTCGAGGAAAGCGTGGAAAAAGTCCTCCAGAAGCTAGAGGACATGGGATACCTCCCCCCATGAGGGAAGGCCGAACCTATCTTTCCTTCTTTTCCCGCCATCCCAACTCCACGGCCACCCTGTTCCTGCTTTCGGCGGTCCTCCTCCTTTTCAACCGTTTCCTGGACCCGGCCGGTCATTGGGTCCTTTCCCATCCCGGAGACCTGACGAAACAATTCGTCTGGTGGCGTGAGTTCGGCTTTGGGGAACTCAAAAAAGGCCACCTCGCCCTTTGGAACCCCCGCCTTTTCTGCGGCGAGCCCTTTTTCGGCGGCTTCCAGTCCGCCCTGCTTTACCCGCCCAACTGGTTTTTCATGCTCCTGCCGCTGGGTTTCGCCCTGAATTCCAGCATCGCACTGCACGTTTTCCTGGCCGGATGGTTCACCCACCTTTGGCTCAAGGGCCGGGGAGCCCACATGGCTTCAGCCTTGCTGGGCGCCCTGATGTTCATGTTCAGCGGAGCTTTTTTCACCCGCATCGTGGCGGGGCAGCTTTCCAACCTTTGCACCATGGCTTGGATTCCCTTGGTTTTCCTCGCCTTGGACAAGTACCGGGAAACGGAAGGAGCGAAATGGCTGGTCCTGGGGATCCTCGCCCTCGCCCTCCAATTTTTTTCCGGGCACATCCAATATTGCTATTACACCGGGATGGGCGCCTTTTTTTACGTCCTCTTGACCCTCCGATTCACACGGCGGAAAGCCCGCTACTTGCTGGGGTTTGTCCTTATTTACGGCGGGGCCTCCCTCCTGGCGGCGGCGCAGCTTTTGGCCGGGTGGGACGCCGCTTCCCAAAGCGTGCGGATCCAGCACCTGTCCCTGGAGGCCTTGGACGTGGCGGACATGACCGTCGAGAGGACCTGGTGTTTTTTGATGCCTAATTTTTTCGGGAGCTGGGACCATTATTGGGGCGGCGGAATGTACTGGGAGGGCCATCCTTTTTTAAGCGCCACGGGTTTTGTCCTGGCCCTCTTCGCCCTGAAAGCCTCGACCCGGCCCGAGAAAAAGGTTTTCGCGGGGTTGGGCCTTTTCTTCCTCCTGCTTTCCTTCGGAAGAAGGACGCCTTTGTTCCTCCTTTTCGTCAAAGCCTTCCCGCTTTTCGGGAACTTCCGGGGCGTCAGCAAACTGGGGATCTTGACGACCCTTTGCGGGGTGGTCCTGGCGGCCCTGGGGCTGGACGAAGTTTTCAGGCGGCCGGAGACGATACCGAGCCTCCGGCGGGGTTCCCTCACCGCCGCCGTGACTTTCGGTTTCGCGGCGGCCCTTTTTTACCTCACGCCCCGGCTGGGAGGAGGCCGCCTTTTCCGGCAATTCCTCGGCCATGCGGATGAAATGGCCTGGCATCTTTTGTCGGCCGGCCTTGTTTTCGGGGTGATGGCTTTAACGGCTTTCCTGGCTACCCGGCGGCCCCGCTGGCGCTGGGGATTGCTGGGACTGGCCTTCCTGGAACTTTTTACTTTCGCCTGGGAAAACAGGCCTTCCTTCGACCTGAAAGCCCTGCAGGACAAGGTGGCCGTCATCCAAAAAACCTACGACGGGGACCCGGGGAATTACCGGGTCTGGGTGGACAACGGCAATGACACCCTGGGAACATCGGGATATGACGTTTGGGGGGAAGACCCCCTCAATCCCTACCGTTACGCCCGTTTCGCGGCGGCCACGCAGGGTTACGACTTTCCTCAGGAGGCCTTGAGGCTTTATTTCTTCCAAAAATTCACGCCGGCCTTGGAACTGCTGCGGCTTCGTTACGTTTTCCGGGACCGGGGCGACCATTTGACCGTTGAGAAGACCCGCTTGCCGGAAGTGCCGCGGGCCTATTTGGTGGGCCGTTTTGAGGTGCTTCCTGAGGCGCAAATTTTGGATAAAACCGTCAACCACCTTTTCGACCCACGGCGCGAGGCGCTTTTGGAAAGCGATCCGGGTGTGAGGCCAACCGGCGAAGGATCCCAGGGGAAGGCGAGCGTCCTGGACCTCACCACGGACCGCCTGGAAATCAAGGCCGAACTCAAGCAACCTGCCATCCTGGTGATTTCGGACAATTACGACTCGGGTTGGAAAGCGGAGCCGGTCCCAATGGATGCCCAAAAACAATACCGTGTCCTGCCCGCCAACGGCTTCCAAAGGGCTATCCCCCTTTCGGCGGGGAGCCATCACTTTTACCTGGAATACCGGCCCACGGCCTTCACGGTGGGAAAATGGATTTCCATCGCCGCTTGGATCTGTTTTTTGGGGCTTCTCGCCCTCAAACGGCGAAGCCTATAATAGACGCCATGGATGAATTAACGCCGGAACAACTTTTGGAAAACGTGAAGTCCTGGAGGCCCGAGGGGGATTTTGAGGCCCGCGTGGACAAGCAGTTGCGCGGCGCCCATGCCCCGGCGGAATTGGTCGGGGACTTGAGCCGGGCCTTCCACCGGTGCTCGGAAACCACCTACGATTACATCCAATACATCCACGAACTAGCCACCACCAAGGAAATCGACGGGAAGGGCCTCCTTTCCCAGGTCGCGAGGCTGGTCGGGCTGGTGCAGGAAGTCCAGGAAAGCGGCCGGGATTTCCGCAAGGCTTTCCGGAAATACGACGGTGTCACCCGCGACAGCCTTTCGAAGGACCATTTCGACACCATTTATTTTGACGCCATCCAGAACATTGACTTACGGGTGCTTTTGAAGAAGATCATCGAGGAGGTGGAGGTCGTCCTGCAATCCTTCTCCCTGGTCAGCGGGGAACTTTCGGGCGTGCGGTGTGTCGACCTTTACGAAAGCAGCATCCGTTTCCAGCTCTTCCTCCAGTATTTCCTGAACAAGCGGAAGTTCACCACGGAGGAGCTCTGGTCCATCCTTTTCGACGTCTTCAACCAGATGGAGGAGATGGAAAACCTCTCCACGGGCCCCACGGAAGAGGAATTGCGGGAACTGCACGAAAAAATACAGAAATACAAGACCAACTAATCCAATTTTGAATCAAAGGATATTTTCTGTCCAAGAGATAGATAAAGAAATCTTCGGGCGTGACCGTCATTAAACCGCTATCGTCAGGCCCTCATAGGCGCAGAGGCAGTTCGGGAACAGCTTTTTGGCGTTTTCTTCCTTCTTGGCCACGGCCGCATCGTCATGGTTGGGGTCGTGGTGGTAAAGCACCAGCTGTTTCACCCCCGCCTCCTTGGCCACGAAGCAGGCCATTTCCGGGGTGGAGTGGCCGAAACCCTGGGTGGGAACGGCCCCGGTGTACTGCTCCGCGGAATATTGGGCGTCATGGATCAACAGGTCGGCTCCGCGCGCGAACTGGATGAGGCGCTTGTCCCCCTCCGCATATCCCTCGATATCCGTGGCGTAGACGATGGATTTGCCGGCGTATTGCAGTTTATAAACCAGGGTGCCGTTCTTGGGATGGTTGTAGGCCCGGTATTGGCTCACGATGACCTTGTCCTTGAAGCTGGCCTTAAAATCGGTCTGGAGATTGATGAGCTCGGCCTCGCCGCCCGCCGCCAGGAGAATCTGGTCGAATTGTTTGAGGGTGGAGATTCTCTTGAGGGAATGGGTCTCCTTCAGGTCGATGGGGAAGAACATCTGGTCCATCATCATGTCCAACACATAATCCAAGCCCGTTTTGGAGCCCACCGGCCCATAAACCGAGGGCCCGAAGATGGAAAGGGAAGTATCGCCGATGTAAAGGGGAGGGAAAAAGGGAAGGCCCATGACGTGGTCGTGATGGGTATGGGAAATGAGGATGGTCACGGCGAGGCGCTTCATCTTGTCGCGGTTGGCGAAAAAGTCGCGCACCAACTGCTGGCCCGCGCCGATGATGCCCGTGCCGGCGTCCAGGAATAGGGTGTGGTCCAGGACGTTCACTTGGACACAGGAGGAATTGCCCCCGATTTTAAGCGTGGAAGGACCGGGAACGGGGATGCTGCCCCGCACCCCCCGGAACGTAATGGTGAAATCGTGAGCCATTCAACCCCTTTAACGAGAATATATCCGGTCAATAATATACATACCATTATTTCCAAAAAGGGGCATTTTGGCAATGATTTAGGCTAAAAACGGATAGGGCAGCACTGCGGAGAACACGGAGGAGAGAGCGGTTCATCTGCCGCTCAACTCATCAATGCTCCCTTTTCCAGTTTTTTCCGTGGGAAAAACTAGCAGGCCGCTGAAAAACGAAAATAATCACCTTTGATGCAGCTTGCTATACCTGAATTCTAGTGGAATTTGGGTGTCTCGAAACGTTCGAGCCGGGAAATTTGCCTGTGGAAGGGACTTTTTCAGAAACCCGCTAAGGTTCCCAAAGGGCGCGGGAACCGCAGTTTTTGCATTCCGGGGCCGTTTCGCCCGTCTTCAGATAAACGCTCACGGTCCTGTTTTCCTCGGCGCAGGTCACGCAGAGATGGGGTCCGGTATAAAGGATCTTCTCCCCCGGCTTACGGGGGGAGATGTCAATGTTCATCTTGTTTTTTTTATTGGGATCCAAGGGGGTCCCGGAGGGAAGGGCATCCATGTTTTCTCCACCATTGAAAAGTCGTCATTGACACATAAAAAAAGCCCCGCTTCAGGGAGGCGGGGCTTTTTTGACCTGCTGTTTCTCGCGAAGCCTACTTCACCTTTTCCTTCTTCGCGGGTTTGGCCTTGGGCGCGGCCACCGGTTTCCCCGCAGGGGCCGCCGCGTTCTTGAGCTTGGTCCAGTTCAAGAGGCCGCCCGCCATGATGATTTCCTTCTGGCGGTCGGTGAGGCTGTGCACCACCTGGACGGATTTGCCGGTCGCCAGGTCCTTCACGGGGAAGGGATGGTCCACCTTGATGACCTGCTTTAAGTCCGGGATCTCCAGTTTGTCGCCCTGGGAAATGGAGTCATAATCGGAAGCCTGCACGAAGGTCAAGGGCAGGATGCCGAAGTTGATGAGGTTGGCCCGGTGAATGCGGGCGAAGCTTTTCACGAGAACCGCCTTCAACCCCAGGTACATGGGGGCGAGGGCCGCATGCTCGCGGCTGGAACCCTGGCCGTAATTTTCGCCACCCACCACAAAACCGCCGCCCGCTTCCTTGGCGCGCTTGGGGAAGGTGGGGTCGATAATGTTGAATACAAACTCCGAGATGGCGGGGATGTTGGAGCGAAGGGGGAGCACCTTGGATCCCGCCGGCATGATATGGTCGGTTGTGACGTTGTCCGCCACCTTCAACAGCACCTCCCCTTCCAGCGTTTCACCCAGCGGCTCCTTGATGGGAAGGGGCTTGATGTTGGGGCCGCGCAGCACCTCTACTTTTTTGGGGTCCTTGGCGGGAGGGATGATGCCGTCGTCGTCGAGCGTGAATTTCTCCGGAACCTCCACCTTGACGGGCTTGCCTAGGGTGCGGGGGTCGGTGATCTTGCCGGTGAGGGCGCAGGCCACGCAGGCCTCGGGCGAGGCCAGGTAGACCTTGGCGTCACGGGTACCCGATCGGCCCTCGAAATTACGGTTGAAACTGCGGATGGAAACCCCGCCCGAGGGGGGGGCCTGGCCCATGCCGATGCAGGGACCGCAGGCGGACTCGATAATGCGGGCGCCGGAGGCGATGATGTCGGTCAAGGCCCCGTTCTGGGCGATCATTTCGAACACCTGCTTGGAGCCGGGGGTGACCGTCATGGAGACGGAAGGGTGGATATGCCTGCCCTTGAGCATCTTGGCCACGGCCATGAGGTCCCGGTAGGAGCTGTTGGTGCAGCTCCCTACGCAGACCTGCTGGACGTCCACGTTCTTGAGCTTGGAAACCTCGATTACGTTATCCGGGCTGTGGGGCTGGGCGATCAAGGGTTCGAGCTTGTTCAAGTCGATGATGAGTTCCTCGTCGTAGGTGGCGCCGGGGTCTGCTGTCAGGGGGGTCCAATCCTTTCCGCGGCCTTGGGCCTTCATGTATTCGCGCGTATTCTCGTCCGATGGGAAGATCGAGGTGGTGGCGCCCAGTTCGGCTCCCATGTTGGTGATGGTGGCCCGTTCGGTGGCCGAAAGGCTTTTCACGCCCTGGCCGGTATATTCCAAAATCTTGCTCACGCCGCCTTTCACGGTCAACCGGCGCAGGACCTCCAAGATAATGTCCTTGGCGGTCACCCAGGGCTGGAGTTTGCCCTTGAGTTCCACCCTCAGGACTTTGGGCATGGTCATATAGAAGGGTCCGCCGCCCATGGCCACCGCCACATCCAGGCCGCCCGCGCCGATGGAAAGCTCACCCAAACCCCCGCAGGTGGGGGTATGGGAATCGGATCCTAAAAGGGTCATACCTGGGACCGCAAAACGTTCCAAGTGCACCTGGTGGCAGATGCCGTTGCCGGGCCGGGAGAAATAAATGCCGTGCTTGGCCGCCACCGACTGCAGGTAACGGTGGTCGTCGGCGTTCTCAAAGCCGGTTTGGAGCATGTTGTGGTCCACATAGGACACGGAAAGTTGGGTTTGGACCGTGGGGATACCCATGGCCTCGAACTGCAGGTAGGCCATGGTTCCGGTGGCGTCCTGGGTAAGGGTTTGGTCGATTTTAATGCCCACTTCCTCCCCGGCCACGGGATTGCCCGAAACCAGGTGGGCTTGGATAATCTTTTGAACTAAATTCAACCGCTTGGCGCTTTCCGGCATGGAATTCCTCCAAAAAATTGAAGAATTAGGGATTAAGGTAAGCACTACCAGGCAATTTTGCGAGAACCTATTATGGGTCGGCCGCCGTCCCCAATTCAACCCTTATAAGGTTTTTAGGGCCTTTCGAATGGAACGACACTTTGGTTTAAACCACACTTTGTTGAAGGAAAAAGTTATCCACAAGCCAAAAATACAACACAGGCCGTGAAAAACCGTTTAATTGTCCTAAAATAAAACCGTACTTTCCCCTTCTGCCGAGGAGTGAACCGGATGCCAACAACGACACTCAAGATCGAAGGCATGACTTGCGACCATTGCGCCCATACAGTCCAAAAAGCCCTTTCCGCCGTTCCGGGTGTTCAAAGGGCCGAAGTCAGCCTGGCGCTGGACCAAGCAACGGTCCAATCCGAGGGTCCACTCGACTTCAAGGCGGTTGCCGAAATCGTCGGGGACGAAGGCTATAAAGCCAGTCTTGCCTAAAAGGAGCCGCCGGTTTCCCTATGTCCCCCTCTTTGGAAGTGAACCCCCCCCCAGCCGCCTCCCAACAACCGGCCTGCGGCCCCTCATCGGTTATTCTCAACCTGGAAGGCATGACTTGCGCCTCCTGCGCGGCGCGCATTGAGCGCAAACTCAAAACGGTGCCAGGGGTCCAAAACGCCGCCGTCAATTTCGCCTCGCAAAAGGCCTATGTGCGGACCGAATCCACGCCCGACTTGGACGCCCTGGAAGCGGCCGTGGAAAAGGCGGGGTATTCGGCCAAGCCTTATTCCCCCCAACCCCAACCCTCCCAGACCTACCAGGCGGAACAGAACCGCCTGGGATGGAGGCTGGTCATGGGAGGTTTGTTCATCCTCCCTTTCCTGATGGAGCACCTGCTGATGGCCTTAAGGCCTTTCCAGTTTCCCCTCCCGGTACAGGCGGTTTTCGCCACCCTTGTTTTCTTCATCGTCGGCTGGCCTTTCCACGGGGCGGCCCTCCGGGGCCTTCGGCATGGGGAAGTCACCATGGACACGCTCATTTCACTGGGTTCCACGGCGGCTTATTTTTCCTCCATTCCCGCCCTTTTCGGCTGGAAGGTGGGAACCTATTTCGACGCGGCCAGCTTCATCCTTTTTACCGTGACCCTGGGCCGGTACCTGGAAGTCCACTCCAAACGGCGCGCCAACCGGGCCTTGGAAGGGCTGCTGAACCTCAAGCCCCGGATGGCCCATGTGATCAAGGAGACCCACCAAGTGGATTTGCCGGTGGAAATGGTGGCGGCCGGCGATCATTTAAGCGTCCGGCCCGGCGAAGCCATCCCGGTGGACGGTTACGTATTGGAAGGCAAGGGACGGGTGGATGAGAGCCTTTTGAGCGGGGAATCCATGCCGGTGGAGAAAAGGCCGGGTGACAAGGTGTTTGCCGGCACCCTGAACGGCCCCTCCAGCCTTAACCTCAAGGCGGACCAAGTGGGGGAGGAAACCGCCCTGGCCCACATCGTCCGCCTCGTGGAGGAGGCCCAGGGATCCAAAGCCTCGGCGCAAAAGGCCGCCGACCGGGCCGCGGCCTTCTTTGTGCCGGCGGTCCTGGCGCTGGCCGTAGCCACGGCCTTAGGCTGGTTTTTCGCGGCGGGGCGCCCGTGGGGATTCGGGCTCTCCCACGCCATCGCGGTCTTGGTTATCGCCTGCCCCTGCGCGCTGGGGCTGGCCACCCCCATCGCCCTCATGGTAGGAATCGGGGTGGCGGCCCGGCGCGGTATCCTGATCCGCCGGGCGGAAGCGCTGGAAAAATCCAACCGCGTGGACGTGATGGTCTTCGACAAAACGGGAACCTTAACCGGGGGGAAACCCCGCTTAGTGGATATGCTGGTTTTGAACGGCTTGGAGGAAGAAAAGCTCCTGCGCTACGCCGCGGCCTTGGAAATGGGAACCAATCATCCCCTGGCTTCCGCCGTATTAAAAGAAGTGATGACGTTGGACCTGGTCGTGCCGTCTTCGGAAAGGGTGGTGGAAACGCCCGGCGCCGGCCTCCAAGGTATCGTGGAAGGCCACCAAGTGGTCATCGGCACCAAGGCTTTCGTCGAATCGCTGGAAGGCATCCTGCCTTCCCCCCAAGTCAGGGCCAACGTGGAAGCCTACCGGCAGGGCGGCCAGACCGTTTCCTTGATGGCCCTGGATGGAAAGATCACCGCCATCCTGGTCATGGAGGACCCGCCCCAAGCCAACGCCAAGGAGGTTGTCCAAAAGCTTAAGGACCTGGGACTGCAAACGCACCTCCTGACGGGCGACGGGGAGGTGGTGGCGCAAAAGGTGGGGGAAAGGGTGGGCGTGGACGTGGTGAGGGCCAATATGGACCCGGCCGACAAGCTGGATTACATCCGGGGGCTGAAGGGAAAGGGCTTGAAGGTCGCCATGGTGGGCGACGGTTACAACGACGCGGCGGCCTTGACCGGCGCGGACTTAGGAATAGCCCTTGGATCGGGCACGGATGTGGCCAAGGAGGCGGGGGACATGGTGCTGGTCCAAGGCAACCTGGGAAAGGTTATCGAGGCCCTTCAACTTTCCCGGGCCACTTTTTCCATCATCCGCCAAAACTTATTTTGGGCTTTCGCCTACAACCTGGCGGCCCTGCCGCTGGCCGTCTTCACCCAGGTCCCGCCCGCCCTGGCCGCCCTGGCCATGTCGCTTTCCTCGGTGACGGTGGTGTTGAACGCGTTGAGGCTTTACGGGAAGAAATTTAATGATGTTTAAGCGTTAGGCACCGGATTTTACTCTTTCTTGACGGTCCCCGTAATCTTGCTATCCTACAACCCTTCATCTTTCCTGACGAGGTGCTTCATGCAACGACGGTTTTTGGCCTTTACGGCCCTGGCGACGCTGATCCTGGGCCTGTCCTGCGGGCCCAAGTTGAACCCCAATGAAATCCGCATCGGGGAATATGGATCCCTCACGGGCGCCCAGGCCACCTTCGGCGTTTCCACCCAGAACGGCATCCAACTGGCCGTGGACGAGGCCAACGCGGCGGGCGGCGTGAACGGCAAGACCCTGAAGGTGATCGCTTACGATGACCAAGGTGAAGGTTCAGAAGTAGCCGTCGTCGTCACCAAACTCATCACGGAAGATAAAGTCCAAGTCATCCTGGGGGAAGTCGCCAGTTCCCTTTCCTTGGCCGCGGCACCCATCTGCCAAGACCACAAAATTCCCATGATTTCACCTTCCTCCACCGACCCGAAAGTGACCCAAAAAGGGGATTACATTTTCCGGGTTTGTTTTATTGACCCTTTCCAAGGCCGGGTCATGGCCGACTTCGCCATGGATCAGCTTAAGGCTAAGTCGGCCGCTATCTTGAGGGATCAGAAAAGTGATTACAGCATGGGTTTGGCGGATTTCTTTATCAAACGTTTCCAAGAAAGAAAGGGCGCCATCGTTTCGGATCAAAGTTATGTGGCCGGGGACGTCGACTTCAAATCCCAATTAACCATCATCCGGGGACAAAAACCCGATGTCATTTTCGTGCCGGGTTACTATGGGGATGTCGGGCTCATTGTTAAGCAAGCCCGTGAACTGGGCATCAAGGTTCCCCTTTTGGGCGGGGACGGCTGGGACTCCTCGAAACTTTACGAGATCGGGGGAGAGGCCCTAGACGGCTGTTATTTCTCCAGTCACTATTCGCCCGAATCCACCGACCCGAAGGTGCAGGACTTCGTGAAGAGGTACCAGGCCAAGTTCGGCCAGGTACCGGACGCCCTGGCCACCCTGGGCTACGACGCGGCGGGCGTACTCGTGGCGGCTTTGAAGAGCGCCAAAAGCCTGGACGGCGCGGACATCCGCGACGCCATCGCGGCCACCAAGGATTATCCCGGCGTCACGGGTTCCATCAGCCTGGACGCGGACCGCAACGCGGTGAAGCCCGCGGTGGTCTTAAAGATATCCGGTGGTAAGGCTTCCTACGTTACGACCATCAACCCGTGATAAGTCATTTATCCTCCCGTCACTTCAAAATCAATTCAGGAACTTGGATATCCACTGGGCGGAGTGAAGGAACCCTGTATTGTTGGAGAGGAATCCCCCGGCATAAACCGCCTATCTACGGCGCCTAAAAACCTTACTAAAAACAACATGGCCCGGCAAATTGTCGGGTCTTTTTTGTTTAGAAGGCCTTTAACCAGCCAGCCTTTGTGCGAAAAGCACGGAAAGTTTTTGTGCAACCCCATCTTTTTGCAGAAGACCCCTTGATTTAACTTGTAAACATTCCCGCTTGGTGGTTCCATTTACATCCCGGATGCTGAAGGGCTGTTGTTGGGCTTGAGGAGACCTCCCCATGGACAAAGCGACACTCACAAAAGGCGTCCAGCCGGCTTTTTTCAACCTCCGTGAGATCATCGCCGGGGAATGGGTGGAAGCCCATTTCCAGCCCATTGTTTCCCTCAAAAGGCGCTGCATCGTCGGCCTGGAAGGATTGAGCCGGGGGTTGCACCCTTCCAGCCGCAGCCTTATCCCCCCCAAGGACCTTTTTCACGAGGCCGCAGTCCAGGGCCTGGAGGTGGACTTGGACCGCCTGTGCCGCCGCAAGGCATTGGACGATTTCAGGCTCATCCATTCCCTTTCGCCCGAGCTGATCCTTTCCCTCAACCTGAACACCGCCGTCTTCGACCAGGGCGTTTCGGGGTCCGGCCACCTGCGCACCCAGGTTTACCAGATGGGGATCAAACCCCAGAATGTCGCCAT
This sequence comes from candidate division FCPU426 bacterium, assembly GCA_030041545.1. GTDB lineage: Bacteria > Oederibacteriota > Muellerivitia > Muellerivitales > Muellerivitaceae > JAJPJW01. The sequence continues at coordinate 27,756 of JASHNQ010000041.1, read as the reverse complement.
CGAGATCATCGAGTCCGAAGTGGCGGACATCAAGGAACTCCAGCGCTTCGTCCAGCTCTACCGCAGCTACGGATTCCTGATCGCGCTGGACGACGTGGGCGCGGGCCATTCCAACCTCAACCGCATTCCCTTGATCAAGCCCGACATCCTCAAGATCGACCGTTTTTTGGTCCAGGACATCCACCAGGATTTCTACAAGCAGGAAGTCTTGAAATCCCTCGTGCGCATGGCGCGCCACCTGGGCACGCTCATCATCGCCGAGGGCGTGGAAACCGAGGAGGAAGCGGTTTGCCTCCTGGATATCGACGTGGACATGGTGCAGGGGTTTTACTTCGCGCGGCCCCAACGGCACGACCGGCTGGAGATGGAGCCGGTCCTATCCAGGGTGGAGGGATTAGGCTGGGCCTTCAAGCGGCATCTTTTGAAACGGTTGGGGGCCAAGAAACTCAACATGAGCCGGTATTACGCCGTTCTCTTTGAAATCCAAATGCAACTCAGCCAGATGCATCCCATCCATTTCGATATCATCCTCAGGCGCATGGTGGCCCGGTTTCCCCATGTGGAGAGCATGTACATTCTCGACGAGAGAGGCCTCCAAATAACCGAAAGCGTCTCCAACGACGACGGAGGGACAAAACGCAACTCCGTGGTCTTCCGGCCAGCGCCCAAGGGCTCGGACCATACCATGAAGGATTATTACTATTTCCTCATGGAAACGGGCATGAGCAAGACCAGCTACCTTTCCGAACCCTACCTTTCCATGGCCTCGGGCAACAGCTGCGTGACCTTGTCCTCGCTTTTGACGAACGTCAACGGCAGGAAATACGTGCTTTGCCTGGACATCAACACGGAAGCGCTATCCGAATAAATTTTCCGATTGAGAATTTAAAACTCATTGGGTTGCTGGAAGCAACTCAATAAGCGTCACTTCCGGCGTCAGGCCGAACCTCACCGGCAGCACCCAAAAGCCCGTCCCGGGCGTCACGTAGAGATGGCAATCCCCCTCCTTAAAATGCCCCATGTGATATTTCATGAAAAGCTTGGCCAGGGACCAGTCCATGGCCTTAAAGCCCACCTGCCCCCCGTGGGTGTGGCCGCTCAAGGTCAATTCCACATTCCTTTCCACGGCATCCTTGAAGCCTTGCGGCTGGTGGGCCAGGAGGACGGTTGGGGCTCCGGCGGGCTTTCCCTCCAGGGCCTTGTCGAAATCGGGCGCCACCGATCCCCATTTGCCGAAACGGCGGGCGCCCTGGTCGCCCACCCCGGCAAGCCAGATTACGGCGTTTCCCCGCTTGATTTCCATGCCTTCATTGACCAGCATTTGGAGCCGGCTGTCCTCCAGGACCAGTAGGGTTTTCTCCGGGTTGGCATAAACGTCGTGGTTGCCCAAAACCCCAATGGCGGGCAGGTAGGGGTCCAATTCCTCCAGGCTTCTCAGGAACTTGGGGAGGTATTGGGGATCGTCGTCCGTGATGTCGCCGCAAACCACGAACAGGTCGGGCTGCGCGGCTTGGGCCACCCGTGCGAATTGCCTTAGGCGGCTTAAACGCGTGAAAAGGCCCACGTGCAGGTCCGAAACCATGGCGATCTTGAAGCCCGCGAATTCCGGGGGAAGGTTCTGGATGGGCACGGACACCCTTTCCAGGCGCAGGGTGAAAAGAGCTTGGAAAAAGCCGATGACGCAGATGGAACCCAGCGTCGCCAGGAATAAGTTCGAGGGGATATGGGCGAAGCGGGCCAAGGGAACCCATTTCCAGCTGAAGGTGACCAGCCAGAGCAATCCCAATAAAAGCATGAATGCGGAATAAAGGAAGATCAGGAAGTTCCACAAGACCCAAGGGGGGGCCAGGAGCGCCCGGGACAGCCGGAAAAAGGGGGAGGAATGGCGGCGCAGGATGAGGGGCAAGAGCAGCCAGAGCAGGTTTCCCAGCACCGCGAAAACCAGCACGAAATGCCACCCGCCGGGGTAGATGGACAATCCGGACCAAATGGAAAGGGCGTTCATCAGGAAGAAAAGGCTCAGGATGAGATTGACGATGAGAACGGTTCGCCGGGTGGCCAAGGTTCCTCCTGGGTTAAAGGCAACGTACTATTTTATCGGATGGCCCCCATTGTCAAGGGAGGCATCCAAAGACTTTTGCCGTGAAGGCGCGAAGTCTGCGAAAGAAGAAAGATAATCATAAAATGAAATGGTTGGAAGATTCCTTTTGGATTATATATAGATGTTGTCCTTTCCGCGATTTTCGCGCCTTCGCGGTGAAATTTTTTAGGGGATGGATATGGAAGGCTTTCTCCAACTGCTCTTGAACGGCACGGCCTTGGGGTCCATCTACGCGCTCATCGCCCTGGGCTATACCATGGTTTACGGTATCCTGCGGCTCATCAATTTCGCCCACGGTGACATCGTGATGGTGGGCGCCTACGCCGGCCTCTTCACGGCACTGGCCCTCCACGCCTCCGACCATCCCACCGCCGGCGGGTTCCTGGTCGTTATGGCCGCTGCCATGGCTGCCTCGGCCCTTTTAGGCTACCTCATCGAGCGCCTCGCCTACCGCCCCTTGCGCAACGTGTCCCGGCTGAACCTTTTGATTACGGCCGTGGGCGTCTCCCTTTTCCTGGAAAACCTGGGCCAAGTGGTATTCGGCGCCACGCCCCGGGTATTCCCCGACATCATGCCCAACGTGGCCCTGTTCCAGTCGGGGGAGCTTTCCATCACCAACCAGCAGGTCACAGTCTTCGGCACCTCGATTTTCCTCATGGTCGTCCTGGAATGGATCGTCCAAAAAACCAAACTGGGACGGGCCATGCGGGCCGTTTCCCATTCCCACGAGACGGCGTCCCTGGTGGGCATCCCCACGGACACCATCATCAGCTTCACTTTCGTCCTGGGCTCGGCCCTGGCGGCCGCGGCGGGCATCCTGGTGGGCATTTCCTATCCCCGCGTGGACCCCTTGATGGGCGTTATGATCGGTATCAAGGCTTTCGTAGCGGCGGTTTTGGGCGGCATCGGCAGCATCCGGGGTGCGGTGGTGGGAGGGTTCCTGATGGGCATTTCCGAGTCCATGGTGGTGGGCTACGGCTCCTCCACCTACCGCGACGCCCTGGCCTTCGCCATCCTGATCCTCATCCTCATCTTCAAGCCGGCCGGCTTGTTCGGCAAATACCAGCCGGAGAAGGTGTAAAGCGGGTGGTCGGGCGTCGGTTGCCGGGCCGGTGATGAAAAATGCTAAAATGGCCCTCCAACTACCGAAGGGAAATTTTCATGGGCGTGAATCAAAAAACCATCCAAGAAATCGTGAAACGGGTCCGGCGCGTGGCGAAACCGGACCGGATCATCCTATTCGGTTCCGCGGCCACCGGTAAAATGACCCGCGACAGCGACATTGACCTTTTAGTGCTTAAAAAATCGATTAAAAAACCTTTTAAGGAAGCCGTCCCCATTTATGACTCGTTGACCGGCTTGGGATTTCCCATCGATGTCGTCTTGATGTCCACCAAGAGGTTTGAGGTCACGAAGGATATCATCGGCGGCGTCGCTTATCCCGCCAATAAATACGGCAAGGTTCTTTATGACAAATCCTGAGGACCGGGTCCCGAATGAAAACGTTCAGGAATGGGTTCGGAAAGCCGAGGAGGATTTTGAGGCCGCCCAACAATTGAGCACGACGGGACGTTTGTGGAATTTTGGTTTTTCTAAAAAAGCGGAATTCTCGTGAAAGATGAACTCCAACCTTAAATTTTTCCTGACCCTTTTGGGTGTGTCTGCGGCAGCCCAGGGGCTGGCCCTAGTCCTACCGCCCTATTTCAGCGAGCTTTTCACCCTGGCCTGCATCAACGCTATCCTGGCGGTTTCCCTGAACCTCGTGAACGGACTCTCCGGCCAATTTTCCTTGGGCCACGCGGGCTTCATGGCGGTGGGAGCTTACGTTTCCGCTTCGGTGAATGTGTTTCTGCTTTTTTCCCTGCATGGCAACCCACTAGGGGACCAAATAGCGCTCGTCCTTTCCCTCTTGGCGGCGGCCTTGATGAGCGCGGGGGCCGGTTATCTGGTGGGCTTGCCCTCGCTGAGGCTCAAAGGCGATTACCTCGCCATTGTCACCTTAGGGTTCGGGGAAATCATCCGGGTCATCATCCTCAATATCCAGGCCGTGGGCGGCGCCAGGGGTTTCATCGGTATTCCCACGACCACCACGCCCTTCCTGGTGGTCTTCGTGCTGACCTTATGCGTGCTCCTAACCCACCGGTTCATAATGTCTTCCCACGGGCGGGCGCTTTTGGCGGTCAGGGAAAATGAGATCGCGGCCGAGGCCATGGGGGTCAACACGACCTACTATAAGGTCCAGGCCTTCGTGGTCTCGGCGGCTGCGGCAGGCGTGGCGGGCGGGCTTTTCGCCCATTACCTTTCCTACATCAACCCCAGTTCGTTCGATTTCATGAAATCGGTGGAGATCGTCATCATGGTGGTCCTGGGCGGCATGGGATCGGTGTCGGGCTCCATCGTGGCGGCTTTTGTCCTCACCTTCCTGCCCGAGGCCTTGAGGCCCCTCCAGGACATCACCCACGTGGACCTGCGCATGGTGATCTATTCGCTGGCCCTCATCCTCATGATGCTGCTTCGGCCCAAGGGCATGTTCGGGCGCAGGGAATTGTGGGAAATGTTGAAATTGAGGCGGGCTCAAAAAGGCTGAAAATCAAGGCAAGCCGGACTAGGAACGCTGGCGATAAGTGTTTACCGGGTAAACACCCCCTTGCCCCTGGGTCCTAGGTGTTCGACGGGTGAACAGCCCGCTGAACACCCTGGGTGCCAGGTGTTCGATCGGTGAACACCCCGCTGAACACCCCTAGGCCCTAGGTGTTTACTGGGTGAACACCTGGGTTTGTCGAAGGGCCCGCATTGACGCCTCAACTAACCCGCTACCCAAATGGCTATTTGGGGTCGGGGATGGAACTCCCCGCATCCGAATCATCCAAGGGGGCGATTCCCAATTTCAGCGCGGGTGAACCGGGGGCGAACCCGTAAACCCCGGGTTTGGGGTTCTCCAAACGGGGGTCCGCCAGGAGGGTCCCGTCGCGGGGCGCGAAATCCGCCGTGCCCTGGGGGTTGTAGTCCAAGAGGGTTTTGAGGGTCACCTGCCCTTGGGCGCAGTAGATGAGGTTGTCGGGCATGGAGGTGATGCCCTCCGCTGGCGCGGAAAAGGTGAACTTTCCCTGGGCGTCGATCACGTTGTTTTCCAGCGTATAACCCTTGCACCGGGCGAAGTCCATCTGCCCGTCCCCCTCGACGATGAAAAAGTTGTGCCGCAAGGTATTGTCGTGGGCCATGTGGTTTTGGCTGGGCCGGGTGACGTTGACCGACAGGTTGTCCTCCTCCAGGCAGCCGGTCGACTGCTCGTCCAGGTAATAAGCCGAGGAGCCGTAGCCCCCCATGTTGGTGACGTTCATCACCCAGTTCCCCCGTATCGTGACCCCCTGGCAGAATCCGGAATAAATCCCACCCCCGTCGTGGAGCTCCCGCATGACGCTGTCGATCAGGTTCTTCCCGATCAGGCTGTTTCCCGACATGTTGAGGATACCGTCGTAAGGGCAATCCTTGATGGTGTTACGCAGGATTTGGGCGCCCAGGCCTTTTTCCACGTCGATGGCATTGCCGCTGGGGTAGATAAGGCCGATTTTTTCCACCCAGTTCCCGGAAACCACCACACCCGCTCCCTCGGCGTGGATTCCCCCGGCCCCGGTCTCCACCACCCGGCAATCCTTGACGGTCAGCCCGTCGGAGCCCTTAGCTTGCACCGCCCAGCCCGCCAGGTCGTCAAACCGAAGCCCCGCGAGGCTGCAATTGAGCGTATAGGACATCTGGACGGCCCCTTCCACGTCCTTGGACCCGACCCCCCCTTTATTGAGAGGGGCATTGGCCAGGGTAAGGGTGAGATTTTCCAGGGAGATATTGCTGACCGGTTGGTCTTTATACCCCGATACCCGGATGAGGTTCGCCGGGCCCGGCGCCATCACCACCGCCTTGTCCATGTCCTCCCCGGGCCTGGGCCAATACACCACCTTGCCCCGGGTGCGGTCCAGGTACCATTGGCCTGGCTCCTTCAAACCCTCCTTCACGTTCCACACGAGATAGTTGGAGATGCCGAAGGCGCCCGGCGGGTGCTCCCCCGGATAGGCGAAGATGAGGGTGTTGGTGCCGCTGTCGATGGAGACGGGTTTCATCATGGACATGTCCCACATGTGGTAAACGGCCACTTCGGCGTTGTTCAGGTCCATCCACGCCTCAATGTCCCCGGGTTGGTATTGAAGCCGGGTCAACTGTTCCTGGGTGGGCTTCACCTGCCACCCGCCCCCGGTGGTGCTCATCCAACGAACGTCAAAACGACTCAAGTGGGTGAAATAGCCGGTCTCAGGCAGCCGGGCCCGGGGCCGCCATTCGCCGTTGACGGCCAGGACCCGGAAATCCCAGGTGCCGTTCCGGGCCTCGGGCACCGGAGCTTCCCAAAGATGGTCCCCCGCCTTTTCCCAACCGGTGATGCGGCGCCCGCCGGAAATAACCGGCGATTCCCCTGGATAGGCGGCCAGGGTCAGCCCCGAATCCACGCCGAAGAGGTCCAAGGTGGTATCCAGGTAATAAGTCCCTTGCCGCAGGAAGATCTTGGCCGGTTTATCCGGGTTCGCTTGTTTCCAGTCCCGGCTGGCTTGCAAGGCTTGGGGCAGGGAGGCGAAGGGCCCGCCATTGTCGGCGCCGGCGCCATCGGGCTGGATGCCGCTCCAACCGTCGTTGCCCTGGGGGGAAACATAGAAGGTTTGGGCCCAGGCGGTTTGGGCTAGGAAGAGAAGAACTAAAAAGAGGGGTTTGAGTTTTTGCATTTATCCAGTCTAAGTCGGCGGGGGGCTAAAACAAATAAGTCCAGACAACCATTGGCCAAGCCCCAAACATGCCAGAAGGAGAGGATTTTGGTTAGGCAAATCGGGAAGGGGGCGCAGAATGCCAAGGCGCCATCAACACGTGGGTTCGTTTTAATGGGTCTTGTTCCACGGTATACGAGTGTATTCTTTTCGCTTGACCCATCTTCTTGCTAGCCTTTAGAATTAATTAACCTTGGGGAAAGGGTTATCGTGTCCATAAAATACCGAACCGGTCGCAAGCATAAACCTCTTTTTGCAAGGGAAACCCAGCTTCAACTCGCTAAAGTCGTACGCATCAACGAAGACCCCGTTGTTCGTATAGAAGCCACGGACAACCTTACCTTCTTACGTTCCTTACACGATGAAAGCATGAAGTTAATTATCACTTCACCCCCTTACAACATTGGCAAGAATTACGAAAAGCCCACTTCGATCGAAAGATATTTATCCGAGCAGGCCGCAACTATCGCGGAATGTGTAAGGGTTCTCCATAAAAAAGGTAGCATTTGTTGGCAAGTAGGCAACCATGTTGGGAAAGAAAGTGAAACCGCGGAAATTTTTCCACTCGATATTCTTCTTTATCCTTTATTCAAGCAACATGGCTTGCGGTTAAGAAACAGGATCATTTGGCATTTTGAACACGGGCTTCACTGCACAAACCGTTTGTCAGGCAGGCATGAAACAATCATGTGGTTTACAAAAACCGATGACTATACTTTTAATTTGGATTCCATTCGTGTTCCCTCAAAGTATCCAAACAAAAAATATTTCAAAGGACCTAATGCCGGAAAGCTTTCTTGCAATCCATTAGGGAAAAATCCTGGCGATGTTTGGATTATTCCTAACGTAAAAGCAAACCATGTCGAAAAGACCGAGCATCCTTGCCAATTTCCCGTGGAATTGGTTGAAAGATTGGTTTTGTCCATGACTAAAAAAGGTGACTCAGTCCTTGACCCTTACATGGGGGTTGGCAGTTCGGTTATCGCCGCAATAAAAAATGGCAGAAATGGTTACGGCTGTGACATCTTCAAACATTACGTTGATATCGCCTGGGACAGGGTTCATCAATTCCGGGATGGAACATTGAAGACAAGGCCCATGGGAAAACCGGTTTATGATCCCAACCTGCCCAATGGCGGCCATAAGTGAAGATTAAGGAGGTCTATTCCCACCTAAACGGATTAGAATTCATCCAAGTTCACAAACCCAAACTCTGGAAAGAAATTCAGGACGTCATTTCAAAAGTTGACGCAGAAGCTTGTAAAACTAAAGTCAGCAAAGAAAAGACCATGAAAGGGGCGTTGCTTTATAGCCCCATTGAAATGAACAAAGAGTTTGACCGCTTATTGACCGCAAAGGGCTGGAACGAAAGTCGGGTTAATTATTGGGTCACCAAATCAGAAAAGCTAATCCGAAGCACCCTTGCTAAAGCACCCGACGACCAGAAAAAAGATATTGAGTCCGCCGGTGAAACACCCATATTTAGTTATAACCAGACTGATTTTGTAAAAGACCGTTTAGCTATTGAGGTTCAGTTTGGTAAATACTCTTTTGTTGCTTATGACCTATTCGTTAAACATATGGCTTTTTATATTGGTAATCAGATAGATGTCGGTATTGAAATCCTTCCGATGAAGACCCTCCAAAGCAACATGTCCTCCGGCGTTGCTTATTATGAAGGTGAGTTTTACAACGTTATCCGCCAAGGCCGAGGCGTTCCCGCCGTTCCGCTTGTTCTGATAGGAATAGAGTCTTAATATATTTGTGCTTAGTGGAAATCCTCGAATAACCTTTCCTTTTAGCCTCTCCCCCCTTATCCTTTCCCCTCCCATGGGCATCCTGCTGAGTTGTCAAAACCTATCCAAGAGCTTCGGCGGGGCCAGGCCTCTTTTCGAGAACCTTTCTTTCGGCCTCTTTGAGGGCGAGCGGACCGGCCTGATCGGGCCCAATGGAACGGGAAAGTCGACCCTCTTGAAGATCCTGGCGGGCGAGGAAAAGCCGGACGAGGGCGTACTGGCCCTGCGCAAGGGTTTGAGGGTGGGCTATTTGCCCCAGCAGGACCCGACCTACGCCCATGATTCCGCTACCGCAGGGGCTTCTGGCTCCGCCAAGGCTACGCCAGACAGGTCGGCGGGCAAGCCGTCAAGCTTCACCGTGCGGGAAGCCCTGGCCAAGGGGCTGGAGGGGTTGGGCCTGGAGGATTGGGAAGTGGAACTCCGGGTGGAGACGAATTTAGAGGACGCGGGACTCGTCAACCTGGACCAGGAAGTTTCCAAGCTATCCGGGGGCTGGCGCAAGCGCCTCGCCATCCTCACCCAGGTGGCCCGGGAGCCGGACCTGCTTCTCTTGGACGAGCCCACGAACCACCTGGACATGGAAGGCGTGCTTTGGCTGGAGCGCTTCATGGAAAACCTCAACTTCGCTTTCCTGGTGGTCACCCACGACCGGCGTTTCCTGGAGAGGGTCAGCAACCGCGTCATCGAGCTCAACAAGCGCTACCCGGAGGGGTTTTTCGCCAACAACGGCAATTACACGCAATTCCTGGAAAAGCGCGAGGACCTCTTCAATTCCCAGGAGCGGCACGAGGACACGGCGGCCAACCTGGTGCGACGGGAAATCGAATGGCTGCGCCGGGGCCCCAAGGCCCGGCAGACCAAGCAACAGGCCCGCATTGACCGGGCCGGGGAACTGATGGGGGAACTGGACGAACTGAGGTTCCGCAATTCCCAGGGCAAGAGCGTGGACATCGACTTCACGGGCAGCGAGCGCCAGACCCGGCGGCTGGTGGCCGCCTCCAAGGTGGTGAAAACCTTAAGCGGGCGCAAGCTCTTCGGGCCCCTGGACCTGCTGTTGACCCCGGGCGACAAGCTGGGCCTTTTGGGCGAGAACGGGAGCGGCAAGAGCACCCTGCTGAAGCTTTTGGCGGGCGAGCTTCAGCCCGATTCGGGAACCGTCAAGCAGGCGGAAAAACTGCGGGTCGTCACCTTTGACCAGCACCGGGACCAACTGGACCTCAAACAAACCCTGCGCCTGGCCCTTTGCGAGAAGGGCGACTACGTGTTCTTCAAGGAAAAACCCATCCACGTGGCCAGTTGGGCCACCCGCTTCCTCTTCAACGCCGACCAGCTGGACCGGCCATTGAGCCGCTTTTCCGGCGGGGAACAGTCCCGGGTCTTGATCGCCCGGCTGATGCTCAAGCCCGCCGACCTGCTGCTCTTGGACGAGCCCACGAACGACCTGGATATCCCCTCGCTGGAAGTGCTGGAACAAAGCCTGGAGGAGTTCCCCGGCGCCCTGGTGCTGGTGACCCATGACCGTTACCTGCTGGACCGGGTGAGCCGCCAGATCCTGGCACTGGACGGAAAGGGCCACGCGGGGTTCTTCGCGGACCTGTCCCAGTGGGAAGCCTGGCGCGCCAATGCTTCTTCCGCATTGACACAACCAAAGCCTGCGTCTCGGCCTGAAGCCTCGACGCAGGTGGGAAAATCCAAGTCGGCACAGGTGGAGAAGCCCCGGAAAGCCTTGTCTTCCAAGGAACAAAGGGAACTCAAGGAAATGGACGACGCCATTCACGCCGCTGAGGCGCATTTAAAGGCCGCCAAGGCCCAATTGGAAGACCCGAAGATCGCTACGGACGTTTCCAAGTTGTTGGAAGCCCAAAAAAGGGTGGATGCCGAACAGGCCAAGGTGGACGCCCTTTTCAAGCGGTGGGAAGAACTGGAAGCCAAGCAGAACGCTTCCGTTTGATGCCTGAGGCTATTCCTTTTTCCTCGCGTGGCTGACGTGGTTGGCGAAATGCAGGGGGTGAAATTCCGCCCACTGTTTCTTGTTGAACGGGCCCAGGATGGGGTGCTCGCTCCAAGGCCCCTCATGTTTCTCAAAAGTCTCCAAGGCCTTCCGGAAAGCCGCCAGTGCCTCCGCCTCGTTCCCCTCGATGCGGTCGGAGGGCGGCCCCTTGATGCCCCGGGGGATATAACCCCGAAAGACAAACAGCCTATGAAGAAGGGGCCCCACCACGTGTTTCCGCCACCAGGGCATGTCCCGCTTCACGCCCTTCATACTGCCTTCCACCCCCTTGGTCAGGTGGGTGAGGATTTGGTAATAGGACCAATTACCCGTTGTTTCCACGGGACCTATGCTTAAACGGTCGAGTTCGGCGCGGATATCATTGAAAGTTCTGCAACGCAGGTTGCGGGGCATAAAAGATCCTTTTGGAAGAGGCTTATTTAGACTGAGGTTGCTTCGTCGTAACCGTCCCGCTATTCGCGGGCCACTTCTCGCAATGACAGTTATTTAATACCTTCCGATGAAGGTATAAAAGGTTCCGGAGCCGGCACGCTTTTTAACTTCCGCAATTTGGCGACGAAAAAGCCTTCCATATCCGGCGTGGGAAGGACGCGGACGGACTTTACCACCGTGGGAGCGAATTTCAAATCCTCCCATGCCGCGAGGCCGCGGGTGTGGGCCGGAAGAGGGGTGGAAATATCCTCTGATTCAACCGCGCCTTCGTAAGTTTCCAGCGCCCAACCGAGGACCATCTCGTTCTCCTCGGGGGCGAAGGTGCAGGTGGAGTAAACCATCACGCCGCCCGGCTTTAAGGACAAGAAGGCGGACTTGAAAAGCCGCCGTTGGTCCTTGGCCATCTTGCGGTTGGTGTCCTCTTTCCAATAACCATAGGTTGAAGGTTCGTCCAATTGGAACCGTCCCTCCGAACTGCAAGGGGCATCCAGCAAAACCCTGTCGAATTTCTCGAAATGTTCCTTCCAAACCAGTCCGCTGTCACCGGGAGGGAGCACCTGAACGCTGGTGGCGCCTTGCAGGGCGGCATTGGCCTTTAATTTCTCCACCCGAATGGGATTATTGTCATTGGCCAGGATACGACCCTGGTTTTTCATCAGCGCGGCCAGCTGGGTGGTTTTGCTTCCGGGCGCGGCGGTCAAATCCAGGACCGCTTGGCCGGGCTGAGGGGAGAGGACCAAGGGCGGAACCATGCTGGAAAGGCCCTGGACGTAGATTTCGCCTTTTTGATAGAGATCGGTTTTTTCCAGGTCTTTCCGCTTACCCTTGCGCAGGATAAAGGCGTCCTGGTACCAGGGAACGTTTTCGACCTTAAAGCCTTGGGGTTCTAAGCGCTCCTTCAGGGAAGAGGCCTGGGCTTTCAAAGTATTAACGCGGAATGTCGTGGGGCGTTCGGTGGCGAAGGTCTTGAGCACCTTTTCCCACTGGTTAACCGGAACGATTTTTCGAAGTTTCTCAATAAATTTTTGTGGAAGTTCCCGCTTGGGTTGGCTCATGAACTTAAATCGTTCCGGAATTATGAATTTTGAATTTTAAATTGATGAAAGTTTTCAATCTGTGATTGAAAACTCTACGGTAATTTAAAATCGAAAATTAAGAACTCAAAATTGGGAATCACCATTCCATCATCAGCGCTTTGGAGAGGAACTCCATGAAGGGAGCCGCGGCGGCGCAGGCATCGACGTATTTTTCCATGAAGTTGGGCCCGCAAACGGTTTTCTCGTCGAACTGGGTATAAAAAGTGAAGTCCTTGTATTTTAAATCCTCGATGAGTTCATGGTCGGGGGGGTAGCCCTTGGGCGGGCGCGAAAGCTTTTCGCCCTCGACGGTGCAATGCTTTTTGAACTTTTTATCTTTCAATACGGACTTCCAGGCCGAGGGGTGGTGGGCCAGGTAGTCCCGGATTTGGTGAAGGACCGGGGCCTCCGGGTGCCAGATGCCGCCCCCGCTGAAAACCTCCCCGGGCTCCAGGTGCAGGTAATAGCCGGGGGAATGGACGTCCTTGCTCCGGGAAGTGCGGAAATGAGCCGAAGCCGCGGTCTTGTAGGGCGATTTGTCCTTGGAAAAACGCGTGTCCCGGTAGATGCGGAACATGGATCCGCCCGTGGGGCTGTTGTCCACGATGAGGTGTTGGCTGACCTTCCGTAAACGGGGTCCGAGCCCCCCAATGAAGTCCAAGAGTGGGTTACGGACGGCTTTTTCGTAGCGGTCTTTGTTGGCTTGAAACCAGGGGCGGTTGTTGTGGGACTTGAGATCCCTCAGGAACTTGAAAAAGTCCGGCGTAAAATAAGATTTGGGCATGGAATTCCTCACGGAGGAGTGGGTTTATCAGAGGGGAGGCCGGTCCATCAACTTCTTGGGGCGCACCCAAAGGGCGATCTCGTCCACGGCCCAGATCTCGTCGGGCAGGTCGCTTTTAATGAAAACCCGCACGAATTTCTTTTTGGGGGCGATGGAGGAGCCCACTTCCTTCACGTTCAGCACCGTCCCGACCTTGCGGGTCAGGATGTTGAAAACCTCGTCGTTCGGCTCATAATCGAACTCCGCCATGGTTCCCCCCTTGGACTCACCCGGGCCTTATTTTAGCCTCCTTCCCACCCGGGGAAAGGGAAAAGCGATCAGCGCGGCCCGGACCAGCGGGAGGCGGCCCTTAAATATTCGGCGACTATTTTTTCCAAACGGGACTGGTTCTGGTCGTCGCGGAAACGGCCTGTTTCGTCGAAAGCCTCCCAGGAGTGGGGCAGGGTGTACATGTCGGGATAAACGAAGACTCCCAGGCCTTCCAGCGGGATGCCGGCCTGCCACAGGCCCCGGATGCCGCCGACGGCGCCACGCGAGGCGGCCAGCAAGAGCGCGCTCTTGCCCCGGAAGGGAACCGGGCGGATCCTGGAGACCCAGTCCACGGCGTTCTTGAAATTGCCCGGAAGGGAATAATTATACTCGGGCAGGGAAAGCAGCAGCCCGTCGGCGGCCCTCACGCGTTCGGCCATTCCCAGGGCGCCCGGCGGCAATCCCTTTTCCTCCAAGTCCCCGTCATAGGAAGGCATCTCAAAATCGTGAAAATCGGCCAAATCCACCTCGGCGCCGTTTTGGCGCGCGGCCCCGGCGGCCAATTTCACCAGCTTCAGGTTGGTGGATTCCCCGCGCAAGGCCGGGGTGAAAGCCAGGATTTTCATCAATGACCTCGTAGGTTAATAGGCGGCGGTGAAGCGTTGGCGGACGTGCCTGGGGTTTTCCACCTCGTCCAGCATGGCCACGGCGTAGTCGGCGGTTGAAATCCGCCCGGGAGTGTTCCCCTCCATCAGCAGTTGGTCGCCTCCCAGGCGGAACTTGCCGGTACGCCCGCCGGGCTGGAGCAGGGCGGCGGGGCTGAAGAAGGTCCAGTCCAGGTCCCGTTCCTTCCGGATCTCGGCCAGGGCGTCGCGCAGGCCGGAGGCCGCGTCTTTCCATTCCTTGGGAAATTGGGGCGTGTCCACCAGTTGGACACCCGGGGCCGCTTCCAGGCTTCCGGCCCCTCCCACCACGAGGAACCTCTTGACCCCGGCTTTCTTGGCGGCGGCCAAGGTGTTCAGCGTGCCTTGGAATTGCAGCCGGCCGGCATGGGGCTGGGCCGCCCCCGGGTTAAAGGCGCTGATGACCGCATCCTGTCCCTGGAGGACTTGGGCCAGGCCGTCCACGTCAAAGACATCGCCCTTCACCGAAGTGGCGCCGGGACGGGGCGCGATTTTTTCGGGATGGCGGACAATCACCTTAACCTGGTGGCCCCGGGCCAAGGCTTCCTTGAGGATTTCCCCGCCCACGTAACCGGCCCCTATCAGGGCGATTTTCATAAAAACCCCTTTCAAAAAAACAAGCCGTGGCGGCAGGGGCCCCCACGGCTTGTTGCGCGAAACGGAAAGGTCAGTTGGAAGGGGCGGGCGTGGGCGCCGGGGCGGGATTATCCTTCTTCATGCCCGCCATCATCTTTTTCATGGCGTCCACGCTTTTTTTATCCATGGCGGCGATATCCAGGTTGATCGCTACATCGTTGCTCACCATCAGGTTGCCGCTGGCCAGGGTCTTGTTCCAGACCAAGCCGAAGTCCCGGCGGTCGATCTTGGCGGTCGCGGAAAAACCGGCGATATTCGCGGTCATCTTGCCGTCCTTGCCCATGGGCATGGTGTCCGACCCCAGGTATTGGACGTCCAGGGTCACGGGCTTGGTCACGCCATGGAGGGTCAGGTTCCCGGCCACTTGATACTCATTGTCGCTGGCTCCCTTGGAGACACCTGTGCTCTTGAACGCGATCGTCGGATACTTCTCGACGTCGAAGAAATCCGCCGACTGCAGGTGGTGGTCCCGCATCTCGTTATCGGTGTTGATGCTGGCGGCTTGGATCGTGACGTCGATCTTACCCGCCTCGGGATTGGCGGGATCAAACGAGAAAGTACCGTCATAATCCTTGAACTCGCCCGGCACCTTGCTCAGGATGTGCGTCACGGAAAAGCCGATGTGGCTGTGGGCCTTATCGAATCCATACTCGGTGGCGTTAACGGATGTTGAGGCTAAAAAACCAAAGGCGGCCAACGACAATAAAAACTTTTTCATCTCTCCAACTCCTTTAATTAATTTACTTGATGGTTCGATAACGCCCTTAAAAGGGGCGTTCCTCACCATCGACCCTGAGTCACATCGAAGGGTTGAATTTAATCCAGCCCGGTTCTATATATACGAATGTGCTTACTAAAAGAAAGTGGGTACCCAAAGGTAACCACAAAAGAAAAATTATGAATTTTGAATGTTGAATTATGAATCAAGGTGGCTTTTAAGCCAAAGGCTTAAAAGTATTCAACAATTTAAAATTAAAAATTGAGAATTCAAAATTCTCTTTTTAGACGACTACCCTAGGAGGAAAGTGATGATCCGACACCGCCCCAATAAATCCGGACCCGTTCCCCCGGATTGTCCGCTTGAAACCAGCTTGAAACTTTTGGCCGGCGCATGGACTCCTCAAATTCTTTGGTATTTGAGGACCGAACCGCGCCGGTTTGGCGACTTGAAAAGGGACTTGGGGCCGATTTCCGCCAAAGTTTTGACCACCCGCCTGAGGGAACTGGAAAAACGGGGAGTGGTCACCCGCACCGTCATGCACAGCTCGCCTCCCACGGTGGAATACGCCCTGACCCCTTTGGGACATAAACTCAATCCCATCCTGAAATCGGTTGCCGAAGTGGGAAAGGAAATCACAAAAATGGAAGGCGGCTCTAAGCCTGTTCCGAAGGAAAAAGCCGAAGCCCTTTCCTTAGGATAAAAGAACTCATTTCATCCGCATGGTTAAGATGGAGGGGAAAGGCCGCTTAAGAATCCGGGGTGACTTCGGCCGGACTCTCCGAAACAAAGACAGCTTGGCTTTGGAGGTATTCCAACTGGGACTTCCAATAAGCGTAGTTCTCCTGGGCCTGGGGATTTCCCGAAGGAGACGAAGCCGCCACTTCCGCTTGGGCCTGCTCAACCTCCCCCGAAACTTTCGCAAGCTGCTGTTGGAAATTTTCAGTGATCTGGCGGGCCACGGACTTCGCCGGGTCGACTTTGTGGGCGGCCAGTTCCTGGTTCACGAGTTGGCCGATGGTTTGTTCCAGGGCCAGGATGGTGAGGTAATTTTGGTTCAAAAGGTTATTTGCGTCATTAGAATTAACGTTCGAAATGGGATCCATTTTCCACCTTCGCGGGATGAAGGTCCTTCCTCATCCTTGGATTTCCTAACGGCAGGAAAGCCAGGGACTTTAATGATGGCGGAAACTCAAGAAAACTCCGCTTGAGGGAAGCCCGCCAGATGAAGGGCCATGGAGGGTTTGTAACGATTTCGGAATCTCGATAGCAGTCTGCGCCGAAGGCGATTATTTTTGTTTTCAGGATTTAACCGTGTTTTTTTTAAGGCAAAAAAGGCAGGGAAGGGAAGTCAGGAATACTGCATTTGGGCCAGGTAGCTGTTGAGGTATTGGCGGTCTTCCTCCGACATCAGCATCAAATGAATGCCGGCGCCCAGCCGGTTGACCCATACCACCTCGCCGAAAACGAAAAGGTGCTTGGAGATTTCGGGAAGACTGATATCCAGCCGCAACACCTCCCCGGTGCGCATCGCCTTATCCGGCGCGATTTTCATGAAAACGCCTTCCTGACTGAGGTCCTTGCCCAGGGCTATTCTTCCTTTGAACTTTTCAACCGGTTCGGAGGCATTCGTGTCCATGAGGCGGTATTGGATGGGGAGCTTGACGAAAAAACGGGAATGACCCCGCTTTTCCAGGATGCTGGATGAATAGTTCATGAGGTTCCCTCAAAAATGAAAATCAAAGCCCGGTTCGCGGTCTATTAACTCATAAAAAAAGCTCAAGTTAAAGGGGATGATTTAAAAAAGGAAGGGAAAGGAGCTTGGGAGAGTTTAACGTACCACGAAGAATATTATTGCGGTCACCGCGAGGACAGGCCGCCGATCCCCACATTTCCATTTGATTTCATTGCTTAGTGGATTCCTGCGGAACCACCCGAACCATCTTCTTTTCCGACTTACGGATGACCGAAAGGGCGGATTCCGCTCCGACCCTCTCATCGGTCAGCATCCGGTGCAGGTCGTCCATGCCCTCCACGGATTGGCCCTCAAAACCCACGATTACGTCGCCTTCCCGCAAGCCCGCTTTTTGGCCGGGGCCGCCATCTTCCACGGCCACGATGAGCACCCCTTTTTCCACAGGCAGCTCGAAATAGCGGACGATGTTGCGGGGAATGTCGATATTCTGGCCGCCGATGCCGATGAAGCTGCGGCGCACCCGGCCGTATTTCATCATCTGCATCGCCACCCGCTTGGCGGTGTCAATGGCGATGGCGAAGCAAAGCCCCTGGGCCTCCATGATGGTGGCGGTGTTGACGCCCACCACCTCGCCCCGGGAATTGACCAAGGGCCCGCCCGAGTTGCCGGGGTTCAATGCCGCGTCGGTCTGGATGATGTTGTCGATAAGGCGCCCGGATTGGGACCGAAGGGAACGGCCCAAGGCTGAAACCACGCCGGCCGTCACGGTGGTTTGGAAACCCAGGGGGCTGCCAATGGCCACCACCAACTGGCCCACCCGCAGTTGTTGGGAAATACCCAGGTCGGCGGGTTTGAACCCGACGGCATCGATGCGGATAACGGCGAGGTCCGAATCGGGATCCTCGCCGATCAGCCGACCTTTGTGGGATTGGCCGTCCAAAAGGGTCACTTCCATCTCCTGGGCCCCATGCACCACGTGGCTGTTGGTCAGGATGAAGCCGTCGGGCGTGAAAAAGAACCCCGAGCCGCTGCCCGCCTTGTGGAGGGAGCTATCCCGCTCCCGGAAGCGGCGGCCCCGTTGGAAGACGTCAATGTTGACCACCGAGGGGCTGGCCTTTTCCGAGGCGTAAATGACCGCGCTGGAATAGGCGTCCAGCAGGCCCTCGTTGTCATAGGGGGCCAAGAGGTGGGGGGACGAGACCGTTGGCAGGTTACCGTTGGAAAGAAGACGTTCAAAATTCATGGCGGCCTCCTTGTTCCCATAACAATAGGAAGGGGGACTGATAAGTCCAGACTGCGGGGGGAAGAGGTTTTTATGGGTTGAAACGGTGGGTTGAGGCGGCTAGTGTATGGCCCCATGGCCCCAGCTTTCCTTTACATGGTCTTGAGCGTGGCGGTGGTCAGCCTGCTTTCCCTGATCGGCATCTCACTTTTCGCCTTGAGCCATGAATCCTTCCATAAGATCGTTTTCGGGCTGGTGGCCCTGGCCGTGGGCGCCCTTTTTGGGGACGCCTTCCTCCACCTTTTGGCGGAGGCTTATTCGGACCCATCCCGCTCTTCCACAACCTCCCTTTTCGTCATCGCGGGCATCCTGGTCTTCTTCATCCTGGAGAATTTCCTGCATTGGAGGCACCAGCACTCGGACGAGCACCGGGAAATCCAGCCTTACGGCTACCTCAACATCCTGGCCGACATGACCCACAATTTCATCGACGGCCTCATCATCGGCGCTTCCTACCTGGTGGGGGTCAAGATGGGAGTGGCCACCTCCCTGGCGGTCATGCTTCACGAGATCCCGCATGAGTTCAGCAATTTCGGAATCCTGGTGAAGTCCGGCTTCAGCCGGTGGAGGGCCCTTTTCATCAACTTCCTCACGGGCGTGATGGCCCTGGCCGGCGGGCTGGCGGCCTGGTGGGTGGGCGGAAGAATGGAAGGGTTCATCCAAATCCTCGTCCCCTTGACGGCCGGGGGGTTCATCTATATCGCGGGTTCGGACCTGGTACCGCAACTGCACAAAGACGTAAAGTCCTTCCGGGCCCTCTTCCAGTTCATCGCCATCCTGGCGGGCGTCAGCTTGATGATGCTGATCAAGGTCCTGGAATAACGGCCCATTCGGACCCTGCTCCTTCGAAATGAAAGACGCAAAAAGCAGGCCAACCTCCCCGGCGGCCGTTTAACCCTTGAAATGGCACCATTTTTTTAAACTGGAAATGATTAGGGCCCCTCTCCCAAGCCGCGATAAAATAGTTCCGTTGTTATTCTTTTCCATCGCCCACCGGTGGACCGGCAAGTGGCCTTGCCGGGCGTAGCTCAAAACCCTAACCCGACTCTTAAAATATCAGGCCGTTGAAACTCACATTTCTTTTTGGCAGGAGGCGTTCATGGAGATCGAGAAGAAGGTCAAGATCCTCAACCGTTTGGGGCTTCACTTGAGGGCCGCCGCCCAATTCGTCAAGACTTCGTGCAAATTCAAATGCCGCGTCCTCGTGAAAAGTCACATGGGCCCGGTGGATGGCAAGAGCCTCTTGAACCTCATGACCCTGGCGGCCAGCTATGGTTCGGAACTCACCCTGGTTTTCCAGGGAGAGGACGCCCGGGACGCCAGTTTGGAAATCCAAAACCTCATCCTGAACAAGTTCGGCGAAAAAGAATAACCCGGCAGTTCTCCGATGATCGAGCCCTTCCCTAGGGGGAGGGCTTTTCGTTTTTGGAAGACCCGTAGGGAAACCGTTCCGCAGACCGCCTTCCGCGCTTACCGGCGGGTTTGCCGAGATGGCCTTCAGGCGCGCTCCGTTCGCCGGAGGCCCGCCCGACCGTTGAAGCCTCCTTCCAGATCTTGGGATATCCGGGCCCGCCCTACCCCTCCAGCCGTGAATGACCCTTGGCGCGGCACAATGTTTTTTATTGTCAACAAAACAATCGAAGGGGAGAAAGCCATGAGCAAGGCCAAGACCGCCAGGAACGGAAGGACCATCTCCACCTTTTCCCGGTTCTGGCCTTATTACCTGGGGGAACATAGGAAACCCGCCACCCGCTGGGTCCACGCAGCCGGTACCTTAACGGGCGTGGGCATCGCGCTGTGGGCCCTGAGCAGTGGAAAATACCCCTGGATCCTGGCCGCGTTGGCCGCGGGTTACGCCCCGGCCTGGCTGGCCCATTTTCTCATCGAAAAAAACAAGCCTGCCACACTGAAGTATCCCCTCTGGTCCTTTTGCGCCGATTTTAAGATGGCCTTCCTGCTTTTCTCCGGCGCGCTTGGAAAAACCGGGAATCAGCGGCGTTAAGAGGGAATGGGACAAGAAATGTAT
Source organism: candidate division FCPU426 bacterium (assembly GCA_030041545.1). Taxonomy (GTDB): domain Bacteria; phylum Oederibacteriota; class Muellerivitia; order Muellerivitales; family Muellerivitaceae; genus JAJPJW01. The sequence goes on along the minus strand of JASHNQ010000041.1, from coordinate 7,461 downwards.
TTTTTATGTCCTGTTTATTGAAATGTAACGGTTTCCAAAGGGAAAGGAACGCGGTTTGTTTGACAAAGCCCGATCCCTCGCCTATCCTAATGAAGGAATGGTCCCCCAGTTTTTATCCCTACAAAGGTGCTGAAATACCTTTGTCTCGCGCCCTTATCCCAATAAAGCCCAGCCGAATCCCCGGGCCCTCCGTTGGCGGCCGAACGTTTTCTCCGCTTCCGGGCGAGCCGACGATCCCTTTTACTTTTGATTGGGAGGCATAACCCATGCAATCCGAAGCCCTTCGGGTCCTGATGGTGGACGACAACCAGGACGATTTCATCATCGTGCGCCGGCTGCTTTCCTCGGTGCGGACCCAAAAATTCGCCGTGGAATGGGCTTTCAACAGCCGCCAAGCGCTGGAATTGGCCCAAAAGGCCGGTTTCGCCATTTTCCTGGTGGATTACCGGCTGGGGCCCGAGTCGGGGCTTGATTTCCTGAAGGAAAGCCGCCGCGTCAGCCGGGCGCCGGTGATCCTGTTGACCGGCCTGGCGGACTTCGAGGTCGACTTGGAAGCCATGAAGTTGGGGGCGGATGATTTCCTCAACAAGAACAAGCTGGACGCGGATATTTTGGAGCGCACCATCCGCTATGCCCTGGAACGCAGGGAAGCCCAGGAGGCCCTGCGCAAAAGGAACGAGTACCTGAATTCCATCCTGGACAGCATGGGAGAGGGCGTGGCCCTGGCCGACGCCGGAGGCAGACTGGCCTTTTTCAACCGCGCGGCCAAAAAAATCCTGGGTTCCGAACCCGACCCGCAGGCCCCGCCGTCCTGGGTGAGGCATTACGGCTTTTACCTGGCCGACGGCGAAACGCCTTTCCCGGCGGAGGAATTCCCACTGACCCGGGCCATCCGGGGTGAGGAAGCGGACAACGTACAGGCCTTCGTGCGAAACGATAACGTCCCCCAAGGGGCCTTCGTGAGCGTGACGGCGCGCCCTTTAAAGGACGAGGACGGCCGGCCCAAAGGGGGGCTGGCGGTGTTCCGCGACGTCACGGACCTTAAAAAAGCCGAGGAGCAGCTGGCCCGCAACGCCCTTTATAACCCCCTGACCAACCTGCCCAACCGGGCCCTGTTTTTGGACCGGGTGGGCCAGGCCCTCCAACGCCTGCGCAAGGACTCGTCCGACGGTTCCTCGGTGATGTTCCTGGGCCTGGGAGGCATCCGGAAGATCAACGACACCCTGGGCAGCGGCGCAGGGGACCTTTTGCTTAAGCAAGCCGCTCGGCGGCTGGAGAATATCCTGGGGCCCCGCGACACGGCGGCGCATTTGGGCGGCAGCGAGTTCGCGGCCCTGCTGGACGGGGTGCCGGAGGGGGAAGCCTTGCGTTTCGCCCAGAAGGTCCTGAAGGCCTTCGGGGAACCCTTCGACCTGGAGGGGCAGCCGGTCTTTCCCGACGCCGCCCTGGGGGTGGTAAGCCTTCTTTCGCCCTACGCCAAGGCCGAGGAGGTCCTGAGGGACGCCCACGTCGCCATGTACTGGGCCCGGCGGCGGTCCAAGAACGGTTACGAAGTCTTCAACCACTCCATGGCGGAAGGATTGGCCCAAGACCTGAGGCTGGAAACGGATTTGCGGCGCGCTTTGGAACGAAGGGAATTCCTGGTTTATTACCAGCCCATCGTGGAGGTGGAGACGGGGGCCTTGAGCGGTTTCGAAGCCCTCCTGCGGTGGAACCATCCGAAGCGGGGGATGGTTTCGCCGGCGGATTTCATCCCACTGGCCGAGGAAACGGGGCTCATCCTTCCCATCGGGGATTGGGTGCTGGAGGAGGCCTGTCGGCAACGGCGCGAGTGGCTGGACCGCTTTAAGGGGGACACCTCTTTTTCGGTTTCCGTGAACCTCTCGGCCCGGCAATTCATCCAGAGGGAGTTGGTTTCCAACATCCTCCGCCGACTCCAGGAAAACCGCCTGGAGCCGGAACACCTCCACCTGGAGATCACCGAGAGCGTGGTGATGGAAAACTTCGAAACCGCTTCCCTGGTCCTCCACCAGCTCAAAAACAACCGCATCCACCTGCACATGGATGACTTCGGGACGGGCTATTCCTCGCTCAGCCAGCTGCACCGCTTTCCCTTGGATGTATTGAAGATAGACCAGTCTTTCGTTAAGCCCATGACGGGCGGGGAAAGCAAAGTGGGGATCGTGCGCGCCATCATCGCCCTGGCTTCCGAACTTGGGATGGGTGTGATCGCCGAGGGGGTGGAAACCCGGGAACACTTGGAGAAATTGAAGTCGCTGAAGTGCCGGCAGGCCCAAGGCTATTTCTTCGCCAAGCCCATGGCCGCGCAGGCGGTAGGGGAGCTTTTGACATCGGGACCCCGTTGGTCGGCCAACTAAAAAGCCTGAGCGGGGCTATATGCCCTCAGCATGGAATAGACTTAAAACCCACAACAACCAAAAGAATTTTCACCACAAGCCCCTCCTGGCTTCGCTAAAGCTGCGCCAGGCAAGTCGGGGCCACAAAGTTCACAAAGTAAGAAAAAATGTTTTGGCTTTACTTTGCGCCGATTCACCTTAAAGGCGTTAATGAAATCGGCACTATACCGACCTCTTTAACAAATTTATGGAAGGTCGGCATGTGTCCTTCGTGGGATGCGAAGCATCCTTGTGGTTAAAAGAGGTTTTGTTACAGCATCTTAAACCACGCCGGTGTCCTCGCCCGGCAAACCCACCTGCGCCAGTTCGGACCGGAAAAGATAATAAGAACTCGCCGCAGGGTTGGGAAGCCCGCCGGGAAGGGGCGGCTGGGCGTCCATGGCCATTTTGGCCTGCTCCATCATGCCGGACAAAAGCGCCAGTTTCTGCAGGAATTCCTCATTGGCTTGCTGGGCCAAAATCTGGGCTTCCGTGAGACCCGTGCCGGAGGCTTGGGACAAGTTCGGGGTCAACAGGTCGTTCACAAGGTCCTCAAAGGAGGCCGCCAGGGGATCGCCCGAGGCGGAAAGGAGGTCGGTGGTTTGGGAAGAAGAGGCCGCCGAGGGATTGCCCGTGGCTGAGAGAAGCTCGGCGATTTGGGAAGCGGAAGTTGAGGAAAGGGAATTCACGGTTGAAATGGGATCCATGGCAACATCCTTAATTATTAATTTCGAGACGCTAACAAAACCCTGTTTTTAAGAAATATCCCTCTCCCTTGAGGGGAGAGGGATGGGGTGAGGGTGGCAACTGCAGGATTTTCCACACCCCTCGCCGGGTTTGACTCCCTTCAGTCGCTCACCGCAAGCCTACCCTCCTGCCCTGAGGCTCTCGAAGGGCTCCCGCAAGGGGCGAGGGCCTTGGGAGGTTTTGTTCGAGTCTCTTAGTTTGTCCTTGATTTCCTAACGGTCCAAGATGTTTTAACTTGAATTCCGCCAAGGCTGAAAAGGGAATCGATTTCAGGGCCTCTTTGTTTTCAAAGACTTTCGGGTATTGTTGATCGATTTTTGCACGACCCGGTTGCGTCCCCCGCGCTTGGCGTCGTAAAGGGCCTGGTCGGCCAGGTCAATCAAATGGCGGTAACTGGAGCCGGCCTTACAGCAGCCCGTCACCGTCCCGATGCTGACCGTCACCCGGACCTTCTTTTCCCCTTGAAGGAAAGGATATTCCATCGTGCCCTTGCGGATGCGCTCGGCCACCACCAGGGCCTCGGACGCGTCGCAGTCGGGCAATATGCACAGGAATTCCTCGCCCCCATACCTCGTGGCCACGTCGCCCTTCCGGATACATTTCCTCAAGAGCGCCGCGAATTGCCGTAGGACGAAATCGCCGAAGGGATGTCCATAGCTGTCGTTGACGCGCTTGAAGAAATCCAGGTCCATCATGAGGCAGGAGAGGGGCTTGCGCGTTGTCAGGTGCTTGCGGAACTCGATTTGGAATGCGTCGTGGAGGAAGCGGTGGTTGCCCAGGCCGGTGAGAGGATCGGTGAGGACTTCCTTCTTGAGCCCGATATCCTTTCGGATGAGGCTGTCTTCTTCGCGGCCTACGCCGTAGCCGAAAAGGGCGAAAGCCGCGCAGGTTCCCAGCAGCATGTAAAGGTAGAGGGGTTGGAGGGCGGCCCATTCCTGGGACAAAAACAAGGGGAAGGGGAGCGGTGAAAGCGTGGCCCTCATCAGGATGGCGCCGAGGGGAGACCCTAAACCCAAGAGGAGCCCTGTTAAGGCCAAAAAACGGGATTTACGCATAACCCCTCCTGCTTCATTTTACCAGGGCCCCGCGGGTGGAAGGGATTCCGATCCGGGGTAAAAATAAAACACTTCCAAAATTCATGGCCGGTTGGAAGAAGGAAGGTTGCCCGTGGTTTGGGCCAAGGCCGCCGGAGGGTCTTTTTTCCGCTGCGCGTCGAGGATGGCCTGGCGGCGGAGGATTTCCTTGCGGACGCATGACAAGAGGTCCTTGGCCCCGCCGTTCATGAAATCGCCCATGAGGGGAGCGTCGAAATTGGGCCGGGCTTCCAGCGTGTAGGTGATTTCCTGGGCCTCGTCCCCGGCGGCCATCACGTCCCAACCGCCCTGGTAGAGCTTAAAGTCCTTATGATCGATATCGGAAAATTCGATTTGCTGCTGCCAAGTCTCATGTACGTCCAGGAGGACGCGGACCCTCTTGGTGAAAAAAAGAAAACCGCCCTCGAATTCCTGGTCTAGGAGGAAGTGATAGGGGCCCAGGTCCTGCTCCACATGGCTTTTCTTGAGGCTGCCCACGAAACGGGGGATTTGCTCATAAGCGGTCAGGACGTCCCAAATCACCGAGGGGTCGGCCTCCACCCGGAACGAGCCGTTCAGCTGGTAATCCCCGTTCTTGGAGGTGATCGTCATGGAAACGGCGTCGGCGGCGAAGCCCGCGCCCCAGGAGAGAGCGGCGAAGGCGGCCGCCATCGCAGCCCTGAGATAGAGCATACGAAAATTTCGAGCCAAAGCCTTGGATGACAAGGGGTTCATCTCTCCCGCCTTTCCCCCTCAAGAAGAGCCTCTCGGAAGGGGCCCTTCTTGAGGGGCCCCGGCTGTCCCGCCAGGGCTCCATCGGTCACGCTTAGAACTGGAACTGGAACATCATCCTCCCCGCAGGCACCAAGCCAAGCCGCGTGATAGGGGTGGAGGCGGTGGCGTTGGAAACCTGGGAAGGCATCTCCGCGATGACGTATTCGCCGTCGCCCCCGAAGACCGTGGGCGTGTTCATCAGCCACATGGCCTCGGCCACCAGTTTGGTGTCGGGGTTCGCCTTCCAGGTGATGGAAGGAAGCGTCAGCTCGTAGATGGGGTCGCTGCCGGTGATGGTGGCGTATTCCCCGGTCGCGTAACTGTACTTGAAGCCGTTGTCCGGGATCACCATGGCGAACCGGCCCGCGGCCACCCAGGGGTTGTCGCCCACCGAGGCCATGACTTCGCCGCCCCCGATGTTCAGGGAACCGGCCGTCATGACCTTCCCGTTGACCGTGATGGGGGCGAAGTTGGAAGCCGTGAACTGGGCCACGTTCACCTGGCCCTGCAGGGCGAACACAGTGTCGCCCAGGGGCGCCCGGTATTGGGCGTCCAGGCTGGCCTGCCAGTAGGCGGCCGAGACCGGACCATAGTTGGGGGCGGTCTTGCCCAGGTAGGGGTTCCATTCCCCGCTCATCATGAAGTTCCCGTAGTCGTCGGTCGTGGCGCTGCCGACGGTCACGTAGCTGCTTTGCAGGGCCGCGTCGGTCGAATGGCCGGCGTTGCTGTCGTTCAAGTAGATGCCGTTCACGTGCACGGCGAACTGGGAATTATCCGGCTTGTCAAAGTCGGTCTGGCGGGGATGCCAGGGGTCGTCCTTGATTCCGTCGGTGATGCCCAAGCGAAGGAAGGTCATGGGCGGGAAATTGAAGAACTCGGGCAGGTAGCGCTGGGGCAGGTCGGCCGCGCCGTCCTCCACTCCGACGATGGCATCCAGGTCGCCGCTCTTGCCCGACAAGGCCACGCCGCCGTCGTACCCCATGTTGAAGAATATGGTCATGAGCTCGGATTTCTCGGTGAACAGCAGGTAGCCGTCGTAATCCGCGCTTTCCAGGTTGGCCGGTTCCTTGAACTGTCCGGCCATGATCGAAACGCCGTCGGCCAACGGAACGTTGGCGTCGTATTCCAAAAGGTTGATCTGGTTGTTGGAGGTCGAATAGGCCTCGCCCCCGAAAGCCGTCTCAAACCAGTAATCCGTCCCCTTGTAATCGCCGTTGACGATCAAACGGTCCTCCACGTTGAAGAGGTAGACCCGGGTATGGTCCCTCAAGGGGTCGTTGGTCACCAACTCCAATTCCCCCAGTTCCTGGAACCTTCCGCCCAGGTTCACCGTCAAGTCCCCGGTTTTCAAAATTTGATCCGCGGCAGGGGTGGCCGTAGGCGAAGCCTGGTCCCCTTGTGAAACTTGGGACGTCGTCGCCGTCGGAGTAGCCTGGTCCGCATTGCCCAGGGCCTGGAAGCCCAGCAGCAAGACGGAGACCGTCAACAAACTCTTGAACGTCTTCATAGCTTTTCTCCTTGAACTTTATTTTTTTACTGCCATGATTCCGAACCCTTTGTTTCCCAAAGCCGGGACTGGATCCCGGCGAGGGAAGTTCGACTCTCATCCACCTTATTGCTCCGCCCCCCGGACGCCCAGGTTGACGCGGTAATGCACCACGATCTTGTTGTCCACGCTCATGACGAGCGCCATGCTGTAGGGCGATATCCCGTAATCCTTCTGCAGGATGTCCTGGTTGCCGTAAAGCACCGCACCCTCGGGGCCGTTGATGAGCGTGGCGTCCAGGGTGACATCTCTTTCCTGTCCCCCGATTTTCATCTTGCCCCAGGCCAGGATGGCGTAGGTGTTGGGCTCGCCCGGGAAGGCCTTGACCGTGTAATTGTTCATCCTGAACACGATGTCCGGGAAGTCCTTGGCCCTCAGGCAGCCGTAGGCGTTTTTGTCCATTCCGTCCTCACCGGATTTCAGGCCCTCCACGGGCACCGTGACGGTCAGGTTGTGGATTTTTTTCTTGAGGATCAGGTCCACCAGGGAGGATCCGGCCGCGTCCGAATCCACCTCGCTGGCGGCCGAAACCTGGGTGGCGGTGAAGTAAAAGCGGTGGAGGGTGGAGTTGCCTTCCAGCCACAGGGTGGTGCCGGCCTTGAAATCCAGGGCCGGTTTGCCCGAGTGGGGGTCCTGGGGGCCGGAGACGGGCGTGGTGAGGGGCACTGTCTTTGCCGCCGTGGAGGCGGGCTCATCCGCCAGGACTGCCAAGGCCGAAAGGGAAGTGATTCCCATCATTGCGATCAGGACCAGCGTGAAGTTTTTCATTTTGCGATTTCTCCTTGTGTGAATTGGACTTCAAACCCCACTAAAGCAACCCCGGTGCCAGGGGAAAAAGGGCCGGAACAAAGGGTTTTTCCCCCTTTCGCCCGGGCGCGGGAGGGGAACTATGGCGGGACCGCCATGGCGTTCCCGCCAGCAACCC
>JASHNQ010000040.1 GCA_030041545.1 candidate division FCPU426 bacterium | reverse complement strand
GGGCAAGAGTTCCAAACCATTATTAAACAATCCCCGAAACGGCATCTCGATTTTAGATCGGATAAAAACGATGTCGTTGACTTGGTATTTTTTAAAAAAAACTTGGAAAAGATTTCCGTTTTATGGAAATTATCCTTAATTCAAAATTTAAAATTCATAATTCATAATTCCGCCAAGGCCATTTGGCTCATGGTTTTTCTTTTCATGAGCCAAATGGCCTTGGCGGACCAGCAGGCGGGGCAGAATCCCGCGGCCTATCAGGAACTGGGCGCGGGCGGGCCCCAAGACGCCATGGCCGGCGCGGCCGTGGCGGACCGCAACGACCCTTCCTGCGGCTATTGGAACCCCGCGGGCTTGAGCGGGTTGCGGGGCTTCCAGATTGAGAACCAATACACCCTTTTACCCCTGGGGCAGCAGCTCGACTATTTCACCCTGGCCAACGGCTTCCGGGATTATTTTTTCTACGGCCTTACGGCCTTCATTTACAGCGCGGGGGGCGACATTGAGGCCCGCACGGGCCCTTCCTTGAACCCCGACAGCGTTTTCGGCGACCTGGAAATGACCTACCTGATTTCGCTGGCCTTCCGCCTGGACCCCCGCTGGTCGGTCGGGGGAAACCTGAAAATCATGACGCAAAACTTCGATAGTTATTCCGGATTCGGCTTCGGGGAAGACGTGGGGGCCCAATACCGCTTGACCCAATTCACGACCCTGGGATTGATGGTGCAGGACCCCTTGACCGTCTTCAGCTACGACAACTCCACCCAAAACATCGTCCCCCTCACCGTCAAGGCCGGGATTGCCCATCACGAGGAACAACTGGCGGCCAAGGTTAATTTCGAGGTGGACTGGAGCGCGGACCTCGGGCTCCAGCCCCGTTTGGGGTTGGAATGGCGTCCGGTGGAGGTCCTGGCGCTACGGGGCGGATGCTGGGCCGGGAACATCACGGGAGGGGTTTCCGGCGGAGCCCTGGACCTTTACCCGACGGCCGGGTTCGGGGTGTTGGTCCCCCTGGACGCCTCCGGCGACGGCCTGCTGGAATTCGATTACACCTTCCTGACCTATGACACCGTGGCCGGCGGATCGTTGAACCAAATCGCGTTGACCGGGAAATTTCTCTAACGTCAGTCGACAGCTGACGAAACCCTAAACTCTTACCACAAAGTTCACAAAGGACACAAAGTAAGGAGTTATTCTTTGGAAAAATCATCGGTTTTACTTCTTGGTCTTGCCCTCCCTTGCCTTCGGCAAGGGGCCTGGGCCATGCCGCTCTCCTTGATTGATAGATTCAATAGAAGAGCGGCGCGTGTCCTTCGTGGTGAGAGAGGTTTTGTTATAGGTTCTTGAAAAAATCTTGTAAACCGTCGATAACGACCGATGAATCCCGATAGCGGCTGAGACGGTAGAAATGTCTGCATACTTAATCGGCGTCTATCGGATTTGATCGGCGGTTAATAAGGGTTTCCTAGCTTTTAACGTCTTTTTGTTACCCCAATTCCCGAGGTTGTGATTGAAGACACAAACTCCATTTAAATCCTACTTGGAACTTTGCAGGCGGCTAGGAATCCGGTATGTTTCGGTTTCGACGACGAAGGATAACCTCAACTCATCCAAGATTCCTTCCCGCGCCCAAGAGCCGCCTTTGGAAGCCCCGGCGGGTTCCGAACCCGCTTCCAACCCCGCCGAGGGCGGGTTGCGCCCCGCTTCGAAACCCAAATGGCTGACGGCCTCCGCCGACTCCCTCCAAGCCATGGAACTGACCGCTTTTGAGCGGGATATATGCCAATGCCAGAATTGCCCCTTGGGGAAGACGCGCAAGAACTTCGTTTTTGGAAGCGGAAATCCGGAGGCCGAAGTCATGTTCGTGGGGGAAGCGCCGGGCGCGGATGAAGACGCCCAGGGACTGCCTTTCGTGGGGAGGGCGGGCCAGCTCCTAACTAAAATCATCGAGTCCACCAAAACGTGGAAGCGGGCCGACGTTTTTATTTGCAATGTGTTGAAGTGCCGCCCGCCGGGTAACCGGACTCCCATGCCCGAGGAAGTGGAACAATGCCGTCCCTACCTGGAAGAACAAATACGGATTATTAAGCCCAAGTTAATCATGGCGCTGGGCGCCAGCGCCGCCCAAACGCTCCTAAAAACCAAGGATTCCGTGGGAAAACTGCGCCATAAATGGCATGATTACCAAGGAATACCCCTTAGGGTGAGTTATCATCCGTCGGCTTTACTGCGTTTTGACGGTTATAAAAAAGATGTCTGGGAAGACATGAAGCAATTCACGGCCAAATACCTGGAAATCAAGGGAAATTGAAAACGATCCCAATCCGGCCTTTTTTAAGGGTTTCTCTCAAAGAAACGGTATAATTCACGGTAAAACTAATCCCACTTCGCGGTGCCCCATCGTTATGACGAAGAATAGCCATTTTCCTTTCCCCTTCGCCCTCATCGTTTTCCTCGCGGTCCTGGCTCCTTATTCCACCCATGCCCAGTGCCTTTTCAGCGATGCTTTCACCGCGCCGGAAACGTTCAATACCAACATTTGGACGACCGCGGATATTGACGATAACACCCCAGGTGAGGGTCAAACCATTGGGTCCGCCCTCACGATTACGGCGGCTGGGAATGGCATCGGTGACTTTAACACCTACTCAGATTTTCCCGACGACTCTTTCTACTACATTTACCAGGAGGTTTCCGAAGACAGTGACATAACCCTGCAAATTAATGCCGTGCCTACCCCGGGCCCGTATGGAGAGTGCGGGATTATGATGAGATCCAGCCTTGGTCCAACCACTTCCATGGCTTACATTTGCGCGAATAATTCCGGCACATATACTTTTGAATACACGGATAGTGAGGGAGAGGAAATTCCATTCTCCGATGGAACCTATTCCAATTCCAACGGCGTATCGGCGGGTTATGTCAGGCTGGTCCGGGTCCAAGATAGTTTCACGGGTTATTATTCCACCGACGGCATGAATTGGGAGACCGTGGGCTTTAACGAGAGTATCGACGGTTCGAGTTTAGCCATGCCTTATCCCTATTACGTGGGCATCGCGACCTCCTCGGCCGTTAGCGGGGTAACCGGAACCGCAATCGTCAATAATTTTAACGTGCTCATCGGCGCCTGCACGGCGACCCCCACTTTTACCAATACGCCAACCAATACTTTCACCGCTACATCGACCCCTTCACCAACGGCTACATCCACTCCAACGAATACGGCGACAAGCACCGCTACGAATACGGCCACCGAAACCCCTACCTTCACCGCCACGCCGACAGATACTTTCACGGACACCAATACGCCCACCAACACGGCGACCTCCACCGCGACGAACACGGCCACTGCGACACCGACTGATCCCGCCGTGGGGGTTACTTTCATTTCAGCGCCCAATTCCACTCAAATACCAGGCGCCATCGGGGTCACTGAAGTCCAAATGGCCGTGACCAACGAGAGTGGGGAATCGGTGGATTTGGATTACGTGATTCTGAAAGCGACCGGAAGCGCCAGTTCCGCGGCAGGGATCACCCAAGTAGTCCTGTTGAACGCGGCCACGGGGACGCCTTTGTCCAGCGCGGTTTACAACGCCACTTCCAATAATGTAACACTTGGGAATTATCCGGACCTCGGCACGCTTGCGGCAGGAGCGGCCGTAACCTTCACCGTGACCTACGATTTTTCACCCACCGCCGCCCAGGGGACTTATGCGGGGAATATGTTCGCGACCAGTGATTTAGTGGGTGTTGGGATGACATCGGGCATGCCTTTAAATGTAACGTTGCAAGGCGCGCCCCTGATTGGGGGGACTATTACCATCGCGGATCCGACCAATACCCCGACGAACACGGCCACGAACACCGCCACAAGCACCGCTACGAACACGGCCACGGACACGGCAACGAATACAGCTACTTTCACCGCCACGAGTACGGCCACCAACACGGCCACGAATACCACGACGGGCACGACCACCGCCAGCCAGACGGATACCTTCACGGCCACCAATACAGCGACGAATACGGCGACAGATACAACCACAAATACGGCTACTAATACCGCGACCAATACGGCCACGAACACGGCCACTTTAACCCCGACGGATACCTTTACGGCCACCAATACCCCCACGGATACGGCCACCAACACGCCCACGAACACGGCGACCTTGACGCCGACCAACACGCCGCCGGTGCTGGTGGTGGCGATGGTCAGCGGGACGCCGCCGAATACGACGCAGATACCGGGCGCCAGCGGGGTGTCGGTTATCCAATTTACCGTCCAAAATTCAAGCCCGGACCAGGTGAATTTCAGCTCGCTGGTGGTGGCGGTGGGAACGCCGAGCGGCGGGTCGGCCTCGGTGATCACGGCCACGTTGTCAAAGGGGGCGACGGTGCTGGGCGGTTCAAGCGACTGGTCGTCGAGCGGGGCGGTCACGATGGACTTTACGGATAGCCTCGAGAAGGACACGACGTCACTGGATTACGTCGTGTCCTTTGATTTCGCGGGGAATTCGGCGCCGGGGAGCTATCCGACGACCTTGGTGACATTAGTGGCGGTAGACGCTTCCTCGGGCCAGACGATTGTGCAGGAGACGGGTGTTCCGGCGACGGGGGCCACCATCACCATCGCCACCCCGACCTCCACTGCCACGAACACGGCCACCAACACGGCGACACCTACGGCCACGAATACGGCGACCCTGACGGCTACCAACACCGCCACCTTGACGGACACCCTGACGACCACGAACACGACGACTAATACAGCCACCAATACGGCCACCAACACCGCCACGAACACGGCCACGAACACGGCCACCAACACGGCCACCAACACGGCCACGAATACAGCCACCAGTACCGCTACCAATACGGCCACGGACACGGCCACGAACACGACGACCAATTCAGCCACCAATACGGCCACCAACACCGCCACGAATACTCCCACGAATACGGCCACCAATACGGCCACGTATACGGCGACCAACACCGCGACCAATACCCCGACTTATACTCCCACCAGTTCGGCCACGACCACCCCCACCGCCACACCGACGTATACCGCCACCTTGACGCCTACTTCGACGCCTTTGCCGCCCACTTCGCTCCTCGTTTCAGGCCCCTCTGGGCCGGCGACGGCCGGCGTCCCTGACGGGCCGCTGACCGTGGAGGCTCTCAATAGCCTTGGCGTTACCGCCACCCTTTCGGGAACCCTCATGGTCAACCTGACATCCAATTCCGCTGGACACTACCAGTTTTCAACCGTTTCAGGCGGGCCCGCCACCACCTTCCTGACCATTTCCCCGCCTTCCAATTCCGCCACCTTTTTCTATGTGGATGACAAGGCTTCCAACGCCACAACCTTAACGGCTTCCGCGGCTTCGGTCACATCGGGGACTCTCCCCGTCTCGGTCTTGGCGGGGCCGATTTCCCAGTTGCAGATGTCGATGCCCGGTGTCGTGGGGGCGGGTTATCCGTTCGCCGTGACGGTGAGCGCGTTGGATGGTTACTCCAACCCCGCTTCCTTGGCCTCGGGAACCATCAGTTTAACCACCAACGATACCAACTCGTCCCTGCCCGCGACCGCGGCTCTTTCCAATGGAAGCGTTGCTTTCCCCTCCGTCACACTTTACACGCCCGCCACGCCCGCGGCCGTTACGGCTTCCTATAGCGGCGGCGGCGTAAACCCCGTCAGCGGCCCGGTGACCGTCTTGCAAGGCTCCCTTTCGACATTGAACGTGACCCACGGGACGCCCCAGCTTTCCAGCGCCGAACCGAACCAAAGCCTGAACGTGCTTACCTTTAACTTCACCATCACGGGGGGGAGCGACGCCATTTCGATCCTTGGTTTGGTCCTCCATGCGGAGGATTCCAACGGTCAATCCGTCAGTTTGGGCTCTTATTTCCAAAGCCTGTGGGTGGCTTCCGCGGCGACAACGCCGACGCCGGTCAATGTATCGGGGGATTCGGAATTGGTGACCCTGGGAACCTCCCTCGGGATGACCCCCACTGGCGGGGCTTTGCCCATAACATTAGGGGTGGAGGTCGCCAGCCAGCCGGCCACCGGCGATGTCCTCATTTCCGTGGATGGTTCGGGATCGGTTTCGGCATTCGATACGACTTTAAAGGAAGCCGCCCCGGTGACCGATATCGGCGATTCCACGGGCTTCCCCATGAAGTCCGAGGTCATGGCTTTCCTGCCGCCGGACGTGGCCGGCACCTACGGCAATTACCCCAATCCCTTCCACGCGGGACAGGAAAACACCACGATCGAGTTTTACCTGCCGTCGGCATCCACGGTTTCCTTGTCGCTTTACGACGTCCTGGGCCGCCTGGTGGAGACCCTTGTGGACAACCAAAACCTCGCGGCCGGGTTGCAGCGAATTTATTGGGACGGGCGCAACGGCGGGGGCAACTACGTTTTGGACGGCGTTTATTACGCGCAATTGACCGTCAACGGCCAAAAATACCTTGATAAAATCGCGGTGGTCAAATGATGAAAACCAGCTCACAGTCGACAGGTCATGGCTCACAGTTCGCCAGCTTTCAAAAAAGCCTGCCGACCATTGGCCACCGGCTGCCGGCTTGTCTAGAAGTCATTTCAAAACTTCTTTTACCGCAGGGACGCAGAGGCGCAAAGTTAAGGCCATGGTCAAGAACCCTAAGAAATAAACATAAAGGGGTTTTGCCTAAGGCGAAACCAACAACTTTAAACCACCCAGGGACTGAGATTGTTTCGTCGCAAAATTCACTCCTCGCAACGACGGATCAAGAAAGCAGCGGAAATAAGGCTTTCCAGACTTTTAAATCGTTCAATGAATCCTGTCGAACTCTTGTCATAACATTGGCGCTGGTTCTTGCCTTGCCCGCCGGCTTATGGGCCCAAGAGGCGAGCGGCGGGGTGGAATCCGCCTTCAGCCTGGGCGGGTCGGCCCGCGCCCTGGGAATGGGCAACGCGGTGGCCGCCCTCACCGGGGAGGGGGACGGTTTCTTCGAAAACCCAGCGATCCTGGCCACGATGGACGAACACGAAATCCTCACCTTCCACGCGCCCCTTTTTACCGACACCCTTTATGACTCGGTCGGCTACTTCAATCCGGTGGCCCCTCACAGCAGCTTCGGGCTGGCCGTGGCGCGCCTGGGGGTTTCCAACATCAACCAAACCCAGAACAACGTCGTGGCCCTTTCCACGTTTTCCGACCAACAGTGGCAGGGGCTGGCCGGCTACGCTTTCCGCCCCATGGAAGGCCTCGATGTGGGCGGAACCGTCAAATACGAATTTGAACAATTGTTCACCTACCAAGGCAGCGGCGTTGGGGCGGACGTGGGCCTGCTTTACCACTTTTCGGATTACCGGCCGGATTTCACCCAAATCGGCTATAAAAACATCACCCTGGGCTTCTCGGTTTCCAATCTCCTCCAGCCGCAAACCAAACTCTACCTGGATCCGAGCGTCCCCGTGAGGGTTTTCCGCCCGGCTCTTTCCTACCTTTACCGCTTTCCCTCCTCCTCCAGCGAGCTTTGGCTCACCGCGGAAGGGGAAGTGCAAGAAGGGGGGGATAGCCTGGTGAAGGCGGGGCTGGAATACGACTGGAACCAGACGGTCTACGCAAGGGCGGGCTATGACGGCGCCAACCCCACGGTGGGCGCGGGCTTGAGGCTGGCCGATTTCGAGCTGGACTACGCCTTCAACGAGACCGGCCTGGGTTCCATCAACGTTTTTTCGCTGACCTATCATTTCGAACCCTATATCGACCCCCTCCAAACCCAAAAAATGAGCCTTTTAAAGTCGGTGGCCCAGGGCTACACCCAGGCCAAGGATTACGACCCGGCCATCCGGGCCTGGCAGGACGTATTGAAGGAATTCCCCGAGGACGGCGAGGCCAAAAACGCCATCAAGGACCTGCAGCGCAAGCGTAAAAACGCCGTTCAGGACCAGTTGGACCTGGCCCAATCCGCCATGAGCCGGGGGGATTTCGAGAGCGCCCTTCCCCACATCGCCCAGGTCCTGAGCCTGGACCCGGGCAACAAGGCGGCCAAGAATCTCTTGAAACAGGTGGACCAGAAGACCCTGCTTTCCGCCAATTACACCAAGGGGGTGGAGGCCTACAGCCAAGGCGACTACGCGCTGGCGATCCAATACCTCCAAGTGGTGGAGGACGCGGACCCCCATTACCGGGACGTGGAGCACCTCTACCACGACGCCCAAAGCTACACCCAGCCCCTGCAGACCATGCCCAAGGATTTAACCGCCCTCTACGCCAAGGGCGTGGATTATTATATGAACGGCGAATACCAAAAGGCCATCGACGCCTGGGAGACCCTCATGCAGAAAGACCCCAAGAACTACCTCGTGCGCCGCAACATCGAGGAGGCCCAAAACCGCCTCAAGGAAAAGGCGGCCTCCCCCTCCCAGGGCGCGGGCGCTCCCGGAGGCGCACCTTGAACCTTTTCCAGCTGCTGGCCCGCATCACCTCCCATCTCCCCCTGGAACCCAAGCGGAGGAACTACCGCCTGGAAGTGGAGGCCAAGGACATCGAGCTTTTGACCATCAAGGACTTCGTCCAGCGGGTCTGCGACGCCGCCGGCTGCACCTCCAAGGAAACCTCCAACATCAAGCTGGCCATCGACGAGGCCTGCAGCAACATCATCCGCCACGCCTACAAGGGCAAGGAAGGCGGGAAGATCACCCTGGAGATGGGCATCAGCTTCACCGACCTGAAAACCAAGATCATCGATTACGGCACCCCCTTCGATTTCCAAAGCATCAAGGATCCGGACCTCAACCATTACGTGGACATCGGGCGAAAGGGCGGGCTGGGCATCTGGCTCATCAAGAAGGTGATGAACAAGGTCCAATACAAGGCCTACGCGGACCGCAACGAACTCATCCTTTACCGGCGCCTTTCCAAGGCCCCGCCCGTGGAATTGGGCCTCAAGGGAGGGAGGTATTCGCTTTCGACGAAATTCTCCCTGGGATCGGCCGCCCTCATCCTGCTGCTCACCCTTTCGGCCTATTTTTACCTGGTCAACCGCCAGCAGACCTTCGTCCTGCGCCAACAGCGGGAGGATGTGACCACCCTGCTGACAGCCGTGGCTTCGGAGGCGGGCAGCCAAGTGGCCCTTAAAAACGACTTGGAGTTGGACAGGCTGATCCGGCAGGTGACGAAGAGCGACCGGGGCAAAATTCTCAGCTACCTGTTCATGGTGGGGCCGGAGGGGAAATACCTGGCCAATTCGGACCTGACGGAACTTTTCAAACCCTATGTCCGGCCCCCGGGAGTGGAGCCCTGCCGCGGGCCGGGCGTCCAGGCCTTCCGGATCCAATCCCCCCATGGGCCCCTGACCGATTACGCCTCCCCCCTTTATTTCCAAGGGCAGCGGGTCGGGGAAGTGCACGCCGGCGTGAGCGACGCGTCCCTGCGGCAATTGACCGACCGGGTCCAAAACGACATCCAGAGGCTTATGGTGGGGATCGCCCTCATCAGCATCCTGGGCCTCTACTTGCTTTCGCGCATCTTCATCAAGCCGTTCCAAAAGATCCTGGAGGGCGTGCAGGCCATGAGCCTGGGGGACCTGAACACCAAGATCGAGGTGGACAGCCAGGACGAATTCGGCCAGTTGGCCAAGATTTTCAACGATATGACCAGCAAGATCCAGGAATCCCAGGTCGGGCTCATGGAACAGGAGCGCATCCAGAAGGAAATGCAGGTGGCCCAGGAGATCCAACACACCCTGCTGCCGGCCGAATTCCCCCAGATCGAGGGCTACGAGATCGGCGCCACCTACCGGGCGGCCAAGGAAGTGGGCGGGGACTATTACGACTTTTTCTGGGTGGACCCCACCACCTTGGGGATCGTGGTGGCGGACGTCTCGGGCAAGGGCGTGCCCGGCTCCATGGTCATGACCATGATCCGCACCGCCATGCGGCTGGAGGCCCGGGGCAACAAGTCGGCCTCCGACGTCCTGGCCAAGGTCAACCAGCACGTCACCTCGGACATGAAACGCGGCATGTTCGTGACCATGTTCTACATCATCCTGGATTCCCGGAACCGGTCCATCAATTTCGCCAGCGCGGGCCATAACCCCATGATCCTTTACCGGGGGAAGACCCGGGAGGTTTATTTCCTCAAACCCAAGGGATTCCCGGTGGGCATCGACCTGCCGGAGGAGGATATGTTCATCAAGAACATGACCCTGCAGAGGGTCAGCCTGGAGAAAAACGACATGCTGGTCATCTACACGGACGGCATCACGGAGGCCATGAACCTTCAAAAGGAGCAGTTCGGGGAGGAGAGGCTCATCCAGCTCATCAAGGAAAACCCGGAGCTCACCCCGGCCGAGTTCGTGGAGAAACTGAACGAGGCGATCGCCCAGTTCACCCGGGGCGCGGAACAGCACGACGACATCACGGTGGTGGCCATCAAGGAAAAGATGAAGGCCGAACAGGTGCAGTTCAAATTCCGGAAAAAACTGATCGACTTGGTCGAAAAGAAAGGCCTGACCGTGGCGGCGGCCTGCCGGCAAATGAACATTTCGCCCAAGACCTATTACCGCTACAAGAAACTTTTCGACGAGAAGGGGAAAGAGGGGCTCAAGCCCACGCGCGCCAAAAGGGAGATACAGGAGCTTCCGCAGCCCCAACAACAAGCGGTCCTGGACCTGGCGGGGGAGCATCCCGAATACAGCCCGCGACAGATCGCCGATGAAATCGGGAAAATGGCCGCCCCTTCCCAAAAGCCGGACCCCCGGTTGGTGTTGGCCTTTCTCAAACGCAAAGGACTGCTGGCTTCCCAGGACAAGGACCGAAACCCGGAATCCCGCCGGGCCCCCAAGGTCCGGAGGGCCCCTAAGACCCGGAAGGCGCGGGAAGCTCCCCCGGCTCCCGCGAGCCAGGAGGGCCACCCAGCCGCCGGGGAAAACGAGCCTCAGGAGTCCCCCGCGGGTAACGCGGTTGACAGCGTTTCAAGCTGAAGTGATAATAAGGCCCGCTCTGGGCCTGGCAGGGCGCAGGAAAGGCCGTTTCGCCGCAGAAAATCGCTTCCCGAATTTTTTGGGACGCCCCATTCCAAAGGAATTGGGCGGAGCAGGCCGCAACCAAGTTGATTGTTTTTTCCAGCGTCCCGCCCGATATTTTTGGAGGAAGTATGGAGAACATTACCGTCAACATCTCGGAGCATCCCCAAAACAGGGATATCACCCTGCTTGCCGTCAAGGGGTTCATTGATACGACAACGGCCCCGGAGTTTGAAAAGAAATTCCTCTCGGTTTTGGGGGAGAAAAAATTCAAACTCGTCGTGGACTTGAAGGACGTCAACTATATCAGCAGCGCGGGCTGGGGCATCTTCATCAGCGAAATCAAGCGCATCCGCAACCAAAAAGGGGATTTGGTGCTGGTCGGCATGAACCCCGAAGTGTCCGAGGTTTTTGAACTCCTGGAGTTCAACACCATCCTGAAGTCGTTCCCCAACGTCGAGGCGGCGGTTAAAAAAGGATTCGAAAAACCCTAAAAAGAGACTTAAAATCCCCCCAAAAACGAAATGGATGGGGAAAACCGTGGGACGGAAGGCTTTGAGGGGGCATCCCTTGAATGACGGGTTTTGGGAGATTTTTTTGTTTGAGCGGTTTAAAATGAGGTCCTCAGTCTCTTGCCCGTAAAATTTTCCATAAAACGATGAAGATTTTACGGGCTAAGGGACGGGGCGTTATCATCCCGGTTTCGCCAGTGAACCTTGAGGATGTTTCCCTCGTTGGTTCCGGCTAGTCCGGGTTAGGATTTGACGATCCGGAACTTGGAAAACGATGGAATCCGCCGCTTTAACCTCCCTCATTGAAATTGAGGGTAAAAACTTCACCCTGGAAACCTCCCCCGTGGCGGGGAAAAACCGCCTTTTCTCCCTGGTCCAATTGGGGGGGCGGGCTATTTCCCAACGGGAAGTGGAGCTGCCCGATGGCCTGGATGAGGCGGGCCTCAAGCATTACCTGCAGGAAACCCACCGCATCCGCTCCATCGAGCTGGAATCGCTTTTCCGCCTGAACAAAAAGATCGACGAGAAACCCACGGCGGATGCCTGCTGGAAAATCGGCGTGATCTTCCTCTCCAACGGCTTTTACGAGGACGCCCGCCAAAGATTCCTCAAGGCCGTGGAACTGGACCCGCGCCACCTGCAGTCCATCAAGAACTACGGCATCTCGCTCTCGCTGCTGGAGGACTACGACGGGGCCCTGGCCACCCTGAACCAGGCCCGGGAGTTGGGGCCTTCCTTCGCCGACATTTATTACCACCTGGGCAACACCCATTTGTACAAACGGGAGTTGGACGAGGCGGTCCAAGGCTACCTCCAGGCCCTCCAAATCAATCCCCGCTACGCGGACGCCCGCCTGAGGCTGGCGACGGCTTGCGTGGGTTACTTGGCCCAGTCCTCCAACCAGCTGGATGGGAACAAGGTGTTGGAGCTCTCCGAGCGGGCCAAGACCGAGGCCGAGACGGCCTCCACCCTGAACCCCAAGGTCCGGAACCGGGCCTACCTGATGGCCCAGGATTTCCTCAGGAACAAAAAATACTCCCAAGCCTTCCAGTCTTTCCTCGAAGTGCGCCCCAAGTACGTGCCCCGGATCGGCGATGAGATCATCTTCTTCTTCACGCTGACCCTGCTCTATGGAAGCGAGGGGATCGACCTGCAGATGACCGAGCAGTACATCGAAAAACTGGCCCGGGTGATCGAGGAATACCCCCATTACGCCGACCTCCACCACCATTTGGGCACCGCCTACCTGATCAAGTGCCGGTTCGACGTGAGCCGTTCCCTCAAGGAGTTCAAGAAAGCCCTCGAGATCAACCCCCAGTTCCAGAAGGCCCTGGCTAATTCGGCGGACACGGAGGAACTGCACAAACGAGTCTTAGCAGTCCTGAAAAAGGCCATCATCCCGCAAGCATAAAGGCAGTTGACAGCTCACAGTTGACAGCTCGCGGCCCTTCGAGACCTCAGGGCCCTGAGCAAGGTCGAAGGGTCGAAAGCACAGGCATTGTCCCGGTTTTAAGCCTTTGCTGCGAACTATCAGCTGTGAGCTGTGAACGGCCTTTAGGCGGGGGAGGAGAGGGAGTAGTTGGTCTCCAGGAACTTGATGTGCTCGGGAGTCGCATTCTCGAAGTTGACGCCATAGGCGTACCGTCCCATGGATTTCATGGGGTTTTTACGCGCCCAAACGACCTTTCCCAAGTAAACCACGGAATGGCTTCCGTCCAGGGAATCCAACTCCAAGGACACGTCGGTGTTGTTGTCGATGGACTTATTGGAGTAAATTTGGGCTCCCGTAAAGCTGACATTAACGAGCTGAGCCCTAAAGGGGTCCCCGCCGTCGGCGGCATGGGTGACGCGCCCCCGGATGGACTTGACCATCACTACCCGCAAGTCGGTCCTCTGGTTGCCCTTGGGACGAACGATTTTTTTCATAGGATCCTATTCCTCCGGGGTTTCTTAGCGCCCATAGCATAACACCTCCCTCCGGCCTTGAGGTAGCGAAACCTCCAAGGGAGCGGAAAAAGCGCCAAACGACATTAAGGATGGAAAGTCCATGACCAAGGTTCGCGTCAGGTTCGCGCCCAGCCCCACGGGCTACCTCCACGTGGGCGGGGCCCGGACGGCCCTTTTTAACTGGCTTTTCGCGCGCCATCACGGCGGCAAATTCGTCCTGCGCATCGAAGATACGGACCGCGAAAGGTCCAAGACCGAATATGAGGAAGCCATCATCCGGGACCTCCAATGGCTGGGGCTGGATTGGGACGAAGGCCCTTCCCTGGGCGGACCCTTCGGCCCCTACCGGCAGACCGAACGCGCCCCATTGTACCGGGAGCAACTGAAAAAGCTCCTTGATTCGGGAACGGCTTACCGCTGCTTTTGCACCTACAAGGAACTGGAGGGGGAAAGGCTGGCCGCCCAGGCGGCGGGCAAAAACTACCGTTACTCCGGGAAATGCCGGGAACTTCCGGCGGCCGAGGCCGACGCCAAGCGGAAGGCCGGAGCGCCCTTTTCGGTCCGGCTCCAGGTCCCCCCAGGCGCGACCACCTTCCAGGACCTCATCCGCGGCCCGGTGACCGTGGACCACGGGGAGATCGACGATTTCATCCTGGTGCGCAGCGGGGGGGAACCGACCTATAACTTCGTGGCCGCGGTGGACGACGCGCTCATGGAAGTTTCCCACGTTATCCGGGGCGACGACCACCTTTCCAACACCCCCAAGCAGATCCTCCTTTACCGGGCCTTGGGGCTCAGCCCTCCCCAATTCGCGCATATCCCCCTCATCCTGGGGCCCGACCGGACGCCTCTTTCCAAGCGTCACGGGGCCAATTCGGTGGGCGAGTTCAAACGGCAGGGCTACCTGCCCGAGGCCCTGATGAACTACCTCGCCCTCCTAGGGTGGTCCTTCGACGGCAAGACCGACATTTTCTCGAAGGACGAATTGATCCGCCGCTTCAGCCTGGACCGGGTGGTCAAGAGCCCGGCCCGCTTCGATTACGAGAAACTCCAATGGCTCAACGGCCATTACATCCGGGAGGCGGACGAGGAACGCGTCTACCAGCTCTGCCTGGAATACCTTTGGGACGCGGACGCGATCAACGCGGATTTTATGCGGGAAGGCGGCCAGGCCCTCCGGCGCATGGTGGGGACGGTCAAGAACAGCCTCAAGACCATTTCGGACGTGGGGGACCAGCTCACTTATTTCCTGGGCGAAGTCCATTCCTACGACTCCCAAGGGCTGGAAAAATACATGGTCCCCGAAACCGTCCCTGTCTTGGAGCAGGCCGTCTGGGCCCTGGAGGAAACCCTGGACTTCAACGCCATGTCCTTGGAGGAAAAGTTCAGGAAAAAGGCCGCCGAAACCGGCCGCAAGTTCGCGGATTTCGTGCACCCCATGCGCCTGGCGGTCACCGGCAAGACTTCCAGCCCCAACTTGTTCGAGCTCATCGAAATCCTGGGCAAGGGACGCTGCATCGTCCGCCTGATCCGATTCATCCAAGTGCTCAAACACTCCAAGGTTCCCGCCACTTGAGGGAGCCGAAACGGTTAACTTCTCCCCGCTTAAAAGTTAAAAATAGGTCTTGGTGGCCGTTCCCCGTCACCCCTACAATGACCCTCAACAGGCGTGTCTGGCACCCCATCTCAATCCAGGGAAAGGAAAGGCCATGGCGAACCATATCATCGAATTTGTCTTTCAACGGGGCGAAAAAAAGGGAAGGTTGAGGCCCGTCACCCGCAAGGATTGGGCCCAGATCGTGGGCTGGTGGAACGACCCCGAGGTGCGCCGGCTTTTCGACGTCCACTTCGTGGACCAGACCTTTTCCGACGCCGAAAAATGGTTCGCCAAATCGGGTTCGGGGGAGGAGGAAAAACCGCCCCGCTCCTTTGTCATCGAGGTGGACGAGGATGGTAAATGGAATCCCGTGGGAACAGCCGAATTTTACAGCGAACGCCCCTCGCATAAAACCGCCGAATTCGGCTTTTTGATCGGCGACAAGAAATGGTGGGGGAAAGGCATCGGGACTGAAACGGCTAAACGCATGGCCCGATACGGCCTGGAGCAATTGGGATATAAGCGGATTGGCGCGGTTTCGGCCGCCTATAACGCGCGGTCGCTCAACGCCCTCCAAAAGGCCGGCTTCCAAATCGAGGGCATCCGCAAGAGCTATGTGTTCCGCGACGGGGAATACCATGACCAAACGATGATGTCCATCGTCCGTAAGGATTGACCGCCCGGAAAAAGCCACTTGGAAGAAACGGAACGGGCATTATTCCTTTCTTCGCCTTTGAATTTTCGCTTTTGTGCTACAATCCCCCTTCCTCATTACCCCTTTTCCATTCGATTGGGAGATCGTCTAATGGTAGGACAACGGGTTCTGGCCCCGTTAATCTAGGTTCGAATCCTAGTCTCCCAGCCATTCGATGCGCCCCGCCATCGTTTTTCTGTCGAAAAATAATGGCAGGGTTTACTCCCGGGCTCCGCCCAACTTATATGGCATCGAATGGCCCTGAGCGAATGAAGTGAGTCGAATGGGCCGTTTGGTTTTCGGTGCGCCCAACGCCAATCAATAAATCTTTTTCACGGGCTTTGCCCAGCGGCATGTCAAAGCCGCCTCACAACCACCCCTCGTCCATCATGATCCTTTGGAAGCGGGGGTCGCCGGTGGACAGCGGCGGAAGCCATAACCCCAGCTCGGTTCTCTCCCACCACTGGCCGTTGGGATGGCTCAAAGGCGCGAACTGATACCGGAAAAGGCGAATCCGGACATAGGATGGGGCCTCGTCCGGGAAGGGATTGCCCGCCAGGAGGCACAGGGCCCCCGGGTCGTTGTGAAGGAGTTTCCACACCAGGTTGAAAATCCAGGGGTATTGGGAAGGCCCCGACATGGCCGCGAACCAGACCTGCCAGTCCAGCCGGTATTGGTAAGGCGCGCAGAAACAAGGCCGCCGGTAAAGGTCCCCCGGCTGGCATTTGAAATCGTAGGCCTTCCACACCGTTTCCTTCGTCAAGACCTGGTCGGAAGTTCCCTCCATTACCAATTGAAGCCTTTCTTTCCCCACCGACCCGAAGGCGCCGTAAGTGTTCACCAAATGCAGAGGGTCAAAAGACGTGTTCATCGCTTGCGAGGGTGAAACCAGGTTAAGAACGGGGTTGACGCTTAAGAGCGCCACCACGGCGACCAGGGCCCAGGCCGCTTTTGGGGGCGGGGGAGAAGCTTGGGAACGGTAAGCGGCGATGCCGGCCTTTTCCACCAGCAGGCGGGGCAAAAACCGCAGCCAGAACCGGTCGTCAAAGCAGCTGAGGATCGGCACGAGCGTCAACCAATTCAAGAAGGAAAGGTTGCCGCTCAGGATGAGGATTCCCTGGAAGACCGCCATGAGGCAACCAGCCAAGACGCAAAGACGCCTTCCCCAAACCATGAGCCAAGGGCAAACCAGTTCCACCCCAAAATTGTAAAGAACCCCCGCTTTATGGAACCAAAGGGGCATGAAATGGAAATAGGGGCTTAAGGGGTTGGGGAGGGGCTGGGTTTCGTAGTGGTAACGAAGGCAAGTCAAATCCCGCCAGCAAGGGTCGCCCCGCCATTTGATGAGGCCCGACCCGAGCATGATCCTGAAGATGAGCCATCGGAAGAGCCAAATGACCTGGACCGGGGGCGGTGTTTTGGGGAATGGACGGCCGTCCAGGAAAGGGACGAGAAATATCGATAAGAAACCCGTTTCCAAAAGCTGGATTTCCCACCCGTACCCGTACCAATCCTGGCCCAGCGGGACAAAGGACAGGTAGAGGAGCCATAGTATCATTAAAAGAAGGCCGTTGGCGAATCCCCCCAAAACAGCCCCGGAAAGGCCAACGCCCGCCCAGGCAAGGACGGTCATGAGGGCGTCCGAATGCCCGAACCAAAACAAGCTGGGCAAGGCAAGGAAGGCACGGCTGAAGGAACCCGTTTCGGATTCAACGCGGGAAAGAAAAAGCCAGGCTGGGGTCAGGCCTTTTTCGCCGAACAAGGGCCTCAGTTGCTGGGCAAGGGAAAGGTAGGCGAAGAAATACACGAATCCCAAGAGCCGCAATATCATGAACCGGGTCAGCCAATAAGTCGACTTGGCCGAAAAAACTTCGGGTGGATGTTCCATGTTCCCTTTATTTTACTTTTAAAATCGATTGACCCCAACGACTTGTAGGAACAGCGGGTCATTGAATTTCACGGCTGCATCATCCCTATCGTCTTTGCATCCTCACGCCGGTACCACGGGCTCCGCTAAAGGAGTCCTTTGCCTTGAGCGCGTCCTGTTCATCTGTTTTTCGGGATGCTCTTTCCGTTAAGTGAATATTAAATACGAGTCAAGGGGCTAATGGATAAAATGCCGACATGTGAAGAATTTCTTTTTCATAAAAATCGAAACACCTATTTCCGACAATGTTTAAGTTGCTGGTTGTGTTAGTCGGTTTAATGTGAAACTATAATTTTTATTTTTATGCAAGTAAGGACTCCAATTATAAATAGGCGGGTGATATATTTTATTTACTGAAAACGCTTTTACTGAATAGCTTTATTCGCTTTTCAGACTTTTGTGAAGAAGATTTGAAATCGACTATCTTAAATCGTTTTTTGGAAATCGGAGTGGAAGTTACTGGATGGAATTCGTAACTTATTTCACCTTAATTTTTTAACTGGGTTAGAACGTGAAGGCCCACATGACTTTAGGTTTTAAAACATTTTTTAAACAACCGTCACGAGGTTTTAAACTCCCAAAACTTCGGATAATTCTTCTGTTGCTTTGGGCCTTCACCGCTTCTCCCATCATGGCCCAAGTCCTCGGTGGAAGCACCAATCTTTGCCCCACCGGCGGTGGTCCCACCACCTTTTCCGGAACCGCCACCACCTACACCCTCAACGGGACCGGGGCTTGCGGCTATCCCTCGGGGGACTTCGACCCGAATTATTACGCGGCCATCGCGGGCACCAGCAGTTACGGGGGCGATTACCAGGACGGCGAGATTTGCGGGGCCTGTGTGGCCGCCCAATACGGCTCCAACGCCGTCACGGTGATGATCATCGACAATTGTTCCACCTGCACCAACTCCAACCAATTGGACCTTGGGCCCGTTGCCTTCCAGGCCTTAACCGGCAATACCACGGGCGATTATGACATCACTTGGAATTTCGTCCCTTGCCCCTTGAGCCTGATGACGGGGGATTCGTCGGGGGATATCGAGTACATGTGGAAGTCTGGGTGCAGCGCTGATTACGACCCGATCCAATTCTTGGACACGTTGTTCCCCATCGTGGCGGTGAGTTGGGGTACCAGTAGCACGGGGCCCTTCACGGCGCTTGACGACGACGAAGCCAACGTGGGTGGGAACGACTACTGGGCCAGTTCGAGCCAAAACCTTAATTCCACCACGGGGCCTTTTTACTTCGTCCTCACCGACGCCCAGGGCGGCTCGGTCACCATAGGCCCGATTACGGTCGGCAATTGCGGGGTGACCGAAGGCACCTCCTCCCAATTGCCCGGTTGCGGACCGACGGCCACGGCCACCCCCACCCAAACCGGAACCATCCCCGCCACCTCCACTGCCACCTTTACCCCCACCCCGAACGCGAACGCGGGATGCACTTGGAACCTCAACTCCGGTGGGGCCTGCACCTGGACCCAAGGCGCCTCGACGGACGACTGCGTCACCTCCAACTCCACGCCCAGCACCGAGGCCATGAACCAGTTCTACGCCTACGGGGGCTCCGGCGTCTCGGTGCTTTTCTGCGCGGGCAATTCCACCTCGGTGGACAACGGAACCACCGTCACCATGGCCTGCGCCCCGCCCGCGGGAGCCTCGATCGTGGCGGCCTTCCTGGACGTGGTGGAGTACAACGGCAGCAGCTCCTCCCCCACGGCCTGCACCGGGGCGGTGGATTTCGGCTCGGGCACCACCGGGGCCGGGACCCTGGCGGGGATCGGGGACCTGTGGAACGTTTTCGACGACCCGCGGTACGGTTACGATTACTCCAGCTACCCGGACCAAACGCTGTTCGACGTGCGGTACAACGTGACGAGCCTGGTGTCCACGGGAACGCTGACCTACGCGGTGAGCTACCCGAACTGCAGTGGCAACACGATATGGGCGGCGTCGCTGGTGATCGTGTACACGGTGCCGGCCCCGGGCATTTGCGGGGCCGTGGCCATCGACGACGGGCTTTTTTACTGGGACACGGGGGACGGGTCGGGGAGCGAGGCCCTGAGGGAGGGGGTGACGCCTTACGCGCCGACGGTGGATTGGAGTTGCGTGGACCCCACGACGTCCTGCGACACGAACCAATTCGCGTACGCGGGAGGGAGCCAATACGGGACCTCCAGCAGCAGCGGGGACCCGGCAACCTTTATGGACGACTTTTTTGGCAATACATCGGGAAGCGTGACGGATTCCACGGTGTCGGCCACGGAGTGGAACACGTGCAGTTCGTGCGGGGAAGTGAGCCCGGTGCTGGGGACGTTCACGGGGGTTCCGCTGTCGGGGACCAATAAGATCACCTGGGGTTTGGGAGACATATTGGACATCAAGGGGAAGCAGGAGTTTTGGGTAAATATGATGGCGGGCGGCTGCAACGCCGCCTGCACCACCCCCACTCCCACCCCTACGCCTTCCAACACCCCTACCGCCACCGAGACTTTCACCACCACCTCCACGGCCACGTCCTCCGCCACCAAAACCGCCACCCAAACGGCCACGACCACGGCCACCATGACCACCACCTCCACCGCCACGGCCTCGGCCACTTCCACGGCCACCTCCACTTTCTCGACCACCTCTACGGCGACGTCCACCACGACTTCCACCAGCACCTCGACCTTCACCACCACCTCTTCCGCCACCTTCACCGTCACTACGACGCCCACAAATACGCCGACTAACACCTACACCCCAACCAACACCTTTACCCCGACCAATACCTTCACTCCGACGCCCACCCCCTCCGCCACTTTCACGGTCACGCCCGTGCCCACTTCCACGGCAACGTCCACCTCCCCTCCCACCGCCACTTTCACGGTCGGGATCACGGTCATTCCGACCAATACGTCCACCTCCCCTCCCACCGCCACTGCCACGGTCGGGATCACGGTCATTCCGACCAATACGTCCACCGCCACGCAAAACGCCACTGCCACGGTCGGGATCACGGTCATTCCGACTTATACGCCCACCAACACCTTCACCGTGACCAACACGCTCACGACGACGGACACCTTTACGGCCACTTTCACGGCCACCGACACCTGGACTGCCACCAACACGTTTACGTCGACGGACACGGAAACGCCCACCAACACCTTCACGGTGACCAACACGCCCACGTCCACCGATACGCCGACATTCACTTACACGTTCACCGACACCAGGACGGCCACCAACACGCCTACGGTGACGGACACGGTGACGCCCACCAACACCCCGACGCTCACCCTTACGCCCACTTTCACCCCAAGCCCCACCAATACGGCCACGCTCACGGATACTTCCACGCCCACCAACACCTTCACGGTGACCAATACGCCCACGAATACGGCCACCAACACGGCCACTTTCACTTCCACCGACACCAGGACGCCCACCAACACGCCTACGGTGACGGACACGGAGACGCCCACCAACACGCCGACGCTCACCTTTACGCCCACCTTCACCCCAACCCCCACCAATACGGCCACGCTCACGGACACTTCCACGCCGACCAACACCTTCACGGTGACCAATACGCCCACGGCTACGGACACCCTTACGGCCACTTTCACTTCCACCGACACCAGGACGGCCACCAACACGGCCACGGTGACGGACACGGAGACGCCCACCAACACGCCGACACTTACCTACACCTTCACCGATACCAGGACGGCCACCAACACCGCCACGCTGACGGCAACCCCAACGCCCACCAACACGGCCACCTCCACCGCCACCTTTACGGCCACTTCCACGGCCACCGCCACGGCGACGTTGACCGCGACCTTCACCTTTACGCCCTTGCCGGGTGTGTCGATCACTAAACAGGTCTCCTCGACATCGGTCCAGTCGGGGGTCACGGTGACCTATAGTGTGATCTTAAATGTGACCCAATCAGGGGCATCCTCGGTGACGGTGACGGACGTTTTGCCCTCCCAGATGACCTTCGTGGGCTTCGGGTCGGTTCCGTCGGGGACGGTGACGCAGGCCTCGGGAAACAACTTGAGCTGGGTGATTCCCAGCCTGCCGGTGGGCGCGGTGACGCTGACGTACCAGGCCCAGATCGCCAACTTCCTGCCGGGGGGGACGGTTTTGACCAACAACGCCCAGCTGACCTACGCGCAGGACCCGGTGCCGCAGAAGGCCGCGGTGAACATCCAGATCCAGGCCGAGTACCTGGTGAAGGTGGGGGTTTACAACGAGGCGGGGGAGCTGATCGACCAGGTCTACGTCGAGGAACTATCGCAACAGGTCGCGAGCTTCAGCCTGGCGCCGACGGCCACGATCACGAGCCTGAACGGGGTGGTTTACGTGATGGTGAACGGGGCGCAGCTGGTCAGTTGGAACGGGACGAACCAGTCGGGGACCCCGGTGACGAACGGCGTGTATTACGTGAAGGTGGACAGCGTGGGGCCCAACGGGGTGGTGACGAGCGTGACGCAGACCGTGACGGTGAGCCGTTCGCTCGCGCAGATCAGCGTGAATATCTACAACGAGGCCGGGGAAGTGGTGAAGCATCTCTACGCGTGGGAGAGCGATCCGGTCAACCTGGGCGCGGGGAGCGTGTCGTTCTCGTCGAGCGTCATCCAGCCGTCGTTGGGGACACCGACGCCGGGGGCGCCCAATGACTTGACGATCATATTGTCCAATGGGGTGACACTCACCTGGAACGGAACGGACGACCAGGGCCAAGTTGTGACCAACGGTGTCTATGATGTCGAGGTGAACTTGGTGAATGGAAACGGCGGGGATGAGGTGGTTAACCAGGAGGTCGTAGTGAGGGGAAGCGGGAGCGGCTTGGGAAGCGTGTACGCGGCGCCGAATATCCTCAAAGGCGGCGTGACCCAGACGACGGTGGGGGTGGAGGGCGGCGCGGGAACGAATTTGACGGTGAGGGCGGGGGTATACGACGTGGCGGGCGAGCTGGTGAAGCAGCCGGTGACGGGAACGGCGGGGGAAGGCCAGGTACAGGTGGACATGGCGGGCTTGGCCAGCGGGCTTTATTTCATCGCCGTGGATTTAGTGAATTCCGACGGCCAAACGGTCCAAAGGCAAACCACCCAGGTCGTCCTGGTCAAGTAACCGGGCGCCGCGGTAGCGACTCAACAAGGTCGTTATTAAGAGTTGACAATTCTCAGCGCCGTCCCAACGTTCGATTTGAAAATGACATAAAGTCCTTACGGCCCAACGCTTTTAGCCGGCCTCACCGCGTAATCGATCGCTGCCGCGGGTTATAAGTCCAGTTGGCGCATTGAGCTTTCACAAATCCCCAGAGTCTCGATTTTCGAGAAAACCCCCATTTGGGAAGTCTTTTTGAAATATGAGCGCAACTTTGCTACCCTTGACCCTCCAAATCAGTTGTCCTTATTCACTTAGCGAAAACAAAAAGGCTAAAAAACATGCCTGAGTTCACCATCCCCCGCCTCGAAAAACTGGATTCCCAGCCCGACGCCCAAAAGCTGCTCCTGGGGCTGTTGGAGCGGCCGGGTGTCCAGACCTTCCTTTGGGTAGGACCCCAGGGATCGGGCAAGAAAAGCTACGCCTTGGCGCTCGTGCGCAGCCTTTTTTGTAAAGAGGGCCCGGCTTGTACCGGATGCGCGGCTTGCCGGCAGGTCCTTTCCAAAAGCCATCCCGACCTTTTTTGGCTGGAGAGGTCCGAGGGTAAGAACGAGATCACCGTGGAAGCCACCCGTGAGCTGGACCGTAAATTGTCCAATGCCCCCTTTTCGGCGCCCTGCAAGGTGGCGGTCATCGCGGAGGCGGATTACATGAACGCAGACGCCCAGAACGCCTTTTTAAAAACCCTGGAAGAGCCGCCAGCCAAGTCCCTGGTCATCCTTTTGGCGGAAAAAACCGGGGATTTCCTTACAACGGTCCTTTCCCGCTGCCGCATGGTGCGCTTCGTGGCGCTGCCCGCCGCCGCGGTGGAATCCATCCTGGTGAAGGATTACGGCTGGAAAAAGCCGGAATCCCAAAAGGCGGCCCAGGAAGCGGGCGGCAATTTGACCTTGGCCTTGAAACTGGGAGACCCGGCCTGGGCCCAATTCAGGGATAAAGTCTGCACGGACTTCGACAAGGCCCTGCAGGGGCCGGACGAGGAATGGCTGGCCTTGGTGAACGAATACGACCAACTGGAGCCGGACTTCCTGGGGGATGAGGAACGGACGGCCACCCAGCGCAAGTCCGAGGTGCTCCAGGCCGCCTTGCAGGTTTACCTGGGCCTTTGGTCCCGGCGCCTTTCCGCAGAAGCGCAGGTTCCCGCAAAGTTGACCTCTCTTGCCCCGGATAAAGTCTTAAAATGCCTGCAAAAACACCAGGACATGATCCCCATGTACCTGAACACCAAGATGATCCTGGATCACCTGCTGCTGGAGCTTCGGGAAGGCTTTCAAAAGGGCGAGCTTTTAGACCGCTCTTTCATGGAATTATCCACGCAAATATAAATTGCGGTCATTGCGAGCCGTGAAGTGAGCGGCGAACCCTTTGAGTCGTTTTGCCCGCTCAGGGCTCAGGCAACCCAGCTTGCGGCGAGCGACCGACCTGCCCTCCGTAGTTTTGGCGAAGGAGGGAGGGAGTCGAACCCGTTCATGAGTGGTTCGGTAGTGTTACAGTTTGGCTTTCAGTTTCAAAAGTCACCCCTCACCCTACCCTCTCCCGCAAGGGGCGAGGGTTCTAGGTATAAGCCTTTTTAGAATTTCACCCTCTCCCTTGACGGGAGAGGGTAGGGTGAGGGTGATCCTAGGGCAAACTGTAACACTACCGGTGGTTCAAGTTGTTTGCTTAATCCTTTAGTCCCTTAGTCGTGAAATTTTATACAAAAATCCGAAAATTTCCTGACCTAAGGGATCGGGCGCTTTTACAGTGGCTTCACCCATGAAAGCAGCGGATGCAACCCTATTTGGTTCCGGCTCGTCCGGGTTAAGCTTATTTAAACTTGGGTTGCTTCCCCCTTCGCCCTTGGAGCTTCGTGGGACAAGTCGTCTTAGTCCCTACTTGTCCGGCGTAGCCTTGGCGAAGCCGGATTTGGGTCTCATTCCCTGCGATGACAGCTATAGGAATTTTAATGTCAGGACCTAAAAAGACCTTTTACGTCACAACTCCCATTTATTACGTCAATGATGTGCCCCATATCGGCCACGCCTATTCCACGGTGGGCGCAGACGCCCTGGCGCGCTTCAAGCGAATGGACGGCTACGAGGTCTTTTTCCTGACCGGTACGGATGAGCACGGCCAAAAGATCGCCAAAACCGCCAAGGAGAAGGGCCTGGAACCCAAACAACTGGCTGACGAAGTCGTGGAGCGATTCAAGGAAGCCTGGGCAAAGCTAGGCATCTCTCATAACCGGTTTATCCGAACCACCGACGAAGACCACCGGAAGGCCGTCCAAATTTTCTTCAAAAAGGTCATGGGTGCCGGCTACATCTATAAAGCTCATTATGAAGGCTGGTATTGCCTGCCCGATGAGAAGTTCCTACTGGATTCGGAAGTCAAGGATGGCAAATGCCCCGACTGCGGAAGGACGGTCGAACGCATCACGGAAGAAAATTACTTCTTCAAAATGTCCGCTTTCCAGAAACAGCTGGAAAAGCACTTGACGGACCATCCGGAGTTCCTCCAGCCGGAAAGTAGAAAGAATGAACTCGTCAACAATTTCATCAAACCTGGTTTGGCCGATGTTTCCATTACCCGGGCGTCGGTGAAATGGGGGATCCCGGCGCCGGTGCCCGAAGCCACCGTGGTCTATGTCTGGTTCGACGCACTCGTGAACTATCTTTCGGCCCTGGGATGGCCCGACGGCGAGAATTACAAGAAATTCTGGCCTGCGGACGTCCACATCATCGGTAAGGACATCTTGCGGTTCCATACCACTATTTGGCCTACCGCCCTGATGGCCGCCGGCCTGCCTCTTCCCCAAAGAGTTTTTGGAACTGGGTTCATTAATATGGGCGGGGAAAAAATGTCCAAGAGCTTGGGCAACGTCATCAGCCCCATGGACATCATTGGTTTATACGGACCGGATTCCCTGCGGTATTACCTGCTCCGGGAAGTCCTATTCGGATTGGATGGCACCTTCACCACCGAGGCTTTCGAAACGCGTTTCAATGGCGACTTGGCCAACGACCTCGGCAACCT
>JASHNQ010000039.1 GCA_030041545.1 candidate division FCPU426 bacterium | reverse complement strand
GGATTACGTCCATTACCAGGTTTGAGATTCTTTCCGAAAAGAAACCCTCCAAGAAGGCAATGGAATTAGTTTCCCTCATTCGTACCCTTCCCCTGGATGAAACCGCCGCAGATGAAGCCGCCAAAATCCGGAGAAGCTTGGAATCGAAAGGCCAGGAT
This sequence comes from candidate division FCPU426 bacterium, assembly GCA_030041545.1. Taxonomy (GTDB): domain Bacteria; phylum Oederibacteriota; class Muellerivitia; order Muellerivitales; family Muellerivitaceae; genus JAJPJW01. The sequence continues at coordinate 5,060 of JASHNQ010000039.1, read as the reverse complement.
ATTGGAATGGCGGATAGCTTGATTGCGGGAATCGCCCTGTCGAATAAAGCTTCCCTGATAACCCGAAACCACAAACATTTCGGGCGGGTTGAAGGGTTAAAGTTAACCCACAAAACAGAAGAAAGAGAATAAAGCCCGATTCGGCAAGCACGAATAATTTCAAGCGATTTTAGTTAAAAACTGACGTTACCTGTCCACGATGGGGACCCGTCGTGGACAGCCAATCAAGGCTGGAATTATACGATAGACCATCGTATAATTACGCTATGAAAGTCACCGCGCTTTTACCCGATCAACTGGTTCAAGAGGTCCAGGGTTTCGCCAAGGGCAAAAACCTTACGGAATCGCTCGTCAAGGCATTGTCGGAATGGAACCAGCAGCAAAAAATCAAGGATTTGAAAAAGTCCGTTCATTCACACCCCCTCAGTTTCTCCAAAGGGTTTACTGCCCACCGCGTTAGAGCCCACAATCGTTAATCATGATCCTGGTGGATACTTCCGTTTGGGTGGAGTACCTCAAGGGACATCAGCCCTATCTTGATCAAATGGAACTTTTGCTGGAAGACCGCCAAGTTTTTGCGGCAGAACCCATCTTCGGTGAACTTTTGCAAGGCGCTAAGGATGACCGTGAAAGAAGGGTCCTTTTGGAATTTTGGGAAAATTTACCTAAAAGTCCGATCCAAGGGGCTTGGGTAAAAGCGGGTGAATTATCCTCCCGAAATAAATGGCTCGATCATGGGATTGGACTCCTCGACGCGGTTTTGATCTTTTCCGCACGGGAATCAAAAGCGAAGGTTTGGACTTTGGATAAGAAGATAAAAACCGTTTTGCACAAAAACGAAATCCTCGAATAGTTTTGGTTGTCTACGACGGGGACCCATCGTGGACACTCAAAATGGGTAATGTGTACATAATTGTTGACACAATAAAAAGAAAGCTTATATTGTAAGGGTCGAAAGTATTATAAGGTTTAAGAAGGTGGCTTTATGCGAGTCGCGGGAGTAAGAGAATTCAGGGATCACGCGCCGGAATATTTAAGTGGCGATGACCTCGTGTTTGTGACCAAGCACGGGAAAGTCGCAAGCCTCCTGGTTCCGATGTCCAAGTCCCAGGAACTTCCCTTGGAATTGCGAAGGGAACTTTTGACGAACCTGGGTTCCGCCATTTCAAATCATCTCAAAAAATCAGGCCTCACCGAGCGGACGGTTACACATGACTTTGAAACATGGCGAAAAGGCCGCCGGGAAAATCGCCGCGGACGCTAACGTCCTTCTTTCCGCCGTCACCGGCAGGGCCGCCCTCAAGGTTTTCACCCATTCCCACCTCGAAGTCATTTCCACGTCCTTGAATATCAAAGAAGTGTGGGAATACCTTCCTGTCATGTCCTCGAAATATGGAATAGCCCTCGAACTCCTGGAAAGCCAATTTCAATTATTGGCCATCAGGGAGTTTGAACCCAAGGATTATCATGGCTCTATGGCTGCGGCCCGGAGAAAAATCGGCAAAAGAGACCCAGACGATATTGATTTGCTGGCTTTATCCCTTGAACTGGGAATACCGATCTGGTCAAACGATGGCGATTTTTCAGGAACCGGTGTTGAATGGTATACCACTGCTCAACTTCTTAAAAGGTTAGGTCTTTGATTTGAGGATACAGGTGTCCAAGACGGGGACCCATCGTGGACAACAACCTCAACGACTGTTGAAAAAAAGGGGGGGGGTATGAAGAGTTATAAAAAAATTACATTCCTATTATTGCTGTTTTTCGGGTCTGTTCTATTCTTCCCCAGCCTGATGTGGGCGGATGCCGCCGACGCCCCTACAACCGCCGGGGATAAACCCCTTCAGGTTCATGTTCTGGACAACGGCTCGGTCGAGATTCTGGAAAAAACGAAGCAAGTCCTATTTATCAAACCGTTGGTTTACACCTCCCAGGACTGGCACGGTCCTAATGGCCGCAGTTGGTATGTTGTCTCCGGCCAAGCTCCCAATCTTCAAGTTAAGTTCAGCCTGCCGAATAATGTATCGGCCAATTTAAAGACCTCGATCGAGGTCCTGAAATCCGGAATCCATGTCCGTTATAGCCTCAAACCCTCGGGGCTGGCCCAAGTTCTCCGGGTCGCGGCGCAATTAGATTTTTTATATGACGATTGGGCGGGGGGGCCGTATCAGATGGGTTCAACCCTAGGAACCCTGCCGGGGGCTCAGCCCCTGGACCCGGAATTGGATTTGGCTCATTCCGACGATTCTTTTTCCCTTGGGCCTTCAAGTACCTTTGGAGACTTAACTGTCAATCTAAAGACCCAAGGGCTTCACTCGACGTTTTACAGCTCGAAATGGAAACAGCGGTTCTACGTCACCCTCTCCCACAATGAACCTACCGATAAAGCCTGGGAATGGAAGGCCGGGGAAGAGAAGGTCTATGACTTCACCGTCTCGTTCAACCGGAAGTTGGTCCAACAGCCGGTAAGTTACGAACCCAAAAGGCCCTTTCCTTACCGGGAAGAAGATGTGACTTTTACCAATGAAAAGGCCGGTGTCACCCTGGCGGGTACTCTGACCCTTCCCAACCAGGGCGGGCCCTTCCCGGCGGTATTGCTGATCAATGGCTCGGGTAAAAATACCCGGGATGGACTTGGTTGGCCCCATAGATTCCTCGTTCTTTCGGACTACCTGACAAGGCATGGCTTCGCGGTTTTGCGTTACGACAAGCGCGGGGTGGGAAGTTCCTCCGGTGATTACGACAAGGCCACCGTCGGGGACTTTGCCGAGGACGCGTTTGCCGGTTTTGAATACCTGAAGCATCGAAAAGAGGTGAATCCTCTTAAAGCCGGCTTGATCGGTCAAAGTGAAGGGAGTTTATCTGCGCCCATGGTCGCGGCGCGGTCAAAGGACGCAGCCTTTATTGTCTTATTGAGCGGGCTTGGACAGGATTGTAAAACCCAAGACTATATTGAATGGCTCAGGCAATGGAAGGTGGAGAGGCGCAGCGACGAATACATCGCTTTTAACACCCGAATCTATAACCGGGTGATGAATGAATTAGTCGGTTCCCAAAACGAAGCGGAGGCCAAATCCAGGATCAGCAAGGTCATCCAGGACGAAATGGCGAAGAAATATGATTCGAAGGAATTAACGGAACTTCAAAGCGCTGTGCCGAAATGGGCGGACTACCCCTTTCCTTATTCCAATTACAAATATTTTGAGAATTACGATCCGAGGCCGGTCCTGGAGCAGGTCACTTGCCCTGTTTTGGATGTTGCCGGCGGGAAAGATTTATGTGTCCCCCCCGACGTTAATATCCCGGCCATCGAAAAAGCTTTGAAGGATGGTAAGAATCCGGAATTCACTTCCAAGGTCTTCCCAGACTTGAATCACACTTTAATACACACCATTACAGGCGATTGGGAGGAATGGTCTGATGATTTTCCTAAACCCTACGCGCCTGAAGTTCTGGAATATGTGACCGATTGGATTGAAAAACACATGAAGTAGAAATGAAGGTTGTCCACGACGGGGACCCATCGTGGACAGGTAAAATCATATGGGGGAGTTTTTCGTGATACGAATCGGGAAAATGGAGGACCAAAAAGCCGTACGTGGACTGGCTGAGGCTCTCTCCACTTCCTATCAGGTGAATGACGCGGATTTTAACCGTGCCTGGGGGGAACTCTTGAAGGATCCCCAGGCCAGGGTCTTGGTCGCGGAGGAAGGTGGCGCTGTTATTGGTTACTTGCTCGGCTTTATCCACAGGGTTTTTTATGCCAACGGGCCCGTGGGTTTTATCGAGGAAGTCATGGTGGCGGAGGGTTTCCGGATGCGGGGGATCGGCAGGGAACTCATGAACGAATTCGAATCGCTGGCCAAATTGTCCGGTTGCCCTCAGGTTGCTCTCGCGACCCGCCGGGTCGGGGAATTTTATAAGGCGGTGGGCTATACCGAATCCGCCACATATTTCAAAAAGAAGTTGTAGGTTTGGATTTGTCCACGACGGGGACCCTCCGTGGACAACGAAAAGACATATTTTTAGGATTACTTCCCGTAAATTTCCGTTTTCTTCCAAAGGCCGTCGTGGATGACCGTGGCATCCAGGTTTTTCGCGTCCACGGCCAGGGGGGGTCAGGAGCACCGCCTGGACCGGGGAAGGGCCGTTTCCTTGTGGACAAGGAATTATGGATAATGTGGGTCTGGCTTCAATTTTTTGAAAAAGGATGCGATCAAGGATGGAGTCCATAACGCCGGTCTATGAATTCGAATGGGACCCGGAAAAAGCCAAAGGAAACCTCCAAAAGCATGGTGTGGCGTTTGAGGAATCGGCAACTGTTTTTCTCGATTCGCGGGCGGTATCGGTATACGATACAGGGCATAGCGCGGGAGAAGATCGTTGGATCACTCTAGGATTGGCTTCAACGGGGCGGGTCCTTGTTGTCTGCCATACCTTCCGGGAGAACAGGCGCAATCGGCTTGTTGTTCGTATATTTTCAAGCCGGAAAGCAACCCGGAAAGAGCGCAAGGTCTATGTGGAGTAATCGCATGAAAAAAGAATACGATTTTTCAAAGGGGAAAAGGGGGAAGTTCTACCGGCCGAATGCCCGTTTGAGCCTTCCGGTCTATCTCGACGCCGACGCGCTGGCCTTTGTCCAAAAGATCGCCAGAAAGAAAGGCGCCGACATTTCCACCGTCGCCAGCCAACTTATTCTTATCGATAAACGGCTCGCCGAAATGGCGGGTGGGTGAGACTTTATTCCCCAAAGCACAAGATCTGCTCCTCCCTCGATGGCCATAGGGTTCCCAAAAATAAATTCCCCATCCTGCTAATCCAACGTTCCAAAGTTAAAAATCAATTTCAAAACGGGGACTTGCTTGTCCACGACGGGGACCCGTCGTGGACAGCGTGCCAGGGCAAAGGGTGTAGCAGCCAGCAGGTGCGGTTTGACATGAGCCAAGTCCTGACGGGGTAACCGCCCGAGGGCCCCGAAGTCAGCCTCCGTGGCAAGGTCGAGAGGCCTTGTCCGAAACGAGGCCATAAACCTTCGAAAGGAAGGGAACGATCCTATAGTC
>JASHNQ010000038.1 GCA_030041545.1 candidate division FCPU426 bacterium | reverse complement strand
TGGGCCGGAAGGGGTTTTTTGGTCTGGGCCTGCTTCCACCGTTGGATTTCAGTGTCGTAAGTTTCCACCTTGTCGCCTTCCTTGAAGGGGTAGAAGGATTTGACCACTTCCACTTGGCATCGGCGGGCTTGAACCTCCACCACCTTCACGATGGCGAGGTTCTGCACTCGGAAGCCGATGGCGCCCGAATGCGGTTCATCGACGGGCAGGTCGGCCCGGTAGACCACCAACAGGTCGCCCGGCGAAAGCTTGACGTTGTCCGACTCTGTTTCGATGTAGGTGCGCTTGGCCGCGGAATAGCTCAAGTCGATGTCGAAATTGCCGATCACATGCGCGAGGGGGGAAAGCCGGTCGGGGTCGGCGACGTAACCCGCCTTGACGAAATAGTAAAAGCCCACGTTGTCGTTGATCCGAACCCGCCGGGTGGCGGACGCCGTTTCGAAGGCGGGTTCCGGGGAAACGCCCGCGGGCGCCTGAATGGAGGCCGGGGAGGCGGGCGGGGTGGAAGCCGGGGACTTGGCGGGCGCCGAGGGGGCGGCCGGGGCCTCGGGTGTCGGCGACGCGGCGATGTCCTCGTCCTCCTGCTCCACCTCGATCGTGGCGGCCCGCATGGGCGGCGCCGCTAAAAATACCGCGGCCAGCGTGGACGAGGCCGCCAGGATAAACCACCGACGATTAATGGGCATAATTCACCTCATCCTGGAGTTCTTTGGCTTTGCTGCACCAATCCGTCTGTCCCGAATATTCATTGAAGAGGATGTCCAAGTAGGTTTGGGCCTGTTTCTTGATGCCGACGATGTAGGTGCCGTTGACCTTGTCGTAAGCCGTGTAATACATCGCGGGGGCGCAAAGGTCCCCCCGTTCGGGATACTGCTGGTACAGCATCCAGTAAAGCGCTTGGGCCTTGTCCTCGTTACCCGTGACGTCGCACCAACGGGCGGTCTTGTACAAAATGTCGGGCGCGTCCGGATCCTTGGGATGGTCCTTCACCCATTCCACCGCCTGGTCGGCCACCATGCCCGAATTGACCGCTACGAAAAAGACGATCCCCAACAGGACCACACCGATGATCAGGTTGCGCATCATGTTGTCGCCGGACCTCATCCGCCCTCCCCGCCTTTATAGGAATGTCAGCTGATTTTGGAAAAAATGCCGCTCAAAGTGTTCTTCTTGATCTTGGCCTCTTCGATCCGCTTCTGTGCCCTTTCGTTGGAAGGATCCAGCTCCAAGATCCGGCTCCAAATACGGATGGCCTGCTCCATCTGGTTGGCGTCGAAAAACTGTTTTCCTTCAGTGTAAAGTGTCTCGGAGGCTTGCTGGATGGCGGACTTCAGGGCCGCCATCTGTTGGAGGGTCTCCGGATGCCCCGGCGAAAGCCGGATGACCTTGGTGAATTCTTTTTGGGCCGCCGCCAGGTCCCCCGACTGCTGGAGCCTCACGCCTTCTTGGAAAAACTCGGAAACCTGCTGTTCCTGCATTTGGGCCGTTTTTTGGTAATAGGCGCTCAAATAGGCGTTTCCGTCCGCCTTGGAAAGGGCCTTCTTGAAAAAATCCATCGCGGTTTGGAAGTCGCAGCGCACGTAGCAGCGCACCCCCTGCTCGAAAAGGTTGAGGATGACTTGCTTTTCGGGGTTGGCGTCGATGCCGTCCACGCCGAAGGATAACAGCTTGGCCGTTCCCTGCTGGAGGTAATTGGCCACGTCGGACAGCTCGGTGTTGATCTCATAGGCCTTGTTCCAGGCCACCAAGGCTCCCAGCAAATCCCCGGACTTGTAAAGCTCGATGGCGGACTGGTTCAAGGCATCCGCCTTGGCTTTGGCCTGTTCCTTTTGGACGGCGGTTTTGAGGTTTTTTTGCAGCTCCCGCACTTGCTCGTTTTCCGGGTCCAGGACAAGGGCCTGCTCAACCTGGGAAAGCGCCCCCGCCAGGTCGTTTTGCTGCTGCGCCGAAAGGGCCGCCTGGTAGCATTCCCTCGCGCGGCCCCGGTTTTCCAATTCCGCTTGGATGGACTTGAGGTAGGCCTGGGCCTGTTTGTTGTCCGGATCCACTTCCAGGGCCTTCTGGAACTCCAGGATGGAGGCCTGGTGCTTGCCTTCGCGGTAAAGCTGCAGGGCCGCCTTGATGTTGCCGGAGGCATCCTTCTTCTTCTCGGTTTGGCTGTCCATTTCCCGCAGGCGCCCCATCAGGGCGTTGGCTTCCCGGTGGTCGGGGACCTCCTGCAGGACGCGTTTGAGCTCGGCCCGGGCCTCTTCGTAACGCCGCTTGTCGAAATACTCCTGGGCCCGTTTAAGCCAGCCGGAGAGCCGTTCCTTTTGCTGGGCGTTTTCCATCTGGGAGATGAGGGACTGGGCCGAGGCCTTGGAGGAGGAAATGCCCTTCAATCCCAGGTCGATCTCCGAGGGCGAGGAAGCCTGCTCCATGGCGCTCTCCTTGGTGATGAAGCCCTTTCGCACTAGTTGGATAAGGGACTGGTCGAAGGTCTGCATGCCGTACTGGCTCTGCCCCTCGGCGATGTATTGGCGGATGGAGGAAATTTTCCCCTCGGCGATCAGGGATTTGATGGTGGGCGTCACGATCATGATTTCGGCCGCCGGCACCACGCCCACGCCGTCCGCCTTGTTCACCAGGCGCTGGGAAATGACGGCCCGCAAAGTGCCCGAAAGCTGCACGCGGACCTGGTTTTGCTGCTCCGGGGGGAAAAAGTCCAGGATGCGCTCAATGGTTTGGATGGTGTCCATGGTATGGAGGGTGGAAAGCACCAAATGCCCTGTTTCCGCGGCCGTGATGGCGGCCTGCACCGTCTCCACATCGCGCATTTCGCCGATGAGGATGATGTCCGGATCCTGGCGCAGGACGTACTTGAGGGCGGACCTGAAACTTTCCGTGTCCAGGCCCACTTCCCTCTGGGTGACGCTGGATTTCTTGTCCGGGTGGACGAACTCGATGGGGTCCTCGACCGTCACGATATGGGCCGCCCGGTTGGTGTTCATTTCGTTGATCAGGCCCGCCAGTGTGGTGGATTTGCCCGACCCCGTGATGCCCGTCACCAAGATCAGTCCCCTTTGCTCCATGGCGATCTGCTTCAAGACCGCCGTGGGCATGTTGATGTCCTCGATATTGGGGATGCGCTGGGGGATGACGCGCATGATGATTTCCGGCAGGCCCCTCTGCCACATGGCGTTGGTCCTAAAGCGGGCCAGGCCCTCCACCGCGTAGGCCAGGTCGACTTCCTTGCGTTCCTCGAAAAACAGGCGCTGTTGCTTCTCGTCCATGAGGTAGGAGGCCACTTCGGCCAGTTCCTGGGGGGTCAAGGGAGTGTCGCTTTGGGGGGCTAAATCGCCGTCAATGCGGAAAAGGGGGGGTGAACCGGCCTTTAAATGGACGTCCGAGGCCTTTTTGCTGACCATGGAATTGAGGATTTCTTGAAGGTCCATCTTCCCTCGCGAAAGAAGTCCGGGAGCGTTGGTGAAACTAAAACATTATACCAATAGAAAAGGCCTAAAAACTTAATAATTACTGTTTCAACACGCTTAACTGCTCGGCGTAATAACGATAGATTTGTTCCGTGGACAAGTCGCGCCGCAGGTCCATTTGAAAACCCTCCCAGCCCCTGAGCCTCTCCTTCCCCAACACTTGAAAGACCCGTCGGGATACTTCCAGGGGGAAAGGGCGGTGGAGTTCCCACGCGTAAACCAAGCCACGGGGTACCCAGGCCCCCGGCATTTTCTCCAAGGCTGGCTCCAGGAATTCCCGGCCCAGCGAATAAAAAAGCGGGTGGGCCGGCCCGACCCGGGCCAAGGCGTCGAGCCTTTCCTGGAACAAGGGGGAGGACTCCACCGGTTTCAAATCGGCCGATTGGTCGATCAGCTGTTTCCATCCCCAGCCGTGGTAGAGGAACACCGAAGGCTCAAAAACCACGTCGGGCCTTTTCCCCTGGGCGTAACGCTCGTACCAAATCGGCATCACATAGTGGTCCCCATCGGCCAAAAGAACGGCGCCCCGGGGAAGGCCCATCAGCACGTTGGTCCCAAAATCCTCCGCCAAGGTATAACGACTTTTATCTTCGGCTTGGAAAACATGCGCAAGCCACACGCCGGCGGCCAGGCCCAGCAGGCCCGCTAAAATAACCGCCTCTTGAGGGTGGGGCAGCGACGTTTGAAGGCTCCGCAAAGCAACGAACCCAAACAAGACCGCCAACCCTGAAAGGGACACCAGGTAGCAAGGGATAAGGTGGGTGTTGTACTCCTCATGGACGGCGAAGACGCCCATCAACACAGGAAGGAAAAGCGCGAGGAAACCGTAAACCAGGCTGCGGTCCTTTTTTCTCAAAACAACCACTCCGATCAGGCTTACGATCATAAAACCCGGGAGCCAATCCATGAAACCCGCTCTTGCTATTTCCTTAGCCGACTCCAGGTAAAAAGCACCCGTTTGAATCCAATGCTCCACGCCCGCCACCAGTTGGCGGGATACTACCCAGTCAAACAAGGGCAGGTTGATGGGATAGCCCCAGCACGGTTCGCAATCCAGGCGGGCCCTGAAGGGAAGGTAGAGGTAAGGGGATATTCCAATAAACACAAGGGTTGATCCCAGAAGGAGTTTCTTCCCCCGCCGCTGTTGGCGCCTCTGGAGGGACCAAAACGTCAGGAAAGGAACCCACAGCACCATTGTTTGCCAGTGATTGGCTAATCCGACCGCCCACAAAAGACATATCGCCCACCACGGTCGGTCATCCTCTGGATGCCGTTGTTGGAAGACGTAAAGCCATACCGCCGCCGTCGCCCAAAAAAGTGTCAGGGTATAAACACATCCCTTGGCCGTCAGGCTTTGGGCGAAAACACCCCGGAAGGAAATGAAAACAACCCCTAGCGCCGCCAAAAGGACTTCCTGCGCCCAATCCGCCGTCGCCCGGCCCGGATTCCGCCGGGAAAAGTCCAAATTCCGTGCGGCATCCAAGGTGAGAAAAAGTGAAAAAAGGGTTAAGGCCGCGGAAAAGAGGTTGAGCCGAAAAGCCATGGTCCCGACGGGAATCAGGACCACTAAATGCCCCATGAGGCCGAAAAAGGGATAACCGGGGGGGTGGGCTAAGCCCAGGTTATAAGCCGCTGCGGCCATTTCCCCGCTGTCGTCGGACATGAGCCCGGGATTCTGGGCCCGAAGCAGGATTTGCCAAAGCAGAAGGAAATAAACCGCCCAAACCCAGGGGGATAATTCAAGAGAAGGGCGGAACCCGGATTTCTCGTTGGAAGGCATGGTTCATTTTAGCGCAATAAGAAAAAAACGGTTTAAAAGGGCTCGCTGGAGCCGAAGGAAATCTCGTTCTCGTCCTTGCCGAACCCCCAATCCAATCGCAGCACGAGCCCGACGGCCTTGAGCAGGTCCGAGCGCAGGCCAACCTGGAAGCTGGCAAGCGGAAGGGAAAAGGCGCCGTTGGTAACGTCCCCGGCGTCCAAGGAAGCGCTCCCGTTTAACCAGTCCCAGACCGGGATTCGAGCCTCAGCCTGGACCGCGTAAAAACGGCTCCCCCGGAAACGGTTGGTATGGTAACCCCGCAGTTCGTTGCTGCCCCCTAGGCTGTAGACGAATGAATAGGAAGGATCCCCAAGGGACCATGCGCCGTTCACCCTGCAGGCCAGGACCACATCCTCCAGGATTGTCCGGTAGAGCCTAACGTCACCCTGGGCTTGCCAGACACCGGTCCCGAAACCCGATTGGCCCGCCGAGGGAAGGGTATAAAAGCCTGCCTGGTAATAAAACCCGTCGTGGGGTTCCACGATATCGTCCCGCCCCTCCCATGTGCTCTGCAGTCCCAGGCACCATTCGGACTCGTTCTGAAGGGGCGCCGGAAGGTCCACGCCTCCCTGCCAGGAACGGTACAGGTATTCCAGGTAGGGTCCCAGGTAAAGCCCGCTTTCAGCCTGGTACTGGAAGGAAGCCGTGACCTGGTCCAGGGTGCTATTGAAGGCCTGGAAGGTGGTGGGTGTGTTGTCGCCTTCCCCGAAGTAATCCTCGATGTCGTTGCCCGCGGAAGCGGTAACGTCGAAAATCCACTGATCCGGCCGACGCCAATCAAACCGCGCCTTGTACCGGAAGTAATCGTTGAAATTTGTCAGCAAAGAGGTGACCAGGCGGGTTTGGGACGATTCTTCATAGGCGGCCAAGCCCGTTCCCCCGAGGACGCCGTAGGTATCGCTATAGCCGCCGTAAGGCAGGGGCAGGATCCCGATGCCCGCGCTTTGGGCCGTGCCGGTGTTGGAAGCTGCTTCCGGAGGCGGGCCCAAGCTTTTAAGGTTGAGCGGAGGCTCCATCCCCCACGCCCCCGCCGCAAGGGAGAGGGCCAAAAATAACGGTTTGGTCGGGATGATGGAGTTTTTCCTTCGTTGAAATTTCAACCGGTAAAGTGGACCCTGTCGGTCGAACGGGGTTCAGTGTTTGGACGGGCCAAGGGCGGGGTTTAGGTTTTACCGGCCGGGCAGGAAGTCGAATTATCACCTTGAGACTGTTGAAAAAGTCCCTGGAACCCTGTTCCAGGGACAAAAAGCGACCTTGTGCTAAAGCATTATGGTTGCCTCCTTAGAAAGCTTCCAACGATGGCAACCATGAAGGTGTCGTTGAAAAATCCCATCGCAGATGGATTTTTCAACACTCCCACCTTCGCTGCCTGACCCTTTTATCCCTCACTTTGCCATAAAATAGGGATACCCAAGAGTGTAAGGATGAAATAGTGAATAGGACAATCCCCGGCACCAAGGCTTCCCTTTTACCCCAATGGGAATGGCCCACCTGGATTGGCCTGATTCCAGCCCTTCTCACGTTTTTGGCTTACTTGCCAAGTTTGGGCAACGCCTTTGTATGGGACGACGGGGATCTGATCGTTCACAACCCTTACCTTTGGTCCCTAAATACCGCCAGCCTGCGCTGGATGGGGACGACCTTTTTAGGGGGAAATTGGTATCCCCTCACCTGGCTTTCCTTGGCCCTGGATGAGCGCTTCGGCGGCCTGAACCCGGTGCTCTTCCACCTGGACAACCTGGTCCTGCATTTCTTGAATACCCTTCTGGTGTACAAGGTCGGCTTGGTTCTCCTGAAATGGCCCTGGGAAACCGGAAATGCCGGGGAAAAACAGTCCGAAAACTGGGAAAAGCCGGCGGCCTTCTTGCTGGCGGTCCTTTTCGGCCTTCATCCCATCCACGTGCAATCGGTGGTATGGGCCGCGGACCGCACCGACTTGCTCTGCGGCCTCTTTTCTCTCCTTAGTCTTAACGCCTATTTGGAATATGTCCGCTTTCTCCACGGGCGTAGCCCGTGGCCTGTTCTCCGTAGCTCGAAGAGTGAAGGAGGATACCAGGGCGAAGGCGGATGGAAGTTCCAATACTTCCTTTGCATGGCCTTTTTTGGACTGGCCCTTTTGTCTAAAGCCATGGCGGTCACCCTTCCCGTGGTTTTTCTTTTACTGGATGGATGGCCTCTTGGCCGCCTCCGCAGACCGCAAGCCGAGGAGGACCCGGCGCCGACAAACAAGAACAGGGTCTTTGTGGAAAAGATCCCTTTCCTTCTTCTTTCACTCACGGCCGGCATTGTGGCCGTGATGGCGCGGTCTAAGGGTGGAGCCCCATTGAGCCTGCGGGAATGGCCTTGGGTCCCCCGGATCCTGAGTGCCTTCCACTCCCTGGCCTTTTACCTTCTCAAAATGGCGGTCCCGATCCATTTGGCGGCCTATTATCCTCTCTTTCTGGGGAGAGCCCCTTGGAACGGGGGCAATCTGCTGGCGTTTTTCCTGGTGTCGGCCGTTTCCGCCGCCTGTATCCGCTTATTCCCGATCCGTCCCTGGCTTGCGGCCGCTTGGCTTTATTACTTGATCACCCTGGCCCCGGTCCTGGGCTTCGTGCAGGTGGGGTCCGAAGCCGCCGCGGATCGTTACGCCTACCTCCCGTGCCTAGGGCCATTCCTCGTTTTTTCCGCCAGCCTGGCCCGTCTTTTATCGAGCCGAAGGATTCTTCTTGCCGTTGGCGCAGTCGGCCTGGCCCTTGGGCTGGGATATGGCACGATCCTGCAAGCCGCCACTTGGCGGGACTCCATCACCCTCTGGAGCCGCGTGGCAACCCTTTCGCCGGGGGTTTCCTCCCTGGCTTGCCTGAACCTAGGCCAGGCCTATTCCCAGGCGGGCTGGTGGGACGATGCGCTGGCCGCTTACAACCAAGCCCTCTCCCTGGATCCCGTGCCACCCTATGCCCACGAGGGGAAAGGACTGGTCCTTTTGCAAAAAGGGATGGCGGAGGAAGCCGCAGGCGAGTTCAAGTCCGAAACCTCCCTTTTTCCCGGGCATGATTCATCCTTCGCCAGCCTGTCCCTGGCCTACCAGCGGTTGGGACGGTTTTCGGATGCCGAGGATGCGGCCCAACAGGCCCTTCGGATCAATCCCGGTTTTGCCGAAGCTTACGATTATTTGGGGGGTGCTTATTTCCGCCAGCGGCGCTACGCCGATGCGGTGACCGCCTTTCAAAAAGCGGCGGACTTGGAACCGCAGGATAGCCTTTACTTGTTTAATTTATCCTCGGCCTACCTGTCCCTTGGGAAGTGGCCGGAAGCCGTCCAGGCTCTTAAAACCGCGGCGGCCCTGAGTCCCCAAAATGCCGACATTTACGGGCAATTGGGAAGGGCCTACCTGGAGGAGGGGCAAAAGGAACTGGCGGCTGAAAACGAGGCAAAAGCCCGGGCGTTATCAAGGAGATAATCGTTTTTGGACGTTGACAAGCCCTTAGGGTTTATTCAACAGCTTCCAAATCTCCACCTGGGCCTGCTTGTTCTGCGGGTCGATTTCCAATACCGCCCGGAAAGCCTCCTCAGCCCGGATACGGTTGCCTAGGTGGGCCATCAGCCGCCCCAGGGTCATTTGGGCTTCCAACTGTTGGGGGTTCAGCTTGACCGAGGATTCCAAGAGGGCCTTGGCTTCCTCGGAACGCCCTTCCTGGCCGTAAATCTTCGACAACTGGTATTCGGCGTCGGCCAATTCCGAGTTCAAGTGGATCATTTGGTCCAAAAGAGCCACGGTGCCGGCGTCATCTTGGGTCTTTTGGGCATACTCCAGTTCCTTCATCAGTTGGTCCAACTTCTGGGGCGTGGTTTTGACCGTCTTTTCGAACTCCAATCGGGCGGCCTCCAGGATGTTCTGCTTGGAATACATCTGGGCCAGGTAGTTTTGGGGTTCCTGGAAGTCCGGGGCCAGTTTCACCGATCTTTCAAAAGCGTGGATGGCCTCCGAATAGCGTTCCTGGCCAAGGAGGTATTTTCCCAGTTCATTAAACCCCGTGACATAGCGGGTGAAATAAGCGAAGCTGCGGCTGCCCGAAACATTGCCGGCTTCCGGCACGGCTGTCAAATCAAAGAGGTATTGGGCTTTTTCCGGGTCTAAATCCCTGGTGGCGGGCCCGGCGAACTCTTGGGTCAGCACCGTGGGCGCCGCAGGCGGCCCATTCCAATCCGGCGGCAGGGCGGACAGGTCCCAATGGATGTCCCACAAGTCCCGGTTATCCACCACGATCCTTTTCAACACTTCCACCGGCGGCCCCGCGACGCTGGAAAACAAGATTTCCGGGGCCTGCTCCATGACCTGGCTCACGTACCACCTTTGGTTCAAGTACCCTTGGTCCAGGATCACGGTGTCCAAGGCCATGGGGTCCATCAGGCGCGCTTCACGGCAGGCGGCGGCGTCAAAAGGGTCCTGGCAAATAAGGATGGCTTTGGGATGGAGGGTTTTCAACAGGTTCAAGGCGTGTTGCTGGGGAAAGTAGGGCTGGCCGCGCAACGCGCCTTGGCCCGGAACCCAGGCCAGGCCCAAAGCCAGCAGAAGCCCCAATGACCCCAGCCAAGCCAAGGGCTTGCCTGAAAAGAAAACGCCTTGCCGCCGCTCCGCCCCTTTCTCAAGAAGCCGAAGGAACCCGCCGCCCAATCCTGCCACGAACCAAAGGACCGTGGGCCCCAAGGTCCAGGAGGTGGGCGAATACTCAAACACCCCACCCAGCCCCGCCAGGACCCAAAGCCAAAAATCCAACGCGGTAAATTCGGTTTTCCCACCGGCCTTCCATTTGAAAAAATACAGGAACCACAAAAACGCGGAAAAGACGGCCAGAAGCGCAATGCTCCACCCCATGGCCCTGAATATTTCGGGGAGGGATCCTCGGCCGCTAAGGGCTTGGGGAATGAACCACCCGCCCGCTTCCAGCATTTTGGAAAAGGGATGGTTTCCACCCCAGGAAGGGAAAAAACGGTTTTGCCGGAAAAAAATCCAAAGATAAGGGCTCAAACCCGCCAGCAACGGCGGAAGGATGAGATTCAGGCTCCTCCCCTCCAAATCCAGGGCCCGCAGGGGCGCCAAAAGGCCCAAAATTCCCCATAGGGGGTTCACCGACCATAACATCCCCAAAAGAAAATAAATGGCCCTCCAAGGTTTTTCCTCCAAACCGAGGAGGACCCTTTGGAAAAGAAGAAGGAGGAAACCCAGAACCGCCACCAGGCCCGAGCCCAGGGTCCCGGCGCTTGAAAAAGGCGCGCTGGCGGCCAAAGCCCCGCAAAGTAAAAGAACCCAAAGGAGCCCCTGGAGGGTTTGGCTTTTCAACTGGGAGAAATATTCCTGCGCCATGAAAAAAAGGGCGACGGAGAGGAGCGCGGCGGAAAGCGTGGGAAGGATGGAAAACCTCAGGTCGGGTAAAAGGAAACAGGCCGATTGCCCTATCAAATAACTGAGGGGGGACCATGGGGGGTCGTCTACCGCGCCCGCGTGAACGGACAGCCAAAAGGCGGGGTCGCCGCCCCAGTCGAAGGAAGGAAGGCGGTTTTGGAAATAAAGGCCGAAGGCGAAGGAAAGGGACAGTATGCCGGTAAAAAAGGGAACGGAGTTGCCCCGCACCACCCGAAGGATGTCCCAACTGACGGCCCAGAGGAAAAAGGAAGCGGTCACAAGGAAGGCACCTTCGTCCATATTGCCGTGCGCGAAGAGCACCCAACCCCAAATACCGAGGGCCAGCCCTCCCCACCGCAAAAGGAAGTTGAGGCGCGAACTTAGGATTTCCCTTGCCTTAGCCTCCTCTTCGGCCGCGATTTCCTCGATATTACGCACTTCCCCTCCTCAAAAGCGGTTGGGAGTTTTAAGTTCTGAAATTAAAAAAAGAATTTCTTGGCGTCTTGGCGGTGGAGCCGGTTTAAGCATTTCGGTTTTTCCAAATAAGCGCCAGGCCCTTCAAGGTGAGGTCCGGCTCAACGCGGGAAAAAAGCCGGGTCCCCCTGAAAACCCCGCACCACCCGCCCGTGGCCACGGCAGGCGCCGGAGCCCTCAATTCCTTGCGGATCCCCGCTAGAAGCTCGCGGGTAGTGCCGATGGCGCCATGGTAGATGCCCGAGCGGACGGCTTCCTCCGTGGTGCGGCCGATGGCATAACGAACGGGACGGAACCTTATCAAGGGGATCTTAGCCGTGAAGTCATGGAGGGCCCTTAAGGATATGCCTAATCCCGGCAGGATGGCCCCGCCGCAATAAGCGCCGTCCTTATCCACCACGTCAAAGGTGGTCCCGGTCCCGAAATCCACCACGATGGAGGGTGCGCCGTAAAGCTCCGCCGCGGCCACCGCGTTGGCCAGGCGGTCCGCCCCCACCTGGGAGATTTTTTTCACTTTGACTTGAATCCCCAGCCGATGCTGGGCCGTCACGAATTCGGGTTTTGTCCCAAAAACCTTTTGGAGGGATCGTCGCACCGCCCCATCCACGGGCGGAACCACGCTGGCCACGAGGACCCCCTCCGATGGGGATTTCCGTCGCAATCCCTTGGCCCATTCCAAGGCCCCTTTGCGGTTCCCCAAGCTGGCCGTTGGAACGATATGGCGTTTTCGGACCTGAAGGCCCTTCATCAAAGCGGAAACACAGCGGGTATTGCCAATTAAAATGGCCCAAACCATACAAACTCCAAAATCGAATTTTTAAATCTTGAATTTTGGAAATTTTCGATCGAAATATGATCGAAAAATTACATTAACTCAAAACTCAACTCTCGGAACTCAAAATTGAATTGTTTGCACGTCTGCCGACGTGACGCGTTCGATGATTCCAACGTCATTGCGTACCAAAAGCGCGCCCTTTTCATCCGCGTCAACGGCCTGTCCGTAAAAAACACGGTGCCCCAGGGTCACCTTCACCTGCCGGCCCAAGACTGAGGACCTTTCCCGCCACTGGGTCAGCACCTTGTAAAAATGCCTTTCCGCCACCCAACGGTAGGTTTCCTCCATGTTCAGGAGCAACATCTGGAAAAAGCGGGCCCGGCCGGCTTTACGGCCGGAAATTCGGTAAAGGCTAGTGGCGATTTCCCTGAGTTCCTTTGGAAAATCCCGCGAAGACTGGTTGAGGTTGATTCCGATGCCCAATACCACCGAAGCCATTCTATCTTTTTTAGGGCCCATTTCCGTCAAAATGCCGCAAACTTTCCTTCCCTCCAGCAGGACGTCATTGGGCCATTTGATTCGTGGTCGGAAATGGAAATCCTCCAGGGTTTTGGCCATCGCAACCGCCGCCGCAAGGGTGATCCCGGGAAGTTCGTCGGCATGGAGTTTGGGACGCAAGAGGATAGAAAAGGTGAGGGACTTACCCTCCTGAGAGGCCCAATGCCGGCCGAGTCGTCCACGGCCCTTCGTCTGAGTTTCGGCGGCCACCACCGTGCCCTCCGGGGCACCCTGGCGGGCCAGTTCCGCCACCACGTCGTTGGTGGAGGTGGCTTCCTCCATGCAAATCAAGTTCCGGCCGAAAGTCTTGGTCTTGAGGCCTTTGAGGATTTGTTCGGGTTTCATTTTAAAATTTTTTTATTGGGTAAAGCTCCATCGAGAAATCCAGCGCGGGAGCCGAGTGGGTCAGGAAGCCGGAGGAAAAACGGTCCGCGGGAAGGCGGGAATACTTTCTGATATTGTCTAAAGTCAATCCACCGGAGACCTCCACTTGCATCTTGCCCTTGACCAGCCGCAGGATTTTTTCCAAAACCTTGGGGGATGAATTGTCCAACAAAAGAAGGTCGGCGCCCGCCCTTAAGGCCTCCGAGGCCTGCTCGAAACTTTCCACTTCCACCTCGATGAATTCCTCCTTGCCGAAGATCTTTCGGGCCGCCTTCACGCAGGCGTAAACACCGCCGCCCAACCGTAAATGGTTGTCCTTGATGAGAACGTGCCCGGCCAGGTTGAAACGGTGGTTTTGGCCGCCGCCCACGCGCACCGCGTAACGCTCCAGGACCCGCCAAAGGGGGGTGGTTTTGCGGGTATCGTAGAGGCGTGGGCCCTTGATTTTGTCCGCGAAGCGACGGCTCAAGGTGGCGATCCCGGAAAGGCGGCCCAAGAGGTTCAGGGCCACCCGCTCCCCGCTTAAAAGCGGCCGGGCATAGCCCCCTAACTCCGCTACTTTCAGGCCCTGGCTAAGGCGGGAGCCTTCCCGCGCCAAGGCCTTCAACCGGCAATGGGAGTCCAATTGCTTGAAGACTTCGGCCATCACCGGTAAGCCGGCCAAAATACCGTCGCCCTTGGCGATCACCTCGCCCCGCGCTGGAGAGCGGGAGGAAACGGTGGCATAGGTGGTCCGGTCGTGCCAGGCGCCGTCTTCCAAAAGCGCCTGTTTCAACAAGGGACGAATTTGGGCCCAGTCCAGGCCGTTTGCGGGGCGACGGATGGATCGTTTCATCTCGTTCCGGCTCAACTTTCCAGGAACTTTAAATTGTTTTCGACACGGACGATCTTATCCTCGGCTTCCTGGAGTTTGGCCTTTTCCGCCTCCACCAGCTCGGCGGGCGCGTTTTTCACGAACTGTTCGTTGGAGAGCTTGCCCTGGATGGATTGGACATATTTCTCCAATTTCCGCCGTTCTTTTTCCTGCATGGCGGCCTCGGCCTTCAAATCGATCAAGCCTTCCAGGTGCACGAAAAGCTCTCCACCCCTGACCACGGCCAGGGCCGTCTTGGGGGGGCGCTTTCCCGTTTCCAACAGCTCGCTCACACGACACATGGTCTTGAACAAATGGACCAAGGGCGAGGAGGGGGCGAATTTCACGCCGTCCCCATGGGTGGAAACCTTGACCATGGCCGAGGGTGGCACCGAAAGTTCGCTTCGGCTGCTCCTCACCGCGGTTACCATCTCCTGGAGAAAACCGAAATCCTTGGCCGCCGCCTCGTCCGTGGGGTAATCTCCCGGCTTGGGCCAGGGTGATCTCATGATCATTTCCACGCGTCCCGGCAGCTTATGCCAAAGTTCCTCGGTCACGAAGGGCATTTCAGGATGCAACAGGCGGAGGATTCCATCCAGCGCGGTAACCACTACGCGGGCCGCCAATTTTTTTTCCTCCGAACCGGCTTCCGCGTAAAGGCGGGGCTTGATGCACTCCAAGTACCAGTCGCAGAATTCGTTCCACACGAAACGGTAAAGGGCCTGGGAAAGCTCGGCCACCCGGTACTTGCCGTAGTCCTGGGTCACTTCCCCGGCGACCTGGGAAAGCCGGGTCAAAATCCACCGGTCCTCCAGCTTGAGGCGGGGGTAGTCCTCCTTGGACAATGGTCTCACCTCCACGCCGCCGGCGATCCCCATCAGCACGAAACGGGAGGCGTTGTAGAGCTTGTTGACGAAATTGCGCGAGGATTCCAGTTTTTGAGGCGTTAAGGCCACGTAACGCTGCTTGGTCTCGATGGAGGCCAGCGTGAAGCGGAGCGCGTCCGTGCCGTACTGGTCGATCAAATCCAGCGGGTCCACCACGTTCCCCTTGGATTTGCTCATTTTCTTGCCCTCGGCGTCCGCCACCAGGGAATACATATAGACCTCGCGGAAAGGGACCTCGCCCATGAACTTGAGGCCCATCATCATCATGCGGGCCACCCAGAAGAAGATAATGTCCCAGGAGGTCACTAGCACCGAGGTCGGGTAGAAAAGTTCCAGGTCCCGGGTCTTTTCGGGCCAGCCTAGGGTCGAAAAAGGCCAGAGCCCCGAGGAAAACCAGGTGTCCAAAACGTCCGGGTCTTGCTCCATTTTTCCCGCGTGGCCCTTGGGGCAGGTGGAGGGCGCGTCCTCGGCCGCCACCTGGGTTTGGCAGACCCCGCAGGTGTAGACCGGGATGCGGTGGCCCCACCACAATTGGCGGCTGATGCACCAGTCGTGGATGTTGTTCAGCCATCGTTCGAATTCGCCACGCCAGGATTCGGAGGTAAAGCGCGTTTTCCCCTGCTCCACAGCTTTCAAGGCCTGCTCGGCCAGAGGCTTCATGCGCACGAACCATTGCCTGGAGTAATAGGGTTCCACCACCGTGCCGCAGCGGGAGCAATGGCCCACGTTGTGCTCGTGGGGCTCCACCTTCAAAAGAAGGCCTTGGGCCTCAAGGTCCTCCACGATTTTCTTGCGCGCGGCCGCCACCGTCAGGCCGCGGTAAGCCCCGGCGTTTTCGTTGAGGGTGCCGTCGGGGTTGAGGATGTTCACGCGGGGGAGTCGGTGCCGGTTGCCCATTTCGAAGTCGTTGAAGTCGTGGGCGGGCGTGATCTTGACCGCGCCCGTGCCAAAATCCTTGTCCACGGCCGCGTCCATAATGATGGGGATGCGCCGGTGGACCAGCGGCAGGTCCAGGGACTTGCCCTCCAAGCCCGCGTAGCGGTCGTCCTCGGGGTTCACGGCAACGGCGGTGTCGCCCAAGAGGGTCTCGGGCCGGGTGGTGGCCACCTCCAGGCCGTCGGCGGGATCGTGCACGAAGGGGTATCGGATGTGGTAAAAGTTCCCCTGCACGGCCTTGTGCTCCACTTCGATGTCGGACAAAGCCGTCTGGCAGCGGGGGCACCAACTGATGAGGTAATAGTCCTGGTAGATGAGCTTTTCGTTGTAAAGGTCGATGAAAACCCTACGCACGGCCAGGGAAAGCCCCTCGTCCATGGTGAAGCGCTCGCGGCTCCAATCCAGGGAACAACCCAGCCTCCTCAATTGGCGCATGATGGTGGCCCCGTATTTTTCCTTCCATTCCCAAGTGCGCTTCACGAAGGCTTCCCGGCCCAGGTCTTGGCGGGAGTTGCCTTGCTTTTTCAGTTCCCTTTCCACCACGTTTTGCGTGGCGATGCCGGCGTGATCGCAGCCCGGAAGCCACATCACGTTATAACCCTGCATGCGCTTGAGGCGCGCCAGCATGTCCTGCAGGGTGTTGTTCAGGGCGTGGCCCAGGTGAAGGTTGCCCGTGACGTTGGGGGGAGGAATGACCATGCTGAAGGATTTTTCGGGGGTGGAATCCTGGGAAGCCGTAAAAATCCGGGACTTTTCCCAGACCTCGTACCAACGGCCCTCCACGGCCTTGGGGTCGTAAACCGGGGGCAGGAGGATTTCAGTTTTTGGGGTTTCCATTCTTTAGTTCCTTAATTCAAAATTGAGAATTACCGTTTACGGTGGCCGGCATGGCGGCCTCCGAAGTGCCCAGCGCGTAATGGCCGAAAAGAGTGGGTTGATCCTGCCCGTCCACCAGAATCTTCACCTGTTTGATCTCGAAAAAATTTCCGGTCAGGGTGTCAATGAGGCAGCGCACAAAAAGAGCTTCCTGGTAAAAGCCCACCTTATCTCTTTCGACTTGGGCCAGGGAAAGATCCGCTACGGCCGACCCCGTGGGGGTCAGGTAAAATTCGTTTAAGGCTGTTCCCTCGGGGACCGGCACTTGGGCCCGCCCCGTTCGGGGACCGTCCAGGTAGGCTAACAGGGCCTGTTTCATCTGGTTCACGCGGTCCTTGCTCTCCCGGATGGTGGCGGCCTGGTTGACCAGTTTACCGTCTTCCGCCGCCACCGCCTTCACGTAAACCGTCATGGTTTTATCTCCCGCTTCATAGAGGGGGGAGGCAGCTGTGGAAGGGAGGGGTTCTAATGGAGGCGCCGTATGAAGCAGCTTCCAGGCCCCCATCACGGCGCCTAACGCCGCCAGAAGGGCGGCGGGCATCCAAAGCGACTTTAAAATATATCGGAGTTTCATGGATTTGTTGGAATCCCCTAAAAGGTCCTGAACTTCACATCAAAGAGGCTTGGCCTCATTAGTATTGCAAGTAATTCGCCACGCCGCGGGCCACCTTCGCGGCGAATTCCGCTACCGCCGCATCCGCCGAATATTTCCTTACGTCAGGCCGGTGGGACAGGAACAAGGGGGTCAAAACCACGGCCGGCGGCACGAGGTACCTCAAACTTTGGTGGGGAAGGCAAAAAATTTTTGCCGTTGGGGAATCCGCTTCTCCCGCCAAACCCCGGCTGTCCGAAAGGTTGGAGAGTTCCGTGCCGATCCCAAGGGACTGGGCGATATCCCGGCCCAATTTCAGGCTAAGCCGGTACTGGTAAGGCGTAATGACGCCCCACCGGGGAATCTCGGCGGATTCCGTGGACTGGTTGGGCGGTTCTAGCACGATCATCGGCCCGCCGCGGTTTCCGGTCCATTCACAGTCCGCGTGGATCACCAAGACGGCCGACGCCTGGGCCGTATCGGCGGTTTGGGCCCTTTTCTCCAGGGGAATGGTTTCATCCCTTTTACGGATCTGAACGACCTCGAACCCCAAGTCTTCCAAGGCCTTCCCCAAAGCTTGGGCAAAACGAAGGTTCCAATCTTTTTCCACTTCCGAACCGGCCTTCACGCCTGGATCGCTGCCGCCATGGGCCGCGTCCACCACGATCACGGGCTTGGCCACTCCCCAGGATGGAACGGAGACGGTTATCGCCAGTAGAAAGAACAATTCGAATCGGATGGCTGGTTTCACTAGACGGCTTGCCTTTTCGAGGGATGGATCGGCGCACAAACGCTTAGTCCTGGAACATTCCCATGGAGCGGAATTTCTGGTAACGCTGTTCCTCCAGGGCCTTGGGCGATAATCCGACGAGGGCCTTCAGGTTTTTCTCCATGGCTTTCTTCAGGTTCTGGGCGGCCGAGTCATGGTTCAAGTGGGCCCCTCCTTCGGGTTCGGGTATGATCTCATCGACAATCTCGAACGACCGCAGGTCTTGCGCTGTCAGGCGAAGGACTTCGGAAGCCTGTCGGATCATTTCCCGGTTGTTCCAGAGGATGGCCGCACAGCCTTCCGGCGAAATGACGGAATAAATCGAATTCTCCATCATCAGCACCTTGTTCGCAACACCGATTCCCAAGGCCCCGCCGCTGCCGCCTTCCCCAATGACCGCTGCGATGATCGGGGTCTTCAGCTTGGCCATTTCCAGGAGATTGCGGGCGATGGCTTCGGATTGCCCCCTTTCCTCCGCGCCCAAGCCCGGATAAGCCCCGGGCGTGTCGATGAAGGTGAGGATGGGCTTTTTGAACTTCTCCCCCATTTTCATGACCCGCAGGGCCTTCCGGTAACCTTCCGGATTGGGCATGCCGAAATTGCGTTTGATGTTTTCCTTGGTGTCCCGGCCCTTTTGCTGGCCCACCACGAAAACCGGCTGGTCGCCCAAATAAGCGAAGCCGGCCACAATAGCCTGGTCGTCGCCAAATACCCTATCCCCGTGGATCTCGTTGAAATCGGTGAAAATTCTTTGGATATAATCCAGGGCGAAAGGGCGCTGGGGATGACGCGCTAATTGGACCTTTTTCCAAGCCGCCGAAATGGCGTCATCGCCTTTAGGCTTTTTTCCATTGGAACGTGCCAGCGGTTTGGGAGCCTTCACTTGGGAGAAGCCTTTCGCCGGGAATGGCCGCATTGGCCATTACTGACATTTACATTATTGAGTGGCGCCAACCGCTTTTTCGGATATAGCGTTTGGTGTCAACCTAAATTAAGTGAACGTCAGTAATTATAGGGGGGCGGCTGGATAGGCCGCAACGTTCAACTTGGTACGGAAGGGCAAGGCAACGGTAAAACGACAATTTCAATTGTTTCTCGCAAAAAACGAATGACGGCTGGGCGGTCGTTTCAGCGGGACGATGTGCTTAAGGGATGCTGGAAATGAGGTCTTCCCGATCTTTTTCCCTAACCCGTCGAAAATTCTGGAAGGTTCACAAGTGACGGCGACACGCTGGTTGCGGTTATTTTCCGCGGACGATTTATTTCTTCAGGTGGAAGCCCCGGTGAATTAGGAAATTCTCGACACGGGTCATCACGGTCATCAAGATATCCCCGCTTAATTTTTCATTCGTTTCTTTTTCAATGGCCTCCCCGACCCGTTCCAACAAATCAATAAAAACCCTTTTGTGGCGCGCGGCCAATTCCGCGGGGGAAAGCAACACTTCTTCCAAAGCTTGAGTGGGGGGGTACACCTGGTCAAGTACTTCCGTTGTCAGACGGGTGTCCAAGATGTGCCGAATCTGGGCCATTTTGTCCATGGGACACCTTAAGGTAAACGGTAATCCCAAGAGTATTTTTTGTCAACTCGCACAATATTTTAGGCGTTATTACAGCTTTGCTCATCGTTTATAGCTTTTAAGAAATTCTTCCTTAGCCTCCAAAAAGCGATTTTCGACAATAGCCCTACGGATGATCGCCGTCATTTCATTCATAAAATGCAGGTTGTGCAAGGAAACCAGCCGCAATACCAACAATTCCTCGGCTTGGAACAAATGCCTTAGGTAAGCCTTTGTGTAGTTTCGGCAGCACTCACAGCCGCACCGAGGGTCCAAAGGGGTGAAATCCTCGCTGTATTGGGCGTTTTTAAGGATGATCCTCCCCATCCTGGTTAAAGCCGTGCCGTTACGGGCGATCCGGGTGGGCAGCACGCAATCAAAAAGGTCAATACCCCTCTCGACGCATTCCCAAATATCCTCCGGCTTACCCACCCCCATCAAATAGCGGGGCTTGTTTACAGGAAGGTGTTGGACGGTCATTTCCACCACGCCATATATCATTTCCTGGGGTTCCCCCACCGAAACGCCCCCAATGGCATAACCGGGGAAATCCAAGGCTAAAAGCTGCTTGGCGCTTTTTTCCCTCCAATGGGGGAAAGAGGAACCCTGGACGATGCCGTAGAGGGCTTGGGCTCCCGCACGCCCGCTTTGGCGGTGGACTTGAAGGCATCGCCCGGCCCAGCGGGTGGTGCGCTCTACCGATTGATCCACGTAATCCTCGGGCGAAGGATAGGGGATGCATTCGTCAAAAGCCATGATGATGTCCGCGCCGATCTTGTGCTGTAGTAAGGTCGAGGATTCGGGCGTCATTTCCCACCTTCTGCCGTCCAGGTGGGATTGGAACTGGACGCCGTTTTCCGTGATCCTCCTTAAGTCCGCCAGGCTGAAGACTTGGAATCCTCCGCTGTCGGTGAGGATGGGCTTGGACCAATGCATGAAAACATGAAGGCCCCCGGCTTTCTGGATCAATTCGGCTCCGGGGCGGAGCATGAGGTGATAGGTGTTGGCCAAAAGGATTTCGGAGCCGCAGGCGGAAACATCCTCGGGGGAAAGGGCCTTCACCGAGGCCTGGGTGCCCACCGGCATGTAGCAAGGGGTCCTTGCCTCGCCATGGGACAGTTTCAGCAAACCGCACCGGGCGGCGGTTTTGGGATCCCTGGCGGTTATTTTAAATTCGTGCAATTTAAAATCTCTGGATAAACGATTTTGGGGGATTGAGAGTCTCTAACAAGAATCGCGCGCCACGAAGTACGCCACAAAGGACACGAAGTTAAAACAATGGGTCTTCTTGACGTTTTTATGCCTCACTTTGTGTCCTTCGTGAGCAAGGTGTAAAAAACCGAGGAATCATCGGCCAGCCCATAGGTGTGACCGGGGAAAAGGATTCGTTCGTTCAGGAAAGCCCAGGCCGCCCGGCCAAAAATCGTATTTTTCGAGTTTCATTTTTTGCCGGTTTTTTTCCGCTTGCGGGAAGCCCTTGAGCGCGGCCCGGAGGAGGCGCTGGCCCTGGCGGGGATTTTTTTGTAATAGATCAATTCGGGGTTATTGCGGTCCAGGTGGGTGATGAAACCCGATTTGACGAAGCCCGCCCTTTCAAAAACCTCCTGCATGGCCTTGTTGGACCGGTTGGTGGAGGAAAACAGCTTGTTGCCGGGACAGGAACTTTCCATGGCCCAGATCAAGGCCGAAGCCACCCCGTGGCGGCGCATTTGGGGATGGACCACCACCAGGTCGATGAAATAATGGCTGTAAAAATCCTTGGTCCAGATGAGGAAGCCCGCCGGGATGCGCCCCAAGAAGGCGATAAACGCCCGTTTTTCCTGGAGGGCGGCGTTCAGGTGCCTGAGTTTGTGCCAGCGGGGCGCCGCGGCCTTGTTGATTTCCACCATAGCCTCGCGGTCCTTGGCACGGGCGGGTTCAATACGAAGCCTGAATTCCCTCTCGATAATGCCCATGTTGCTTTCTTTTCCGTGATTGGCAACCCCAAGGCATTTTACAAACAAACCGCTGCCTGTGACCGGTTTTTTGGAGTCCCCGGGTCGCCGCAAATTTAAAGTATCCAAATAGCGATGCGGTTGCGGCCTCTATTTGTCATAAAATCAGCATGGCATCGCCGTAGGAGAGGAACCGGTAACCCTCCCGCAGGGCTTCCTCGTAAGCTGCGAGCACCCTTTCCCTGCCGGCGAAAGCGCAGACCAACATGAGCAAGGTGGAACGAGGCTGGTGGAAATTGGTGAAAAGCACGTCCACCGCCTTGAAGGGGTATCCCGGCGATATGAAAAGGCGGGTTTCATCCGGGCCCGGGCGCAAGGTGCCGTCCGGCAAGGAGGCTGATTCAAGGGCCCGGACAACGGTGGTGCCGACGGCCACTACCCTTCCATGTCGTTTCCGGGTACGGATGACGGCGGCTGCGGCCGCGGGAGGCACCTCGAAACGCTCCGGGTGCATGACGTGCCCTTCCAGCTCTTCGGAGGAAACCGGAAGGAAGGTTCCCAGTCCCACATGCAGGGTGATCTCCGCCCGGCGGACGCCCCTTTTCTTTAATTCGGCCAAAAGAGGCTTGGTGAAATGAAGCCCAGCCGTAGGGGCGGCCACCGAACCTTCTTTTTTGGCGAATAGGGTTTGGTACCTTTCACGGTCGGCGCCGTCGTCCTTCCTTTTAATGTAGGGTGGCAATGGAACGTGGCCCTTTCGGGCCAGGAATTTCCGGACGTTCCCCACGCAGTCGAGCCTTACGATGAAATGCCCTTCGCCAAGGGCTTCCAGGACCGCCACCTCGCCCCTTCCCTCCAGTTTCAGCACCGGGCGGCCCTTTACGCGCTTGGCGGGGCTGACCAAGGCCTCCCACTCTCTCGGGGAATCCTCCGAGGCGGGGCGCAGGAGGAAAACCTCCAGCCTGGCCCCCGTTTCGGGCTTGACGGCGTGGAGGCGGGCTGGAAAAACCTTCGTCTGGTTGACGACCATCAAGTCCCCGGGAAGGAGCCACTGGGCCAGGTCCCTCACCCGGCTGTGCTCCAACCGGCCGGTTTCGCGGTCGAGCACCAGCATCCGGGAGGCGTCCCTTTTCTCCAGGGGCCGCTGGGCGATGTTAGCGGCGGGCAGGTGGTAATCAAAGAGATCGGTTTTCATGGGTTCCTTGGGGAGAGGTTTTTAAGGCGGCCGTTATTTCAGTTCCGCCTGGAAAAGCTGGGGATATTGCTTTAGGTCCTCGATCATGACACCGCGGTAGTAATACCGCAGGATTTCGAAGGCATTATAGCCTTTCAGGGCCATGCCGCAGGCGCCCTCTTGGCACATTCCCACGCCGTGGCCCCAACCCTTCCCGTTGAAGACCACCGAGGCCGGGCCGACCTGGGCCGTGAACCGGGTGCTTCGGATGACGTCGGGCCCCACCGCCATCCGGAAAGCCGAGCCCCTCATGGTTTGGACCGAACCATCCGCGTCCGTGATCGAAAGTTCGAGAATGCGGTTCGACTCGTCCCGTTCGGCCGCCTCCAAACGCACGATATCGCCGACCAGCACTCCCGCCGCCCGGAGTTTGCGCACCAAATCCCGCGTCGGTATCTCGGCCTTCCACCGGAAATGGGCGCCGTTGTTCCCAAAGGGGCAGGCCACTGGCCTTAAATAAGGCCTGTCCCGGCTCCACACCTCGTCGGCGCCGCAAGTCTCCCCGCCGCAATTGGAGTGGAAAAAGGCCTCGATGGGTTTGGAGTCGTAAGTGATGATCCGCCCATGGGTTTCCAAAACCGCCTGGCGGATTTCATCGTTCACCAAGTCCGACCCCTGGTATCGTTGGAACTGGGCGGTGCCCTCCAAGTCGTAAGGTTCCCCTTTTTGGCGGGCCGTTAACCTCTGAAGCACCGCGAAGGTCCTGGCGGCGATGGCCTGGGCCTTGAGGGCTTCTAGGGGCCAGTTGTGGGGTATTTCCCCCGCCAGAACCCCCATGACGTAGTCCTCGATCGGAAGCCGGTTGACGACCGTAAGGGTTCCTCCTGGTTCCTTGAGGATTTCCAGGGACCCCTGGAAGCTCCTCCCATCAACCTGGACTTGGCCGTCCCCCAAGGGCTCCACAGTTGTCTTGGGGGCGTAAAGTTCATCGGGACGCAGGGTGGTTTCGTAATAGGAGCCATCCTTTTTTCGGACAACCGGCGTCCCCGAGGGGAAACCGGACAACAAAAAGCTCTCCGGGGCCGCGAGATGGACGGAATTTTCACCCACCACGACGGCCACCCGGATTTCATCGGCCGCCTCGGTTTCCACCGACGGGGGTGCGGGAGCCTGCCCCGGCGGGCCGGAAACGAAAGAACCCGTGGCGCACCCGCCCAAAACCAGGGCCATGGCCGGAAAAAGATGGCGGATTTTCACTTGAACTTCGAGAAAAGCCAGAGGATGAGCGAACCGGCGGCGGAAATCAAAAGGCAGGTGGTGAGCGGAAAATAAAAATGGAAATGGTCTCCCCCGATCCGGATATCCCCCGGCAGGCGGCCCAAGAACGGAATCTTTCCCCCGGCCCAAAGCAGTCCCCCCAGCACGGCCAGGATCAGCCCTAAAACGATCAACCCTTTTCCAACGGCTGATAAATCAGGCATCGTGGGCCCGCCTTTTGGCAATAAAAAAGGGCGGCGGAGCCGCCCTTTCCAAAAGTTTTGAGTTAACGAAATTTTTGAACCTTCGGTTCAAAAATATCCAACCCTCATAACTTATCACTCGGAACTCATAACTTAATTATTTCTTCATAACCTGGTCTTTCACCTTATCCCAGTCGGCCAGGAACTTTTTAAGCCCCATGTCCGTCAAGGGGTGGTTGAAGAGCATCTTCATGACGCCGAATGGCATGGTTCCCACATGGGCCCCGGCCAGGGCCGACTGGACCACGTGTTGGGGATGCCTGAGCGAGGCGGCCAGGACCTGGGTTGGGAAACCGTAGTTCTTGTAAATATGGACGATTTCCGAAACCAGCTTCATGCCGTCCTCGGAGATGTCGTCGAGCCGGCCCACGAAGGGGCTGATGAAGGTGGCCCCGGCCTTGGCAGCCAGAAGCGCCTGGGATGGCGAAAAACAAAGGGTGACGTTGACTTTGATGCCTTCCTGGCTCAAGGTCCGGCAGGCGCGGATGCCCTCCGGTATGAGGGGAACCTTGACTGTGACGTTGTCGTGCAATTTGGCCAGCGTATGGCCTTCCTTGATCATGCCTTCGTAATCGGTGGCGGTCACTTCCGCCGAAACCGACCCGTTGACCATCGCGCAAATTTCCTTGATGCGGGTGTGGAAATCCACGCCCTCTTTGGCTACCAAGGAAGGGTTGGTGGTAACGCCGTCAACGAGCCCCCACGCGACCCCTTGCTTGATCTCATCGATATTGGCGGTGTCTAAAAAAAACTTCATGTCCTTCCCTCCTCTTCGCTGCGGTTCTCCTGAAATTATGGGCTTCCCATCTCCAAAAGTCAACGCGCCAAACATCAGCCGACGGTTGACGGGCGACGGTTTGCGGCAATAACTGAAAACCCAAGGCACAACTTACTGATGTTCGCATTATTGAGTGACACCGAACGCTTTTCCAGATATAGCGTTTGGTGTCACCCTAATATGTGAATATCAGTAACTGTCAGCTGTGGACTGCCGACTGTCAGCTGCTTTTCCGGACGGTCAGGTAGGAAAGCCAAATGCCGGCCTCGTAAAGGACGATCATGGGAAGGGCTACCAGGATTTGGCTGATGGGGTCGGCGCTGGGAGCGATGAAGGCTGCCAGGATGAAGATGGCGACGATGGCATGCTTGCGCTTTTGGGACAGGAACGCGGGCGTTGCGATACCGATGCTCACCAGCGCCGCCAGGACCAGGGGCAGCTCAAAAAGGGCGCCGAACAGGAGCAGGAAATTCACGACAAAACCATAATATCCTTGCAGGGTCCATTGGGGGATGAAGCGGTAATCCAGGTTGTACCGCACCAAAAACCGCAACGCTAGGGGGATGATGACGAAATAACCGAAGGCCAGGCCGCCCGTGAAGAAGAACAGACCCAGGGCGAAAACCATGGAAATGGACCCCCTTTCTCCGGCTTTCAAGGCCGGCGCTGCGAAAACCCATAGTTCCCTCAATATGAATGGGGAGGCCAGGACCAAACCCACGATGGCGGCCAGCTTCATATTGATCATGAAGGCTTCAATGGGGGTCAATGTTTGCAGGGAGCGGACTTGGGCCGCGAAATCGGGGAATTGGGCCTGGATTTCACGGAAAGGCCCCAAAAGGGCTCCAAAGATCCAACCGGATTTCCAAAACGCCGCCACCATGCCTACCGCCACCAAAGCCAGGCACCTCAAAAGCCTCTGGCGTAGTTCGGCGAGGTGCTCGACGAGGTATTTAGGTTGGTCGGAAGGGGGATTGGGCATGGAGGCAATATACACCTAAAAAAAGTTTTGAGTTCTAAGTGTTGGGTTTTGAGTTGCGGTTATTTTGGATTCAACCTGAATCCAAAAATTCCATCAACTCAAAACTTAAAACTTAGAACTCAAAGCTATTTGTTAGATGCGGGACTTGCGGCCGGCACCGGCGTGAGGATGGTGTTGTAATAGCCTTCCATCTGGGAAACGACGACATCCGGGACCTCGTAAACATCCTTGGATGGGTCAACGGACAGGTAAACCTTGCCGTTGTCATGGTTTCCGAAGTTGAAAACACGCTGGGTGCCGTCGGTCATGTCCACTTCCGCCGTGAAAAGGGGCGAGGAAAGCCCCGTGCCGGTGGGGTGGTCCGGAAAATCCATGATGGTGATGCCGGCCAGTTGGGCCGCCAGGGTGGAAGCCTCGGTTTGCGCGTTGGGCCTGCCGGGGCAGGACCATTGGCCCTTGTCGTCTTTTTGGTAGGCGAAAACCTTGGAGCCCCGGTGGATGGCAAGTCCCTTGGCCTTTCCGCTGTCGAATTGCAGGATGCTTTTGTCCCGGTAATCCGAGGGCTTGAGGTCCATGTTCTTGTCGAAATATTCCCCGATCAGGGCGATGGTGGGGGCATCGGCCGTCTTGGCGTAGAGGCCGGCGGACTTATCCTTTTTGTGGCCCACCAGGATGGCCTTGGAGGGCCCGCCGTCGCTGGGCCAAACCTCCACTCGCAGGTGCGGCGGGGAAAGCCCGTATTGCGCCAGTCCCGAGGGATGGTCGGTGACGAAACTCTGGGCGCGCAACGAACTGAGGGTGCTTAAAAGGTCCCGGATTTTCGACGCGTCCGCGCGGGCCTGGAGGGGGAGGATCATGTTCCAGTTGTTGTCCTTGTCCTTTTCGAACGCCAGCGTCTTCCCATCGCGGATCACCTGGATTTTCTTAGCCACCACCGGATCGGTCTGGAGGAAGGTGTGGTCCCGGTAATCGTCGATTCCCTTGTGGAGGCTGTCGGTCGAGTAGGAGGGCACCATGTAAACCGTGTCTTTGTCGCCGGTCTTCACGTAGGCGGAGGAACCGGTCATGTCCTTATTGCCGATCAAAAGCGTGAAGGTGGTCCCGGCCTTGGACTTGAAGGTGCACCGGGCCTGGGGCTGGTCCAAGCCGAACTCCTTGAGGTCGGGTTTTTCGATGGCGAGGTCGGGGGTAAAGCCCCCCACCGAGGTCAATAAGGACCTCAAAGTGCTTTCGTCCGCCGGGAGCTTCACGGGTTCTGTGATCCGCCACGTATCCTTCGCGCCCTTTTGCAGGACGATGGGCGTCCTCAAGGCGGTCACGGTGGTCCCGAGGTTTTCGATATGGATTTCATTGATGTCGTCGGCCACGAAATTCTCAAAAACCTTGGCCTTTTTTTCTTCTTTTTCCGTCGCGGGGTGCTTGGATTGGACATAGCACAAGGCGCCCACCAGGACCGCGACGGCGAGATAAATGAGGGTGCTTTTAAAGTTCTTCATGCCGACTTTCCTTCTTCAAAAAAGAATCGGCGCATGGGAGGGTCACAGGGAGCGGCGGTTCCACCAAAGGACCCCTCCCACCAGGAGGGTTCCAAAGGGGATGATGACGACGCAAACCCAAAAGATGAGGCTGACGCTGACGTTGGTGAGGTTGAGGATCCGGGTTTCGTCTTCCCGGGGATGGATGCTGATCTTGTTCTCCTGCTCCGTCGCCCAACTGAAGGTGTTCACGCCCAGGTCCGGATTGGCGTATTGCTCCACGGTCTGGTTGGCCAGGAAGGTGGAACCCCCGTAAACGACGAGGCGGGTCTTCTTGGTGGGGTCGCCCGGGGAAGCCACCTCGCAGGCGATCGCCAGGGGAACGGGCCC
>JASHNQ010000037.1 GCA_030041545.1 candidate division FCPU426 bacterium | reverse complement strand
TCTCCAAACCGGCCAACATTAAGATCATCAAAAAGTTGGAGAAAAGCGGGGTCAACCTCAAGCGCCTTAAGGAAGAAGAACCCTCCGGGGAACAGCCTTTTTTTGGAAAAACCTTCGTTTTTACCGGGGAACTGAAGGGTTATAGCCGCTCCGAGGCGGAGGGGCTGGTGAAGAAGCTGGGCGCCAAGGCGGCCGGTTCGGTTTCCAAACTGACATCCTTCGTGGTGGCCGGCGAATCGGCAGGGTCGAAGTTAAAAAAGGCGAAGGACCTGGGAATTGAGGTTTTAACCGAAGACGATTTTGAGAAGCTTGTGAGAAAGTACAAGGGGTAAAAAGGCGAAAGCTTGAAAAAAATTCTTGCTCTATCCGCGTTCATCTTTTCCTGCTCTGCAAGCCTGTGGCTTGACGATTTCGCCTTCGCCGAACAACCAACGCCCTCCGTGGACAATGCTTTCGACACCGCGGCTGAGGAACTGGAGAAAGCCAAGGACGAAACCCAAAAATTAAAAGACGCCTGGGACCGGGCCCGACTGGAGACGACCCTCTACGACCAAAGGGCCAAGCGCGCCTACCAAAAGTGGCTCAAAGCGATGAAGGCGGCGAAGGACCGGGCCCGGCTTCAAAAGGAACAGGCTGACTTGGAACTTCAACTGGCGGTTGAGAAAAGAAAGCTGGCTTTCAACGAATGGCAGGCCGCCCAGCTGCGCGAGGCGGGCCGGGAGGCCGACGTGAAGGCCTTGGAACAGGAAAGGGAAAACGCCCCGATCCGGGAAAAAATCGAGCAGATTGAGGATAAACTTGGTCAACGGCCGGCGGCCGAAAGTCGGCGGCAAAATCCTCCTTAACACCGGGGTTTTTCTTCCCTGCCGGCCCTTCGGTTTGACTCGGGGCCATCAGGTTCCCGAAAGGCTGTGGACTGTCAACTATAAGCTGCAGTATTGAACCCCCCTCTTAAACTACATATACTTATGCGTCTTTCGATCCCCTGACGCGTCCAATCGAGGAAACATGTTTGGCAACGTTTTAACCAAAATATTCGGCAGCAAGGCCGACCGCGAACTCAAGAAACTTTGGCCCAAAGTCCAGGAAATCAACGCCCTGGAACCCAAGATCCAGTCCCTTTCGGACGCCGAACTTCGCAAAAAGACCGACGAATTCAAGGACCGACTGGCCCACGGCGAGAAGCTGGACGACCTGCTGGTGGAGGCCTTCGCGGTCGTTCGGGAAGCCTCCAAGCGCACACTGGGGTTGCGACATTTCGACGTGCAGCTGATCGGCGGCATGGTGCTGCACTCGGGCCGCATCTCGGAAATGAGGACAGGGGAGGGCAAGACCCTGGTGGCCACCCTTCCCGTTTACCTGAACGCCCTGGAAGGCAAGGGCGTGCACGTGGTGACCGTGAACGACTTCCTGGCCGAGCGCGACAGCCTGGGCCGGGGCAATTTCAAGGGCATGAGCAACATCTACGGCTTCCTGGGCATGACCACGGGCGTCATCAAGCACGGCCTGGAACACCGGGAGCGGCAGGCCGCCTACGCCTGCGACATCACCTATTGCACCAACAACGAATTGGGGTTCGACTACCTTAGGGACAACATGGCCACCAGCCTGGAATACACGGTGCAGCGCGACCTGCATTACGCCATCGTGGACGAGGTGGACAGCATCCTCATCGACGAGGCGCGCACGCCCCTCATCATCTCGGGCCCCTCGGAGGAATCCACCGACCTTTACTACCGCATCGACCGCATTATCCCCGCCCTCCAAAAGGGGAAGGACCAGGACTACGACGTGGAGGAAAAGACCCGCTCCGCCTTTTTGACCGAAACCGGCGTGCGCCACGTGGAGAAGCTCCTGAAGATCGACAACCTCTACGACCACAAGAACGTGCAGCTGGTGCACCACGTGAACCAGGCCCTGAAGGCCCACGTGATCTTCAAGAAGGACGTGGATTACATCGTCAAGGAGGGCGAAGTCATCATCGTGGACGAGTTCACGGGCCGCCTCATGCCGGGCCGCCGCTATTCGGACGGCCTGCACCAGGCCCTGGAAGCCAAGGAGCGCGTGAAGATCGAGGCGGAAAACCAGACGCTGGCCACCATCACCTTCCAGAACTTCTTCCGCATGTATAAGAAATTGGCCGGCATGACGGGGACCGCCGAAACCGAGGCCGCCGAGTTCGCGGAGATCTACAAGCTGGACGTGCTGGGCATCCCCACCCACCGGCCCATGGTCCGCGCCGACGAGGCGGACGCCGTTTACCGGACCGTGAGGGAAAAATTCAACGCCATCGTGGACGACATCGTCGCCCTCCACGAGAAGGGCCAGCCGGTCCTGGTGGGTACGGTCTCCATCGAGAAGAACGAGATGCTTTCGTCCCTGCTGAAAAAGCGCGGGGTCAAGCATGAGGTGTTGAACGCCAAGTTCCACGAGCGCGAGGCGGATATCATCTCCCTGGCCGGCCAGCCCGGCGGAGTGACCATCGCCACCAACATGGCGGGCCGCGGCACGGACATCGTGCTAGGGCCGGGCATGAAGGAAAAAGGGGGGCTGGCGGTCCTCGGCACGGAACGGCACGAAAGCCGCCGAATCGACAACCAGCTCCGGGGCCGGTCCGGCCGCCAGGGCGACCCCGGCTTGTCCCGCTTTTACGTTTCCCTCGAGGACGACCTGATGCGCATCTTCGGGTCCGACAAGCTCAAGGACTGGATGACCAAGCTGGGCATGCAGGAAGGGGAGGTGATCCAGCATCCCTGGGTGTCCAAGTCCATCGAGCGGGCCCAAAAGGCCGTGGAGGCCCATAACTTCGACATCCGCAAGCACCTGTTGGAATACGACGACGTCATGAACAAGCAACGCGAGGTCATCTACCGCGAGCGAAACCGGGTTTTGCGGGAGAAGGACATCCGGGCCCACGTTTTGGAAATCCTTGAGGATGTGGCGGTTTTGGGCGTCGACGCCCACATGCCGGAGAAGGCCAAGGAAGAGGAATGGGATTGGGGAGGCCTCAAAAAATGGTTCCAGGGCATCTTCCAGCGGAAGCTGGATTGGAACATGGACAACGTGCGCCGGATGGATCGGGAAGCCCTTTATGCCGCCTTAAAAGACGAGGCGGTTAAGACCTACGAGGCCAAGGAGAAGGACCTTACCCCCAATGTGACCCGGGCCCTGGAGAGGGCGATCATTCTTCAGGTCGTGGACAACCAATGGAAGGACCACCTTCTTTCCATGGACCACCTGAAGGAGGGCATCGGGCTTCAGGCCTACGGCCAAAAGGACCCCTTAATCGAATACAAAAGGGAAGGGTTCAACATGTTCCAGGACATGGTGGCCCGCATTAAGGAAGAGTCGATGAAGCTCCTCTTCCTGGTCAAAACCGTGGCGGCCAGCGAGGAGCTCTTCCCGCAGGGCGAGCTTCGGAATATCAAGGAAGAGCATCCCGATTTCGATCCGCGCGCCGCGGCGGCGCCCCAGCCCGTTGCGGCCGCGCCCCAGCCCATGGGGATGCTGGGCGGCAACGTGGCGCCGGGTCTCGGAGGGCCCCCTCCGGGCATGGACCAGTGGCAAGCCCAGGGCAGCCAGCCCCAGCAGGCCGCCAAGGTGGCCACCATCCACCGCGACCAACCCAAGATCGGTCGCAACGACCCCTGCTGGTGCGGCAGCGGTAAGAAATATAAGAAGTGTCACGGAGCCTAGACCCGATCGACCTTGTGCCGAGCCCACAAGGCGAGGCACGAGGTTAAGGGGCACCATTTCAAGGGAATGGCGCAAGATCGGCCGCAACGACCCCTGCTGGTGCGGCAGCGGAAAAAAATATAAGAAATGCCACGGGGCATAATCTAAGATAACTTCCAAATCGCCATTGCTTGGGAGCCGCTATGATCCGCAAACCCCTATGCCTGTTTGCCTTAGTTTGGCTGAGCCTTTCAGGCTGTTCCCATATCGACCCCAAAATCTATTCCCAAGACGGTCCGGTGGCGGACGGGGACATGCTGGTGGAAGGCAGTCAAGGTGAGCCCAAACATTTAATGCCGCCCCTGGCAGTTACTGTAACCGACTTTGGCCTTGATTATTTGGTGTTCGACGGGCTTGCCCGTTATGATGAAAATTTTAATCCCATACCCGATCTCGCGGAAAGATGGACCATTTCCAAGGACGGCAAGGTCATCACCTATTACCTGCGCAAGGGCGTTCGCTTCCATGACGGGGTGGAATTCACGGCGGCGGACGTGCTTTTCACCTACCAGGTTAATGCCGACCCGAAGGTGAATAGCACCAAGGCAACTTATTACGAGGAAATCAAAAACGTCGAAGCGCTGGACCCGTATACGGTCCGGGTTAACTTTAAAAAACCCTATCCTCCGGCCCTGGGCGAGACCTTCGATATGATCCTCCCCAAACATTTATTGGAAGGCCAGGACATCAACAAGTCGGACTTCGACCGTCATCTGGTCGGCACCGGCCCCTATAAGTTCAAGGAATGGAAAACAGGCCAGCAGATCGTTTTAGAAGCCAACCCCGATTACTGGGCCGGCAAGCCTCATGTCCAAGAAATCGTCATGAAAATCATTCCCGACCAAACCACGGAATTCCTTGAGCTCCTGAATGGGGGAATCGACGCCCTTGGGCCCTGGTTTAATGGGGGATCGATGACAACGGAGCAATACGTCAAAGACACGGAAAACCCCAAGATCAAGGATTTTTACAATCTTTATAAAACGAACTCCTTTGGTTTTTCCTATATTGGTTGGAACCTGAAAAACCCTTTGTTCCAAGACAAGAAGGTCCGGCAGGCCCTGACAATGGCCATCGACCGGCAAACCATCGTCCAAAACGTCCTTTTCGGACAGGGGGAAGTTAGCGCGGGTCCATTCCATACCTGGGCGGTCAATCCGGACGTCAAGCCCTGGCCTTACGATCCGGCAAAAGCGAAAGAGTACTTGAAAGAGGCTGGCTGGCTGCCGGGCCCGGACGGGATTCTCCATAAGACCATCGCCGGCAAGGATAGGCCCTTCAAATTCACCCTTTTGATTGACCAGGAATGGATCGAAAACGAAAGGACGGCTACGATCGTTCAACAACAGTTGAAGCAAGTAGGCATCCAGGTGGACCTGCAGAGTTATGAATGGGCCATCCTTTATTCCCAATTTTTGGAACCCCGGAAGTTCGATGCCTTCTTCTGGGGGTGGATTGAAGATCCGGACCCGTCTGACAACTACATCCTTTTTCATTCCAGCCAGACGGGCGAAAACCAATCCAATACCTGCAGTTACAGCAATCCTCAAGCCAACCGGCTCTTGGAAGAAGGCCGCGAAACCTTGGATTTGGCTAAACGCAAAAAGATTTATCGGAAATTACATTCCATCCTCCAAGAGGATCAGCCCTTTACCTTTCTTTATACCTGGGACCGTTTGATTGCCATTCACAAAAGGTTCAAGGGTTATCGAGTGAATCCCAACGGGGTCTTTATACATCCGGAACAATGGTACGTGCCGGCGGCCCAGCAAAAATATTCTGTCAAACCCTGAGAAGGCAGGTGGAGGGGTTGTCCACGACGAGAATTTCCCCTTATTCAAAGTAATCCAGGATATTACGAAAATATATTTCCGTCTCTTTATTCCCCCCGTAAACGGTTTGCGCCCCCCGATAAAGGTTTTTACCCTCTCCCCAATAACCCTTACGCGGCGGAATTCTTGACGGCGGCGCTAGAGGGTGACGACTCCATGAACTTGCAATATGTCCTGGTGGACGTGATCGAAGCCAACGGCAGTTTCCCCATGGTGTCCGACCGCTGCGGCACGAGCGAGGAGGCCTTGCGGGTGATGGTTCACGACCAAACGGAGCATTGGAAGTTTTTAAGGCTGACCCGCCTCCTGAAAAGCCTTGGCCTGGAAGTGTCCTTCACACCGGGAAAGGAATAACAGTGTTTCCCGGGTTTTGTCTTTGTGGTATGGTTGGGCCATGAAAAAATTGAAAATTTACTTGGATACAACGGTTTGGAATTATTCGTTCGAAGTTCATTCGCCCCAACGCACGGCGGATACGTTGGAATTTTTTAGGTTGGTTCGGTTGGGGCTATAGGATGTTTTTTACTCGGAAGCAGTGGCTAAGGAGATACAAGCAACTCCAACCGATAGAGGCCCCAAGATGATGAAACTGTTGGAGGAAATCGCGCCGCAAAAACTTGATTACAACGGGGAAATCAAAGCCTTGGCGGATGAGTACCTCAAGAAGAAAGCGTTGCCCAAAAGAAAAGAGACAGACGCTTTGCATGTTGCTTATTCTACGGTTCACGAAATGGACGCTTTGGTAAGCTGGAATTTTCAAGACTTAGCCAATTTGAGCCGTTGGAAACGGATCATAGAAATTAACTTCGCAAACGGTTATAATTCTCTCATCGAACTAGTGACGCCGTTGGAGGTTTTGGGCCATGACGAAAAACCAATATAAATCACTTCTAAGAGTACCGGAAACCGTCCGGGAAATAAGAACCGTTAAACTCAAACTTTCCAAGGAAATTGAAAAATTGGGATGGGACGGTTTTCACAAAAAAGCCGAGAGGGAATGCGCGGACTTGATGGTGCGTGTTGAAAAGGCCCGTTTGGAAAAACTTGCGGCGAAAAGGTAAGGGAATCAGTACGACGGGTTTTGAAAAATAGACCATAAGTTCGATGCCTATATCGGAGAGTGGGATTATGACTCGATTCCGGGGGACATATTCCAGCTTTTTCATTCCAGCCAGATGGGCCAGCACCAAAACAATCACCTCAGCTACAGCAACCCGCAAGTCGACCGGCTTCTGGAGGCAGGGCGCGAAACTTTCGATATGAAGAAACTCCAAAAGATCTATTGAAAAATTCATTCCATCCTCAACGAAGACCAGCCCTTTACCTTCCTATTTATCCCCCTACCATTTCGTGGTCGTCCACAAAAGGTTCAAGGGCTATCAAATGAACCCCAACGGGGTGCTGATGCACTCGGAACAATGGTACGTGCCGGTGGACCAGCAAAAATATTCCGTCAAATCTTCGGAATGAACCCCCTTTAAGGAGTCTTTTATATGTGCCAAAAATTATTAGCGGTTTTGGCGATAGCGGCGCTTTTGCTTTCCGGCTGCGGGAAGATCGACCCTAAAATCTATTCCCAGGATGGCCCGGTGGCGGACGGGGACACCTTGGTGGAGGCCCTCAGCGCGGAACCAGCCCATTTAATGCCGCCCCTGATTGCGGCCAGCGGAGGCATTGATGGTCTGGTGTTCAACGGGCTGACCCGTCTTAATGAAAATTACGATCCCGTACCCTGCCTCGCGGAAAAGTGGACCGTTTCCAAGGACGGCAGGGTCATCACTTATTACCTGCGTAAGGGCGTGCGTTTCCAGGACGGGGTGGAGTTCACGGCGGCGGATGTGCTTTTCACTTACCAGGTTTATTCCGACCCGAAGGTGAACGGCCCCCGGGGGTCCTACTACGAGGAAATCAAGAATGTCGAAATCCTGGACCCCTATACGGTCCGGGTCAACTATAAAAAACCCTATCCTCCGGCCCTGGGCCAGACATTTGATTGCATCCTTCCCAAACATTTATTGGAAGGCCAGGACATCAACAAGTCGGACTTCGACCGCCATCCCGTCGGCACCGGCCCCTACAAGTTCGTGGAATGGAAGAGCGCCCAGCAGATCGTTTTGGAAGCCTATCCCGATTATTGGGAAGGCAAGCCCCATATCCAAAAGATCGTCATGAAAATCATTCCCGACCAAGCAACCATTTTCCTTGATATCCTGAAAGGGGGGGCCGACTGGGGTTGGTTGAGTCCGGAACAGTATGTAAAAGGAACGAATACCCCCCAGTTCAAGGATTATTACAACCTCTATAAAATCACTGGTTTGGATTTTACTTATATTGCTTGGAATCCGAAGAACCCGATATTCAAGGACAAAAAGGTCCGGCAGGCCATGACCATGGCCATTGACCGCCAAACCATCATCCAAAACGTCCTTTACGGACAGGGGACTATTTCCACGGGTCCCCTCCATACCTGGGCGGTGAACCCGGGCGTCAAGCCCTGGCCCTACGATCCGGCAAAAGCGAAGGAATACCTGAAAGAAGCGGGTTGGGAGCTGGGCCCGGACGGAATCCTGCATAAGACCATTGCCGGCAAGGATACGCCGTTCAAATTCACCATTGTGATCAGCCATTCATGGGTCAGCGCCGAAAGGGTGGGAACGATCATGCAACAGGAGTTGAAGCAACTGGGCATCCAGATGGACCTGCAGAGATACGAATGGGGCACCCTTATGTCCCAATATTTGGAACTC
This sequence comes from candidate division FCPU426 bacterium, assembly GCA_030041545.1. Classification (GTDB taxonomy): domain Bacteria; phylum Oederibacteriota; class Muellerivitia; order Muellerivitales; family Muellerivitaceae; genus JAJPJW01. The sequence continues at coordinate 48,610 of JASHNQ010000037.1, read as the reverse complement.
CGGAAGTTCGATGCCTATATGGGGCGGAGTTTTATGGACCCTGACCCTTCGGACAACTACCAGATGTTCCATTCCAGCCAAATGGGCGAGTACCAAGAAAATCGCGTCAGCTACAGCAACCCGCAAGCCGACCGGCTTCTGGAAGAGGGACGCGAAACCTTCGATATGAAGAAACGCCAGAAGATCTATTGGAAATTTCATTCCATCCTCAACGATGACCAGCCATTTACCTTCCTCTATATCCCCAACAATTTCCTCGCCTTCCACAAAAGGTTCAAGGGTTATCAAATGAATCCGAACGGGGTCATCCTGCATCCGGAACAATGGTACGTGCCGGCGGACCAGCAAAAATATTCCGTCAAAGCTTCGGAATGAGCCCAATTTAAGGAGTTTTTTTCATGTCTCGAAAATTACCGGCGGTTTTGGCGATAGCGACGCTTTTGCTTTCCGGCTGCGGGAAGATCGACCCCAAAATCTACAATCAGGACGGCCCGGTAGCGGAAGGGGACATGCTGGTGGAGGCTTCTGGAGGCGACGCCCGCCACCTCATGCCACCCCTGGTGGACGAAACGGGAGGCGCGGACATCGACAACCTGGTTTTTGACGGCCTAACCCGCTTTGACGAAAACTTCAACCTCCAACCCTGCCTGGCGGAAAGATGGACCGTCTCCAAGGACGGCCGGGTCATCACCTATTACCTGCGCAAAGGCGTCAAATTCCACGATGGGGTCGAACTCACGGCCAATGACGTGCTTTTCACCTATCAGGTTTATTCCGACCCGACCGTCAATACCCCCGAAGGGGAGTTTTACCAGATGATCAAAAGCGTTGAAATCCTCGACCCTTATATCGTCCGGGTGACCTACAAAAAGCCCTTCGCGCCGGCCTTGTCCCTGAATTTCAACTGCATCCTCCCGGAGCATTTGCTCAAGGGCCAGGACATCAACAAGTCCGATTTCGACCGGCACCCGATCGGAACCGGCCCCTATGAATTCGTGGAGTGGAAGACGGCCCAGCAGATCGTGCTGAAGGCTAATCCCGATTATTGGGGAGGGAAGCCCCATATCCAAAGATTCGTCATGCGCATCATCCCCGACCAGACTACCGAGTTCCTGGAACTGTTGAACGGCGGTATCGACGCCATGGGGGCATGGCTCCACGGCGGGATGCGGGCGGAACAATACGTGAAAGAAACCGACAAACCCAAGTTCAAGGATTATTACAACGCTTATAAAACCGACGAATTGTCGTTCAGCTATATCGGTTGGAACTTTAAGAATCCCTTATTCCAGGACAAGAAAGTCCGCCAGGCCCTGACGATGGCCATTGACCGCCAGACCATCATTCAGAACGTTAGTTACGGCCAAGGATCCGTCTGTGACAGCCCCTATCCCATCCATTCCTGGGCCAATGATCCCAAGGACCAGCCTTGGCCTTACGATCCGGACAAGGCCAAACAATTCCTCAAGGAAGCGGGTTGGAAACCGGGCCCGGATGGGCTCCTTCACAAGGTCATCGCCGGAAAGGACACACCCTTCAGGTTCACGATGATCCTGGCCCAGGGAAATGTCAGCGGCGAAAGGATCGCCACTATCGTCCAGCAACAGCTTAAATTATTGGGAATCCAAATGAATATCCAACTCTATGAATGGACGACCCTTCTGTCCCAATACGTGAACCCCCGGAAATTCGACGCCTTTCTCGGGGGGTGGGCTATCACCCCCGACCCGGATTGTTACCAATTGTTTCATTCAAGCCAAACGGCCGAGCACCAGTTCAACTTCGTCAGCTACAAGAACCCGCAGATGGACCGCTTACTGGTGGAGGGGCAACAGACCCTGGATATCGGGAAACGGCAAAAGATTTACTGGAAGATCCAAGCCATCCTGCATGAGGATCAGCCCTACACCTTCATGGTCGTCCCGAACCACCTGGTGGCGGTCCATAAGCGGTTCAAGGGCTACAAGGTTCCCCAGTTGGTGGACCCCTCCCTCAACTATCCCCAAAACTGGTACGTGCCCGCGGCCCAACAAAAATACCAAGTCCAGCCATGAGGAAGTTCCTCCTAAGGCGCCTGCTGTTGATGATCCCGTTGCTCCTGGGGATATCCTTCATCAGTTTCGTGATCATGCAGCTGGCGCCAGGAGACCCGGCTTCCCTCAATATCGGCATGAATTCCAAGATTGACCCAAGCTACATTTTGAAGCTTCGCCAATCCTACGGCCTGGATGACCCCCTGATGGTGCAGTACTGGCACTGGCTCAAACGCATCTGCCTTTTGAATTTCGGCAATACCTTCCGGGATAACCGCCCCGTCATCGCCGTCATCGGCGAAAGGCTTCCGGCGACGCTCCTGCTTTCGGGATTGTCCGAGGTTCTTTTGTTCCTGGTGGCGGTTCCCTTGGGAGTTATGGCGGCCTATTACCATAACCGTTGGTACGACCGGTTTATCTCCATTTTTTCCTTCGTGGGTTTTTCCATGCCGAGTTTTTGGTTTGCCCTCATGTTGATGCTGCTTTTCGGCGTTTGGCTGAATCTTTTGCCGGTTTCGGGGATGACCAGCACCGAGGCTGAATACCTTCCTTGGAACGACCGGATTTTGGATTTGATATCCCACCTGATCCTTCCGCTGATCGTGACCACCTACGGAGGGTTGGCCTCTATATCCCGTTATGCCCGCACCAGCATGCTGGAAGTCATCCGGCAGGACTACATCCGAACGGCCCGGGCAAAGGGACTTTCGGAAACGCAGGTCATCTTCAAGCACGCCCTCCGGAACGCCTTGATCCCCATCGTCACCTTGATGGGCCTGTCACTGCCCAACCTCATCGGTGGAAGCTTCATCATCGAGACGATTTTTTCCTGGCCCGGCATGGGCCGGTTGGGGTTCGAATCGGTCCTGTCCCACGACTACCCCCTGTTGATGGGGATCGGGGTGATCACGGCCCTCCTGACCCTCCTAGGGAACCTTTTAGCGGATCTGGCCTATGCCTGGTTGGACCCGAGGATCCGTTATGATTAAGCGTTTTTTTTCCCACCATCCACTGATGTTCTGGGGCGGCGTCATCATCACGCTATTGGTCTTATGCGCCCTTACGGCCCAATGGATCGCGCCCTATGACCCCATCCGGCAAAACCTGACCCAGAATCTCCTGCCCCCCTCGATCCACCATTGGATGGGCACGGACCAATATGGGAGGGACGTTCTTTCCCGCCTCATTTACGGTTCCCGCGTTTCCCTCTCCGTGGGATTGGTGGCTGTTTCCATTTATATATTGATTGGAACCACCGTCGGCTCCGTCGCCGGCTATTACGGTGGCTGGGTGGATGGCGCCCTCATGCGCCTGGTCGATATCCTGCTTTGCATCCCCACCTTTTTCCTGATCCTCATGGTGATCGCCTTCGTGGGGCCCAGCATCATTAACATCATGGTCATCATTGGGGTCACTTCCTGGACGGACGTGGCCCGGCTGGTCCGTGGCGAGGTACTGGCACTCAAGGAGAGGGAATTCATCCAGGCCGCCCGCGTCATCGGGATGAAAGATTCCCGTATCATCCTGAGGCACCTTTTGCCGAACGCCCTGGGACCGGTATTGGTGGTGGCCACCCTGGGCATCGGGGGGGCCATCCTGGTTGAATCCTCACTGAGCTTTTTGGGCCTGGGCGTCCAGCCGCCCACGCCCAGTTGGGGGAACATGTTAGAAGAAGGCAAGGATCATTTGACCGACGCCTGGTGGCTTATCACTTTCCCCGGCATGGCCATTTTCCTGACGGTATTGGGTTATAACCTGTTGGGCGAAGGGCTTCGGGATTTGCTCGATCCCCGCTTGAGGGGAAGCGGGCGACAGTAAAACGAAAATTAGGAGTTAGGAATTAGGAGTTGAAGCCTCTGCTTATTGTTTTTAAGCCGTTAACTCCTAACTTCTAACTCCTAATTCCTCACCAAAACCGTGGAACCTCTCGAGGCATATAATGTCTTCCAACTTATTTGCTGAAATAGTATTCCCGGTCCCCTTGCGGAAGGTTTTTAGCTATCGTATCCCCGAAGCCCTGGAAGGCCTTGTTTCCACCGGCATGCGCTGCTCGGTGTCCTTCGGCCGTCGCCAAACTGTTGGAATCGTGGCCGGTTTTACCTCCCAAGCTCCGAATTATTCCCGGGGAATAAAGCCCCTAGACTCCCTCTTGGATACCGAGCCCTCCCTCACCCCGGACTTGCTGGAATTGGGGAAATGGATGGCCGATTACTACTACTGCTCCCTGGGCGAAGCCTATTTCGCCATGCTTCCGACAGGGTACCGAAAGAATCCAAGGGCGTTCCTGTACTTGACCTCTCAGGGTTTGGATCATCCCCAGAGCGTTGAGGAGGTTTTGGCGAAGTTGGGGCCATTCCGTGGGATAAATGTGGAAAGGTTGAAAGGTGGAAAGGTGCCTTTAACGGCCCGCACACGTCCATTGGCCGAAGCCTTAAAGCAGGAGTCGCTGGGCGCGTTAAGGCTGGCGGGAGCGTCGGACAACCCCCAAGTTAAGAAAACAGCACGGCCGGGCGGGGAGGTTGCACTACCCCTTCTTCATGCCCAGCAAGAAATGGCCTTAAAAGCCGTCCTTGACCCTTTAAACCTTTCCACTTTTCAAACTTTTCTTTTACACGGCGTTACCGGCTCCGGCAAGACCGAGGTTTATCTGAGGGCCATTTCCGAAGTCCTGGTTAAGGGGAAACAAGCCATCGTCCTCATCCCCGAGATCGCCCTGACACCCCAGACCGTGGAGCGGTTTACGGGCCGGTTCGGGGACCGAGTGGCGGTCCTGCACAGCCGGCTTTCCACGGGCCAGCGCACTTACGAGTGGCAAAGGATCGCATTGGGCCAAGCCAAGGTGGCGGTGGGGGCCCGCTCCGCCCTTTTCGCGCCCACCCGGAACCTGGGACTGATCGTGGTGGACGAGGAACACGAGTCTTCCTACAAACAGGAGGATTCGCCTCGTTACCATGCGCGGGACGCGGCGATCAAGCGGGCCCAAATCAACAAAGCCGTAGCCCTTTTGGGCAGCGCCACACCCTCGCTGGAATCCGTCCAGAACGCCCGGTCGGGAAAATACACCTTCCTCTCGATGCCCGAAAGGGTCAACCGCCGCCCATTGCCCAGGATCAAGGTCGTGGATTTGAAGCGGGAGTGGCAGGTCCGCGGGGAGGACCGGCCGGTTTTGACCCTTGCTCTGGAGGAGGCCATCCGGGAAACCTTGGACAAGGAGGGGCAGGCGTTGTTGTTCCTCAACCGGCGCGGTTTCAGCACCCTGACCCTCTGCATGAAGTGCGGGGATCAAGTGCATTGTCCCCATTGTTCCATCCCCGTGACCCTGCACCGCAACCCTTCGATGCGCTCCGCTTACTCAGGGCAAGCCGGCTTACTATGTCATTATTGTAATTGGACGGGACCCATCCCCGAAAAATGCGCCGCTTGCAAGGACGGCCCCATCCAGCAGGTGGGATTGGGCACGGAAAAAGTCGAAGAGGAACTCAAGGCCAAATTTCCCAAGGCCCGTATCGCCCGCATGGACCTGGATACCACCCGAAAGGCCGGGAGCCACGGTGAAATCCTGGACCGGTTCCGGAGGCGCCAGACCGACCTGTTGGTGGGCACCCAGATGATCGCCAAAGGCCACGACTTCCCGGGCGTCACCCTGGTGGGCATCGTTGGGGCGGATGTGGGTTTGGCTTTACCGGATTTCCGGGCGTCGGAGCGGGTCTTCCAGCTTTTGGTGCAGGTGGCGGGCCGCGCGGGCCGCGCGGAAAAAGAGGGGACCATCTACCTGCAGACCTTCCACCCGGAACACGCTAGCATCGTTTCCGCCGTACGGCACGACACCCAGGGCTTTTGGGAAAGGGAACTGGAGTTAAGGAAGGACCTGGAGTACCCACCCTTTTGTAAGTTGGGGCTTTTGATTTATCGGGCGAAGGATGAAAAAAAAGCTCATGAAGCCGCTGAAAAAGCGGGTGAGATATTGAGGAAGGATGCGGGCAAGTATGGAGTGCGGGTTGTGGGCCCGGCACCGGCGGGCATTTTCAAGCTGAGGGGCCACTACCGGTTCCAGGTATTATTAAAAGCCGCCAAGCCGCAAGCGATCCGCCAACTTCTCCAATCGCTGGATTCGCGCCTGGAGACCCCGGCGGGGGTTTTTAGGGCCGTGGATTTGGATCCGCAGACCATGCTTTAAAGGCAGTTAGGAGTGAGGGGTTAGGAATTAGAAGTTAAAAAGGTTAAAGAGGGTAATTCCTAACTTTTTTCACCAGCTATCCCCAATAACCAGCGGCGGCCAAAACGCGGTAAAACTTCGCGAGATAATACAATGTGATCAAGAGGAGACCCGCCATGAGGAAGCCCTGGTTAAAGGCCTTGCTGCGCTGTTCGTGCAGGATCTTGGCGAAGACCTCGGCGGAAAGTTCCTCGTTGAGGGCCTTGATTTGGGAGTCCAGCCTTCGCCGGCCGATCTTTCCAAGGGCGTATTTTTGGGACAAGGTCTGGAGCTGCAATAACAACGGCTCAAATGGGCTTTCCGTCATAGGACCCTCCGGTTTTTTTGAAGGTAAAAAAATAAGAGTCTTAAAATTTTACCGCGAACTTTAAAACATGGAAAAGAAACTCACCACCCTCCCTAAACCCATCACCCTTGTGACGCGTTTGGGCCAAAAAAGCTCTCAAACCCTACTGGAATTCCTGGCCAAGCGCTTTGCGTACCATACGGAAGGGGAATGGGCGGCCAGGATCGCCGAAGGGAAGATCAAGGTGAACGGCCTGGCCCCTTCCGAAAACCAGCCCTTGAGGGCGGGGGACGAGGTGGCCTATACCACGACCACCTGGGAAGAACCCCGGGTCAACCCGCATTACAGGCCAGTCTACGAGGACGGACAATTACTGGTTGTTTCCAAACCCGCGCCCCTGCCCGTGCACGCCATCGGGGCCTATTTCCAGAACACCCTTATGTTCCTGCTGCGACGGGACCGGCCCGAAGCGCGCGATTTTCACCTAGTCCACCGGCTGGATTCGGAAACCAGCGGTCTCTTGGTATTGGTAAAGGATAAAAAATACCTTAAGACCCTACAGGATCAATGGGGGGCCAAAGGATTGACGGTGAAACCCCCGCCCCTTGCGGGAGAGGGTAGGGTGAGGGGGGTCATTAAGACTTACCTAGCCATCGTTTTTGGTTCTTTCCCCCCGGGACAGACGACCGTGGATGCCCCCATTGGACCCAAGAAGGGAAGCGAGATCCGCATGAAACTGGCTGTGGTCAAAAATGAAAAAAAATCAACGACCCGGCCAGTGGCGAGCCAAGTCGAACCATTGGCTGTGAATCAGGAGGGGTTTTCACCCTCTCCCTTAAGGGGAGAGGGCGGGGTGAGGGTAGAGGATAAACACTGCATCACCGAATTCGAGCTTTTGGAAACGAAAAGGGATTTTTCACTCGTCCAGGCCCGGCCTTTGACAGGCCGCACCCATCAAATCCGTGTCCACTTGGAGCACTTGGGTTTTCCCATCGTGGGAGACAAGCTTTATTCAGGCAACGACCAGACCTTCCTGCATTTTTACGAGAACGATTGGGACGATTGGTTGAAGGAAAGGGTGCTCTTGCCCCGGGCGGCCTTACATGCCTATCGGTTGGAGTTCAACCATCCTGAATCCGGAAAGCGGATGGTTTTTGAGGACCCGCTTCCGGAAGATTTGGCGAGTTTTTGGAAAACCCTTATTTAGGGCTTTTTGTGGGGGGCATAAGGCGGATCGCCATGGTAAAATTAGCCGGTATTTAGGTATTTAAGACGGTCTTCAAAGGCCAATTTTGTGAAAAAATTTTTCATCGTCAGCGCCTTATTAAGCCTGCTAGTGATGGGTTTCAGTTGCACCAAAAACTATAGTGTTTCGCCCCTGCCCGCCCCCACGGCTACTCCCGCTCCCAATCCCCTCATCTGCACCCCGACCCAAACGGCCGGGCCTCCCCCCAACGGCATCTATTGGTACTCGGCTCAAATCGAAGGAATTACCGTTAGTAACGGGGTGACGGTGGTCAACGGGATCTTCGCCCAGGTTTTGTTGACGGTGAACGGCACCGCGGAAACCACTGATACGGTCAACGTTTCGGGCCCGGCTGGATTGTCGGCCACCATTCCTTATACCGATAATGTGGTGGTGAATGGCAACACCTACGCCCAATACCAAGCCCTGCTTTCCAACACTTACCAGACAGGAGGGAGCTATTCCTTAACCACTGTTACTTCCATTGGCACGGCTTCAGCCACATTAACCGCCCCCGGCAATATCACCGTGGCTCCCGATGGGTCTTCGGCCAGCTGGAGCAACGGGGGAATGCTCAATACGGTAGGGATTTATTCGTCCGCGCCAGCCACTGTTTACCAGACGGCAACCTGCAAGAGTGAGAGCTCGCCCTTCGCATTCCCTCTTTCGAATTATTCACAGTCTGCTTTTTATACCTTTACGGTAGATTGCCAGAACATGACCAACGCCATTTCCGGGGGGGCGGGTTATTTCAAACTTTATGACAATTACGAGTTGTTAATGTTCAAGAATGAGCCGCCGACCGCGACTCCTATTGCTGACACACCCACTCCGACGCCGGTTGGAACCCCGTTTACAGATGTTTTTGCCCTTTCGTCGAACGCTTTCCAACCCCCCGCGTCCGTTTCGATAACGGCTTCCATCCCGGGTTTGGGTTATGCCAACCTGGCTGTTTACAGCGCATCGGGATTGTTTACACAACAAATACTCGTGGAACAAGTTTCCCAGCCAGTCACTGGCACTGGGCTCATAGGCACTTGGAATGGGACGGAAGGCCCTGGTGGTTCGGCCCCGGACGGTATTTATGTAGTATCGTTCCTTGAGCCCGACGACTGGAAATTGGGGCTGGTATTACTTATCCAGTAGTCCGTCGCTGGTTAGGCAGGCAGGTTTTACTTGGCGGACTTCCGGGCTTCCGCGATCCAGCCCAAGACCTGCTGGGTCAGGCCGCTGATCTCGTTGAACTTGCCCGCCTGCACCCAATCCTGGCGGATGAGCCCGCTACCCAGCCCCACGCAGGCGGCGCCCGCCTTGACCCATCCCTGCACGCTTTCCGGGTTGGCTTCCACCCCTGTCGGCATCAACCGGCTCCAGGGCATGGGACCCAGCACGGCCTTCACGAAGGGCGGCCCGCCCACGGAGTTTCCCGGGAATACTTTGACGATCTCAACGCCCAATTCCTCGGCCTGGGAAATTTCGCTCACGGTCCCACAGCCGGGGACATAGGCGGTTTTCCGCCGGTTGCAAAGCCTGGCGACCTCAGGGTTCAGGCTGGGACCCACCACGAAATTGGCGCCGTGGGCCAGGTAAAGGGCCCCGGTCGGGGCATCCACAATGGAACCCACCCCCAGGACCAGGGAAGGGCAGGAGGAAGCGGCGAATTCGGCCAGTGGGGTGAAGACGTCAACGGCCCCGTCGCCCCGGTTGGTGAATTCCGCAACCCTAGCGCCGCCGTCGTACAGGGCTTTCAGGATTTTCTGGGCGGTTTCCAGCTTGGCCTCGTAAAAGAGGGGAACCAGCCCCGTTTCAAGCACAGTATTAAAAACCTTCAATCGGTCGAACCGGGTCATAAGTCTCCTTAACAAAAAGAATTAAAGATAAGACGATTTGAACCACTAAGGGCACTAAGGCACTAAGAAAGACTAATCCATTTTTTTCGAAAGTTTTTGATTTCTTTGTGCCCTTTGTGTCTTCGTGGTTCAACAGCCTTTGTCTGTCTACCGTTGGATTCTGGCGCTGCCGCCGCCCATCACGTGCTTCACTTCCTCCAGGGTCGCCATGCTGGTGTCGCCCCGGGTGCCCTGTACCAGGGCACCGTGGGCCGCCCCCATCTCCACGCAATCCTGGGCCGTAAGGCCGTTCAGGAAACCGTAGGCCATGCCGCTGCAAAAACCGTCGCCGCCTCCCACCCGGTCCTCGATCTCCAAATTCTCATATCGCTTGGATTTGTAAAACTTTCCTTCGACCCAAAGGATGGCGGACCAATGGTTGATCCCGCCGCTCACCACCTCGCGCAGGGTGGTTCCCACGGCCCTCAGATGGGGGTGGGCCTTGACGACCTTTTCGACCATCTTTTGGTAGCCTTCCACGGGCAGGTGCCTCAAGGCCGCATCCGCGCCTTCCACCGCGAAACCCAGCACCTTTTGGAAATCCTCCTCGTTGCCGATAAGGATATCCATATGGGGAACCAGCTTGGCGGTTGTCTCGATGGCCTGCCGGCTGGACCAGAGCTTGCTACGGAAGTTGAGGTCGTAACTGACGATGGCGCCAGACTCGCGGGCCGCTTGCATGGCCTCCAGGGCCACCTGGGCGCAGTTGGCGCTTAAGGCGGTAAAGATGCCGCCGGTATGGAACCAGCGGGCCTTGCGCTGGGTGAAAAGGCGCTTCCAATCCACTTCGCCGGGTTTCAGATGGGAAACCGCGCTGTGGCCCCGGTCGTAAAGGGTTACGCTGGGGCGGGGACCCAGGCCTACCTCCGTAAAGTTCAAACCGATCCGGTCCGCCAGGCCCACTCCGTCGTAGGGAACCCAGACGACCTCACTCAGGTCCGTTCCGCTGGCCTGGGCGTGGTTGCGGATAAAGGCGCCCAAGGGGTTTTGCACCAGCCGGGAAACCCAGGAGGTCTTGAGCCCGAAACGGGCCAGGGCATAGGCCACGTTGTATTCGGCGCCTCCCACATAGGCCTCGAAAACCGGGGTCAATTCGATGCGCTGGTGGCCGGGAGGGCTTAAGCGGATCATGCATTCGCCCAGGGCGACCAGGTCGAATTCGGCTTCCCCCTTGGGTTTTATTTTCAACGCCATGAACCGGCTCCCGTTTCCTTTAAAAGCGCGGTTCAGGATAGCATAAACCCCGCTTCTTCCGTCGTCCCCTTGTTGACGGGTCCTTGGGGCGGGTGTATACCGGACGGAAATTTCGCCAAGGAAGGCCTGTTTGAAAATCACCGACGCTAAGGTCATCGTCTGCGGTCCGGGCCGCAATTTCGTCACCCTCAAGGTCACCACCGAGGAGGGCCTTTACGGCTTGGGGGACGCCACCCTGAACGGCCGCGAACTCTCGGTGGCCAGTTACCTCAAGGACCACCTTATCCCCTGCCTGATCGGCCGGGATGCCCGCAATATCGAAGACACATGGCAGTATTTTTATAAGGGGGCCTATTGGCGGCGCGGGCCGGTCACCATGACCGCCATCGCGGCCATTGACACGGCCCTCTGGGACATCCTGGGAAAGTCGGTCAACCGGCCGCTTTACCAGCTTTTGGGCGGGGCTTCCCGCGAGGGCGTGCTTTGCTACGGCCATGCCAGCGGGGAAACGGCGGAGGAAACCCTTGCCGCATTAGGGGATTACCTGAAGCAGGGCTACAAGGCGGTTCGCTTGCAGTCCGGCGTGCCGGGACTGCCCAAAACCTACGGTGTGGGCCGTGGAAAAGACCATTACGAACCCGCGGAAAAAGGCCTTCCGCCCGAGGCCACCTGGAACACCGAGGCCTATCTGCGGTCGGCCCCGGAGCTTTTCAAGAAGGCCCGCGAAAAATACGGCTGGGATGTCCACCTGCTCCACGACGTGCATCACCGTCTGACACCCATTGAGGCGGCCCGGCTGGGCAAGGACCTGGAACCTTACCGGCTTTTCTGGATGGAAGACCCGGTGCCCGCCGAGCTCCAGGAAGGCTTCCGCTTGATCCGCCGGCACACCACCACGCCCATCGCGGTGGGGGAAGTGTTCAACACCATCTTCGACTGCCAACAGCTCATCCAGGAACAACTGATCGACTATATCCGCTCTACGGTCGTGCATGCCGGGGGCATCACGCACCTGCGTAAGATCGCCAGTTTGGCGGAAATGTACCATGTGCGCACGGGTTGCCACGGCGCCACGGACCTTTCGCCGGTGGCCATGGGGGCCGCCCTGCATTTCGGCCTTTCGGTCCACAACTTCGGAATCCAGGAATACATGCGGCACAGCAAGGAAACCGAAAAGGTCTTTCCCCACGCCTATAGCTTCAAGGATGGCTACTTGCACCCCGGCGAAAAACCCGGACTGGGAGTGGACCTGGACGAGGCCCTGGCCGCCAAGTATCCCTATGAACGGGCCTATCTGCCGGTCAACCGCAAGCTGGATGGAACGCTGCATTCTTGGTGATTCCAAGAATGAGTTAGGAGTGAGAAGTTAGAAGTGAGGAGTTGAAAAGATTTAAACTTCTAACTCCTAATTCCTAACTTCTAACTGGCGGTCGACTGCCATAACGAGCAGTTCGTAAATAAAACATTGATAGGATTCACATGGCTTTCGAAGGGTTGGATATTAGCGGTAAGACCGCGGTTGTCATCGGCGGCACTTCGGGTATCGGCCGGGCTATCGCTCTGGGTCTGGCCCAGGCAGGCGCGGACGTAGCGGCCTGTTCCCGCCGCAAAGAGGAAGTGGAAAAGACCGCGGCCGAGATCGAAAAGCTTGGCAAACGCACGGTCCGAGCCGTGGCGGACGTGACAGACTTGAAAAGCCTGGAAGGGGCCCGGGAAACGGTTCTGAAGGCCCTGGGCCGGGTGGATATCCTGGTCAACAGCGCGGGCCGCACCAAGAAGGGCCCGACCCTGGAAATGGACGAAGCGGACTGGAACGCCATCCTGGAAACCAACCTCACGGGCGTCCTTCGGGCCTGCCGGGTCTTCGCGCCTCCCATGCTCAAACAAGGTTGGGGCCGCATCATCAACATCGCCTCCATCGCCACCCACCTGGCCCTTTTCGAAGTGGCGGCTTATAGCGCCAGCAAGGCCGGGGTGGGGGCCCTGACCAAGTCCCTGGCCCTGGAATGGGGTTCCAAGGGCGTCAACGTCAACGCCATCGCGCCCGGCGTTTTCCCCACCCCCCTCAATGAAAAGATCCTCAACGGCACGCCCCGGGGCGCGGAGTTCCTCACCCGCATCCCGCTGCACCGCTTCGGCAAGGTGGAGGAGCTGGCCGGGGCCGCGGTGTTCCTGGCCTCGGAAGCGGCCAGCTACGTGAACGGGGAAATCCTGGCCGTGGATGGCGGCTTCCTCGCCAGCGGCGTGAACCAATAAAGATATTGTGAACCACCAAGGCACTAAGGGCACCAAGAACAGCTAAAGAGTCAAACCTTAAAAGAAAAAATCAATTTTTGTTCGGCCTTTCTTGGTGCCCTTAGTGCCTTGGCGGTTCAATTGCCATTTTTTGAAAGGCCGTTCCGGTTATGAAGAAACCAGCGGGTAAGCCCAAGAAAACCGTCGGCCATACCCGCTGGGTCATCTGCGGTCTCCTTTTCCTCGCCACCACCGTCAATTATATCCACCGGCAGGTCCTGGGCATCCTGGCGCCGGACCTTCAACACTCCATCGGCTGGACTGAAGAACAATATGGCTATATCGTCACCGCCTTCCAGGGCGCTTATGCCTTAGGGCTTGTCCTGGCCGGGCGATTGTTGGATGCATTGGGCACCCGGTTGGGCTTCAGCCTGGCCATCGGCCTTTGGAGCCTGGCGGCCATGGGCCATGCCCTGGCCCGTACGCCTTTCGGTTTTGGCCTGGCCCGCTTTTGGCTGGGGCTAGGCGAGGCGGCCAATTTCCCAGCCGCGGTCAAGACCGTGGCCGAATGGTTTCCTAAAAAGGAAAGGGCCCTGGCCACGGGCCTTTTCAACGCGGGCAGCAACGTTGGCGCCATCCTGGCGCCTCTTATGGTGCCTTACCTCACCTTCACCTGGGGCTGGCCTTGGGCCTTCGTTCTGACCGGCGCCCTGGGGTTTGTGTGGCTTGGTCTTTGGTGGAAGTTCTACCGCGCACCCGAGTCCCATCCCGGCCTTTCCAAGGCCGAATTCGCCTACATCCGAAGCGACTCCGAAAAAAAGGAAAAGCCCATGCCCTGGCTTTCCCTCGTAGGCTACCGCCAAAGCTGGGCTTTCGCCGCGGGCAAATTCCTCACCGACCCCATCTGGTGGTTCTACCTTTCCTGGCTGCCCAAGTTTCTGCACGACCAATACAACATCACGCTCTCGAAAATGGGCCCGCCGCTGGCCACCATTTATATCCTGGCCGACCTGGGGAGCATCGCGGGCGGCTGGCTTTCCTCCTCTTTAATCAGGCGCGGTTGGACCCTCAACGCGGGCCGTAAAACCGCCCTCCTGGCCTGCGCCCTTTGCGTGACACCCATTGTTTTCGCCTCCCGCGCGGCCTCGGTTTGGCCGGCGGTTTTCTTGATCGGCCTGGCTGCGGCGGCCCACCAGGGCTGGTCCGCCAACCTCTATACCCTGGTTTCGGACATGTTCCCCCGCAAGGCGGTGGGTACGGCCGTGGGTTTCGGCGCCATGGCCGGCGCCGGCAGCGGCATGGTGATCGCCACGGCGGTGGGCTACCTTCTGGAACTCACCAAAAGCTATACGCCGGTGTTCCTCATGGCCGGTTTCGCTTATCTTATAGCCCTGGCGGTGGTCCATCTGCTGGCACCCCGGCTGGAACCGATCCGATTGAAGGAAGGCTGATTCAAAACTATGAAACCCAAGACGATCCCACGAGATCTGACCGCAAAAGTTCTAAAAGGGGGAAGTGTCGCCCTTTTTTATAGTCCCAAAAGAATCGCGATCCTTACTCCTGAACTGTTTACCGAAGGCTGGGCCAAGAACACCGCGAAAGCCGCGCCCCGATTGAAGGGATATCAGGGAATGGTGAAGCTGCCGGAAGGGTCCGTGGGCTTGAATACCGTCCTCAAGCCGGGTTGGACGGGGTTGGAAATCCACGCCGTCCTGACGCCTTTTTCCGATGTGAGGCTTATCCATGTCCGCCAGGTTGTGAACCTGCCCTATGGGGATTGGGCAGGGAAAGGCTTTGAATTGGGCAATGCCAAGGGGAAAATCCCGAAAAAATCACAGGTTAGCAATAAAATAGCGGAGGCCAAATCCAAGGTCCTGCGGTTGGGGCCGCACTCGGACTTGGACGGGAAGACTCTGGCGCTCAAGGCGCAGGGATTTCAAATCGTGTTGCAGGACAATCGGCAGTGGACGCCTTTCCTCCACGCCTTCGTGACCCGGGGCGAGGCCAGCGAACCTGCTTGGATTTGGAAAAAAGGTCGGAAAAAGGAATACCGGATGATACTCAGCCTGGAATGACGGCGCGGGAGGCGGTCATTAAAACCTTCATCAACGAGAATTTCCTCTTGGAAAATCCGGTTGCGGAGGAGCTTTACCACCGCTATGCCGAACCCCTGCCCATACTCGACTATCACTGCCATCTTTCCCCGGAAGTCATTGCGGAAAACCGGCGTTTCCGGTCCCTTGCCGAAATCTGGCTCGCCGGCGACCACTACAAATGGCGGGCCCTGCGCGCCAACGGCGTGCCGGAACGGCTTATAACGGGCGACGCCCCGGACTGGAAGAAATTCGAGGCTTGGGCGGCCACGGTGCCCCATACCTTGGGCAACCCCCTTTACCACTGGACGCACTTGGAACTGCGGCGGGCCTTTGGGATGGATGTCCTGCTCTCACCCAAGACGGCCCGGGAGGTTTACGGTCGGGCAGGGAAGATGCTCAAGGGTAAGGACTTCAGCCCCCTGGGGCTCCTGGAGAGTTCCAAGGTGGCCGTGGTTTGCACCACCGACGACCCGATAGATTCCCTGGGTCACCATGCCCGCCTGGCCCGTCGGAAGAACCCCGCGACCCGCGTTTATCCCACCTGGCGTCCGGACAAGGCCCTGGCGGTGGGGGATGTGAAAGCCTGGAACGGCTGGGTGGACAAGCTGGAATCCGTTTCGGGAAAGTCCGTCGATTCGTTCAAGTCGTTCCTGGCCGCCCTGGAGGCCCGGCACGCCTTCTTCCATAAAATGGGCTGCCGGCTTTCCGACCATGGTTTGGAAAGAATTTACGCCGAACCCTGGGATGACCGGGCGGTGGAAACCTGCTTTTCCAGCCTGCGGTCGGGAAAAACCTTGAGGGGGGCGGAAACCCTCCAATTCCAATCGGCCTTGCTGTACTGGCTGGCGGCATTGGATCATTCCAAGGGCTGGGTCCAGCAATTCCACCTCGGGGCCCTTCGCAACAACAACACCCGCCTGCGCCGGTCGGTTGGCGCGGACGCGGGTTGCGATTCCATCGGCGACTTCGGGCAGGCAAGGCCCCTTTCCCGTTTCCTCAACTGGCTGGACGAAGGCGGGCAGCTGGCCAAAACCATCTTCTACAACTTGAACCCGGCTGATAACGAGATCTTCGCTTCCATGTGCGGCAATTTCCAGGACGGATCCATGCCCGGGAAGATGCAATATGGGGCGGCCTGGTGGTTCCTAGACCAAAAGGATGGCATTAAGTCCCAACTAAGGGCACTGTCCAACTTGGGGCTTCTTTCCCGGTTCGTGGGGATGGTGACGGATTCCAGGAGTCTCCTTTCTTATTCCAGGCACGAATACTTCCGGCGGATCCTTTGCAACCTATTGGGGGAGGATGTGAGGAAGGGCTTGCTTCCCGATGACCTGGAATTACTCGGTAAAATGGTCCGCGACATCTGCTTTTTCAACGCGAGGAATTATTTCAAGCTGCCCCTGGGCCGCGCCGCGGCTGGATTTCAGAAAAACTGAAATTTTACCACCGCGAACCCTGCGTAAGCCTCGATTTGGGAGGCACATCGAATGGGAAGCCCTGAGTAAGCCCCTGATCTTGAGGGCGCATCGAAGGGTTGACTTTGCCCTTTCTTGAAATAAAATAACCCTCCTCGTCAAACCCCCGCCGGAAGCCTGCCCTGAGTAAGCGCAGCGCATCGAAGGGCCCGAGTGGCGAAATTGGCAGACGCAATAGACTCAAAATCTATCGACCTCCGGGTCATGTCGGTTCAAGTCCGACCTCGGGCACCATTTTTTTGGTTCAAGATTCGCCTCTAAAACTTTCTAAAATCATTGTCCCCAGCGGGATTTAAGGCTCTTGTCCGGTTTTAAAAGCCGGGCAGGGGCCTTTTTCGTTTGGGACGGTTGGGGAGGGGTTTGGAGGGCAAAAAAGGGGTTTGAATGACATCGAATGACACGAATAAGACACGGAGAGGTCACTAGATATTCAAAATCGGCAGAGGGGTGATTGGATGTAGGTGTCATTCCGGTGTCATTGGGCTCCGGTTCCATTCCAAAGCGAGCCTTAAATTAAGAGTGTTGATTATTAAAGGTTAAGGCTCTATCCTTTAATAACGAAAAAGCTTATTAAAGGATGAATTCCGGGTATGAAAAGGGTGACGGGCCACTACGAACCGGCAAACACGGCGGGGGAAAGCTTCAAGGCTTTCGTTCCTAATCCTCTGCCCCCTGATCCCCCCATTGACTGGGCCCCGAAGCTCCAGGGCCTCATGGAAAAGGCCAACCAGGCCGTGGGCCGCCTGGACGGCTTGGCCCATTCCCTACCCGACATTTCCATTTTTCTTTATTCCTATATCCGCAAGGAAGCGGTCCTTTCCAGCCAGATCGAGGGGACCCAATCTTCCCTTTCGGACCTCCTGCTTTTCGAGGATAAGGAAACCCCCGGCGTTCCCCTGGACGACGTTCAGGAAGTCTCGAACTACGTAGCGGCCATGAACCACGGCCTGAAGAGGCTCAAGGGTGGTTTCCCCCTTTCATTGCGGCTTATCAAGGAGATCCACTCCGTACTTTTGACCAAGGGACGGGGCAATACCAAAATGCCGGGTGAGTTCCGCCGCTCCCAAAACTGGATAGGCGGAAGCCGCCCCGGGAACGCCTCCTTTGTCCCACCCCCTCCCAACGCGGTCCTGACCTGCCTAGGGGACTTGGAGAAGTTTCTGCATGAGCCCAAAGAAAAAGTGCCAGTCCTGGTGAAAGCCGCCCTGGCCCATGTCCAATTTGAGACCATCCATCCTTTCCTGGACGGGAACGGAAGACTAGGCCGTTTGCTGATAACCCTTCTGCTCTGTAATGAGGGCGTATTGACGGAGCCTATTCTCTACTTGAGCCTTTACTTTAAGACCCACCGCAACGAGTATTACGAACGGCTGGGGGCGGTCCGGACCCATGGGGATTGGGAAGGTTGGATGGAGTATTTCTTGGAGGGTGTTTCTGGAACCGCCGGGTCAGCTTCGGATAGCGCCAAGAAAATCCTAGGGTTGTTCAAAAAAGACCAGGAAAAGGTCTCAAAGCTCGGGCGAGCTTCGGAGTCGGCCTTGAAGGTCCACGAATTCATGAAGAAAAGGCCCTTGGTTTCAACCGCCACCATCGCGGATAAGTTGAAGGTTACCTATCCCACCGCTAATAACGCCTTAGGACACCTGGAAAAGCTTGGGATCGTAAAGGAATTTACTGGCAGGAAAAGAAACAGGCTTTTCTCCTATCACTCTTTCATGGAAATATTGAATAAGGGCACCGAACCAATCCGGTAATAAGTTTTTATGGTCCCTTTTGGGGGAAAGCCTTCCCCCTAGCCTCGGCTACCTTCGGTGATCCCCGGCACATAACTTTTCTCCGTCAAAGAGTTAATCCCCAAAGTGATAGTACCCAGGCTTTGCCTGGGTGCATCCCCTTCCCCTGGGGCCTTTCCCCAAGCCCTTAGTTCCAAAATAAAGTGCGTTTGGATAATATCGTTGAAAAAAGAGCTAGTTGATGATTTTACTTGTTATTCCTGGCGTGAATAATTATTATTCATGGCATGAATAACTTATCAAAACCCCTGCCACGCCTTTTAAAGGGCTCCCTCCAGAAGGCCCTCAAGCGTTTCCCCGTGGTGGTGCTGACGGGGGCCCGGCAGACGGGCAAAAGCACCCTGATCCAACAACTGCTGGACCCCCACCGGGAATACCACACCTTGGACGACTTGGATGTTTTGGAGCGGGCCCAAAAGGAACCGGCGGCCCTGCTTCGCTCCGGAAAGCCCATGACCTTGGATGAGGTCCAACGCGGTCCCGAGCTTCTTTTGGCCGTCAAACGGGAAGTGGATAAGAACCGACAAGCGGGCCGGTTCCTTCTCTCCGGGTCGGCGAATTTAGCCATGATGGGAAAAGTAACGGAGTCTTTGGCGGGAAGGGCGGTTTACCTGGCCCTTCATCCCTTTACCCTGTCCGAAAAGGAAGGCCACGGCGGCGCTGGACGTTGGGAAGAACTTTTGGATGATCCATCGAAAGTTGCTAAAGACCATAAATCCTCCCCGTTTTTAAGGATCAATGACTTGTTCGCGGGTGGGTTTCCGCCCGTGGCTTTGGAGAAAGACCGGTCTACTTGTAGGGCTTGGTTGGATGGCTACATCCAAACCTACTTGGAACGGGACTTAAGGGCTTTGTCGGCAGTCTCGGACTTAGCTGATTTCAGGCGTCTCATGCGCCTGGCAGCTTTGCGGTCTGGGAAGGTCATCAACCAGAACGAACTGGCCCGTGATTCCGGCCTCAAACAGCCTACCGTCCACCGTTATTTAAACTTGCTGGAAACTTCCTACATCATCCAAAGAATCCCGGCTTATGCCGTGAACCGCACCAGTCGGGTCATTAAGACGCCTAAACTCTACTATGTGGACACGGGTTTGGCGGCGGTCATCGCCGGAATCCATTCGGCGGAGGATTTGGAAAAGGCCAACCTGACCGGCCACTTTTGGGAAACCTTGGTGGTCAATGACCTGACGGCCTGGAGGGAGTCGGTGGATCTCAAGCCGGAAATACTTCATTGGCGAACAACTCAAAATGAGGAAGTTGATTTCGTGGTCGAATGGGACGGAAAGGTGTTTCCCATCGAGGTCAAATCAGCGGACAAGATTAAGTTAGACGACGTCAGGCACATACAAAAGTTTTTCAAGGAATATAGGAAAGCTGTTCCACATGGGCTGGTGCTCTACAATGGCTCTAAGATCCAGGAAATGGCGGATCGGGTATGGGCAGTGCCCTTTTCTTACGCTTTGGGCTTGTAACCTCTAAAGTTTATTTAATAACCCAAAAGAGTAGGTGAGAAATAAACGTGAAAAAGCTGTTTATTTTTGCATTCGTATTATTAACTCCCTTGTTATGGGGCAAAGCCTTGGACGTAAATAACTCCTTGTTGACTTTAATTTTGAACGTTTTTAGTGTGAAAAAAGGCGTGATCTCCAACGATGTTAAAAGGTTACCTCCCTTAAACTTAACTAACCGTTAAATCCTCCGTTGTTGAATCAAAGCGAAGTGATAAAATTAATACGTGACCGGATAAAAGGTTTTTACAAAAAAGCGCGTGGTTCCATCCTCCCCGGCATCCCCCGCGCTTTTTTCCTCCTCAACCATGGAAAGGCGGTAAAATCCATGACTTCCACCCAAAACCGTTACCGAAACGTTCAAGTCCTTCTGGTGGAGGATAATTTGGTTGACGCCGGCTTGACGGTTGAAGCGTTCCGAGAAACCGATATTCCTGTGGAGGTTAACCGGGCTTCCAATGGCGAGGAAGCCATGGATTACCTTCTTCAAAAACAGGGCCTTGGTGAAGACGCATTGCCTGACGTCATCCTTTTGGACCTTAACATGCCCGGCAGGGACGGCCATTGGGTCTTGAACGAGATCCGTTCCCATCCCGGGCTTTCCCATATTCCGGTCATCGTCTTAACCTGCCTGAAAAACAACGAAGACCTCTGCCGGGCCTATGAGGAAAAGGCCAATTTCTACATCGTGAAACCCATGGACCTAAACCAATTATTTGAGACCGTCCGGTATTTGGAGGAAATATGGTTTACTCCCTACCGTTTTAAGCGTCATCCGAATGGATGGGGAGAAGAGCCTTCTTTTGAGGGAGGGAAGCGTGAGTCCGGAAAAACCCTCAATCCATATCCTGGTTTTGGAAGACAATCCCGGGGATGTCGGCCTCTTGAAGGTGGCCCTCACTAAAGAAAAATCTTTTCCTTGCCGACTGGACGCCGCTCCACGGCTTTCCGAAGGCTTGAAACGACTGGCCCAAGAGCCCTTTGATGCCGTTGTTTTGGACCTTTATTTGCCTGATTCCTCCGGTTTGGAGACCCTTTGCCAAGTACACCATGCCGCGCCCCAGTTGCCCATCATTGTCCTGACCGGGGCGGGCAGCAAGGAGGCGGCCGTGGAGGCTTTGCGAGAAGGAGCCGAGGATTACCTCCTGAAAGATGACGTGGACGGCACCTTGCTAACCCGATCCATCCGCTATGCCTTGGAGAGGCATAAACTTCTCACCCGCCTCCATGAAAAAGAAGAACGTTATTTTTTGGCCGCCGAGGGGTCGAACGACGGGCTTTGGGATTGGGATTTGAGGACCAACAAGGCTTTTTTTTCCACGCGTTGGAAACTCATGCTTGGTTTTTCGGAGAATGAGGTCGGGGACGACCCGAATGAATGGCTGCTGCGGGTCCACCCCGAGGATCTCGAAAAGGTCAAACAGGATTTGGATCAACATATTTCGGGACAGGCCGTCCATTACGCCAACGAGCACCGCCTGAGGCACAAAAGCGGCCGTTACCTTTGGGTATTGAGCCGGGGACAGGCTACCTTCGATTCCATGGGCCGCGCCACCCGTATCGCCGGTTCCTTCACTGATTTCACCAAGCACCGGAACATGGAGCAGCAGTTGGCGCTCCGCGCCTTTTATGATCCCTTGACAGGACTCCCTAACCGGGATTTTTTCATGGTGGGCCTGGAACGCGCCCATTTACGCCTTGACCGGAGGCCCTCCGCCCTTTTCGCGGTATTTTTCCTGGACCTGGACCGCTTGAAGTTCGTCAACGACAACTTAGGGCACCGGGCCGGAGACCGTTTCCTGGTCGAATTCGCCCGGAGGGTCAAAGTGAGCGTCCGGCCCAGCGACTTGGTGGCGCGGATGGGGGGGGACGAATTCACGGTGCTTTTGGAGGACCTCCACGGCCCCCAGGAGGCCCTGGAAGTGGCGGACCGTATCGTGGGGTCCCTGAAAATACCCATGACCCTGAGGGATAAATCCATCCCAACCTTGGCCAGCATCGGAATCGCCTATTCCGATTGCGGTAAAAAAGACGCCGATGGAATCCTTCAAGCCGCCGATGCGGCCATGTACCAGGCAAAGTCTGAGGGAAAAGGCCGTTACGCGGTTTTTCGGGCGTAAACCCTTCCGGAGGTAAAAAGTATGGCGCTCAAGCCGAAGGTTGCCGGCCGTATCCTGGAAGTCCTCCATGTTGAGGACAACCTGGGTGATGTGGTGCTTCTTAAAAAAGCGGTCAAAGACGCCGGTTTTCCCATGCACTTAAACACCGTGGGCGATTGGGATGAAGCCCTTCAGTTCCTAAACCGGCAGGGGCGTTACGCCTCAAGCCCCCCTCCGGACGTGTTGTTGTTGGACCTGAACCTGCCGAAAAAGGACGGCATGACGGTCTTGGTTGAGCTACGGCAAAATCCGGCTTGGAAAAGCCTTCCGGTCGTTATTTTGACCAGTTCGGACAGCGATTTGGACCGAGATTGGGCGGTTCGGCTTAATGTCAGCCACTTTGTCACCAAGCCCATGGATCCAGACCAATACGGGGAATTAATGAAATACCTCAAGGAGTTTTGGGTCAAAAGTTTCGGGACAAGGCGGACCTCCTGATCTCCTTTGGGAGCGGGAACCCCAGGAGCGAACGGTCGAAAACGTTTTAAACCGCTCTCCCGCCTTCGAAACCCTTTCTCCTCTTCCCACCACATCTTCTCGAACCATGAATTTTCAGCTAATATTAGATTTTCCCGCGACCAAAGTGACATTCCCCACTTGAATTTTAAAAATTTATGTTTCTACACTGAAGGGGGGAGTTTAACCCTCCGTTAAACCGATTTTTCGAAGCTGCTGCAACAGCCGCAAAAAACATCCGTATAACCCAAGTTCAAAATCTCCAGCCGGGGGGCGGCATAACGGGTTTGCCTCCAGGCGGAAAGTATTTCAAGGAGGCGGCCATGGACGCAGGAGTTTTAGAGCAGGAACTCGACAGTCAAAAATTGATATTAGCCTTGAACGCCCTTAAAAACGGTGACTTCTCGGTCCGCCTTCCCAACGATTGGACAGGCAGGGCGGGGAAGATCGCCGACACCTTCAACCAGGTCGTGGAGCGCAACCAACGCATGGCCCGGGAACTGGAACGGTTGGGATTTGAAGTGGGCGTGGAGGGAAAGATCGACCAGAGGGCCAACACCGGCGACTTTACCGGCTCCTGGGCGGGGATGGTTTCCTCGGTCAATACCCTTGTCGAGGAGCTGGTAAGGCCCACCAGCGAGATGTCCCGGGTCATCGGCGCCGTGGCCAAGGGCGATCTTTCCCAAACCGCCATGCTGGAAGTAGGGGACAGGCCCCTCAAGGGCGAGTTCTTCAAGACCGCCCGGACCGTGAACACCATGGTGGACCTGCTGAACTCCTTCGCCTCCGAGGTGACCCGCGTGGCCCGGGAAGTGGGAACGGAGGGTAAATTGGGCGGCCAGGCGGCCGTCTCGGGGCTGGCGGGCATCTGGAAAGACCTGACCGATAACGTCAATTCCATGGCCAGCAACCTCACGGCCCAGGTGCGCAACATCGCGGAGGTCACCATCGCGGTGGCCAACGGCGACCTGTCGAAAAAGATCACGGTGGACGTGCGAGGCGAAATCCTCCAATTAAAGGAAACCATCAACACCATGGTGGACCAGCTGCGGTCCTTCGCCTCGGAGGTGACCCGCGTGGCCCGCGAGGTGGGCACCGAGGGAAAGCTGGGCGGCCAAGCCATCGTGCCCGGCGTGGCCGGCACCTGGAAGGACTTGACCGACAGCGTGAATTTCATGGCCGGCAACCTCACCAGCCAGGTGCGCAACATCGCGGAAGTCACCACGGCAGTGGCCCGGGGCGACCTGTCCCGCAAGATCACGGTGGACGTGCGCGGCGAGATACTGGAGCTCAAGGACACCATTAACACCATGGTGGTCCAGCTCAACAGCTTCGCGGGCGAGGTAACCCGCGTGGCCCGCGAGGTGGGCACCGAAGGCAAGCTGGGCGGGCAGGCCGTGGTGCCCGGCGTGGGCGGCACCTGGAAGGACCTGACCGATAGCGTCAACATCATGGCCGGCAACCTGACCGGGCAGGTGCGCAATATCGCGGAGGTCACCATCGCGGTGGCCAACGGCGACTTGTCCAAGAAGATCACGGCCGATGTGCGTGGCGAAATCCTCCAATTGAAGGAAACCATCAATACCATGGTGGACCAGCTGCGGTCCTTCGCCTCGGAGGTGACCCGCGTGGCCCGCGAGGTGGGCACCGAGGGAAAACTGGGCGGCCAGGCCATCGTGCCCGGCGTGGCCGGCACCTGGAAGGACTTGACCGACAACGTGAACTTCATGGCCGGCAACCTCACGGCCCAGGTGCGCAACATCGCGGACGTGACCACGGTCGTGGCCAAAGGGGACCTCTCGCGCAAGATCACGGTGGACGTGAAGGGCGAGATTTTGGAGCTGAAGGACACCATCAACACCATGGTGGACCAGCTTTCCTCCTTCGCTTCCGAGGTGACCCGCGTGGCCCGCGAGGTCGGCACCGAGGGAAAACTGGGCGGCCAGGCCCAGGTCAAGGGCGTTGCCGGAACCTGGAAAGACCTGACCGACAGCGTCAATTCCATGGCCGGCAACCTGACCGGGCAGGTGCGCAACATCGCGGAAGTCACCACGGCCGTGGCCAACGGCGACCTATCCAAGAAGATCACGGCCGACGTGCGTGGCGAAATCCTCCAGTTAAAAGAGACCATCAACACCATGGTGGACCAGCTTCGGTCCTTCGCTTCCGAAGTGACCCGCGTGGCCCGCGAGGTGGGCACGGAAGGCAAGCTGGGCGGCCAGGCCCAGGTGCCCGGCGTGGGCGGCACCTGGAAGGACTTGACCGACAACGTCAACCTGATGGCCGCCAACCTGACGGGCCAGGTGCGCAACATCGCGGACGTGACCACGGCCGTGGCCAAGGGGGACCTGTCGCGCAAGATCACGGTGGACGTGAAAGGCGAGATTTTGGAGCTCAAAAACACCATCAACACCATGGTGGACCAGCTCCCCTCCTTCGCTTCGGAAGTGACCCGCGTGGCCCGCGAGGTGGGCACGGAAGGGAAACTGGGCGGCCAGGCCGCAGTGCCCGGCGTGGCCGGCACCTGGAAGGACCTGACCGACAACGTGAATTTCATGGCCGGCAACCTCACCAGCCAGGTGCGCAATATCGCGGCCGTGACCACGGCTGTGGCCAAGGGCGACCTTTCCAAGAAGATCACGGTGGACGTGCGGGGCGAGATCCTGGAGCTCAAGGACACCATCAACACCATGGTGGACCAGCTCAACAGCTTCGCGGGCGAGGTGACGCGCGTGGCCCGCGAGGTGGGCACGGAAGGCAAGCTGGGCGGCCAGGCCCAGGTGCCCGGCGTGGGCGGCACCTGGAAGGACCTGACCGACAACGTGAACCTGATGGCCGCCAACCTGACGGGCCAGGTGCGTAACATCGCGGCCGTGACCACGGCCGTGGCCCGCGGCGACCTGTCCCGGAAGATCACCGTGGACGTCAAGGGCGAGATCCTGGAACTTAAAAACACCATCAACACCATGGTGGACCAGCTCAACAGCTTCGCGGGCGAGGTGACGCGCGTGGCCCGCGAGGTAGGCACGGAAGGGAAGTTGGGCGGCCAGGCCCAGGTTCCGGGAGTCTCCGGCACCTGGAAGGACCTGACCGACAACGTGAACCTGATGGCCGCCAACCTGACCGACCAGGTGCGCGGCATCGCCAAGGTCGTGACGGCCGTGGCCAACGGCGACCTGACCAAAAAATTGGTCATGGCGGCCAAGGGCGAGATCGCGGCCCTGACCGACACCATCAACGCCATGATCGACACCCTGGCCACCTTCGCGGCCCAGGTCACCACGGTGGCCAAGGAAGTGGGCGTGGAGGGAAAACTGGGCGGCCAGGCCAACGTGCCGGGCGCGGCCGGGACCTGGAAGGCCCTGACCGACAACGTCAACCAATTGGCGGCCAACTTGACCACCCAGGTGCGCGCCATCGCCGAGGTGGCGACCGCCGTCACCAAGGGGGACCTGACCCGCTCCATCCGCGTGGAAGCCAGCGGCGAAGTGGAAACCCTCAAAGACACCATCAACCAGATGATCGCCAACCTGCGCGGCACCACACAGAAGAACGCGGACCAGGACTGGCTCAAGACCAACCTGGCCCATTTCACCCGCATGCTGCAGGGGCAACGGGACTTGCAGACGGTGGCCTCCTCCATCCTGAACGAGCTCTCCAAGGTGGTCCCTGCCCGCTACGGCGTTTTTTACCTGGCGGATACCAAGGAAACGGGCGAAACGGGCTTAAGGCTGCTTTCCGCTTTCGCCCCCCAGTCCTTGGAAGGCCTCAAGCAGGAATTGGCCATCGGCGAGGGGCTCATCGGGGAGTGCGCCAAGAACAAGGAGAGGATCATTCTGACGGCGCCCCCCAAGGATTACCTGAAGGTGAGTTCGGGCCTGGGCGAGGCCGTGGCGGCCAACATCGTGGTGATACCCACCCTCTTCGAGGGCCAAATGAAGGCGGTGCTGGAGCTGGCCTCCTTCGAGGCCTTTAACCCCACCCAGTTGGCCTTCCTGGACCAACTGGTAGAAGTCATCGGCATCGTTTTGAACAACCTGGAGGCCACGCTGCGAACGGAGACGCTTTTGAAAAGCCTGCAGCACCAGCAGGAGGAACTGCGCCGCACCAACCAGGCCCTGGAGGAGAAGGCCGACCAACTGGCCCTGACCTCCAAGTACAAGTCCGAGTTCCTCTCCAACATGTCCCACGAACTGCGGACCCCCTTGAACAGCATGCTGATCCTCTCCCAACAACTGGCGGAGGATTCGGGGAACCTTACGGATAAACAGATCGAGTACGCCCGGACCATCCACGCCTCGGGCGGGGACCTGTTGGCCCTGATCAACGACATCCTGGACCTCTCCAAGGTCGAGTCCGGGACCATGACGCTGGACCAGAACAACATGGCCTTCACGGAGATGCGCCAGCACCTGGACCGCGTATTCCGCCACGTGGCCGAGGGCAAGAGCCTGCACTTCGCCATCGAAGTGGACCCCACCACGTCCGAGGAAATCTACACCGACAGCAAACGCCTGGAGCAGATCCTGAGAAACCTGCTTTCCAACGCCTTCAAGTTCACCGAAAAAGGATCGGTTTCCCTGAGGGTGGCGCCCGCCAACAGCGGCTGGAGCGCGGACCATCCGATCTTAAGCCAGGCGGAATCCGTCATCGCCTTCACGGTCTCGGACACGGGCATCGGCATCCCCCGGGACAAGCAAAAGATCATTTTCGAGGCCTTCCAACAGGCCGAATCCGGCACCAGCCGAAAGTACGGCGGCACGGGCCTGGGGCTTTCCATCAGCCGCGAGCTGGCCAAACTGCTGGGGGGGCAAGTCATCCTTGCCTCCAGCGTGCAGGGGAAGGGCAGCACTTTCGTGCTGTACCTGCCCGCCAACTACCGCCCGACCGCGCCCGAGGGCAAGCCGGAAAAAACGGAGAAGGCGGAAGAACCCGCGCCCTTCCTGCTCAACATGCCCTACCGCCTGGCCAGCCGCCTCTCCCCCGACACCCTGCTGGCCCAGGGCGACGTGGTGGAGGACGACCGCAACAACCTCCAGCCCGGGGACCCTGTCCTCCTCATCATCGAGGACGAACCTTCCTTCGCGCGAATCCTGGTGGAGGAGGCGCGCCAAAAGGGCTTCAAGGCCGTGGCGGCCGTGGGCGGGGACTCGGCCTTGAGGATGGTGAACGAGATCAAGCCCAGCGCCGTCACCCTGGACATCCGGCTGCCGGACATGGACGGATGGAAAGTGCTGGCGCGGTTCAAGAACGACCCCTCCATCCGGCATGTCCCCGTGCAGATCATTTCGGCCAACGAGGACCGGGTGCGGGGCCTGCAGGAGGGTGCGGTGGCCTTCTTCTCCAAGCCCGTTACCAAGGCGGAAATGGACCAATCGCTGGACGAACTGCGCCTCTTCTGCACCCGACGAGTGAGGAACCTCCTTCTTTTGGGGGGGGAAAGGGAAATCCGGGATTCCCTGCGGGACCTGCTCGGGGGCGACGACGTGTTGGTCACGCCCGCCAAGGACAGCGGCGAAGCGCTGGATTTCCTCAAGAAAAACCAGTTTGACTGCTTGGTCCTGCTCCCGGACAAGGAGAACCTGTCCCTCCTGAAGGCGCTGAAAAAAGACCGGGCCCACGCCAACCTTCCCATCGTGGTCTACCAGGACCGCGAACTTGGGAGGAAGGACGAGGAAATGCTCAGGACAGCCGCCAAGACCCGCGTGATCAAGGAAGCGCGGTCCTTCGAAAGGCTTTTCGACGAGACCGCCCTTTACCTGCACCGCGTCACGGCCAAGCTGCCGGAGGCAAAAAAGGAAATCGTGGAGAGGCTCCACCAGCCCGGCCAGATCATGGTCGGCAAGAAGGCCCTCGTGGTGGACGACGACATGCGCAACATTTTCGCCATGACCAGCCTGCTGGAGCGTAACCAGATGACCGTGGTCTCGGCCGAGAGCGGCAAGGAGGCCCTGGAGGTGCTTTCCAGGAACCCGGACGTGGACGTGGTGCTGATGGACATCATGATGCCGGAGATGGACGGCTACGACACCATGCGGGCCATCCGGAAGATCGAAAAGTACAAGTCCCTGCCGATCGTCGCCGTGACGGCCAAGGCCATGAAGGGGGACCGGGAGAAATGCATCGAAACGGGAGCTTCCGACTACATCACCAAACCCATCGATTCGGACCAGCTTTTGTCGCTGATGCAGAACTGGCTGTACAGATAAGGCGCTCACGGTTGACAGCTCACGGGCCACAGGAACGGACTTACCGGCTTCGCCCGATACATTGAGCCGTTGCCCGTCACCTAATGAGCTGACTTTCAAGGACGTGGACATGGAACCTGAAACCCAGACCCATCCCCAGGCGGCCGAGGAGAAACCGGCGCCCGTGAACATCCTCATGGTGGACGACGAGCCCGCCAATCTCCTGGCCCTGGAGGCCGTCCTGGAGAGCCTGGGCCAAAGGCTGGTCCGTGCCGGTTCGGGCAGGGAGGCCCTGCGGCACCTGATGAACGAGGAGTTCGCCGTGATCCTCCTCGACGTGGCCATGCCCGTCATGGATGGCTTCGAGACGGCCCGCCTGATCCGGCAGAGGGAGAAAAACCGGCTAACCCCCATTATTTTCCTGACGGCCGTCGGCCGCACCGAAACCGAAATTTTCCGGGGATACAAGGTGGGGGCGGTGGATTACCTCCTCAAGCCCCTGGTCCCTGAAATCCTGAAGTCCAAGGTCCTCGTCTTCATCGAACTCCATAATAAGACCCGGCAGATCCAAAAGCTCAACGTTGAACTGGAACGGTATGTCCGGGAATTGGAATCGGCGAATTTGGAGTTGAAAAAGGAAAACGCCGTCCGCCGAAGGGCCGAACAGGAACTGCGCCATTCGGATGAAAAATTAAGGAACCTTAACAGTTCACTGGAACAAAGGGTCGCGGAAAGGTCCGCCCTGGCCGAGGAAAGGGCCAGGGAACTGGCCCGGTCCAACGCCGAACTCCAACAGTTCGTCCACGTTTCCTCCCACGACCTGAGGGAGCCATTAAGGATGATCACCAGCTTCGTCCAGCTCCTTCAAAGGCATTTTGACCACCAATTGGACCCCACCAGCGAGGAATACCTCCAATATGTCGTGGAGGGGGCCCGCCGGATCCAGAGGCTGATCGACGACCTTTTATCCTATACGCGACTGGGCGGCCGGTCCCTCTCACCCGAAACGGTCCAATCGGGTGAAATCGTGCAGGAGGCCCTGTCCAACCTGACGCTTTCCATCGAGGAAAGCGGGGCCCAGGTTACCTGCGAGCCCCTGCCCGAGTTGGAGGCCGACCGGACGCACCTGGTGCTCCTGTTCCAGAACCTCATCGGGAACGCCATCAAGTTCAACGGGGGGAAAAAGCCCAAGGTCCACATCCGTGCCAGGGCGGAAATGGACCAGTGGCTTTTCAGCGTGGAGGACAACGGGATCGGCATCGAGCCCCAATATTTCGAGAAGATCTTCGTGGTCTTCCAGAGGCTGCACGCGCGGGAGGAATACCCGGGCACGGGAATCGGCCTTGCGCTTTGTAAAAAGATCGTCGAGCAACATAACGGGAAAATCTGGGTCAAATCCGAACCGGGAAAAGGCTCGGTTTTTTATTTCACGATACCCAAACAGATCAGGGGAGGACAACATGTCGGTCAAGTTGGAGATGAGTCAAAGGCCGTTTGAGATCCTGCAGGTCGAGGATAACCCGGCGGACATTACCATCATGAAGGAAATACTCAAGATGGCGAAGTTTCCGGTCCGCCTGATTGCGGTTCGCAACGGTTCGGAAGCCCTGGATTACCTCTATCATGAGGGTAAATACCAGGACTCCCGCGAGCCGGACCTGATCCTATTGGACCTTAATTTGCCCAAGGTGGACGGGCGGGAGGTCCTGGCGCAGATCAAACAGGACAGACTGCTGAGCCATATCCCGACCCTGGTCATGACTTCCTCCAAGAATGAGGCGGATGTCCTGGAGGCCTACAAGAACAACGCCAATTTCTACATCGTCAAACCCATGGATATGGACCATTACATGGTCATCGTGAAATACCTCGAGGATTTTTGGATTAAAAAGACGAAGTAAGCTGGCCGTCCAAGCCTGAACTTTTTCCAGCCAACCAAAAACTTGAAACCCCGCTTCTTGACCTTTTGCTTGTGAAGGATTTTCGCGAGCCAAAGCCCCCTCACCTACCCGCTCCCCCAATGGGAGGGGGTTTTTGTTGTTTTGTATGTCTTGTAAATAGTTCTGAAAAAGTTTAATAGCCAAAATTTTTCTCGATTTTAAGGTAAAAAGTATAATTAAAAACGTTTTTATTCCAAGATTTATGAGGTTTTGTAGACTTTACAAATTCAAAATGCAATAGGGTTGAGTTGACGGGAGAACATGAATTTAACCGTTTTGGTAAAAGTTTTCCTATTTTTTACCGAGATCCTGATCTAAGATTAATAAAATTTAGACAGAAAGTAGAAGTTCTAAATTGTAGGGTGAAAAGTCTGGAACACCTTTTCCCT
Organism: candidate division FCPU426 bacterium; assembly: GCA_030041545.1. Taxonomy (GTDB): domain Bacteria; phylum Oederibacteriota; class Muellerivitia; order Muellerivitales; family Muellerivitaceae; genus JAJPJW01. Next base: position 17,507 of record JASHNQ010000037.1, on the reverse strand, counting down.
TGAAATGTTTTTCACCCTCAAAAATTTTCTATTTTAAAGGTAGGTATCGCCCAATGGATATCCAAATTCTTTTGTTCATATTACTCATTTCCATGGTGGTTTTTCTTGTAGGGACTCCTGCCGCGATCCGTTTAGCCCCCACCTTTGGGTTGGTGGACAAGCCAGGGGGACGGAAAATCCACAGTTCCCCTATTCCGCGTGTTGGGGGTATCCTTTTCCTTTTGTCCATCTACACTTCCATGGTATTCGGTTTCCTTTTTTCCTACACCTCTTCCCCTGTGGAATTTGAATGCCAGTGGGCCAAGGTTGGAGTGGTCCTGGTCGGAACTTTTGCGGCAGGCGGGTTGGGGTTTGCCGACGACCTTTTGGACTTACGCCCGGCCTGGAAGTTTGGACTCCAAGCGCTTTTGGCAGGCTCCTTTACTTTCCTTGGTTACCGCTTCGACTTTCTCCACATCCCGGGTTTCCCGCCAATCCACCTTGCCTTTTTCAGCGTGCCTTTCACTTCCTTTTGGATCATGGCCTTGATGAACGGCTTCAATTTCATGGACGGCGTAGATGGGCTGGCGGGCAGCGTCTCGGCCATGGTCTTCCTGGGCTTGGGGCTGGCGGCTTACCTCCAGTCCGACCTGGGCTTATGCCTCCTAGCGGTGGCGGCCTTGGGCGCCCTGGTGGTCTTCCTGGTTTATAACCGGCCACCGGCCAAAATTTATCTTGGCGACGCGGGAGCCAACGCCCTGGGTTTCGCGGCAGCGGCGGGCCTGGTGTCCCTCGGACAAGCCGGCCCCCTGGCGCTGGGGCCGGTCAACGCCTCTGCGGGGACCATGCCCTACCACTTCCAAGTCATCCTCGCCACCTTGATCGTGGGCTACCCCTTCCTGGAGGTTTCCCTTTCGACGATCCGCCGGGGGATCAAAAGGTTTTATTTCGGCCGGTCCATGGAATGGTCGGAAAAGGAACACATCCACCACCGTCTCCTCAAGATGGGTTGGACACCGCTCCGCATTTCCGCGGTGGGGGCCTTTTTCAACCTGTTCCTGGTCGCCGCGGCCCTGCTGGCCATGTCCCAGCAAAAAGCCCTGGCGGTTTTTTGTTTCCTGCCGGTCGTCGTCATCCTGACCGTCCTCATGCCCCGGATGGGCTTTTTCGATTTCGCGGACGCGGGTTCCCTGGCGGGAAAGAGGCCCTATTACCTGATGGCCCACCGTTTCCTGGACATGCAACGGGCCAAATTGAAGCTAGTGGCGGACAGGGATGAAGCCCTGGCGCTGGCCAGCCAAACCTGCGCCGAGTTCGGGGTGCAGGGCTTCTGGATCAAGGCCGATGCCGACGCCGAGGGAAAAGGAGGACTCGTTTATTACTGGGAAAGGCCCCACGACATCCAAAGGGAATACCTCCGGTTCCTGAAAACCGAAATCAATTCGGGAAACTTCGAGGTTTTCCGGGAACGAACCTCGGTCGAGGACGACCGGATGGAAGCCTATTGGATTTTCGAGCCCAACGCCGGCGAAAGCGAGCTGGACGTGGAATACCGGGTACTGGTGAGCGGGTTCATGAAAGACATCCTCCGCCGCCTCCGGGAATTGGAGATCTCGGCTTCCGACCGGCCCCTGGTGGAAATCAACAACCTGGGGCATGCCAAGGTCAGGTCCAGCCTCCTGCGGCGCCGGTACGGCGTCAAAAGCGGCAGTGAAGCCAATGCCGATTCCAACTAACGGCCGCCCCAGTTAAAGGCCCCGCCCATTTCCTTCCCGCCGCAACGGCATTCCGGCCGCAGGGACTAAAACAGCGGTTCCCTTGGACTGGGCGGATTGTTATAATCACCACCTTCCCGTCAAGGTTGAGACCTTTTTGACAAGGATCTCCTGCCAAAGGTATTGAGGATTTACCAATGCAAAGGAACAAACATAACAGGAACCCCCCAATCCAAGGGAGGCTTTGGCCGCGTTTGGGCCGGGCCCTCTTCGCGTTCTTATGGGCCGCAGCGGTGACGTGGATGCCCTTCACCCCGGCTTTTTCCGCTTCCACCGGCAATAAAGACACCGGAGGGGAAGCCGCCGACCCGGCCATGGACAAATCCGTCAACGCCTATCCCCCCCTGCTCATCGGCCCGGGGGACGAACTGGACATCTATGTCGTCAATTTCTCCTCGGGCAACGGCTACACCTCCACCGTCAACGGGGGGACAGGTGAAAAAAGCCAGCTTCCCACCGATTACATGGTGGACTCAGACGGGATGATCCTTTTCCCATTCCTGGGCAAGATCCAATTGAAGGGCTTGACCCAAATCAACGCCGCCGAGCTCTTGCGCCTGAAATTGAGGGAATACATCAACAATCCCCAAGTCACGGTCCTGGTGCGCACTTCGAACTACTACAACGTGTCCGTCCTAGGCGATGTGACGAGGCCGGGCAAGTTCCTCATCCGGGGCGAGCCCACGGTCTTTTCGCTGCTGGCCGAGGCCGGCGGGGCCCTGCCGGACGCCAAACTCAGCGACGCCATCGTCATCCACGGGGACACGTTTAAAAAGGAAGGGATCAACCTGAACCATTACCTGACGGACAAGGGCACGCAGGACAAGCCGCCGGTGCTGTACCCGGGCGACGTGCTCATGGTGCCCAAGGACCAGGCGCTCACCTCCAACGACTGGGCCATTATCGCCAGCATCGCCGCCAGCGTGGCGATCATCGCCACCCAAATCCATTATTAAGGCCCGGCCGCCGGACGCCCGAAAGGAACCCCATGGCCAACCCGATGAACTCCACCCCCCTGGAGGAGCCGGTCCTGGACCTGAACAAGCTCTTGAGCGTCCTTTGGCGCCGCCGCGGGACCATCCAAAAAACGACGCTGGCCTGCCTGGCGCTGGCCCTGCTTTACGGATTCCTCTGGCCCAAGACGTATCAAGCCGTCACTACGGTCAAGGTGCCGGGGACCTCCACCCAGGCTGGTGGATCGTCGATCCAGGACATGGACTTCTTGCCAGCCACAACCGACGCCATGGAAACCTACATTCAGATCGCCATGGCGGACAAGGTGGCGGCAGGCGTCATTGAAGACCTCAGCCTGGCCACGGATCCCATCTACGGCAAGATGGACAAGGCCAAGCTCATCTGGTTCCTGCAGCATCAAGTCAAGGTCGACAACGTCAAGGAATCCGACCTCCTTTCCATCGCAGCCCGGGGCACGAGCGGTCAAGGAGCCGCGAATCTGGCCAACGCCTGGGCCCAAAGTTTCATCGAGGTCAACCAAGACCTGAACCAGGAAAGCGAGGAGGCCCGCTACAAGTTCCTGCACAGCCAGCTCAATTCCATACGCACTAAGCTGGAGGCGGACCAGTCCAACAAGCAGAACTACCTGAACCAGTCCAGCGAGGCGGAGGCGGACCAGTTGATCTACAAGTCGCTCCTGGAACAGGAACAGGAAAGCCGGATCCGCTCCAACAACGAGAACACGGGCATCGTGGTGGTGGACCCGGCCACGGTGCCGGACAAGGCCGTTTCCCCCAAGAAGATCGCCTCGGTCATCCTGGGGCTCTTGGCCGGGCTTTTCCTGGGCGCGGTGGCCGCCTTCGCGCGGGAAAGGATGGAGGACCGTGTTTACGAGGAAAGGGACCTGACCCAGGCCGCGCCGGCCAGCCTCTGGGCCTCAGTGCCCCTCCTTAAAAACAAGGACGAGGCCTCCGCCCTCGCCCAAGCCCGCACTCCGGACCCGGATTTCGCTCATGGTTTCAAATCCCTCCGGGCCCATCTTTTGGTGGTCCGTCCTGAATCGGGCCCGCAGGCCTTGGGCATCCTTTCCCCCCGCCCGGGCGAGGGCCGGACCCTCGCCGCCGCCCATCTGGCTTTAAGCCTGTCCCAGGCGGGCAAAAAGGTGCTCTTGATCGACGCCGACCTCGAAAACCCCGATTTGGGGAGCCTTTTCGGAATCGAGACGGCGGGTGTCCCGGGCCTTTCGGGCCTGCTCTCCGGAGAGGCCGGCTTGAAGGAGGCTTCCAAGCCTTCCGGCATCCCGAACCTAACCCTTTTACCCGCGCCAACCGGCTCCACGGACTTCTCCGGCGCCCTCAGTCCCTCCGCCCTCAAGAAATGGGTCGGCGAGGCCAAATCCAAGTTCGAATACCTGGTTTTCGACGGCGCACCCCTGATGGCATCGCCCGACGCAGTGGTCTTTTGCGCGGCGTTGGACGGAGTCCTGCTCCTGGCCCGCTGGGGGGTCACCCACCGAAAGGACTTCCAGGAAGCGGTCCGGATGCTCCAGGCCGCCCAGGTCCCCCTGTGGGGCGTCCTTTTGAACGGGGTTCGGAGGGAATCCGGGTCATGGCTGGATTTGTGGGCCCGGCCGGCGCAAAAGGCCGCGCGGACAAGGCCAGCTCCGGCCCATTCCAAAGCCGCGGGTTTTCGGACCTAAGCTCCCCCACGGATTGGATTTTCCATGCCGTTCCCGACCTCCCTTTCCCTCCGAGACCGACTTTGGGGCAAGCTCCCAAACCGGCCCCACCTAGTCAACAAGGCCGCCATCATGGTGGGCGCCCGGGTTGTGGGAATGGGATTTGGTTTCATCGGATCGGCTTGGGCAGCACGGTGCATGGAGCCGCACAACTACGGTATTTCGGGAATGGTCCAAAGCGTGGTGGCCCAGGCTTCCATCCTTCTCTCGGCCCTTCACCCAACCATTTTAATCCGCGCTTTCAAAAACGCTTCCAACGGCCCGGATCGGGACCGGCTGGTCCAAAGCTACACCCTGTTTAAAATCTTGAGCTCGGTGCTTCTATCCCTTGCCGCAATAGCCGTCATGGCCTCCTCCTGGGTTCCCGCCGACTACCATTTCGCTGGTTGGTTTTTTATTCCGTTGGTCGTCATCATTAACCTTCAGCCAACGTGGCTGTTTCAAGCTTCCGAGCACCAGCATTTTCAATCATCGATCACGATTTTCCAGCCCGCCTTCACGGCGCTGCTGTATTTCATTTTCTTTAGGCCCGGAATGAGGGCCGGGGCCGACTTGGCGGTGGTTTCCACCTGCTCGTTCCTGCTTTTGGTCATCCTTTGGACCGCGATGAAAAGGCTTGGGGTTTTCAAAGGAAACCTCCTGGTTCTCATTCCGTGGAGCGAAATCGCCGGGTTGATCCGGCAGTCCGGCTGGCTTTTCATCTCCGGCCTAGCCGTCTACATCTATACGATGCTAGAATTGCCATTGGTCGGGTGGCTTTATTCCATTGATGCACTGGGACAATACCGCACCGCCTTCCAGGTCGTTAACGCGGCCCAAAATTTTTTTTGGATTGTACCGACCATCCTCTATCCCCGATTCCTGGAGTGGCGCAAGCGGGGAGAGGTTTTCCTCTGGCAAAGGCAGGTCAAACTAGCGTTGTTTTTCTCCGTTTTCGGGCTCGCTGCCGGGGTCGCAGCTTGGGTGATTATTCCGGCCCTCTATCCCCTCGTCTTCGGCCAGGCTTTTACCGCAGCCGCCAAGCCCTGTGCCGTCCTGGTCGCCTCCAAACTCATCATGATCGTTGAAGGCATATACTATTGGGGACTTATGACCGACCATCGTTACGACAAAACCGTTTCCCTCCTGATGATCGCCACCGCCCTATTTTCGTTGACCGCGAACCTCATCCTCATTCCCTCTTTCGGAATGAGGGGGGCTTCATGGGTGAACGTGGCCAGTGAGTTGTGGATCCTGGCAGGCTGTTGGTTTTTTTCATACCGGCGGATCCAGCGGATTCAAAAAGGCGACCTCGCGGCTTGAAGGATTTCCATCACAAGCCGATTTACAGGCGAGACGATTGCTTAACGGATAGCCTTATGTTAAAAATGAACCCATTTCTGCCACTTCGTGGAGCCATTCTGTTCTGGGTAAGGCTGGTGTTCACGTGAAAAAACCGCTTCTTTCCGTCCTCATGCCCGTTTACAACGGGGAGAAATTCCTCAAAAGGGCCGTTGAGAGTGTCCTTTCCCAGACTTTCAAGCCATTCGAATTTGTGATCGTGAATGACGGTTCGACGGACGCTTCGGGGAGAATCCTGCGGGCCTATGCCCGGAAGGATAAAAAAATCCACTTGATCCAAAACCCGGAGAACTTGGGACTGGTTAAGACCCTTAACAAAGGATTGAACACAGCCAAGGCCTGGTGGATCGCCCGATTCGATTGCGACGACTATTGCTACCCGCAGAGGCTGGAAAAACAGTTCTCTTACATGCGGGAACATCCGGATTGCGTTATCACGGGTACTCAGGCCAATTGGGTGAACGACAAGGGGGATATCATTTGGAAATCCCAATGTCCGGTGGAGAATCGGGACATCCGGAAAGCTTTTTTTTGCTTTACAACCGCCATCCAGCATACGACGGCCATGTACGTGAAGATCAAAGGCTTGGAGTACCGGGAAAGCACCTATCCCGCCGAGGACTACGATTATTTTTTAAGGCTGCTGGAACATGGAAAGGCTCATGTCCTCCCGGAGTACCTGGTGGACTATTACCTCAATTCCGGCGGTATTACCACGACGAACAAAATGCGGCAGGTGAGGGCGATCATCGAGGGGAGAAAACTGCTGTTGGAAAGGATTAGATACAAGAGGGAAGTGCATCCACCCCCTGATTTAAAGAAGATGGGAGGTTTGCAATGGCGGATCATCAACCGGCTTTTTTCGATGAAATCGGCCAATAAAAACCGGTTCGTCCGGTACTTTTTGACGTGTTGCATGCTTGTCTTAAGCCCCGCCTGGTTCCTGCAAAGGTATTTTTGGAAATGGGCCACCAAATACGTTCACGCCAGGGAGTACAAGCAATTTATCGGGGCAGGTTCCTGACCCTGCCCTGGCATTATCAGGGGCCGTCTTGCGGAATTCCCCGGCCTAGTAAAACTTCGGGTCTTCCAAGAAGGAATCCATAATGGGGCGGTGTTTCCACAAAGCGCCTTTCTTTTCAGTGGTTATCCCCGTCTACAACAAGGGGGACTATCTCCGGCGTTCCGCGGGTTCGGTTTTGGCCCAAAGTTTCCGGGATTTCGAACTGATCGTGGTGGACGACGGGTCGAAGGATGGAAGTCCGGCCGTCGTCCGGTCCTTGAAGGACAAGCGGGTACGCTTGATCGCCCAAAAAAACGCGGGGGTCTCGGCGGCGCGCAACCGGGGCGTGGCGGCCGCCCGTGGACGCTACGTGGCCTTCCTGGACGCGGACGACGACTGGGACCGGGATTACCTGGCGGCCCTCAAGGGGCTGATCGGGGAATTCCCCGGCGCCGGGCTTTACGCCACCAATTACTGGGTGGACAACGGGCACCGCAAGGCGGTCAACCCCGTGGCCCTTCCCACGGGTTGGAAGGGAAGAATGAGGGATTATTACGGGCTCAGCTACCGCGGCCGGCCGCCCTTTTGCACCAACACGGTCTGCCTTCCGGCGGCCCTGGCCCAGGCCACTCCCTTCCCCCGCGGCATCAAGGCCGGGGAGGACCTCCTGGTCTGGTTCAAGGCCTCCCTGGAGCACGACACCGTTTATTGGAACAAGCCCTTTTCCACCTATTACGTCGCCGTCACCGACAACACCCACGCCACTTATTTCGGCGCCGCCTACCACCTGGATTGGCTGGAAGTGGGGGAACAACTCCGCAAGGAAGGGCGGTTTTCCAAGTCGGGGCGAAAATACGTGGTTTGGGCCACCCTGATCCAAACCCGCAAAATGATCGCCAACGGAAGGCGGTGGGAAGCCCTGGCCAAGTGGTGGCGCTGCCCCAAGGCTTATTTTCCCCTTTACCAGGCCTCCCTCCTGGCGTTGCTGATGCTTCCGGCGGGGGCGACCAAAGCCCTGCAGCGCCTTTTAGGTCCCCCGGGAAAAACCGAGAGGCGGGGCCCATGAGGAAAAAACATCCCTTTTTTTCCGTGGTGCTGCCCTTGCGCCTCCCAATGTCCCGGTTCCGACAATCCCTGGAATCGCTGGAGGCCCAAACCTTCAAGGACTGGGAGGCCTTTGTCGTGGAGGAAGGAAAGGAATGCGGCCGGATCCTCCAGGACTTGAAGGACAAAAGGATCCACCGGATCCCCTCCAAGGGCAGCGGCATTTCCGCGGCTCGCAACGCGGGGGTGGCGGCCGCCCGGGGAAAATATGTGGCCTTCCTGGACTGCGGCGACGAATGGGAGGCGCCCTACCTTTTCCAAATCCGGGGCCTGATCCGTGATTTCCCGGGTGCCGGGCTCTACGGCACCAATTACTGGGTCAACGACGGCAGGGAAAAATGGGAAAATCCCTTAAGGCTCCCTGTCGGTTGGAGGGGCCGCCAAAGGTATTTTTACCACTGGATGTTTTACGGGCGCCCCCCTTTTTGCGCCAGTTCGGTGGCCCTGCCCCTGGGCCTAGCCCGCCAAACCCCCTTTATGAACAACCTCAAGGCGGGGGAGGATATCCTGGCCTGGTTCCAGGTGGCCCTGAAACACGAGACGGTTTACTTGAAGGAACCCCACTCCACCTATTTCCTGGGCAAGCCGGAAGGAAAGGGAGTTTATTTCGGTCCCTTGAACCATTTCGACTGGATGGCCCTGGGCAAAAGGCTGAAGAAGGCGGGGCAGCTTCCCCCCGAGGCGGAGAAATTCACGGTCTGGGCCACCCTCATCCAGGTGCGGAAAATGATCGCCAACGGCTGGCGGGAGCAAGCCTTGACTCTCTTGGAACGGTGCCCCAAAACCCCTTTCCCGCTTTATACGCTTTACCTGTTAGGCCTGGCCTTTTTACCTCATTCCCTTTGGAAAATACTGCGGCCTGGCGTAAAATCCGCCCAGTGGCTACTGTCGGGCGGGTTTTTATCGAGGTCAAAGGTCCACGGAACCACCCCTATCGCCGGAGATGAAAAATGGTTTCCTTAAAACGGATCGGATCATCCTTGATCGTCCTGCTGGGTTTGAGCGCCTTTGTGGACGCATTTTTTTCTTTCGGTGAATCCGCCAGCCGCCTCGTGCCTTATGCCTTTAAGGGCCTGCTGATACTGGTGATCCTGACCGTGATCTTTTTTTTCCTTTCCCAGAGGTCCGTACCCATCCAAGTCAACCTCCTGTTTCCCGTCCTACTCCTGGTCCTGGCGCTCATGACCGCGGGCGTTTTTTACGCCAGGGACCCGGTGAACCCCACCGACCTGGCGCGGGTGTTCCTCTGGATCCTCACCCTTTTCGCGGTCTACCTGCTGCGGCAGGCCGGCTGCCTGGACGAAGGCCTGCTGCGGCTGACCGTGCTCTGTGACATCGGCTGGATCTGCCTGAGGATCCTGGCCTACAAGCTGTTCCACCTGTGGATTGGCGCCGAGACGCCCTTCGGGCCCACGGGTGAATGCAGCTCCATGTGTTACTTCCTGGTCTGGTTCGCGCCCCTGCTGCTGATGCTCCAAACCCGTCATGTGTTTTCTCTGATGCTTTTGATTTTTTTCACCATGGTCAGCGCCTTCAAACGGGGCGCCCTGCTGGGATTCGTCCTCGGCTTTTTCGTTTATTACCTCCTCTCCCGATGGGTCCGCCGGGACCAATGGAACCCCTTCCGGGACTTGACCCGGCTGCTGCCGATCCTTGGCCTGGCCGGGTTGGGTTTCGTGCTGTTCAAGGAACATATCACCGAGCACATGTCCGACTTGTCCGGCGTGCAGGGCCTGGGGTCGGGTCGGCAGATCTTCTACCAGATCATCCTGCGCCGTTGGATGGACTTTGATTGGATCGACAAGCTGCTCGGGGCCGGCTTTTTCCAGGTGGAGCCCATGCTCAGCCTCTATTATTTCAGCGGCGTCCCCGCCCACAGCGACTGGCTGGAAACCCTCTATGATGAGGGGCTTCTGGGCCTGGTCCTGCTGGCGCTGATCCACCTGCTGCTCATCTATATGGTGCTTAAAGCGGCCGGGAAGCGCCGGGCCTACGCCCCGGCCATGGCTTATGCCTACCTGGTGTTCTTCTTGAGCGGCATTTATTCCACCACCTTCTACAGCTTCGACACCACCTGGTTCGGCGTAACTATGGGATACTGCCTGGGCACGGGCGTGCTGACGGCCCGCCTCGAGAGGGAATCACCGCTACCGGCGGCGGGGGCGCCCGATTTGGCGTCCTCGTGAGTGAAGGCTCCGCCCGTCACGTCCTCGTTTTCGAGGCTTACACCGACGCCAATATCGGCTCCGGCGCCCTGGTGGAAAACACGGTCAAACTACTGAAGGAAAAATATCCGGGTTGCGAAATCCGGATCATGGCCCATTACCCGGAGGCTTTCCATTACGAGGGCGTTGAATCGGTGCCCGACTCCTTCGAATTCCCATACCTGAAGCCGCGCTGGAGGCAGGTGATTTGGCTGGCAAAGACCCTGCTTTGGCTTTCCTTCGCCTATCTCCAGGCCTTCCTCCTCAAGTCCAAACCCTTCCTTTTCTTCAAGGAAAAGACCCGGCATTTCCAATGGGCGGACCTGGCGGTGAGCGTGGGGGCGGAGCGGCTCAACGACAAGTTCGTCAGCGGCCTTTTTTTCTCGGCCCTAAACCTCAGGCTCCTGAAGGCCATGGGCAAGCGTGTCGCCTTTTTCCCTTCCACGGTCGGCCCTTTCCTCCATCGGCCCACGCGGATCCTGGCCGCCGGCGCCCTCCGTCGGTTGGACCTCGTCTACACCCGGGACCGGCAGTCCACGAAAACCTGCGTGGAAGAACTGAAGCTCGACCCCGCCAAGGTCATTGAAACCTCCGACGTGGCCGTGCTGCAGGATCAAGAAGGAGAGGAGAAGTCCTGGGCACTCCTATCCTCCTTCCGGGGAAGACCCCTCCCGCCCGGGACGCCGCTGGTGGGATTGAGCGTCTTGAAGTGGACCTACCGCGCCAACAAGGTGGAGACGCCCTACAGCAATTACGCGTCCTACCTGAGGGAAATGGCCCGGCTGGCAGATAATGTGGCGGACCGATACGGCGCCCAGATCGCCTTTTTTCCCACCAACTATCCGGTGAACGGCTGCCGGGAAGACGACGTGGCAGTCTGCCGGGAAGTGATGGAAAGGATGGAACGGAAGGGGGAAGCCTTCGTCATCGACCGCCTGACGAGCCCGTCCGAGTTCAAGGGACTGCTGGCCTGCTCGCGCGTCAACGTGGTAACCCGCATGCACGCCTGCATCCTTTCCACGGGCGCGGGCGTCCCCACCCTTTCGGTCAACTACCTCTTCAAGCTCAAGGAATACATGGAGTCGCTGGGGCTGGCCGAATTCTCCGTGGACATCGAGGAATTCCACGCCGACATCCTGCTACCCGCTTTTGAAAGGATGTGGAAGGAGAGGGATTTTTGGGCCGGACATATCGTCAAGGCCATTGACCTCAAGAAGAAATCCTTGACCAAGGCCTTGGGGCGGATGGATTCGTTTCTACCCTAACGTCCTGAAAATGATTCCCGACAAGTTTCCCGCCGAATCGCTTTTTAATCATTTGATTCCCGGACCTGTTCCGGTTAAAACAGTGCACCCCGTCCCGGCCTTTAGCAGGCTGCTGAAAAAGTAAAAAAAGAGCTACAAAGCAGCCGGCCTACCCCAAAGATTCCGCGGGAATCGTGGGGTTTCCGCAAATGTCGTCAGCTGAAAAAGTCCGTTTTGGGGATTTTTTCAACAACCTGTTAGATCCCGGTCAAACCGGATGCTGGAAAAACCGACATGAAAATCACCCATGTGATATTAAAAACCCTGCCCTTTGGCGGCGGCGTTGAGAAGTATATCGAGGAAATCGGCCCCCGCCTTGTCCAAAAGGGCCACGAGGTGGTGGTCTACACCATGCGCCATTACGGGACGCCCCCGGCCGACTACAAAGGCATGCGCATCAAAACCGTTTCCGCCCTGCCCACCAAGACCGGAGAAAAGATCACGTCCTCCCTCCTGGCGACCCTGGACGTCTGCCTGAAGGAAAAACCCGACGTGGCCCATTTTCATTCCTTCACCCAGCAGACCACCTTCTTGCCCAAATGGTTCGGCATCCCGGTTTTGGTCCAAGGCCACGGGTTGGAATGGAAGAGATCGCGCTGGAGCCCGGCGGGCAAGGCCTTCTTGAAGATGAGCGAATGGATCATGGTGCATTCGGCTGACGGCCTCACGGTGGTTTCCCAGGCGCAGAAGGCCTACTTGAAAGAAAAATACGGGAAGGACTGCGTCTATATCCCGACCGGCATCAATCCCCCCCGGCGCGCGGAACCCTCGGAAATCACCCGGCTGTGGGGGTTGAAGGGGAGGGATTATTTCCTTTCCGCGGGGCGACTGGTCCCGGAAAAGGGAATCCACACCTTGATCGAGGCCTACCAAGGCTTGGGCGCCACAGGCCTCCGGCTGGTCATCGCGGGCGACGCGGGGCACGAGAAAAAATACTTCCGGAGGCTCCAGGCCCTCTCCCAAGGCAACCCTGATATCCTCTTTACCGGCTACGTGACCGGACAGCCCTATGCCGAGCTCATGTCCAACGCCTACGCCTTCGTGCTCCCCTCGGAGCTGGAGGGGCTTCCCACGGTGCTGCTGGAGGCCCGCAGCTACGGCAACTGCTGCGTGGCCAGCGACATCGCGGAAAACCGGGAGGCTTTAGGCGGCAAGGGAAGGACTTTCAAGGCCGGGGAAGCGCGGGACTTGAAGGAAAAGATGGGGGAACTGGCCGCCGACCCGCAGGAGGCGCAGCGGCTCCGGTCCCAGGCCCCCGAGGGGCTCCTGGAAACATTTCATTGGGACAAGATCGCCGATGAGTTCAACGCCCTTTACGGGGAAATGGCGCGGGGGAAGGGGACGAAGCCGTGAGAATCCTCTATGCCAACAAATACTATTATCTCAAGGGCGGCTGCGAGCGGGTGCTCTTCACCGAGATGGAACTGATGAGGTCGCGGGGGCACGAGGTGGCCGTCTTCGCCTCGCGGCATCCCCAGAACCAACCCTCCGAGTTCCAGGAGTTTTTCTCGGAAGAGGAGAACTATTTCCAGGCCCCCTTCCTGCACAAGGCCAAGGCCGCGGTCAAGATCGTCTATTCCCTGGAAACGCTGCGCAAGTTCGGCGAGGTCCTCGACGCCTTCAAGCCCGACCTGGTGCACGCGCACAACGTCTACGCCCAGCTCTCCACAGCGGTGTTGGACGCGGCGAAAAAAAGGGGTATCCCCGCGGTTTTGACCGCCCACGACTACAAGCTGGTCTGCCCCTCCTACATGATGCTGGACCACGGGAAGATCTGCGAAAAATGCATCGGCGGTCACTACTTCCACTGCCTCCTCACCGGCTGCCACAAGGAAAACCGCGTAGCCTCGGCCGTGTACATGGCGGAGAGCTACTTCAACGCCTGGTTCAAGAAATACGATTCTGTAAAAAAATTTATCTGTCCCAGCGCCTTTATCCGGTCCAAACTGGCCCACCGTTTTGAGGAAAGCCTTTTGACGGTTTTAAGTAACCCGGCGGACCTTTCGGCTTACAATCCGAAATTCCAGGACGAGGGCTACTATCTTTTCACGGGCCGCCTGTCGAAGGAAAAGGGGGTTTTCGCCCTGATCGAGGCTTTCAAGGACCTAGGCCTACCCCTGAAGATCGCGGGAACGGGTCCCCTGGAGGGGGAATGTCACAAGCTGGCGGAAGGCGCGCCCAACATCCAACTGGCGGGTTATCTGACCGGCCCGGACCTGGAGGCCCTTTACCAGGGCGCCCACGCCTGCGTGGTGCCCTCCGAATGGTACGAAAACGGCCCCATGTCGGTCATCGAGGCCCTGGGCTACGCCAAACCGGTCATCGCGGCCCGCATCGGCGGGATTCCGGAACTTCTTCGGGACGGGGAGAGCGGTTATCTTTTCAATCCCTTCGAACTGAGTGATTTCAAGGCCAAGGTGCGGCAACTCGACCAACTGCCAGCCGCGGATTACGCCGACCTTTGCCGCAAGGCCCGGGAATGGGCCTTGGCGCAGTTTTCCCCCGAACGGCATTACGAGGGTTTGGTGAGGATTTACCAAGAAGCCCTCTCGAAGAGTTAATTCTTTTCGGAACTATATGCTTGGCGTCAGTTCGCGGTTGATTTGAATCCAAACTTGGAAGATCTTCCGTTGGGCGTCCCTCGCTGGCCTGGAATCCCAATGCGTGCGGGTGCATCCGGTGACGAGGTGGATTTATTCCGCCGGAAGCTGTTTCGGACTTTGGCGGCATCCGCCGCCCCAGCCCGGTGAATGATCAAGCCTTGATCCTGGTTTTTTCGGCCAAAGGAAGGGAAGCAAGGGACAGGGCCTTGGAAACGTTCGGGAAGTTCCGGATCAAAAGCCGCAACTCCAGCAACTCATAGGCGTTCAAGACCTCATCCCTCATGCCCGCCAGCAAGAGAACCCCTCCCCGGGATTGGATCCGCCGGGCGTTGATCAAAAAGACGCTCCAACAATTGCTGCTGACATAGGTCGTTTCCGAGAGGTCCACGACGACCGTCTGATGGGCGCAGCGCGAAAGAAGGAACTCGAATCCCTCCTCCAGCTTCGACAGGGTTCCCATGTAAAGACGTCCGCGGATGCGCAGAAGAAGGCTATTGGGGGAATGGGTTTCGAGATCCAATTCAGCGCTTAAATCCTGCATAAGATTTTCCTCCCACGGGGGGGCAACCCCGTTACCGTCGTCCTGTCCCAAACCCGGATGAATCCACCGGGGTAAAACCTCTGGTAAAACTTATATAAAAACTTAAGCATATGCCGTACCAAGTACGAAAAAAGGATTTAGAAACGGTATTTTATAACACGCACGAGGAAAAGGACAGAATAAAGGCAGTGTTTCCGTTTCAAAACGTTTTTTTTTAAATTCGGGCCTAAACGGAGTGTCAGGAAACCGTTGGGAAGAACAGCGGAAGGGAACAAATTTGTAGAAACCCGCATTTTAAGGCCCTGTCCCCAAGCCAGCCGGCGCAGCCCAGGCCCCGAAGGAGCCGGGAAGGCCTATTTGATGCCGATGATTTTGACTCCCAACAGGATCCGTACCGGAGGAAATCGCCCGATTCCCTTGGCCAGCCCGGGGGGCAGTTTTTCCAGGAAGGATTCGAGAAAAAGGGCCAGGGAAAGAGTGAAGGTGGCATAAAAGCGATGATATTTAGGGAAGTTTTTGGAAAAAATCGTCGTAAAGGCTGGTATGGCATATTTTCCCAGAAATTAACAGCGCAAATAGGTTTTAGGTTGTTCCCTTAAAAATTAGTCCCTTTTGTGCTCGAATTTCATTTTTTTTGAGGTAATTTTAATCCTGTGGATGGACGTCCACCGCTTGAGTTCCGCGGGTTCTATTTCAAATAACAAAAAAGGGATTCGAATAAAGCCATGCCCCCTCTTCTAAATCCAAAGTTCCCTTCCCGCCGGCCCTTTTTCCCGCCACGGCTTTTTTCTTCCGTTGCGTTGGGAATGGCCCTCACTTGCGGGTTGAGCCTCCTTCCTTCGCCTTCCCGCGCCGCCACATCCCTCTGGGAGGCGCTTCCCTTGGTGACTGAGGCGAGCCTGTCGGCGGGCAACAGCGGGGGCGAGGGTTGCCAGCAGATCCAGAACTTTGCCATCGATTCCACAGGGCAGTTCCTCATGATGGGCACCGACGTGGGAGGCATCTTCCGCAGCCTCAACGGCGGAACCAACTGGCAGCCGGCGAACGTGGGATACACGCCGCGGGGAGGCTGCGCCTTCGCCATCGACCCGAACAACAACCAGAGGGTGCTGGCGGTAGGCTGCAGCGGCAGCGCCCAGAACTGGGACGGTCTGTGGCTTTCCACGAACCAGGCCGCTTCGTGGAGCCCGGTGCAGTTGGAGGACTTCCAGGGGTCGGGGACCTACCACGACTCGGTGGCCTTCGACGCCTCCAGCGTGACGGTGTCGGGAGGGGCGACCTTCAGCGCGGTGGCCTACTGGGTGAACTATTCGGGTGGGGGCGGGGGATTGTTCAAATCCACCAACGGAGGGAGCAGTTGGAGCGAGATCCAGACGGCCTATTCGGACGGGATCGTGAAAGTGAACCCCTCCAGTGGGGCGGTCTACGTGGCCACGGCCAACGGGTTTTACGCGAGCACCAACGGGGGTTCCAGCTTCACCCAAATTGTTTCCGGCTCGGTTTTGGGGCTGGACGTCATTTCCACCCAGCCCAACAACGTGTACATCACCGAGTCCAACGGCGTTTATGTTTCCACTAATTCCGGCCAGACCTTCACCCTGGCGGCGGACACGGGCCTGCCCACGGGGGCCTCGCCGGGATTAAGGAACCTGAAGGTGAGCCCGGTCAATCCCAACAACATGCTGGTGGACTACGACCAGGGGTCGAACGGATCAAGCTACTATTATTCCACCAACGGTGGGGCCAGCTGGAACGCTTGCGCCATCAATTCGTCGCAAAGCTTCATCCCCTACAACGACCGGGAATGGTTCTTCGCCTGGAGCCCGGTGAACGCGGACCAGGCCTGGACCTGCGGGGGGGACTGGATCAGCCAGACTATCAGCGCGGGGGCGACTTTTTCCTGGTCGTCCAACGGCTACAACGACTTCACTTGCATGGGCTATTTCAACTTCAATCCCCAGAACCCGAACCTGCTCTTGGTGGCGAGCCAGGACTACAACTCAGCGTTCACGGCGGGCGTGACCGACGCCTCGGTCACCTGGCAGTACCTGGACGTGTCGGGCCTGGCCTGGGGGGGCTTCAACTACGGGGGCTACGCCCTGAGCCCCACCGTCCTGGCGGCTGGCAACTCCCCCAGTTGGGGGGCACCAGCCACGCTGATGGTCTCCACCAACGGGGGGGGAAGCTTCAGCAGCACGGGCCTGGTGGGCAATTACACGCAGGCCTCTTGCGGGGACCCGGTTTCCACCAGCGTGGCCTTTTGGGACCAGTACCTCACCACCAACGGCGGGAGCAGTTGGAGCGCCATGACCAATTGCGCGGGGGTCTTCACCTACGACGCCAACCCATCGGGGAATCACGAGCTTTACGGCGGGACCGGAACGGAAGTGGTGACCTCCACCAACCACGGGGCCAGCTGGACTAACGTCACCTCGGTCCCGGCGACAGTGTTGGACATCGCCTGCGACTGGATGAACGACCAGCTTTACATCGTGGACTACAACGGGGATCTTTTCACCTACAGCCTCTCGGGCGGGGGAAGCCCGGTGAAGATCACCTCGCGGTTGGGGACGGACAACGAGGGGAACCAGGGGGCGGATTCGGTGGCGGTGGATCCGGTGGACACGGACATTGTTTACGTGGGGTTCGCGGGGAACAGTTATATCACGAACCAGGCGGTGGAACGCTCGGTGAATGGGGGCCAGAACTGGACGACCTTGACGATGCAGCCCGGGGACACGGGCCTGGACGGTGGGCAGGAATCGGAATGCGTGCGGGTCAACCCGGCCAACCGGTACCTCTACTCCATGGGTTCCTGTTTCGGCGTCTGGTGCTACCCCCCGCCCACGCTCTCCACCCCCACGCCCACCCCCACCAATTTGAACGGCTGGACCTCGACCCCGACCTTCACCCCCACCTTGACGCCCACCCGCACCAACACCCCCACCCCGACCCCCACCA
>JASHNQ010000036.1 GCA_030041545.1 candidate division FCPU426 bacterium | reverse complement strand
TCCGGCCCCAGGGAAATGAGGAGGGCCGCGGCTTTTTGCTCACCCGTCAACGCAGCTTTCTTTTTGGTTTCCGCCATGAAGCCTACTCCTCAGAGAGCCATTTCTTGATGATTTGGGCGATATTCTCGGGATTCTTGTTCGCCATGTCGAAAACTTCCTTGCGCACGACCTCGCGCTTTTTGGCTTCTCGGGCAGCCTCGGCGCGCGCCAGGTCCTCGGCCGTCACGTCGGTGGTGATAATGTCCTCCACCTGGGGCATCATGACCGGTTCCTCCGGTGCCTCCTCCAGCGTCTCCACGTACTGCTTTTCCTTCTTGGGTTTCAAAAGCGACCGCAGGAAGAGCAAGGCCCCGAAGGCCATCAAAACCAGGAGGCCGATTTTCCCTAGCGTCATAATCATGTTCTGGTGTTCTTCCATTTGGCTCTCCTTCAAGCTCGCCAAGGCCTGGGTGTCGTCAAAGGGCATGTTCTCCACGTCCACTTGGTCACCCCGGTTCAAATCCAAACCCGCAGCCGCCGTCACCGCCGATTTAATGGCCCCTACTTGTTGTGGCTGCAGGTTGTCCACGAAAACCCCCACCGAGATTCGTTTGGGGGAGCCGGGCGCCACGACCTCATGCTTGACCGTGCGGTTGATTTCGTAATTGGTCGTGGTCTCTTCCTTCGAATACTGGGCATTGGTTCCGGCGACCGCCTGGTAGCCCGGAATATTGGAATCGGTGCCCGGAACGCCCCCCACCATGGAGGCCGGAAACCCGCCGTCACCCACGTATTGTTCGCGCTTGGTCTGCTGGGAACGGGCAATGCCCTGGCCATCCACCACAGGCTCGAAGGTTTCCGAGTCGCTCTCGGTCTTGTCGAAGTCCAGTTCGGCCGAAACCTTGACGGAAAAATGGTTGTTGCTTTCCAGCACCTTGCTGAGCATGGAGGTGATTTTCGCCTCCAGGTCCCGTTCGAAGTTTTGTTGGACCTCCATCTGGTGAAGGGCCAGTTTGGCCTGCTGGGTCAGGGTGCTGGCATCGGGATTGTCCGGGTTGTTTTCCTGTTGCTCCTCCTGGATGAAGGCCGAAAGGATGTTGCCTTTGCTGTCGATGACGTTGACGTTCTCGGGCTGCAACCCTTCAACGCTGGCAGCCACCAAGTGCACGATGCCGCGCACCTGTTCCTTTTTCAGTTGGGCGTCGGGCTTCAAATCCAAGACCACTGAAGCGGTGGTGGGCTTTTCCTTCTCAGTGAAAAGTTCCGGTTCCGGCATCACGATGGAAACACGGGCACTTTCGATCTCCTGGAGACTGCCGATGGTGCGTTGCAGCTCGCCTTCCAAGGCCCTCTTGTAGTTGACCTTTTGGGTGAAATCGGTTTCGCCCCATTTGGGCTGGTCGAAGATCTCAAAACCGACTCCTGTGCCGCGGGGAAGCCCCTGGCCCGCCAAGGCCAGGCGCGTGTCGTAAACCCTGTCCGAGGGTACCAAGATCATGATGAGGTTGTCCCGGCCCCTCACCTGATAGGGGATGTTTTCTTTTTTGAGTTCGGTGGTGACGTCGGCGGCGTCCCTTTCCTCAAGGCGGGAATAAAGGACTTCATATTTGGATTGGGAGGAAACCAGGATAAGAACCATCAATCCCAGGAAAAGGGCCGTGGGAATGGCGATCAGGAGGACTTTCTGGAGGGTGTTAAACCGGCCCCAAGCTTCCTTGAACTGCTGGATAAGTTGTTGGAAAAAATTGTTCAATCGTTCCTCACCCTTGCGTAATCAAGGCGCTACTCCTGCCAGCCGCCCGCTTAACCGCAGCAAAACCACTTCCACCACCGAAAACACAAGAATCGAACGGTGGGGCATTGAATTCTCAAGAAATGCTTTGTCTCCCCCCGCCTTCAATTTCTTTTTTGACGCCTTCTAAAGCTGCATTTGGATGATGGATTGGTAGGCTTCCAAAACTTTGTTACGGATTCCAATGGCGTACTGCAACGTCAAATCGGCTTTTTCCATGGCAATCTCCACATCATGCAGGTTGTCCTCCCCGCCGATAGCCAAGTTTTGAATGGCGCCATTGGCCCCGATTTGGCTGTCATTGAGGTCACCGATGGCTTTTTTCAGCAATTCCTTAAAGCTGGAGGGCGAAACTTCCGCGGCGTTCTGGGCGCTATCCACCGT
The DNA here is from genome assembly GCA_030041545.1 of candidate division FCPU426 bacterium. Classification (GTDB taxonomy): domain Bacteria; phylum Oederibacteriota; class Muellerivitia; order Muellerivitales; family Muellerivitaceae; genus JAJPJW01. The sequence continues at coordinate 21,121 of JASHNQ010000036.1, read as the reverse complement.
AATAGGCGCAATGGGCAGGATAGGGCCATGGGTCAGGGAAACCGGCATTTGAATGGGCTGGATTTCCATCATTTTCCTTCAACCTTCAAACGATTTTTTAGCTTCGTTTGGAACTTACTTTCCAATTTGCAAGGCTTCCATAGCCATGGACTTCGTGGCGTTGAAAGCCGTGATATTCGCCTCATAGGCTCGCGTGGCCGAAATCATGTCCACCATTTCATTGGTCGTGTTGACGTTGGGGTAAGCCACGTAACCCTCGGCATTGGCGTCAGGGTGGCCCGGGTCGTAAACCAAGCGGGGGGGTGAGGGATCCTTTTCAATGCCCACCACACGGACCCCCACCGGCAACCCTTCCGGCGTCATCATGGATACCAATGGTGCGAAAGCTGGCGACGGATCGAACCGAGGCGCGAAAACCACCCGTTCCCGTACATAAGGCCCGCCTTCCACGGTCCGGGTGGTGTCGGCGTTGGCGATGTTGTTGGAAATCACGTCCAAACGCAAGCGCTCGGCAGTCAAGGCCGAGGCCGAGATGGCGAAAGGGGCGAATACTCCGGAGAGGGCTCCCATGGATTACTCCCTTCCTTCGGTGACGGAATGCTTTAAGAGATTGAAGTAACGGCCCGTCACGTCCGCCAAGCTGTTATAGAGGAGGTTGTTCTCGGCCAAAAGGCCCGACTCCATTTCCAAATCAACGTTGTTGCCGTCGTTGCGGCCGATGGTGTCCGAGATGGTTTGGACATCCGGCTTGAAATTTTCCAGGGAAACGGATTGGGGGATGGGGAAATGTTTCGGGTTGGTCCGCCAAAGAGCGGAGGGCGGATTCACCGTCAAGGCATCCTTTAATTTGTCCTGGAAGGAAACCACGGTGCGTTTAAAATTGGGGGTGTCGAGGTTGGCAAGGTTGTTGACGATGGCTTCGTGCTGGACCCCGAGGGCATCCAAGCTTTTTTGTAAGACCATCAGTGGATCAATAGGTGCAACAGGGGCAACTGGATTGACCACAATTTCTCCTCGAATCAGCGAGATTCATTCCAAGCGAAAGCCGAAAGAAATAAATGATTTTTTCACAAATGTAACTTGGATGCGGCGTTGAAGAAACTAGGGTCCGGAATTCCGTCAGCTGCGGAAAATTAACGTCATTATGACAAAGCTTTCTTCTCTGTCAAGAACTAACCAGGCCAAAACCCTTCATTTTTCAATCGTTTCCGGTTCCCTCCTTCGGTTCATTTTTTTCGACGTTCAATGCCGGTGGTTCGTCATCACCAACCTTGCTTTTCCATTTTTCTCCCGTGCCAGAAGCTCCTTGATTCCCTGGAGGTTGATTCCCCGCCCGGAAAAGCCGGAGATTTTTTTGCAAAGCAGGAGGTCTTTTTCGTTGTAAATTCGGGTGCGGTTGCCGCCGATGCGGGAAATCTTGAGTAAACCTAGGCGCTCCCAATTGCGAAGGGTCTGTTCATGGACGCCAAGCTTGGCCGCCATTTCTTTGATCGTTAAGATCATGCCCCACCTTTTTAAGGAGGTTGACAATACCGCACTAAGCACGATGATAACGTTATTGTAGAAAGCCGCCGGAGGGTGGAAAGAAAGAACTAAGCGAGCGAAAGGAAGAAATCATTTTTTTATCAGCAACCCCATTTTTTAGTGGGGCCAGAACTGACACCACAATATATTGTTGGGATGTCAAAGTCCAGTAAATTTAAAACGCATTGTGGATAACTTTTGTGGATAAGTCGTCTTCGTACTGAATCTTCTACACGCAGGAAGTGAGTTCCTTCTCAAGAACCGCTTGCCGGAGCCTAGCCGCTTGCCGAAAACCACTTGACACGGTTCCTTCCGGCTTTTTTCGCTTCATAAAGAGCCTGGTCGGCATATTGGATTAAAACTTTTTGCTCACGGGCATCAAAAGGATAGGAAGCCACTCCCATGGAAACCGTCACACGATACAGTGTTTTACCGTTATTCTCGAACAAATAACCTTCAATATTCTTTCGAACTCTTTCAGCGAGTTCCCTTCCCAGATTCCCATCGGATTCGGGGAGAATAACAGCGAATTCCTCACCCCCATATCGGGCCACCGTGTCAATCTTGGCACGAACTGTTCCCCGGATAATTTCCGAAACCACCTTCAAAACCTTGTCCCCTTCCTGGTGGCCATAACTATCATTGAATTTCTTGAAATGGTCCACATCCAGAAGGATAAGGCTCAAATCCTTGTTATACCTCTCAGCCTTGGCTAGCTCTTCCGCCAGTTTTTCCTGGAAATAGCGGTGGTTATAAACCCCCGTCAAACCGTCCCGGGTGGCCATTTCATGGATTTGCCTTACCATCAGGGCATTTTCCACGGCCATGGCGGTTTGGTTGGCCAGGGTGGTCAGTACGTCCTGGTCATAAGCTTGGTAAGTAGCGGGTTTTTGGCTGTTCAACCGGATGACGCCTAGGATGTTTTCCCCCGCCAAGAGGGGTACCATAAGGAAGGACTGGATTGAGCCCAGCATGCTTTCTTTTTTAGTGAAAACCGCCAAGTTTTTTTCCCTTTGACCCCGCGTGTAGCGGATGGGCTTTTTATTCTCCCAAATCCATGCCGCAAGTTCCTCCTCCAAATAAGGGGGTTTTTCCGCCTTGGCGTGGCCCCACCAGGCCCTTACGCTGAACTGGTGGGTATCCCCCTCGGTCAAGGCCACATAAGCCGAGTCACAGGGGGAAATGTCCTTGGCCGTAGCCAGTGCGGTTTTCAAGACTTGGTCCAGATCCAACAGGGTGGAAAAAGAATTGGAAACCTCGTAGAGGGCATGGAGATTCCGGGTCTTGGTCCTTGAAAAATGCAGGATTCTCGAGTTTTGGACGGTCTCCGCCAGCGTTTCCGAAAACCGCTCCACCAAGGCCAATTCCCTCTCTTGGAAACAACCGGGTTTTTCGTGATCCACGACTAAAACCCCCACCCATTCCCTTTCTTCGCCGCCTTCCTCGTCCAAATGGCCGGGTTTCAGTTGGATGGGCTGGGCCAGGAAGGAACCGATGGAATGGGGCTTTAAATAGTACGGAAGGGCCCGCGCGCTTTCCGGTGCGATGTCGTTTAAAAGGATCCGGCGCCCCTCCCGGGCTGACAACCCCACCAAGGTCTCACCGGGTAAAAGGGTCACATCCGAGGCGATATCCTGGGAAAAGCTGGAAGAAGCCCGTAAGCGCAGGACTTTTTTGTCCCCAATGGTGGTTAGGAGGAAAAAAACGGCGGTATGAAGGGGAATGGACTTCTGGAATAGGGCCAATTGGCGGTCCAAGGCCTCCTCCAATTCCATCACCGTCCCCACGCGGGCCGAAAGACGGCTTTCTTCCATTAAAAGCTTGTCCTTTGGAACATTGAAAGAAGAGGGTTCGGCTTCCGACGCCAGCCGAACCGCGTCGTTTTTCAGCGACTCCAGGCGGGAATTAAGCTGTTCCTTTTCCCGGCGAGTTTTCACCACCCGGGCCAAAAAAGCGGCCGAAACCAAATAAGCCGCCCACCGCAGGTAGAGCGCCAGGCCTTGGGGGGCATCCTCTTTGCGCAGGTAGAAGGCTTCTAAGCCGCTGAAAAGGAGAGCCACTAGGTAGCCGTACTTGGCCTCCCCTTCCCAAGCCGCGATGCCCATCAGCAGAAAAAGGCCGAAGATCAGCGGCGACTGTTCGCCGCCCGTGCTTTGGGCCAAAAGATTGAACCCCACGACCGTTCCAACCAGGACCAGGAGGCGGTGGGGTTGGGAGAAACAGCGAAGGCGGATAAGGAGGAAAAGCCAGGTGAAAGCCGCGACCGAGGAAACCACCAGCCAGTAAGCTGGAACATCCTCCAACTGGCGAATGCAAACCCCGCTGCCAGCCAAAAGCAAAGACGCGGCGATGCCGCAAAGGGCGAGCCACTTGACCAAGCTGTCTCCCTTGGTCGGCGCGGGAGAAGGGCTCACCAACGCCAAATGTTGTTAGAGCCGCCCTTGGCGGCGCAGCAAGGCCCGCATCTTCTTGCGGTGTTTCTTGCGCTTGTGGGTCTTCATTTTTTGGCGATGGCGTTTTTTGCCGCTGGGCATCCAAAATCCTCCGTTGAAAACAAAATGACCGGCGTTTATCCGCTACATGGAAACAGTTTAACAGGAAACCCGCTGTCCGCAAACTTTCATTAAATTATTTCATTTTCATGTCCTCCACTTCATCCAATAGCCTTTAATGGAATGTAGGACCATACTGATCACTTTGAATTCTTATGGAAAATCAGCATGCACTTGGCCGTAGCTTCGGCCACTACCGTGCCATCCTCTAATTGGGCTTTTGCGCCGGTTAAAAGGATGTTCCGCTTGGTTTCAATAGGCCAGGCGGAAAGAAGCAACTTTCGGTTCACCGGGCAAGGAGCCTTTAACCGCACCTGGTATTCCACCGTAACGGCTTTTTCCCCCTTTAACCAATAGAGATTGACCATGAGTTCGTCTAAAAGGGTGCCCAATATGCCGCCATGAACTACATCGGCGAAACCCTGGTACTCCTTGGGGATTACCGTTTCCGATAAAAGTTTTTCCCCTTCGTATCGAAATTTCATTTTGAAACCCATGGGGTTTTTTTCGCCACAACAAAGGCAGTAGCGGTCATCGTTAAAGGGGCTCGCGGGAGGATCGCTTCCGCTCATCGGGTCGCCTTGCTCTTGGTCAGCGCCGCCTTGAGGGCGCGGATATAAGGCGGCCGACAGACTCCTGTTTCGAGCACAATGGCCGTAATCAGTTTTCCAGGGGTCACATCAAAAGCGGGGTTGTAAACGGGACAATCTTCCTTGGCGATAGGATAGCCTTGGGGATGAGTCACTTCGCGGGGATTTCTCTGTTCGATGACAATTTCTTCTCCCGTTTTTTTGCTTAAGTCCAGCGTCGTTGTGGGCGCCGAAACATAAAAGGGAATGCCGTGGGCTTTGGCCAAAACCGCAAGGGCATAGGTCCCGATCTTGTTAGCCGTATCCCCATTAGCCACGATTCGGTCCGCCCCGACGATAATGGCGTCCACTTTCCCTTGTTTCATCAAGGATGCCGACATGTTATCGGTGATCAAGTGGAACGGAAGGCCGGAATGGGCCACCTCATAAGCCGTCAGGCGTGCGCCTTGTAGGTAGGGGCGGGTTTCATCCACCCAAACGTGCAATTTGTGGCTTTTTTTCGCCGCAGTCGTGATGGCGGCCAGGGCCGTGCCGTCCCCGCCGGTTGCTAGGGCTCCTGTGTTGCAGTGAGTTAGGACATTCCGGCACCCTGCAAGAAGCTGAGCGCCGTATTTGCCGAGCTTATCGCAAAGAGCCTCATCCTCTTGATGGATTGCAATGGCTTGTTTTTCCAACTCACGGGCCTGATCCGCTGGGCGGGTGCCTTTCAGCGCATCCAACTTTTCCTGCATCCTATCCAAGGCCCAGAATAGATTGACCGCCGTGGGCCTGGTCTTTCGAAGCCGCGCAATGGATTTTTCCATTTCTTTTTTAAAAAAAGCGGGCAACTTTGCTTTGGAACGAAGTGCGGCCACCGCTACCCCGTAACCCGCCGTGATGCCGATGGCCGGCGCCCCGCGGACCGTCATGTCCTCTATGGCCCGGGCGACCTTTTCCACTGTATCGCACTTGACCCAAACTTCCTTAAAAGGCAACAAACGTTGTTCCAAAAGAAAAAGAACGCCTTTTTCCCAGCGGATGGGTCTAAGCGGGGAGGCCATGCTTACTTATTCTCCAACTGGCTCGCCACTTCCTTCATGAGGACTGTTAATTTCGGCTCGGCTTCCTGGGCGTGCTTGATGATCTTCTGGATGTCAGCCGGTTCAAGAGTATCAGCCACGCATTTATCGGTCACCACTGAAATCCCAAGAACCTTCAGGGCGCAATGGACGGCCACGATGACTTCCGGCACCGTGGACATGCCCACCACATCCGCTAGGGTGGAAAGCCAACGATACTCGGCCCGGGTTTCCAAGTTTGGCCCGGTGACCGCCACATAGATTCCTTTTCGGGCCGGAATCTTTTTTTCCCGGGCGATCTTCTCCGCCAATTCGATGAGTTCCTTGGAGTAGGGTTCAATCATGTCCGGCCAGCGCGGCCCTAGCCGTTCGTCATTTTTGCCGATCAAGGGGTTGTCCCCCATGAGGTTCACATGGTCTTCGATGATCATCAAATCCCCGGGGTTATAGGTGTGGTTCATTCCCCCGCACGCGTTGGAAACCAACAGATACTTGATGCCCAAGGCCTTCATGACCCGTACCGGGAAAGTCACCTGTTGAAGGGTATATCCTTCATAACGATGGAATCTTCCTTTCATGGCCACTACCGGCGTATTCCCCAATTTGCCGAACACCAATTCCCCGGCATGGGATTCAACGGTTGAAAGCGGGAAATGAGGGATTTTGCCGTAAGGAATCACCTTCGGCTCCTTGATCTCATGGGCCAAGGCTCCCAGGCCCGTTCCTAGGATAATTCCCACTTTGGGCGACACCGGGATGATTTTTCGAATTTCGTTTGCTGATTCCTGGATTTGATCGTAGAGTTCTGCCATTTATTTCCCCTTTATCATTTGGTCCAGAACATCACTGACTTCGGTCGCCTTGACATTCGGAATAAAAACCCTTTTAAGCCGCGATGAGTTGCCCGAAACCAAACGCAACGCGCTCTTGGGTTTCTTGAGGCATTTGGCCAAAAACTCCAGGAGGGCTTCATTTGCCGCGCCTTCCACGGGCGGGGCTTGAAGTTTAACTTTCAAAGCCCCTTGTTCGACTCCCGCCATTTGGTTTCGGGAAGACCTAGGAACTACCTTCAACGAAAGAAAGCATCCGTCCCCGGTTTCCACCACAATCGAATCGTTCAAAGGCGGTCAACCCCGGAGGGAATAACTGAAAACCACAAGCCACGGAATGCCAAACCAATTAACCGCCAAAAGAAGGACGGCTGTCAAAAGGCCCCGGGCATTGAAGGAATCCAGCCGAAAGGAAAGGAATCGGTCGCTGAATTTTAAAAGAGGAAAAATAATTTCAAATAAACCACGCCTGACAGGGTTCAGCCAAGCGCCCGGCAAAACATGGACAAGCCACTCCATAATGAGTAAAAAAGCCGTCAGATCGCTGAGCAAAGAGAGGAGGTAGGCCAAATTCGCAAGTAAATAAGCCATGGAATCTCCTAATTCGACATTTGGCGCAGTTCAGCGCCCCGTTGGGTGGCCGCTTCAATGGCGGCTTGCACCGTTTCCTTAAAACCTTTTTCCGCCATTTTGGTTAGGGCCGCCTGGGTGGTTCCGCCCGGCGAAGTCACTTGGATCCTGAGTTCTTCCGGTGTCTTCCCTGTTTCTAAAATCATCCGCGCCGCGCCGTAAACCGTTTGGGAGACCAGTTGATGGGCCACTTCCGGTGAAAGCCCGCCTTTTACCGCAGCTTCGGTCATGGCTTCCACCATATGGAAGATATAAGCCGGTCCGCTTCCGGAAACCGCCGTCACCAAATCCATCTGGTCCTCGATCACCCTGACCGCCCGGCCGACCGCCGAAAAAAGATCCAGCGCCAATTTGACATGAGAATCTTTGGCCCGTTTGCCTCCTGCCACCGCCGCCATTCCAGCGCCCAAGAGGGCCGGGGTGTTAGGCATCACCCGCACTACCGGGCATCCCTGGGGAATCCCCTTTTCGACTTGCTCCGTGGAAACCCCCGCCGCGATGGAAATAACCAGCGCCTTCTTTGGAAATCGGGGTCCTGTTTGGGTTAAAAGCTCCCTCATTTGCTGGGGTTTGACCGCCAGCAGGACCAGTCCAGCGTCCTTAAGGGCCTTGGCCGTATCAAACCCCGCCTTGATCTTCAATTGGGCGGCCATTTTCTTGAGTTTCGCTGTATCCACATCCATGGCGGTTATCAAGGTGGGGGAAATCATCTTGGAGGAAATCCAACCCTTAACGAGGGCGCTCCCCATGGCCCCCATTCCGAACACAACCGTCTTTTGGCGGACTTTCATGAACTTCCTTTCTTCTCGAAAAAACATTTGAATCGATGTAGTTTTAAGCCGTTTCTGTGAACTGTCAACCCTTTCCATAAACTCAGGGCCATGAGGCTCTCGAATGGCCGTCAACGGTAAGCTGCCTTGGATTATTGTCGGGCGCCAAACAACGCTGTTCCAACCCTGATGAGGGTTGATCCCTCTTCGATGGCGATTTCAAAGTCGGAGCTCATGCCCATCGAGAGGGTGGAGAAAGCGGAACCCGCCCAAGCTTTCCCACGGATTTCATTGAACAACTCCTTTAACTTTCTGAAAGCTTCCCGTTGTTTTTTCGAATCCTCCGTCAAGGGCCCAACGGTCATGAGGCCTTTTAGGTGAAGGCCCGGCAACATGGCGATTTTGCCGGCGGTTTCCACCGCTACAGCTGGCTGGACGCCGCTTTTACTCGCCTCACCTGAAGTGTTTACTTCCAAAAGGAGATCCTGGGATGCTCCTCCAAGCCGTGCGTAAAGCGCCTCGGCCAGGTGAAGGGAGGCCAGTGAATGAATCAGGATGAATTTTCCAACAACCTTGTTGATCTTGTTGGTTTGAAGTTGTCCGATAAGGTGCCACCGGATATCCGTTGGTAATACGTTGATTTTGCCCAGGGCTTCCTGGACCCGGTTTTCCCCGAATTCCCGCAGGCCCGCATCATAGGCCTGCCGGATGGTGTCAATGGGAAGGGTCTTGGTTACCGCCAGAAGGTTAACTTCCGCTGGGTTGCGGCCGGCCCGTGCTGAAGCTTCAGCGATGCGGTTTTGCACTAAGCGGAGGTTCTCGAGGAATCCCATAGGTGATGAACCATCCTTCAGGCCACAACAGGAGGTTGGCTTAAGAAAGAACAGGGAAAGTTTATTTTGAAACAACCTGAGGCTGGGCGGGTTGGGGTCTGGAAGCCAGGTCCCATTCCACCAGAATGGGGCTGGCCACGAAGATGGAGGAATAGGTCCCCACCACCACGCCCAAGAGGAGTGTCAGGGCGAAATCCTTAAGGGTATCGCCGCCCATGATGCAAAGGGGAAGGAGGGTTAAAAAGACCGTGCCGCTGGTGTTGATGGTCCGGCTCAAGGTTTCATTCACGCTCAAGTTCACCAATTGAATGAAAGATCGGTCCTTGACGAGAAGCCTCATGTTTTCCCGGATACGGTCAAAGGTAACCACCGTATCGTTCAAAGAATAACCGGCGAGGGTCAAGAGCGCCGTCACTTGGAGCAGGTTGAACTCCCGGTGGGTCAGCACCACGATTCCCAAAATCACCAAAATATCGTGGATCGTGGTGATCACCGCGGACACGCCAAACTCAAATTTTTTGAAGCGAACGACTATGTAAATGAGGATTCCCAGCATCGACAGGAAAAAGGCTTTGAATGCGTCGTCACGGAGTTTCTCGGATACAGCCGGGCCCACCTCGTCACTTCCATCCAGGGCGAACTGGGAATCCGGGAATGTTTTGTTGAAAAGTCCAACAAGCTCGTCCCCCAGGCTGCCCACCGGTTTGGAAGGGTCGTATTTGATCTTGATGATCAGCGGGAATCTCTTGGCGGTTTCATCGCTGACCTGCTGGATCTCGGCGTCGGGATAGCCCTCGGCCTTCAGGGTCTGGCGGACTTGATCGATCCCCACGCTTTTCCCCGAGGACAAGCGAAGCAGGACACCAGCCCCGAAGTCCGTCCCCAAATTGGCTTTTCCTTGCCACAAAAGGACGCAAGCGTAAACACCCGCCAAACATCCCAGCGCGGAAAGCGCCAGGAAAAACCGGCGCGGGGCCATGAAGTTGATGTTGGGCTCTTTAAACCACTGGAACACTTATAACTCCTAACTCAAAACTCATAACTGGCCTCAGCATTTAAGCGGCATATACCGCTTAAATGCTGAGGCCTTGGTATTCCTTGCGTGCGTCAAAAATCATCTTGGTGATGACCACGGCCGTGAACAAGCTTAAAGCCACGCCCAGGCTCAGGTTCACGGCAAAACCCTTGATGGGCCCCGTGCCGAATTGGAACAAAACCGCGGCTGAGATCAAGGTTGTCACGTGGGTGTCGATAATGGCCGTCAAGGCCCGCTTGTACCCCGCGTCGATGGCGGCCCGGACCGTCTTACCCGCCCTTAGCTCCTCCCGGATGCGCTCAAAAATCAGGACGTTGGAGTCCACCGACAAGCCCAGGGTAAGGATAATGCCGGCGATACCAGGCAAGGTGATGGTTACTTTCAAGGCGGCCAATAGGCCCATGAGATAAATCATGTTCATTACAAGGCCGGCATTGGCGATCCAACCGGACAGCCGGTAATAGATCCCCATGAACAGGAGGACAAGGGCCAAGCCATAAAGGGCGGCCATGGTGCCTTTCTTGACTGAATCCGCTCCCAAGGTGGGGCCCACCACGAACTGGCTGGTGACTTTCAAGGGAGCCGGCAAGGCGCCCGCTCTCAACACCAGGGCCAGGTCCGCGGCTTCCTGGTCGGTGAAACTGCCCGTGATGATACCCGAACCGCCCGGAATGCGGCTTTGGATCCTCGGGGCCGAATAAACCCGGTCATCCAACACGATCGCCAGCAAACGGCCGACGTTATCCCCTGTGATGACTCCGAACAGCTTTCCCCCCTCGGGGTTCAGTTTGAAGGCGATATAGGGGCGGCCCATGGGGTCGGTTTCCACGTTGGCGTCCGTCAGGGAATCCCCTGTCAACAAAACCTTCTCGCAAAGGTAATCGGTGTTGTCCTTGCCCGGCAGGTAAGTGATGTCCTGGGGAAGTTTTGAGGCGTCCACCTTTCCATCTTTATCCAGGTAATCGGATAGGTGATAGCGGTCGGAAACCAGGCGGAATTGGAGTTGGGCGGTGGACAAAAGGATATCACGGGCCCGCTTGACATCGGTCAAGCCGGGAAGTTGGATGACGATCCCCGAAAGGCCCTCCCTTTCCAGGACTGGTTCGGTGACGCCTAAGCCGTCCACCCTGTTTCGGAGGATTTCCAAAGCCCGGTCCGCGGCGTCGGAAATTTCCTGGTCGGTCTTTCCCTGCATCTTGTCCCGGTCCACCTCCAAATTCAGCTGGAGGCCCCCCTGGATATCCAAACCCAATTTGAGGGACGTGATTTTCTTTTGTGGGTGGGTCTTCAGCCACTCGTCCTGTTCATCCTTGGAAATACCCAAAAAGACGGCATAGATCGAAGCGCCAGCCATGATGATGACCGCGAGGACCATCCATTTTTGAAAAGACACTTGAAAAACCTCTCAAAACGGGTGTTTAAGGAGGGGCAGTATAAGTAAAACCGCAAAAAACTGTCAACGGATTCTTAGCGAGGAGGAAAAGAAACGGGCCTATGGAACTTGGAGCCCGCCCGAATTTTTCACGGTTCAACGAAAGCCGTGGCGTGATCAAGAATGGGAAGAAGCGGGGGAAGGCGCGGACAGGATTTGATCCAGTTGCTGCCGGACGTCGTTTTCAGAAGCAAGGCCCACCCAGCTGCGGACCACGCTTCCCTTTTGGATGACAAACGTGGACGGGATGGCCCGCACTTGATAGGCCCTGGAAAGGTTGGGGTTCTGGTCTATGTCCACCCGCACCACCTTCAGCCGTCCTTTATATTCCTGGGCGATCTGGTCCACGATCGGGCCGTACATGCGGCAGGGCCCGCACCAGGTGGCCCAAAAATCCACTAACACCGGCATGTCCGAGTCCAGGACTTCCTTTTGAAAGGAGCCATCGGTCACGGCCGCCACGTTCGAGTCAGAAGTATTGGCTCGGGAGCAGGCCCCGAGGACCAGACAGGCCGTCAAAACCGCGGGAAAGGCGGTAGACCGGAATAAACGATTCATTCTTTGCCTACTTTCTGGAGCACGGCTTCTATCTCCTTTTCCAAGTCCCGCTGGGAAACGACCCCTAGCCAGCGGTGAACGGGTTTCCCCCTTAGGAAAAGGAAGGACGTCGGAAGATATTGTACCCGGTAATCACGGCAAAGGGAGGGGTTTTGGTCGACATCCACACGGACCACCTTTAAGCGGCCCTTGTATTCCTCGGCCACTTGGTCCACCACGGGTCCGTACTTACGGCAAGGGCCACACCAAGTGGCCCCAAAGTCCACCAAAACGGGTCTGGCTGACTTCAGAACATACGACTCAAAGTCGGAATCGGTTACCTTCCGCGCCGGCTGATTTGCAGTGTCCCCACGGGAATAGCCGGGAAAGACCAGCAAAAAGCCGCTCGCCGCCAGGACAGCGGCAATCCTTCCGAAACCATTGAAATTCGTCAATTAGTTACCGATCACTTCCTGGATTTCACTGACCAACTTAGACTTGGGGTGGGCGCCGATCAGCTGCTTCACCATTTGCCCATTTTTAAAAAAAAGCAGGGTGGGAATGCTGCGGATATGGAAATCCATGGAAACCTGCTGGTTCTCGTCCACGTTCACCTTAGCCACTTTGATTTTCCCGTCATATTCCTTGGCCAATTCGTCCAAAACCGGCGCCACCATGCGGCAGGGGCCGCACCATTCGGCCCAAAAATCCACTAAAACCGGGACTTGGGACTCCAATACGTCCTTTTTGAAGTTCGCGTCCGTCGTATGCAGCGCAGCGCCCATGGCAGCCTCCCGGAAGTCCATTTTGAAGCGTAAGTTGAGGTAAGTCTAGGTACGCTTCCAACCGCTGTCAAGGACGTCCAAACGGCAACGAGGATTTAATGCAAACTTTTCAGCATCAGGCTGAGAAACTTCCACAATTCCTCACTTCAAATTTCTAAATCCCGACGGGCTTGTCTGGATGACGTTCCACAGGGCGCCGAGGATCTTCGGCGTTAAAGGGGAAGGTGTTTCCATGACAAAAACAACGCGCCGTCCGGCCTTTTCCACGCAAGCGTCCTTCCCCAAGCCCTTCAGGGCCATCCAATGAACGGCGTCGTCCGAACGCCGGAACCCGCCCGTGGGATACTTGGCGTCCAAGAAGTCCCTGAACCCATTGAAAAAGTCTTCCGCCGAATTTTCGTCCCCAAAAATCACGTAGCCCACTCCCAGAAGGCGGCGGGAAACCCTATCCTCATAAACCTGGACCCGGTCGCCCTCCCATCCGCTGGCCGAATTCCAGGCCTTCTCCCGGGGCAAAAATTGGCTTAAGTAAGTCGCCAGGCCGAATTCCCCCAGGGTGTCGTCCCATATTTGTTTCCATCCCTCCAAGGGACCCCGGGACAAATCGTCGATATAAACCTGCACCGGGTTGTGGCGGCGCGGGAAAAAGGTTTCGGGATGCAAGATTTGGTGGGTGGAAGTGGGCGGATTCCGAAAAAGGTAATCCATGCCCTCCCAACCGTAGGTTTTCACATAGCTCTGCAAAAAAGCGGTCCCGTACACATAAGGAAAACTGACGGTCGGGTTGACGGTCGCCTTTTGCCCCAAGGCCCTTCTTTCCCTCGCCTCCCGCTCGTTGAAAGAATTCATCCAATCGGCGATGTTGGGCAGTTGGGTGAAGTCGGTTCCACTGTCCCCCAAGGAGTAATCGAGGGAGATGGCCACAGCCTCTCCTTCCATGACGCCGGCCCTGGCAAATTGCTCGTCAATGGAACGGCCTGCGCTCTGGTCCAAATAGGCTTTTAGGCCGAAATATTGGTCTTGAAGCGCGTGGGTGAGTTCATGGGCCAGGGTTTCCTCCTGGTCATCGCCGCTCATCCAGTCGGCGATATAAAGAGTCTGGCTGGAAGGGTCATAAAGGCCCGATTCAGCCTTCAGGATGGCTTCGAGGGAGGTTTGGATCAAATCCGCGCCCGGAGGAAGGAAACCCCAAAACACATAAGCCTTTTCAAGGGCCGCCTTTCTAGCGGGCGGGTACCGTTTCTCTAAAATTTTCCGGTAGTAGTGATTGAAAAAAGACCGGCCCTTGAACTTCATACGCACCGGCCGCAGGATGGGCTCTCCCCGAAGGCGGGATACTTCGCCGAAAATAAAATCCGCTTTCCGCAGGATTCCGGCCTGGTTTTTTCCTTCGGCCAGTTGGCCAGGGTCCCCCGAAGCGGCTCTCGGCGGGAATGGAAAAGGCCCGCAGGAAAGTAAAATAAACGCCCATGCGGCTACGCCAAAAACTTTTTGAAATGGCTTCTTCGCAATCCTCATTGGCTCTTAGCTTACCCAAAAGGATGAAAATCAACCATCACCCTCCTTGGCGATGGCAAACAGGGTGTGGAGCGCTTCTTCCCTGTAAGCCGTGAGCTGCTGACTGTGAGATGATTTAGATGAGCGTCGTGGAGGGGCGTTGAATCAGGCGGTAACCGGCCTCGATCAGTTCCACGGTCCTCAAGCCTTCCTCGCCCGAAACCCAGGGCGTTTTCCCGTGCCGGATACAGTCAATGAAATGCTCATAAAGGGTGGGCGAAAAACTGCCTTTGTCCAAATCCGGGGTCAGCCGGCCTTCCTGGACGCGGAGTTCCACCGTAATGGGGTCGCCCTTGGCCAAGTTGATGGAAAGGGTGCCCTTGGTGCCGTAAAAATAATAACGGTTGTGGTACCCCGTATCGGCCCACCCTACCGTGGTGGAACCGACAGCCCCATTCTTTACCCTTAAAAGGCACGAACAGTGGAGTTCCGTTGACACCAGGTTAGGACCCGCGCCCGGAACCGTCCCCTTGCCACGGAAAGCCACGGCCCCCGCCATCATCAGAGGCTCCGCCAACAAAAAAGCAAGGGTATCGAACACATGCGGCCCCAGGTCCATTAAAGCGCCGCCGCCGGATTTGGTGGGGTCGAAAAACCAGTTGGCCTTGGGGCTCCAAGCCTGGGGCCCCCGGTGGGTCAGGTGCCCACGGAAGGCCAGGATTTCCCCGATCGTTTTCTGCCGTAGCAGCCTTTGCGCCGTCCTCACCGCCGGGTCAAAACGCATGTTGTGGTGCACCATCAGCACACGCCGGGCCTTTTTGGCCGCCCTGATCATTTGGAGCGCCCCGGAACGGTCCATGGCCATGGGTTTCTCCACCAGGACATGCTTTCCTTCCCGCAAGGCCTTCAAGGCGATGGGGACATGGGTAAAATTGGGCGTGCAGATGGAAACCGCGTCCACCACGTCCGATTCCAACATTGCCTGCCAATCCTTATAAATGTGGGGGATCAGGTACTGGGTGGCGATTTCCTTGGCGTGGGCCTCCCGGAGGGAATGCACGGCCGTCAATTGGCATCCGGCGGCCTTAGCGTAGCCCGGCAGGTGGGCCTTGAGCGCGATCTGGCCCAAGCCGATGACGCCGACGCGCAGGGCGCGGTTTCGGGGGTGGTTTGAATGTTTCACGGGCTCATTATATCGAAAAGGTTTGATTTAAAAATCCCGCGCTGGGCTTTTATTTCACCAGGGTCACATCGTCCACCCAGAGGTCGAAGTCCTCGTCGTTGAAATCCGCGTTGGGGGTGAAAGCCAGGTACAGCACGTCCGTGAGTCCGAAAGGCACCTGCCGCCCCCAGGCGGGCTGCTTGAAACCGGAAAAAGGAAGGGTCACTTGGGTCCACTCTGTCGGCGCCTTGAAATCCTGGCGGTAATTGCAATAATCCCGCACCGCCGATCGGGTCAATATCAAAGAATAGGTCTTGCCGTTGCCTTTGGCCCAGAATTCCACGGCCTTGAAACCGCTCAAATCCACCGCGCCTCCCGAAGCCTTCAGGGTCCCCGTCAGCATGGCGTAGGGCCAGGGCGCGATGCTTTTCCCGTAATGACCGGCAATATGGGCCGCGAATTTCGAGCCATGGACGCCACCCCCAGTGGGTTGGAAAGGCATGGGGTTCAAAACCGTGCCCAGGTGGTTGTGGTCGCAATCCGTCATCCAGGTCCCGCCGAGCGCGTTGGAAGTTCCGCCGCTTTCAAAGTCATCCACCAAGAGCCGGTCGCCCTTGGACTGGAGCTTCTGTCCGGACGTGACCGTGATGGGAATGGTGGCCAAGGCCCTTTGACCGTCGCGGTCCTTGGCTTCGTAAAAGGCCAATTCGTATTCCAGCCCCCAAAGTTTAGTTCCCAAAACCGTGGGATCGGTGGAGGGAGGAACCGTTAGGTCCGGCATGGGTCCGGGATCGACGGCTTGGGCTTCGTCGGATTTTCCCGCCTTCATCAGCTTTTCATGATCGCTGGAGAGTCTGGAATAGGCCAGTTGGACGAGTCCCGCGAAAGTTTGGAGGCTGAGGGTCAGTCCCCCGGACGGCATGGGATTCACGGGGGCGCCGTAAGCCTGGGCCACGGCGTCCAAAAGCGGGGTGGTTTGCCCGGCCACATCCGCGCCCAGGTTCCAAATCATGACCCCCCCCAAGCCCTTTTTTACCGCGTACTGGCACTTGACCTGGATGGACTTGGGATCATCGTAGCTGACCACCCAGCCGCCTCCAGGCCTCTCCAAATAAGGCTCTTGGGCTCCCTCGTCCCATTTTCTGGACACGAGTTTGCCTGCCAGCAAGGGTGCCACCTCGTAGTACTGTATCTCGCTCACCTGCTTGCTCTGGTCATCGGTAAAGGGGTCGCCCAAGCGCTGGGTGAAAAAGAGCTGTCCGTAAAAGGGAAGGCCCAAGACGACCTTTTTTGGAGAAAGCTGATATCGGGTTTCAAGGTCGGTTAGGTCCTGGTCGATGGCGAGATCCGCCTTGCAGTCGTTGGGGGGGTACAGGTTGGCGTTGTGGGCCGAATGCCCGGTCCAACTCCCTGCGTAGTCGTAGGCCATCCAGTTGATCCAATCCACCTGCTTGGAAATATCAACCCAGGAAATATGCTTGGCCCAGTAATCGCCACCGCCTAAGGCCGTCGTGATAATCCAATGGGGGAAGCGGGCCCTCAAGTCCTTCATGAAATCCGTGTAAGTGGCCTGGTCCGCGTCGGTCAAGGCCGAGGGCTCCCAATCGATGTCCACGCCATCGTAGTGGTTGTCCGCGATCATTTTTCCCAGGTTGTTAAAGAAGGCTGTCTCGGACTGGGGGTCGCGCGCCATGGCCAGCCAAGGATCGGCTTTTTCCGCGGCGCCGCCCAAGGAGGCGATCAGTTTCACGCCGTGGGAATGGGCCGTTTTTTCCAGGTTGGGATCCCAATAACCGGCCGGAACCGCAATGGAACCGTCGGCCTTGGGCAGCAAAAAGGCCCTCACGATATGGGTGAGGGCCCCGTAGTTGTAGCTGACCGGCGGGTAAATGCCGTCGAACCAACAGGCCGAATAACCCACCACCAGGTGGTTGGGGCTTGCCTCAACGGGCGCTACCATTCCCCAAGCAATGCCTAGGATCGGCAAGGCCAGCAGCGCTTTTTTCACCCGATTCTCCCTGCTCCAAATCCGTTCGTAGCCGCCTCCTTGCCGAAGGCTTCCCCGCCGAAGGGTTCGATTCTCTCCAAGCCTCGGACGTTTCCGGAAAAGGATTTCAGGAACCACAAAGGATCTTCAATAATCCCGACTAACGTACTCAAGAAGCGGTTAACCGGCCGCCTTTGGGTAAAATTCCACCTCAAAGAAAACCAGTGCAATTATTAGGGAAATCCCGGTAGTGTTACAGTTTGCCCTAGGATCACCCTCATCCTCCCTCTCCCGTCAAGGGAGAGGGTGAAATTCTAAAAAGGATTATACCTAGAACCCTCGCCCCTTGCGGGAGAGGGTAGGGTGAGGGGTGACTTTTGAAACTGAAAGCCAAACTGTAACACTACCGAAATCCCCGAAAAGTCCAAGAAAATTGGGATTTAATGCTATAATTTTTCACGGGAACAAACCTAGGCGGGAAGAACTGTTTGCGGGCGTTAAAACGTTTTTAAATTTTATCGCGTGAATAAGGTCCAAGCTTGAAGCCTCAAAAAAGTTTCATGAAATCCACCCTCCTTTTTTCCTGGCCGTAAGTTCCGCAAGGGCGGCCACCGTCGATTCCATCTTTTACCTGACCGAGCCGTTTGACAGGAAATATAAGCGGATTATTTTGATTCGCTAGGCCGGCCCAGTGGGCATCCGGTTGAGGCCGGCCTCAGCTGAATGAAACTTCTGAAAGATACCGTTTGATGGTCCGTTGGGGAATCCGGGTCAGGGAAAAAAACTCCACGCCCGCCGCCCCGTCCTTGGCCCATGCGATCTTGCCGAACACTTCGATCCACTTGTCTTCCTTCAGCTCAAAATGGAGTTTGAGGATGGAGCCCGCTTTCAAGGGAAAATCCGCGATCAATCCAACCCCTCCCCCGCCGATGTTGGTCAGGCGGCCCGCCAGGAATCCCCTGGCCCCGTCGGCCTCCCTGGCCTTGTAAAGGGGAAAAACGGGATAAAGCTCGACCGGCTTGTCGACGGCAAGGCGCTTGAATTTCCGGCTGTCCTGAGTGGTCATGGCCATTCGCCGGCTCCTTCCCAGCCGGGTCCCGCGGCTCCAAATTCAGTAAATTTAAATTAAAACTCGTGGGGAGTTCTTTCAAGTCCAGGTAGTTGAACCGCGGGTGCCTTTAAAATCGGTTGATGGGGGATTTGGGAAACCAATCGTCGGGCGGGCTTCGGCGGGTATTGATTTTAGGGAGGATGCGAAGTCCCTGGGTTATTTCTTGGAATCCCGGCCATGGCGGTTTCCCATGACGGAAAGCGCCAAGTTGGTGCGCCGGAGCCGGTTGGAGATCGAAGCGATCAGCGTCCGGAAGATGCCGTAGGCCGCTTGCGGGTTGGCCCGGAGGAAATCCTCAAAGTCCGATCCCCGGATGATATGCACGTCGCAGTCCTCCAGGGCCCTCACGGAGGCCGAATAAGGCGCCCCGTCAAACACGCTCATTTCCCCGAATACCGAACCCCTCTGAAGCTTGGCGAGCTGGCGGCCCTTGGCTTTGCCTTGTTGGCCTCCCTTCACCACCTCCGCTTTTCCGTTGATGAGGATATGGAGGTTCCCCCCGCGCAGGCCCTCCCGGATAATGAGGTCGCCTTTCTTGAAATTCTGCACCAGCCCCCGCCGGAAAACCTGGTTGATGACCTTGTTGTCCAACCCCTCGAAAAGGTTGACCTCCCGCAGGAAATTGGAACGGGTGGATTCGTTTCGAATGACCATGGGCCCTCCCGGAGATGGAATCGACGACCGATCAAGGACATCATAACGGATTCGGGGGATGTGGAGGACGCAAAAAACTCCTTCCGCGCGAGACGAGGATCTTCTTCACGGCCGTGGCCTTACCGCCGAGAGAGGTGGTTTCAACACGATGGGTAATTTATTTTTGAAACACCATTATTGATTGGGTGGTGAAGTATATAAATCCCTTTGAAAAGGGATTTAAAGCCGTAACAAAAACTGGTTTTCCTTCGCGATCTTCGTGCCTTCGCGGTGAAATTCTTGGGTTTTTGTTACAGTCTCTTAGTGGAGGACGATGATTTTGAGGATTTGGTGGTGGACCAGCCCGCCCGAAGCGTTGGTGGAATTCACCACCGCCAGGTAAAGCCCGCTGGCCAGGCCCTTGGCGTCCCAATCCGCTTGGCTGGTTCCCTCTTGGCCGGTGAAGGAGGCCACCAGTTCGCCGGCGACGGTATAAAGGCGGGCGGAAAGCGTTAATCCGGGGCCGGAGTTATCCGTAAAGGTGACCCCCATCCCGCTGGAGGGGGACAAGAGATTCGGCGCGGCCGCGAGCCCGCCGGTTCCCCGGTTGGCGTTCAGGACTTCCACCCTTTGGGTGACGACGCTGTTTTCCTGGCCGGGCTGTCCGGTGGTTTGGATTTCAATGAAGTACTCGCCGTTGTCCACGATATTCCCGTTGTCCGCCGTGCCGTTCCAGGTCACCGAGACCGCCGAAGCCCCATAATCCCAGGTGATGGTGATCTGCGTGGGATTTCCCCCGTTGGACCCGCTGGCGGAGGGCGAGAGGACGTCCGAGGATAATTGGACCCCGCTCACGGTCCCTTGGCCCGCGTTGTAGGTGGCGGCGTAAAGGTGCTTCACCACCTCCCCTACCTCGTTGTAAACCAGGACGACCACGTCATTGACCGCCCGGTTCACGTCCACTTGCTGGGTCACGCTCGTCACCACCCCCGAGGAAGCGATGTTGTCCACCTTGATGTAATACTGCCCGTTGGTGGCCATGGCCCCGGTACTGGTGGTTCCATCCCAGGTTCCGATCAGGGTCCCGTCGTAATAAATCCCCACGCTGCTCCCGGGGCCGCTGACCGCCGTGATCCCGCCGGAGGATTGAAGCGTGATGCTGTTGATCGGCTGGGAGAACTGCGGGATGGAGAGGGTATCCACCAACTCCCCGGCCGCGTTGTAGACGCCGATCTTGACCGTGTACTGGCAGGCCATTTGGACGTTCACGCTGGCCGTCAGGGGGGCGCCGGCGCCGGCATAGGTCATCTGGGCGCCGTTCGTGATGACCCCGCAGGGGATGAAGTTCTTGACTTGGGTTTCGTAAGTCAGCTGGTAGGAACCCGCCGGGAGGAGGGAGGCCCAGGTCCACATCAACTGGTCGGTGGAGGCGTTGAAGCTCGTGACGGCCCCGGCGGGCGGCGTGCCGAACTCCACGAAAGTCACCTGGGCGGGCAGGGTGTCCGTCACCGTCACGCCGGAAAGGCCCGTGCCCGAGACGGTCATAAGGATGGTATACGTCAGCGTGTCGCCGGACTGGGCCGTGCTTTCCGAAACCTGCTTGGAGAATCCCACGAAGGGCGTTGGGGTGGAAGTGGGGGTGTTGGTGGCCGTCCAAGTGGCCGTCAGCGTGGGGGTGAGGGTGGCGGTGGCCGTGGCCGTGAGCGTGGCGGTGTTGGTGGGGGTATGGGTGGCCGTCCAAGTCGCGGTCAGGGTGGGGGTGAAGGTGGCGGTGGCCGTGTCCGTGGGCGTTGCGGTGTTGGTCGGGGTGAAAGTGGGGGTGTAGGTCGGCGTATCCGTCGGGGTGCTGATGAGGGTGTTGGTCGGCGTGAAAGTGGGCGTCAGCGTATCGGTGGCGGTGGGCGTATCCGTGGGCGTGTAGGTCGGCGTCACCGTCGGCGTGTTGGTGGGCGTAAAGGTGTCGGTGTTGGTGGCCGAAGGAACCGGCGTATTGGTGGGCGTGGGCGTGTCGGTGGCGGTGGGGCTGTTCGTGGGCGTGAAGGTCGCGGTGACGGTCGGCGTGTTGGTGGGGCTCGCGGTGGGCGTGTCCGTGTCCGTGGTCGTCGGTGTGTCAGTGGGGGTGTGGGTCGGCGTCACGGTCGGCGTGTTGGTGGG
>JASHNQ010000005.1 GCA_030041545.1 candidate division FCPU426 bacterium | reverse complement strand
ACAAGCCGCAATTCTTCTTCCGGACGACGGACGTGACGGGAAGCGTGAAGCTGCCGCAGGGGGTGGAGATGTGCATGCCGGGGGACAACATCACGATGGAGATCGAGCTGATCGTGCCGGTGGCGATGGAGAAGGAACTGCGGTTCGCGATCCGGGAGGGCGGCCACACGGTGGGCGCCGGCGTCGTCACCCAGATCATTGAGTAACGACAGCTATCTGCTGTCAGCCGTCAGTCGTCAGCGGCGACGTAAAGGCCCTTCTAAGACTCGGGTTTTAGGATGTTGCTGACAAATGAACGCCGACAGGCCAGAGCTGATTTTAAAGAATTGGGATTAAGGGAATGAGAGAGCAAATCACATTGGCGTGTTCGGAATGCAAACGCCGCAATTACAACAAAACGCGCGACAAGCGCAAGACGCCTGAAAAGCTGGAGGTCAAGAAGTACTGCCGGTGGTGCCGCAAGCACACCTTGCACAAGGAAACAAAATAAGCCGATACTTCTTCCTACTAAAAATAGGGCAGTAGCTCTAACGGTAGAGCGGCGGTCTCCAAAACCGCGCGTTGCAGGTTCGAATCCTGCCTGCCCTGCCATCCATGAACGAACATAACATGGGAACCCCTAGAAGGTTTGAAATGCTCGAAAATTTAAAGGCTTTTTTTGCGGAAGCGCGATCCGAATTTAAAAAAATATCGTGGCCCTCTTGGGATGAGATCAAGGGCTCCACGGCGGTCGTCTGTACCACCATTCTTTTCCTGATGATCGTGCTGGCGGTATACGATTTCGGGATCGGCAAGTTAATGGGCTTGCTCGTTAAACAATAACAAGAGAGGGATTCTTGCAAATGTCCAAACGCTGGTACGTGATCAATACCTACTCCGGGTACGAGGCCAAGGTGAAGACCAACCTGGAAAACCGTATCAAGAGCATGAAAATGGAGGACAAGATTTTCCAAATCCTCATTCCCTCCGAAGAGGTGACCGAGACCCGGGCGGGCAAGAAGCGGGTGACCAACAAGAAGTTCTTCCCCGGATACATCCTGGTGGAAATGGACATGGACGAGAATTCCTGGTCGGTCGTGCGCAACACCCCCAAGGTCACCAGCTTCGTAGGGTCGGGCAACAAGCCCATCCCGCTGCCGGACGAGGAGGTCACGGCCATCCTGGAGCACATCGGCAAGCGCCGCGAGCGCCGCGCCATGAAGAGCCAGTTTGAGAAGGGTGACCTGGTGAAGGTCATGGATGGACCCTTCGCGAATTTTTCGGGGTCGGTCGAGG
The DNA here is from genome assembly GCA_030041545.1 of candidate division FCPU426 bacterium. Taxonomy (GTDB): domain Bacteria; phylum Oederibacteriota; class Muellerivitia; order Muellerivitales; family Muellerivitaceae; genus JAJPJW01. The sequence goes on along the minus strand of JASHNQ010000005.1, from coordinate 73,483 downwards.
AGATCAACCCGGAACGAGAGAGGGTCAAGGTGATGGTGACCATCTTTGGGCGCCAGACGCCGGTGGAGTTGGAATTCCACCAGATCGAAAAGGAATAAAACCCGTCGGCGGCTGGCAACCCCACCCGCCAATCCAATATGAAGTGAAAGGCTTAGGTAAGAGGTCATGGCAAAAGAATTAAACGCGATGGTGAAACTACAGATCCCGGCCGGTAAGGCCAATCCCGCCCCGCCGGTGGGGCCAGCCTTGGGCCAGCACGGCGTCAACATCATGGAGTTCTGCAAGCAGTTCAACGCGGCGACCCAGAAACAGGATGGGCTCATCATCCCGGTCGTGATCTCCATTTACAAAGACCGTTCCTTTACCTTCATCACCAAAACGCCTCCAGCTTCCGTGCTTTTGCTGAAGGCCGCTGGATTGGCCAAGGGTTCACCCGTGCCCAACAAACAGAAGGTGGCCAAGGTCACGATGAAACAAGTCGAAGAGATCGCGAAGACCAAAATGCCGGATTTGAACGCACAAAAGCTGGATTCCGCCATCCGCATGGTGGAAGGCACAGCCCGCAGCATGGGAATCGAGATTCAGAAATAACCGTTGGCAGTTGGCGGTCCACCGTTAGGCCTTTTGAACCTGTGGACTGTGAGCTGTCGACGGTGAACTGATTTTAATAACTGTGGGAGTACCACTCCTTTATTTGAATAGTTCAAGGTAAGTGGCACGATCGCACCACGGGAGGCAATCATGGCGAAGAAAACAAGCAAACGGCACCGCAAGAACGTCGATCTGGTAGATCGGACCAAGTCCTATCCCCTGACCGACGCGGTCGGGATCCTCAAGAAGGCGGCTCCCGCCAAGTTCAATGAAACCGTGGAGCTGCATATCAAGCTCGGAGTGGACCCCAAGAAGGCCGACCAGCAGGTGCGCGGAACGGTTTCCCTGCCCCACGGCACGGGCAAGACCCTGAAGGTCGCGGTTTTGGCCAAGGGCGAGAAGATCAAGGAAGCCGAGGCGGCCGGCGCCGATTACGCCGGGGACAACGAACTCATCGAGAAGATCGCGGGCGGCTTCATGGACTTTGACGTCCTCGTGGCCACTCCCGACATCATGCGCGAGACCGGTAAACTGGGGAAGGTGTTGGGCCCCAAAGGCCTGATGCCCAACCCCAAGGCCGGGACGGTTACTCCCAACGTGGGCCAGGCGGTCAAGGAAATCAAGGCCGGAAAGATCGAGTACCGCGTGGACGACCAGGGCATCTGCCATGCCGGGATCGGAAAGATAAAGTTCGACGAGAAGCAGATCACCGAAAACGCCGCCACCTTGATTAAAACCCTGGTTTCGGTCAAACCGGCCTCGGCCAAGGGAACCTACCTAGTTTCGGCCCATTTAACGTCCAGTATGGGGCCCGGAATCAAGGTCGACACGGCGGAGTTTACAAAAACAGCCGCGAAGTGATATAGTTACGCCCCCGGCCGGGGTTTGCCCGGCTTGGGTCATGAAGTTCAGCCCTAAAATTCCATCGGAATTTTAGGGCTGCAGTTTGTCAAAGGTTCTTTTTTCATTTTGCAAACTGTCGATTGTACCCAAACTCCTTTAGAAGTTTGGGTACTGCAAACGGGTTAAGGATTTTATTAAATTTTTTCCGTTTGCCGTCGAAGACAGCGGGCGCCCCAAAGGGGGCTTAATGCAAGCCTGCCGAGACGATCCGGAAGATCAAGAGTATTTTCCAATACCCTTCATCCGGTCGTTTCGGGTGAGGGGTTTTTCTTTTTTTAACCTAAAAAACCCTCCCCCATTCGAAATTCAACCAGGATAGGTGGTGATTTTTTTGAAGGAACACAAGAAACGCGAGCCGAAACCGGAAAAAGTCCAAGCCGTGGAGGATTTCGCCCAGCGGGTCCAGGTGTCCAAGTCCGCCGTCGTCACGGGTTACTCGGGGCTGACGGTGGAGGAGGTGACCGACCTGCGCGCGAAACTTTTTCACGCCAAGGTGGAATACCACGTCATGAAGAACAACCTGGCCCGGATCGCCTTGAACAAGTGCAACATCACGGTTTTGGACGAACTCTTGACGGGCCCCACGGCCATCGCCTTGGCGATGCAGGACGCGGTGGCGCCGGCAAGGGTTTTGACCAAGTTCGCCAAGGACCACGAGAAGCTGATGGTCAAGGGTGGATGGATGGACGGCCGCAAGATCACGCTGCAGGACATCAAGGCCATGTCAAACCTTCCCGGCCGGGAGGTCCTTTTGGCCAAGGCCCTGGGCAGCATGAAGTCGCCCATTTCCGGCATCGTCCAGGTCCTGGCGGGCCCCGCGCGCAAGCTGGTTTACGCGTTGAACGCGGTTGCCCAAGCTAAAGGTAAGACGGCTTAATTAATCACCCGTTCTGGTTACAAAGCCCGAACTAACCAAAATCCAATATGGAGGAAGTTTCAAATGCCTACTTTAACGAAAGATGAGTTTATCGCCGCCATCGAGCAGATGAGCGTGCTGGAGTTGAACGAGCTGGTGAAAGCCCTCGAGACCAAGTTCGGCGTGTCGGCTGCGGCCCCCGTGGCCGTTGCCGCCGGGGGCGCCGCCGCCGGCGCCGCTGCGGCCGAGGAAAAGACCGCCTTCGACGTGAACTTGAAGGGCGTGCCCGATGCCACCAAGAAAATCGGTGTCATCAAGATCGTCCGGGAAGTCACCGGATTGGGCTTGAAGGAAGCCAAGGACCTGGTGGATGGCGCTCCCAAGCCCATCAAGACCGGCGTGTCCAAGGCCGACGCGGACGCGATCATCGCCAAGTTCAAGGATTCGGGCGCCGAAGTCGAAGTGAAGTAAGAGTTTTTTCGAAGCCCCCTATGGCGGCCTTTGGGGCTGCCATAGGGGGCTTTTTTATTTTGTTGGGCTTGTTAAAAAAGGTAACATAGGCCACCCTTATCGCAGTAGGAGGCGTTTGCATGGTGGATGCTTTTATAGAACAAATTCGGAAAAACTTCGAGTATGACTACTGGGCCAACGACCAATACGTGAAAGCCCTCATGGAAATGCCCCAGCCGCCTGAAAAAGCCGTCAAAATCTTCAGTCATATACTTTTCGCCCTGGGTGTTTGGCTCGCCCGCCTAAAAAAAGAAGACTTGTCGGGCTTTAAAGACCCCAATCCTTCTTATTCCCTGGCGGAATGTCGACAAAAACTGGACGAGCTTCATGAAAAATGGAAGGACTATATGGCATCCTTGACTCCTCAAGAATTGACGGGAATATTTATCGCCCCCAACACCCGGGGAAAGCTCTCGGAGCACAGGGTTCAAAATGTGCTGTTCCACGTCCCCACCCATTCCCACTATCACCGAGGCCAATTAGCGACCTTGGTGCATCAAGGGGGCGGAAAACGCCCCGGGACCGACTATATTGCCTACGCTTATGCGATCGGGGAGTCCAAGTTCGTATGACAAGAGGCCTATTTATCACCTTCGAGGGCACGGAAGGGTCGGGTAAGACCACCCAATTGCGCCTGCTGGCCGCGCTCCTGAAAAAATACCGCATTTCCCATATCATTACGCGCGAGCCGGGTGGATCACGCTTGAGCACCCAGCTACGGCGTTGGATCCTCAACAAACTGGATTACAACCTCATGCCCCGGACCGAGTTGCTTTTGTTCCTGGCGGACCGGGCCCAGCATGTGGGGGAAGTGGTTGAACCCGCCTTGCAGCAAGGGAAAGTGGTTCTCTGCGACCGTTATGCCGATTCCACCTTGGCTTACCAGGGTGGGGGGCGGGGTTTTGACATGAAACTTCTGAAAATCCTGAATCAAGCTACCAGCCTCTTAAAGCCCGATTTAACCCTTCTTTTCGACCTACCAGTGGAAGTAGGCCTACGGCGGGCCCTGGATCGGGGCCAAGGTAAGGACCGCATGGAAAGCGAGGGCCTTAAGTTCCATAAGGCCGTGCGCCGGGTTTACCTGGAAACCGCCCGCCAAGAAAAATCTAGGTTCATTGTCGTGAACGCCAACCAAAGCCGTGAGGCCATTTATCAGGAAATGATCGAAAAATTGATCGACCGTCTGCCGATTCATAAGAAAAGATAGTTTTACTCATCTTAAGGAACGTTTGGTATCCTCAAGGCCGAATGAACACCGAGGAACCCATGAGAACCTCCGCCGTGCGACCTAGTGCCCTGTTGCCCATGTTGGTAATGATCCTTCTTCCGGCTTTTTCCGCGGCCCAGAAAAGTTCCAGCCCGGCCCTGTCCAACGAAACCCAACTCAAGCCGATCGAGGTGGAAGACCACACCCTTGGAGGACTTCAATATTCCGTTGACGGAAGGCTGCTGGTCCGATATCAGGATTTTGAACAACTGTTGGCTCCGTTGAGGGACTACGAGACGCAGCGGCTATTGAAGCGCTCCGAAGCTGCGGACGGGGATTCCAAGATCTTCGGGCTCGTGGGTTTGGCGGGTTTGGCGACGGGAGTCGTGGGGCTGCTGACCTCCCCTTCCAGCCAAAAGGGGCCATTTTGGGTTACGGCCATCGGGGGAGCCGTCGCTTTCGATGTAGGGGGCCTTTTCCAAACCGAAGCCCAAACCGCCAAGTTCAACTGCGTCCAGCGTTATAACCGGTTTGCCCGTGGGGAGGAGCAGATCCTGCCCCAGGGACCGTCAGATGAAAAATCCCTGTTAAATTTCGGAACGGCAACGCCGACCCCATCTTCGGCGAATCCTTGACGCCGCCGGGAATCTTGTGGAAGAGGCGACGGAAACTTGCCCCCCCCCCCAATCGGGAATGGGGGAATGGCACACCAGGACCTTGGCCACGATCTTTTTGGCTTCTTAACGCGCTTTCCTGCCCTTTTTTACGGGGGAAATAAGCCGATGGCTTCCGATAAAATCCGAAATCTTCTATATTCATCCGGACTTACCCCCTTCCTTTGAAGCCGGAAAGAGTTTATCCGCCAAGGGAAAAGGTGTATGCTAGGGAGGCTATTGTGCCTTTTGGGGCCGCGCCCATGAAATCCTTTGGTGGGGGAATGAGAACAAAGACCTTCACATGATGGAAGTGACAAGGACGGCCTTTATACCTTGGTTGACGTCAAAGCGAAACCGGTTGAAATCGTGGTAAATTTCCGAAAACCATCCCGGCGGATTTGGAAGCTGGTTTCGCCGGTCAAACGGCCCAAGGCCCCCTTGGATATCTTAGAGTGGAATAACGATGAAGCCCGCACCGGCGGTTTCACCTTGAGATTAAAGGTTTTCAAGACCACCCCCTTCCCTATGGACGATGCCCGTGAAGGACGATGTTCCGGTGAAGTTTGGATATGACCTGGAAGCGCACGGCTTCCGGCCAATAAATAATCATAAGTGAGGGTTTGTTTTTATGTCTCAGACAATGGAAGCAGTCGCGCTCAACAATCCGGAGGCAAAACCGGACATTCTCGAGAAGGCCAACGCCAAGACTTGGGATGGGCTTTCCCGCATGGCCTTCGCGGCCAATTGGGACCCGGAAGACGCCATCAATTGGAACCAGCCCATTGAATTAGGGGGCATCAAGGAAGGCTGGATCAACATCCTCCACTATTTTTACGAGGGGGAATGGCAGGGCTTGGAGATCATCCAGCGGCTCATGAACAAGGCCGCCCATATGTTCAAAGTCAACGAGATGGTCACCTATTATTCGACCCAGTGCGCCGACGAGGCCAAGCATCTTTTCGTGTTCAAGAAATATCTCTATCGCCTCAACTCGCCCCCGGCCAAGCAAAAAGCGTTCGATTTCATCGTCTGGGTTTCGACCACGGCCTTAATCCCGATGGCCGTGGAGCGCTGGATCCTCGCCACTTATTTCACCGAAACCTTGGCCGGCGCCATCTTCCAGAAGTCCTTGGAGCTGCCCACCATCGATCCGATCGGCAAGGAGATGGTCCGCCTTCAATTGAAGGACGAATCCCGGCATATCGCGGGCACCAAGTTGGGCGTGCAGACCCTGATGGACCACGCCGGCCCCCTAAAAACTTTTTTCATGAAGCTGTGGTGGAAAATTTTCGTCCGGCTGGCGGTTATGGAAGTCCGGAAATTGAAACCCTACGGCGACCAGGTAGGCATGGACCCGGAATACATCCTCCAAAAATCCTTCGCCAAAATGGCGGAGATGGATGAGTTTACCGAGAAGTTTTTAAGGGATGCTTTCTGCCAAGGCTTCCTGAAAAAAGCGAACGTCGCGGCCTGATTCCGCTTAACGAGGGTTACGGCGTTATTTGAGGGAAAATGATGGGAAAAAGACTCTATGTCGGAAGTCTTCCTTTCGAGACGACGGACGCCCAGCTGCAGGAACTCTTTTCCGCCTGCGGAAGGGTGGAAAGCGCCAAGGTGATCATGGACCGGGCCACGGGCCGATCCAAGGGGTTCGGCTTCGTGGAAATGGCTACGGACCTGGAAGCGCAGGCCGCCATTCAAAAGTTTAACGGCAGCACGGTAGGCTCCAGGACCATTGTGGTCAATGAAGCGCGGCCCATGGAGGACCGCAAGGGCGGAAACGGTGGGTTCCAATCCAATCGCGGCCCCGGCGGCGCGCGACGGGAAGGCGGTTTCGGAGGGGGAAACCGCGACGGCGGGTTCGGCGGCAACCGGGAGGGTGGTTTTGGCGGTGGACATCGAGAGGGCGGGTTCGGCGGCGGCCGGGACGATTTCCGCGGCGGACGCCGAAAGGACAGGGACCCTAGGGGAGGGAACCGAAAGCACTTTAATGACGGGGATTACGGAAACCGCTGGTAACTTTAAAAACAGTTTTAAGTTCTGAGCCCTAAGTTTTGCCCTCGTTGAACCTTATTGAAAATCGGGATTCGCCCGATAAAATGAAATGAGGGCCACACGGTTTTCCCTTGGGAGCCTTGTCCCTTTTAAGGAGAAACTGTGTGAGTTATGGTTATTTTTGGCTTCATGGATGAATCCAAAAATTTTATGAACTTAAAATTCAAAACTTAACCCTTAAACTTTTTGCCTATTTTGGGGCCTTCTTCGTAAGCCTGAGGAAGGCTTTTTGATTTCCACTTAAAGTCATTTTCAACATAAAGTTACTCGGAGTAAACAAGGAAAGACTTTGGGAGAACTTTCATTCATCCCCCTGGGCGGGCTGGGGGAAATCGGAAAAAACATGGCCCTCCTGGAGTACGAGGGCCAGGCGGTCATGATCGACGCCGGGCTGATGTTCCCGGACGACCTGCATCCCGGAGTGGATTACATCATCCCGGACTTCAATTTCCTTGCCGAAAATCCGGAAAGGTTGAAGGGGGTTTTGCTCACCCACGGGCACGAGGATCACATCGGCGCCGTCCCCTACCTTCTCCAAAAGATCAACGTGCCGATCTACGGGACAAAGCTCACCCTGGGGTTCGTGAAGGCCAAGCTGGAGGAGTTCAAGCTGCTGTCGCACCCCACCTTCGTAGAGGTGGACCCCAAGAAGCCTTTCGACCTGGGGCCCTTCCATATCGAGTTCATCCGCGTCACCCACAGCATCGTGGACGGCTGCGGCCTGGCCATCACCACCCCCGCCGGCGTGGTGATCCACACGGGCGACTTCAAGATCGATCCCACGCCCATCGACGGCATCCCCATCGACCTCAACCGCTTCGCCGATTACGGTTCCAAGGGCGCGCTCATGCTCCTGTCCGACTCCACCAACGTGGAAAGGGAAGGGTATACCCTGTCGGAAAAGGTGGTGGGCGAGGAATTCGACCGCATTTTCCCCAAGGCCAAGCGCCGCATCATCGTGGCCTGCTTCGCCAGCAATATCCACCGCGTTCAGCAGGTCATCGAATCGGCCAAGAAGGTGGGCCGCAAAGTCTGCATCATGGGACGGAGCATGGTGCGCAACACCCAGGTGGCCAGGGACCTGGGCTTCATGCACGTCCCCGCCAACCTGCTGGTCCAGCCGGACCAGTTGAAGGGTATGGACCCCCAGGACGTGGTGATCGTAACCACGGGGAGCCAGGGGGAGCCCATGAGCAGCGTCTCCCGAATGGCCATGGGCGACCATAAGCAGGTTTCCATCCAACCCGACGACCTGGTGATCCTATCCGCCCGCACCATCCCCGGAAACGAACGGGCCATTTCCAACATCATCAACCTGCTTTACCGGCGCGGGGCGGATGTGCTGTACGAGGCAGTCTCGGAAATCCACGTCTCGGGCCACGCCTGCCGGGAGGAGCAAAAAATCATGATTTCCCTGGTCAAGCCGAAGTATTTCGTGCCCGTGCACGGCGAATACCGCCACTTGGTGCTGCACGCCCGGCTGGCCGAGGAGCTGGGCGTCCCCCCCGACAACACCTTCGTGCTGGAAAACGGGGAAAAACTGGTGGTGGACGGCGGCGAGGCGCGCATCGAGAAGGAACTGTCGGGGGGCACCATCCTGGTGGACGGCAAACACCTGTCGGACGTGGGGGAGGTGGTCCTGCGCGACCGGCTCCACCTGTCCCAGGACGGCGTGGTGGTGGCCCTGGTGACGGTGGACACGGCCAAGGGCAAGATCATGGGAGGTCCGGACCTGGTGACCCGGGGATTCACGGAGAGCCTGTCGGACGATTTAATGAACGAGGCGCGCGACATGATCCGCTCGACCCTGGAGGCGGAAATCCACGACAAGATCACCGATTGGTCCACGGTCAAGGAAACTATGCGCAAATCATTGCAGAAGTTCTTTTCGCAAAAGTCCAACCGCCGGCCCATGATCATGCCGGTCATCATGGAAATCTAGGGAACGGCAATTTTGTCCCGCATCTCAATAATGGTGTTAATGAATTCGAAAACGAATTCAAAAACCACCGGAACTCACAGCTCAAAATTCATACCTCAGAACTTTTGTTCAGATTTTAGTGACGTCGATGTCCATGCAAAGGATGTAGGGTTTCTTGCCCTCCGGGTCCTTCAGGAGGCCCGCCGCGGTCACGCAAAGGTTTCCGGAGGCCAGGGAAATGTAAGGCTCGGTGAAATAGCGCTCCAGGCCGTTGTATACCAGCGAATAGTAATAATCCTTCAGCGAATGGTCGGTCCCCTTGGGGGCGGGCTGGAAGAGGTATTTTCGGCGCTCGGAAACCATGTGTATGTTACATACCGTTTCCGTCACCTGGACCCCGTCCTGGTTTAAAAGATAAAGGCATTCCAGCTGGGGGTGGGACTTCAGTTGTTTCGGGAACCGTTCCTCCGCTTCCTCGATCAAGGATTCCTGGACGCCGGCCAGCACCTCGGTTGCGATTTTCTCGTAATGGGCCTTGCGGTCCTTGTCCCGGCTTACCCTTTCCGTCATCAGTCGCTTAAACCGGGAGGCCACGAACACGATACGCGCCTTCAAACCCAGGGTCGTCGAAATTTCAGTCCTTTGGGGCTTGGAAAAATAGCTCCCCTGGAGCATGTCAGCGCCCAATTCCAGCGCCGCTAGAGCGTCCTCCTCGTTTTCCACGCCGTTGGCCACGATGAGGCCGCCCAAGCGGTGGCCCAGGTTGACGAGGCTCCTGAAACCGTCCTTCTTGTAGGAGTCCTTGGACAGGTTGGCGGCCAAGGCGGGGTCCAGCTTTAATATGTCGGGCGTCAAACGCAGGACGCGGTCCAGGCTTTCCCGGCTGGTGTCCACGTCCCTCATACTGATCAAGAAGTTATTGCCCCGGTAATTCTCCACGAAGGTCCTGGCGGCGTCCGGATCCTTGGTTTCGGATTTGGAGAGATCCACAGCGATGGAATAGGGATCCAACTTCAAGTTTTGAACCATTCCCAAAAGATGTCCGGATCCCACCACCTCCCGGGTCAGGACGGACGTCTCGATACCCAGGAACAGGATCAAACCCGGCATCTTGGACTGGATTTCGGCGAACCCCTCCAACCCTTTGAGGCGGAATAACCGGTCCAAATCCAAGGATTTATTCTTTTCGCTGGAGAGCTGGTAAAGCTTGTCCGCCTCAATCAGGCTGCGGCTTTCGGGATCAATCCCGCGGCCCACCGTTTCCAGGCCAATAACGGATTTTTTTTTGATGGAAATCACCGGCTGGTAAAAAGTCGCCGCGCTTCGTTGTTCGATCAGCGAGAGAAGATCGGTTTCAGTCGGGGGAACATTTTCAGAAGAAAGAGTTTCCATGGCCACCTCCTAGCCCATTGAAAGCAACCCTTGTGCCAGTTTTCAGCGGTTTAATCATTTAACTTTAGGGATTCTATTTCGGAAAAACCGCAACACTTTTGTTGTTTCGAATCAAATGTGGAGCAACTTTTCGGCCCGGCAAAACAGGCTCGGAAAATGTCCCGAGTTTTCAAACACCTCCGGTTTGGCACGCTTATTGATCTAAAGGCCAGTGTTTTTAACCATCATGAAACGAACGGTATCTAAACAAAAAGCTATGAAAAAAATAATGCCCTCGCCTGAATTCGATTTGAGCCAAATCTTGGCTGGGGAATCCGTTGCCGTCCATTTCCAACCCATTATTTCCGTCCGGAAGAAAGCCATTGTGGGATATGAGGGTCTGGCGCGCGGCATCTATCCCGGGAACGGCGGGTTCATACCCCCGCCGGAATTGTTTTACGAGGCGGCGGAAAAGGGGCTGACCCTGCACCTGGACCGGCTTTGCCGCAAAAAAGCAATGGAGTATTTCCGTGGAATCGCCGTGGAAAGGCCCGGCCGCCTATTGTCGTTGAATTTTGAGGCCTCGGTGATCGACCAGGGGGTGGTGGGATCGGGGAACCTGATCCACCAAACGACCTCCCTGGGGCTAAACCCCGCCTCCATCGCGCTGGAAATCATCGAGTCCAACGTCCGGGACGTCGGGGAACTGCAGAAGTTCATCCGAACCTACCGGGACTATGGCTTCTTGATCGCCTTGGACGACGTGGGGGCGGGTCATTCCAACTTGAACCGAATCCCGCTCCTGAAACCCGACATCCTCAAGATCGACCGCTACCTGGTCCAGGGCATCCAAGATGACTTCCATAAACAAGAAGTGTTCAAGTCATTGGTGGGACTGGCCCATAAGATCGGGGCCTTGATCCTTGCGGAAGGGATCGAAACCGAAGCCGAAGGCCTTTACCTGCTGGAGGCGGGAGTGGACCTGGCGCAGGGGTATTATTTTTCAAAACCCCAGAGTTATGACCAAATCGACGATGATTCCGCCAACGAAAGGATGGAGGAGTTGTTCCGGAAGTTCAAGGAAATGGTCCTCCAGAAACTCAACATCAAGCGATTCAACTTGCGGAAATACGAGCTCATGACCCGTGAAATCCAAATCGAGCTTTCTAAGATCACGCAGGACCACTTCGACCTCAAGCTTGCGGAAATGGTCCATTACTTTCCGGTGGTGGAATGCCTTTATGTCCTGGACGAAAAAGGATTTCAGGTTTCGGAAACGGTTTTTGGGAAGATCGAGACACCTCCCAAAAACCATTCCATCTTCCGCCCGGCCCAAAAGGGAACGGACCACACGATGAAGGATTATTTTTATATGCTGATCGATGGGGGTCTTAAAAAATCAACTTATATCAGCGAACCTTACCTCTCGCTGGCCACCGGCAATTCCTGCGTCACTTTTGCCAGGGCCTTCAAGGACGCGGAGGACCTGTTGCGCATCCTTTGCGTGGACATCAATACCCAATACCTGCAGCAAATTCCTTCCGCCTGACAAGGAACTTTCGGATTTGCGTTACTTTCCGTGTTCTGAAAGCCAGCGCTCGGCCTCAATCGCGGCCATGCAGCCCATCCCGGCGGCGGAGACGGCCTGCCGGTAATAGTGATCGGCCACGTCGCCGGCGGCGAAAACGCCGGGGATATTCGTCATTGTCCGGGGCGGGTTGGGCAATTTCAGGTACCCCACTTCGTCCATGTCCAATTGGCCCTTGAAGAGTTTGGTGTTGGGAGTGTGGCCGATGGCGAAGAAGAGGCCCGTGAAGGAGTGGATCTTTTCCTCGCCCGTTTTGAGGTTTTTGACCTTGACGCCCTTGAGTTCCTTTTCCCCTACCAATTCGGTCACCACGGCATTCGTCATCCAGCGGATCTTGGGGTTGGCCTTGGCCCTCTCCAGCATGATTTTCGAGGCGCGGAATTCCTCCCGCCGGTGGATCAGGGTCACGCTTTTCCCGAATTTGGTCAGGAAGGTGGCCTCCTCCATGGCCGAATCGCCGCCGCCCACCACCGCGATGTCTTGGTTCTTGAAGAAAAAACCATCGCAGGTGGCGCAGGCGGAAACGCCGTGGCCCACCATTTCCATCTCCCGGGGAACGCCTCCGTATTTGGCGGAAGCGCCAGTGGAGATGATGACGGCCTCGGCCTCCAGTTCTTCCTTCTCGTCCACCCAAAGCCGGAAGGGCCGCTTAGAAAAATCCACCTTGGTCACGAAGCCGGTCTTGTAGCGGGTGCCGAAGCGGGCCGCTTGTTGCTTCATGTTATCCATCAATTGGGGGCCCTGGACGCCATCGGGAAAGCCGGGGAAATTCTCCACCTCGGTGGTTGTTGTCAACTGGCCGCCGGGCTGGGGGCCGTCGATCAAGAGGGGATTCAAATTGGCGCGGGAGGCGTAAAGCGCGGCCGTGTAGCCGGCCGGGCCGGAGCCGATAATGACCACTTTTTCCATGACGAATCCTTTCCAAGGGCATTGACGTTCGGCTTGAAAGCGCAAGCTAAGCTAGGGCTGCGACCCCTACCCTGTCAAGGTTGAGCGTCAGGGGGTGGGAACAGGCTTTGGCGGTATTGATCCAGTTCCGCCCGGCGCTTTGCCTCGTCCCATCCTAAGAGCTCCGCCATGAGGCGGGACGACTTTTCGGCCGCTTCCCCCCATCGTTCCCCGCTGTATCCGATTTCCAGCCGCCTGAGGAGTACGTCCTCCAGGTGGAGAGCCTTTTCGTCCCGGACGGCGTAGTTTACCTGGGCCAGGATCTCGGGCCGGGAGGGATGCAGCCTTTGTGAAAGGCGCGGTTCGGCCCGCGCCAGCCTTAATACCGCTTCAGCCCTTTGGCCGTAAAGACGGGCCAAATGATCCGCCTGTTCCCCTTGGATGCCATAGGCCGGAACCCAGCGGGAGGTTTCTTCTTTTAAAAATAACCCCCAGGGTTTGAGGGGCGTGCCCGGCAGGCGGTCAGGGTGGGAGACATTCGCCTTTTTTCCCAAATGCCCCAAGATGATCCTCAGGGTTTTTTGGGCCATCGAATGGTAGGTGGTCAGCTTCCCGCCCACGATGGTGAACAAATTGCCGCTGGCCAGGATTTTATCCTCCCGGGAAACCGACGAGGTGCTCCCACCGTCCGACCAGGCCAAGGGCCTGAGGCCCGCAAAGGCCGCAATCACCCGGTTCCGGTCCCATGAGGACTTGGGTAAAACCCTGGAAGCTTCCTTCAAAAGGTACGCGATTTCTTCCTCCGTGGGACTCACCTTGTCCGGGTCGCCAGGGTCGTCCAGATCCGTGGTCCCGACAAGGCTGTAGCCCCTCCAGGGGATGATGAAAATGACCCGGTTGTCCGCGCGGGACATTACCAAAACCGCGTGGTCGCGCAAAACCTCAGGAACCACGATGTGGGTCCCCCGCGTGGGCCGCACCAACTGAAGGCAACCCTCGGAAATAAGCTTGGCGGTGAGGTTGGCCCAGGGACCGGAGGCATTCACCAGGCAGGAGGCCGCCAGGGTCCCGTCCTGTCCCGATCGCTCATCGTGGAAGAAGACCCGGATTTGGGACGACTGGCGGTCGATTTGGGTGACGCGGCAGTAATTGAAACAACGGCCCCCGTTTTCCTCGGCAGCCAGGATGTTTTCCAATACCAGCCGGGCGTCGTTGACCTGGGCGTCATAATAGAGGCCGCAACCCGCCAGGTTTCGCGGTTCCAAGTCCGGGGCCCGCTGAAGGGCCTGATCGGGTGAAAACCAACGGTGCCTCGCGATATTTTGGGTCCCGGCCAGGAGGTCGTAGAGCCACAAGCCCGCGTGAACCATCCAGGCCGGGCGTTGATCCCCCTTGTAGGACGGCAAGAGGAAAGAAATCGGGTGAACCAGGTGGGGCGCCAGCCCGATCAGGCGGCGCCTCTCGTGCAGGGCCTCGAAGACCAGCGGAAAGCGGTATTGTTCCAGGTAACGGATGCCCCCGTGGGCCAGTTTGGTGGATTTGCTGGAGGTGCCGGAAGCAAAGTCGCCCTTCTCCAAAAGGGCCAGGGATAGCCCGGCCCGGGCCGCTTGGGCCGCCAGGCCTGCCCCATTGATGCCGCCCCCGATGATGGCAAGGTCAACTTGGGTTATCTCATTGGGTTTCATTCCGGTTCACGTGTCCTAAATGGGCTGATTCAAACATAATATATGTCCTGGCGGTATTGAAACGGGAGGTTGCGAAACATACTATCAACCCAGCGTATTTGACCTCATCCCCATTTGGTTTGGGAATGAATTTTTTGGGGTTTTTCCAAGCGGGATGTGGACTTCCTAAATTGACGCAGGATGGTGCCACCGCTAAGATGGGGCCTGTTTTAACGTCTTAGTTTTAAGTTTTGAGTGTTAAATTTTAAGTTAGTTTTCAATTTGTAATCCAAATCGAAAGCCATCACAACTTAAAATTAAGAACTTAGAACCCAAAACTTAAGCCTGTGGCTATTCTATCGCCACGGGCTTAATGTGAGGGTGGCGCACCCGGTTTGACAATATGTTGCGGTTAATCAAGGAAACCGGGTACGTACCACCTTTCTTAAATATAATTTAGCGGCGAAATAAATTTCGCCGCTCGTTTAATTGCGAGGGTGGCGAAATTGGCAGACGCACCAGATTTAGGTTCTGGCGGGGTAACCCGTGAGGGTTCAACTCCCTCCCCTCGCACCAACCTTCGCTTCATTGAACTTTATAATAGTTTGCGAAGGTTGTCCCCCGAAGCTTTAGCGAAGGGGGACATTGTTGAATGCCCAGCTCCGGTTGGCAGGCCAAACTTTCTCTTCCTTGAAGGAATTAGGAACTTAACGAAGGTTGTCCTCCGTAGCCTTGGCGAAGGAGGGCCGCCTGTCATATCCCAGCTACGGTTGGCGGGCCACTAACCATCATCTAAGCTTAAGGAGCCGTCGTGAAAGTCAGCGTGAATAACGTTTCCGGTTGCGCCAGGGAAGTTCACGTGGAGGTCCCGGCGGAAGCCGTCCAAAGCAAGGTGGACGACATTTACGGCCGCATTTCCCGCGAGGCCAAACTTCCCGGGTTCCGCAAAGGCAAGGCCCCGCTGGACGTGATTAAAAAACAATACAAGTCCACGGTCCGGGAAGAAATCCTCCACCATGAACTACCTGAGTTTTTCCGTTCGGTGCTGATCGAACAAAAAATAGACCCGGTGGCCCAGCCCCGGATTTCCAACCTCCAATTCGAGGAAGGGTCTCCGCTCAAGTTCATCGCCACGGTGGAAATCAAGCCCGATTTCCAGCTCAAGGATTACAAGGGCCTGAAAATCAAGAAGGAAAAAACCTCGGCGACGGAAGAGGAAGTGGATAAGGCCTTGGAAAACCTACGAGAACAGATGGCCCAATACGTCCCCGTGGAAGACCGGCCGTCCAAGGAAGGCGATCTCCTGGTCATGGACTTCGATGGGAAAATCAACGGAAAACCCTTTGAGGGCGGAAAGGCTTCCCGCTATCCCGTGCTTTTGGGGAGCCGTAATTTATTGAAAGATTTTGAGACGAACCTCGAAGGGATCAAAAAGGGGGAGACCAAAACTTTTAAAATAACCTTCCCCAAGGACTACGGGAAAAAGGAAATCGCGGGCCAGGAAGCCGAGTTCACGGTGGCAGCCCACGAGATAAAGGAAAAGAAACTTCCCATGGTGGACAATGAATTCGCCAAGGACGTGGGGAAGTGCGAAACCGTAAAGGAACTGCGCGAGAAACTGGAAGCCCAGATCCAATCTTCAAAGAACGTTGAGCAGAGGTCCAAGATGGTCGAACAGATCGGAGAGAAGCTTCTGACCCTCCATCCCTTTGACGTTCCGGATTCGCTGGTCAACATGGAGCACCAGCGGCTGGTGCAGCAAAGCGTGGACCGGTTGAAGCGCCAGGGCGTCGACGCCAACAAGCTGACCGACCAGCAGAAGAAGGAATTCGTCGAGAATCTCCGGCCGGTGGCCCGGAAAAACGTCCATATGGCCTTGATCGTCGAGAAAATCGGGACAGCGGAAAACATCCATTGCGACGACAAGGACCTGGAGGCTTATTACGCAAAGGTTGCCCAAAGCTCAGGCCAGCCGGCGGACGTGGTGAAGCGGTACTTGAAGCAGGAGGGCAATATGGAGTCCATCGAGGATTGGATCCAATACGAGAAGACCCTGGATTTTCTGATCGCGCAGGCGAAGGTGGACGCCGCTTAAAAAGCGGCAAATTTTGAATTCTTAATTTTGAATTCTAAATTGTTGAAGAATTTTCAATCTCCGGTTGAAAATTTCCTTAATTCACAATTCAACATTCAAAATTCATAATTAAGGTTCCTTGGAGGATGAGATGGCATTAATTCCCATTGTTGTGGAGCAAACCAACCGGGGTGAGAGGTCTTACGACATCTACTCCCGGCTCTTGAAGGACCGGATCGTCATATTGGGCACGCCCATCAATGACGACGTCGCCAATACCATCATCGCCCAGCTCTTGTTTTTGGAGTCGGAGGATCCGGACAAGGACATCAACCTCTACGTCAACAGCCCAGGCGGCGTGGTCACGTCGGGCATGGCGATTTACGACACCATCCAGTTTATGAAGGCGCCGGTTTCCACCATTTGCGTGGGGCAGGCCGCCAGCATGGGGGCCCTGCTTTTGACCGCCGGCGCCAAAGGCAAAAGATTCGCCCTCCCCAACGCTCAGATCATGATCCACCAGCCGTCGGGGGGCGCCCAGGGCCAGGCCACCGATATTGAAATCCACGCCAAGGAAATCCTGAAGACCCGGGAACGTCTCAATAAGATCCTGGCTTTCCATACGGGGCAACCCATCGAGAAGATCGAGGAGGACGTGGAGCGGGACCATTTCTTGACCGCCCAGGAAGCCAAGGATTACGGCTTAATTGACGACATTTTAAATAAACGGCCGGATGTCAAGAAAAAGTAACAAATCAGGTGTCAGGTATCAGGTGCCAGGGACGGCAAAAAGCAGTAAAATACAACGTCGAATTCTAAGAGACTCTAACAAAACCGCCGCAGACCCTCGCCCCTTGCGGGAGAGGGTAGGGTGAGGGGTGTGGAAAACCCTGCAGTTGCCACCCTCACCCCATCCCTCTCCCCTCAAGGGAGAGGGAGATATTCCTTAAAAACAGGGTTTTGTTAGAGTCTCTAAAAGTCTCGGTTTTAGCTAATGCCTGAAACCTAATACCTGGGAGTTGATTTTAATGGCGGGCGAAAAAGACAAATCTTCCTTCTTGCGGTGTTCCTTCTGCGGCAAGACCCAGGACGAGGTCAAGAAACTCGTCGCGGGCCCGACGGTCTACATCTGTAACGAGTGCGTGGCCCTTTGCAACGATATCCTGAAGGAAGAAGACAAGGGGGAAGCCAAGGGCGCGGCCCCCAAGGGTCGGCTTTCGGTTCCCAAGCCCTTTGAGATCAAGGAAATCCTGGACGAATACGTGATTGGCCAGGAAAAGGCCAAGAAAATCCTCTCCGTGGCGGTCCACAACCACTACAAGCGCCTCCTGGTCAAGAACGGGCCGGACGACGTTGAACTCCAGAAGAGCAATGTCCTCTTGATCGGTCCCACGGGCGTGGGGAAGACCCTTTTAGCCCAGACCTTGGCACGGATTCTCGACGTTCCTTTCGCCGTGGCGGACGCCACCACCCTCACGGAAGCCGGCTACGTGGGCGAGGACGTGGAAAACATTATTTTGAAGCTCCTGCAGAATTCGGAGTTCGACGTCAAACGGGCGGAGCGGGGGATCATTTACATCGACGAGATCGACAAGATCAGCCGTAAGTCCGAGAACCCCAGCATTACCCGCGACGTGTCGGGCGAGGGCGTGCAACAGGCGCTTTTGAAGATCATCGAGGGCACCGAAGTCAACGTCCCACCCCAGGGAGGCCGCAAGCATCCCCACCAGGAATACATCAAAGTGGATTCCAGCAACATCCTCTTCATCTGCGGCGGGGCTTTCGTGGGGCTGGAGAAGATCATCGAGAACCGCCTGGGGCGGCGCAGCATCGGCTTCAAGGGCGAGGCCTTGAGCCGCCAGGAAAAGAAACTGGGAGAGTTATTCGAGATGGTCCAACCCGAGGACCTCATCAAGTTCGGCCTCATCCCCGAGTTCATCGGCCGGCTGCCCGTGGTGGCCGCCTTGCACGAACTGGACGAAGACGCCCTCGTGCGGGTCTTGACCGAGCCCAAAAACGCCCTCACCAAGCAATACCAGCGCTATTTCGAGATGGAAAACGTCAAGCTCAAGTTCACGCCCGAGGCCCTCAAGGCCGTTTCCCGCGAGGCCATCAAGCGCCAATCCGGCGCCCGCGGCCTGCGCTCCATCCTGGAAGAAGTGATGATGGAATTAATGTACGACATTCCTTCCCGCAAGGACATCAAGGAAGTGGTCATTACCGAAGGAGTCATCCTCAAGAGGGAAGAGCCCATCCTGGTCTACCAAAAGGGCCGCGGGGAAAACACAGCTTAAAACGTGATGGCTGTCATTGCGAGGAGCGAATTTTGCGACGAAGCAACCTCAGTCCATGGGTTGTTTGCGTTTTTGACCTCTTTATTTTGAACTGGGGTTGCTTGGGCCTACGCCACTACGGTCCACAAGTCGTCTTCAACTCCCCCGTCTGGCGTAGCCTTGGCGAAGCCAGATCGCAATGACAGCAAATTACAATTTATTTGAATTCAACCCCGGTTCCACCAAGCCTCTCCTCCACCTGGCCCACGCGAATGGTTTTCTTCCGCCGACCTACCAAAAAACCTTAGAACCACTTTTCCCGCATTACCACGTCGTTTCCATTCCCATTCGTCCCATGTGGGGTAATACCCCGCCTCAATGGCTTAAGCATTGGTCCCAATTGGCGGAGGATATGGTTGATGGGCTTAAAACCCTGACGTCACCCCTCACCCTACCCTCTCCCGCAAGGGGCGAGGGTTTTAGTGGAAGCGCCTCCTCTCCCTTGAGGGGAGAGGGTTGGGGTGAGGGTGGTGGAAAGGTTGTTGGTATTGGCCACAGCCTAGGTGGTGTGTTGACCCTCTATGCCGCCGTCAAGCAACCCGAGCTTTTCAGCCACGTGATCCTCATTGACCCCACCCTGCTTTCGCCCTGGATTTTATGGAGGATGAAGTTTTTGAAGTTTTTTGGCTATGAAGAACGCTCTTTTTTGATTAAAGGTGCATTGCGGCGAAAAAGGGAGTGGGAAAGCTCCCGGGCGGCCTATGATTATTTTAGGGGTCGGCAACTTTTCAAGAATTGGTCGGATGAGATGGTAAAAACCTACACGGAAAGTATCGCCGCGCCTTCCTCGCAAGGTGGGGTGCACCTTATTTATCCGCCCGAGTGGGAAGCACAGATTTACAGGACCATCCCAACCGATGTCTGGAAATTCGCAAAACAGCTTCAACAAGCCACGTTGGTTATCCGGGGAGAGAATTCAAATACCTTTACTGCGGATGGCGAAAAGGCCTTTAGAAAGGCCAATCCCAGGGCTATCATGAAAGTAGTTCCGGCAACTGGGCACTTGGTTCCTCAAGAAAAACCGGAAGAAGTCGGCCAATTAATCATGGATTTTGTCCGAGTAACAATTGTAAGAAGCTGACGGATTTGCGTAGAGTTTTGGGCGGATTTTTTAAAAGGGTCCTTTGATTTTTGTGGTTGCCCTTAGGCGGATTTTTGAAGTCCTAGGAAGATGGCGCCGATTATTTCAGCTTACCTTTTGAAAACCGGAAGATATTTTGTGAACACTACATTGTAGGGTGTAACAAAAGTCTTTCCGAATAATAGCGCAAGCTTTGGTAACTTTTAATCAAGCTTGCTATCTCCAATTCACCTTCACAGGTGAAAACGGAACCGAACAACGACTCCCTTGACACTCCCTTCACAGTCATTATACTAACCTCAACTTTGTGAAACATTTCACAATGTCGGCAGATTTGGCCCAAAACCTAGCAAAAGTGCCCTATCACCCTCCCTCCCACCTACGCCATCCTCTTTCGCCAAGGCTTCGGAGGACAGGCGGCTTCGGTGGACGGGCCACCAGCTACCCATCAAAACGAGGTTTTCATGCGTAAGAAATACATTATGGCCCCAGGGCCCACCCCTATCCCAGCTGAAGTGCTGGCCGAGGCTAGTATGCCGATCATCCACCACCGGACGCCCCAATTTCAGGCCATTTTCAAGGCCGCCCATGAGGGGCTGCAGATGCTTTTCCGCACCAAACAGCCGGTGATGACCTTTGCCTCGGTGGGAACCGGGGCCATGGAGTCGGCTGTAGCCAATCTGACTTCGCCGGGGGAGAAGGTTTTGGTGGCTTCTTCCGGCCATTTTGGCAACCGCTGGAAAGATATTTGCCAGGTTTTCGGGGTACAGGCCGATCTTTACGAGTGCGAATGGGGCCAGGCCGTTGATCCTGAGGAAGTCCGCAAACGACTGAAGGCTTCCCCTGAAGTTAAACTGGTTTTCACAACCTTGAACGAAACTTCCACCGGCAACGTCAACGACATTCAAACCTTGGCCAAGGTGGCCCATGAGGCCGGCGCCTTGGTCGTGGTGGACGCCATCTCGGGCTTGGGGGCTGTTCCTTGCGAAACCGATGCCTGGGGAGTGGATTTGATTTTGTCGGGTTCCCAAAAGGGTTTCATGATCCCGCCGGGCCTGGGTTTTGTCTGCGCCCAACCCTCGGCGGTGGAAAAGAGCAAGAGCGCCAAGAATCCCCGCTATTACTTCAGCTATGACAAGGCGTTGAAAAAGTTGACCGAGGAAAAGATGCCGGACACGCCCTTTACGCCGGCTATTTCCCTGGTGATCCAGGTTAAAAAAGCCCTGGAAATCATAAAGGAAGAGGGCGTTGAGAACGTTTGGAAGCGGCACGCGGGGCTTGCCAAGGCCACAAGAGCAGGGGTTACGGCCCTTGGATTGAAGCTGTTCGCTCCCACGGCGCCTTCGGCGGCTCTAACCTCGGTAATAGCTCCGGATGGAATTGACAGCGGGCTTATCAACAAAACCTTCCGGGATACCTATGGCATCAGCATCGCGGGAGGGCAGGGAAAAGTGAAGGGTAAAGTCTTCCGCATCGGACATTTAGGCTACGTGGATGGATCGGATGTCATCCTGGGTGTTGCCACCCTGGAAATGGTGATGCATAAGGTGGGACATAAGGTGCCACTGGGGGCTGGGGTCAAGGCTTCCGAAGAAGTTCTTTTAGCTGAAAATTTATAATTTTCAGCGTGAAAATCGCTGTCATTGCGAGGAATGCCTCACGAATAGTGAGGCGTTTATGACGAAGCAACCTCAGTCTAAATAAGCCTTTTCCCCAAACGGCTGCTTCGCCTTTTTAAAACTGAGGTTGCCGCGTCGCAAATTTCCCGCTATTCGCGGGTCGCTCCTCGCAATGACAGCGATTTAAAATTTTTACCAGGGGTAAAAAATGTTCAAGGTTCTTATCACCGACAAGCTTTCCGACCAGGGCATGGAAGTCTTCAAGAAAGAAAAGGACTTCCAAGCCGACGAACATATCGGAAAAAGCCCCGAAGACCTTAAGAAAGTATTGGGCGATTACGACGCCTGGGTCATCCGAAGCGGGACCACCGCCACGGCGGATTTGATCCAAGCGGCCACCAAGATGAAGATCATCGGCCGGGCCGGCGTGGGCGTGGACAACGTGGACCTGGAGGCCGCCACCAAGCGCGGCATCATCGTGATGAACACGCCGGATGGTAACACCATCTCCACGGCCGAACACACCATCGCCATGCTCATGGCCATGGCCCGCAAGATTCCCCAGGCGCAGCAGTCCCTCAAGGAGAAAAAATGGGAGCGCAGCAAGTTCATCGGCTGCGAATTGAACGAGAAGGTGTTGGGCGTTGTCGGGTTGGGCCGCATCGGAACCAACGTGGCCCGCAAGGCCATCGGCTTGGGCATGCGCATCCTGGCCTATGACCCCTACGTGGATCCGGCCAAGACCAAGGGCCATGAGTTCGAGATCGTTACCTTGGACGAGATCATCCGCCGGGCGGATTTCATCACCGTGCACACGCCCCTGACCAAGGAGACCAAAGGTTTGATCGGGGCCAAGGAAATCGCGGCCATGAAGGACGGCGTGCGCCTGGTCAACTGCGCGCGTGGCGGAATCATTGACGAGGCGGCCCTTTACGACGCGTTGAAAAGCGGAAAGGTAGCCGGCGCGTCCTTGGACGTGTTCGAGAAGGAACCGCCCTTTGACAGCCTGCTTTTAACCCTGGAGAACGTGGTTTGCGTGCCCCACTTGGGCGCGGCCACCCAGGAAGCCCAAGTGAATGTGGCGGTGGTGGTGGCTGAACAGATGGTGGAGGCCTTGAAGGGCGGGCGGGTGCGCAACGCCGTCAACATGCCATCCCTGGATCCCAAGATTTTGGAGGAGTTGAAACCCTACCTGACCCTGGTGGAAAAAATCGGTTCCTTCCACGCCCAACTGGCCGAGTCCTATATCAAGAAAATCCATGTGGAATACAACGGGGAAGTGGCCCGCTTCGACCCCAAACCCCTGACCTTGAGCCTGGTCAAGGGAATCCTCCAAAAGGGGATGAGCGAGGCGGTCAATTACGTGAACGCCCTTTTCATCGCCAAGGAGCGAGGTTACGAGATTTCCGAGACCGTCCACAACGCGGTCCAGGATTATTCCTCGCTCATCACGGTCACCGTCACCAACGAAAAGGCCACCCATTCCATTTCGGGCACGGTGTTCGGCAAAAAGGAATTCCGGATCGTCAACCTGGACGGCAACACCACCGATTTCACGCCCGAGGGCAACATGATTTGGATGGCCCACCACGACCGGCCCGGCATCGTGGGCCGGTTGGGGACCATCTTGGGAAGCAACAACGTGAACATCGCGGGGCTTTACGTGGGGCGGCAGGCCGTGGGGGGAACCGCCATCGCCATGGTCAACGTGGACAACGAGGTGCCGGACAAGGTTATGGCCGAACTTCGGGAAATCCCCCACATCCAGGATTTGAGGTTTGTCAGGTTCTAAGGGCAGGCACTAGGCGCTAGGTTCTGGGTGCTAGGTTGGTCATAAAACTCTTGAGGGCCTTGCTAGAACCTTGTACTAACGCCTAGAACCTGCCTTCAGGTGTTTCCTTGACAGGCCTGAAGCCTCGGGATACCTTAATGCCTATGAAATTCAAGGCCCTGTTCGCGGCGGTATGGGTTTTGCCCTGCCTTCTCCAGGCCGCGCCTACTTTTTGGAACGTGCCCAACGCCACCCCCACCCCCATTCCGACCATTGATCTCCAACAAATGGAGCCTGAAGGCTTTGAAACGGCCACCCCCACGCCGGTGGTAGCCCCCGCCGTCCAGGTTCCCACGGCCACTCCCACCCCCCGGCCCGGTTTGAAATCCGTGGACCCAACGGCGGCGGCCCTTTTTTCCGTCGTTGTGCCGGGGTCGGGGGAGGTCTACGCGGGGGATCCGGCCAAAGGCGTGGTTTTAGCGGCCCTTTTCGGCATCTGCCTTTGGCAGACTATCGACAACCTTCAACTGGTTCCCGATGTCAGCGGAACCATCCCTTCAAGCGAAACGGACAACCAAAACGTAGCCGTCCGGGCGAAAAACGAGACCGCGGGCAACCTCTTCGGGTTAGCCACCCTGGCGGTTTACGGTTTTGGAATCCAGGATTCCTCGGATGCGGCGGCCAAGTACAACCAAAAGAACTACTTAACCCTCAACTTCGGGATCGAGCCCCGGCCCAACGCCAGCCTGGCCTACGCCTTTTAACGAGGTTGGATTTTGAAACGACCTCTAGGATGATGGGTTTGGGGCCAGCCCAGCCATCCGCCTTCGCCTTGGTTCTTTGGGTATGGCCCGTGGGGAAAGCGGGAAGGACTTCGACGAGCTCAGTCGAATCGCTACGGCGGATTCCGCCAAGTTGTGAAAGGATGCCCGCCGAAGCCTTGGCGTAGGCGGGCCATAAAGGTGCCACGGGCTCTGCCTGTGGGGCTCCATGAAAAAAGATTCCATCCTTCCTTTATTCCTTTGCCTCCTCTTTCTCGGACCTTCCTACGGCACCGCTTTGGAATTGGACCCTTACCCTATCTTTGATTTTTCACGCGACCCTTTTTCCATCAGCTTTTTCCGGGAGGAGAAGCCCAGTTTTTATTTGGTGAACTCGGGGCTGCCGGATTTTTTCTTCAATGGAGTCCAGCAGCTTTCTGGCCTACCCAACCCCACCGTTTACAACGTCCGCAGCATCGAATACGGGGTCCAGGCCAAAGGTTGGGCCACGGACCAGCTGCAGTGGAGGGTGACTTTACCGTTCGAGGCCAACGCCCTGGTGGACCCCGGAGGCAACACCCACAATGTGGCGGATATGGGGGACTTGGAGGTGGGGGGTACTTATTTACTGGCGGGCAACCGGCAGAAGGGGAATTTCCTGGGCGTGGACGGGTGGTACCGTTTCGCCACGGGCACCAACCCTTTCACCCTGTCTTATCCCATCCTTTCCACCGGGAAGGGCGCGCCGGAGGAAGCCATCGGCGTGGCGCTGGCCCAACAAGTGGGTGGATTTTCCTTTTTTCAAAGTATACACTATCAACATACCCAGCCGATCGAATTGAGCGCCACCAGCATTTTGGGGGCGGGAACCTTTCAATGGCCGGATAATGTCCTGGCCGAGGCGCGGGTCGAATACCTGATCCATCACGTGGCCCAGCGGTTTGTCAGCCTTTATTATGATTTGAGCATGCGATGGAGCGGTTTGATGGAGTTCAACCATCAGCCTTTGAGTTACGGTTTGAACGAGCCTAACTACCTGGGCCAGACAACGCAAACTACCGACACGCTTTTTTTTTCCAAGGCCGGGGGCGTTGTGAGGGTGGATAAAGACTTTTCAGCTGACATCTCAGTTTCTTACTTTCCCTTTGAGTTTGGGATACCGATCTACCGCCCGGATTCTGGATGGCTTTTTTCGATAGCGATGATATTTAGACCGATTTAGACGCCAAGGAGCCGTCATGCCTGAAGCCAATATGTTCGTTGAAAAAAGGATCCATCCCCGCATTTCGGTCAAGATCCCCGTCAAGTACCGCGTCATCGAGGATCAAAAAGAACTTGAAACGGTTTTTGAGCGCAAAAAGAGGGAACAAACCACCCGCACCCTGGACGTGAGCCTGGGAGGCCTTTACATCGTCGCCGAGCAGGTCCTCAATATCGGGAGCATTTTGCGCCTGGATATATCCATCCCCGAAAAATCCTCCCTTATTTCCGCTTTCGCCGAGGTGGTCTGGTCCAATGAAACGGGAGGCGGCCTCCATTTTTTAGCGATGAAGGAAGACGACGTGGAGTCCCTGAAAAACTACTTGGCCCACCTGTCCAACGGCCGATAATCCGCCCATGAATGTCTCCCCCCGGGACCTTTTTCCACCCCGCTGGCCCCTCGTGTTGGCCGCCGGCGCGTTCCTCGGGTGGGCGCTGAGGTTTTTAAACCAACCTTGGGGTGTCTTCCTGGGAACCTTGGCGGCCTGGGCCGCGGCCGCGGCCTTGTGGCGGCAGTGGCGGAACCGGCAAATCCGGAGCGTGAGGGAGCTGGCCGAATCCCCCGGCACCCCCGAGCCCTTGAAGGAGTCCCTGGTCCGGGCGGAAAAAGAGGAGGATCCCATCGGGTCCGCCTTAAGGGCCTGCCTGGAAAGGCCCGCCACCCCCGATGCCCCGCCCCCCGACGCCCCCCGCCCCGTGGAACGGCTGGGGCGGGACATGGCCGCGGACCTGAAGGAGTTTGCCCAGGAACAGGAAAAGATCGCCCAGGCTTTCCGGATCTTCCGGGACACCCTGCGGGAATGGTCCTCGACCATCGAGAAGGCCGGCCGCATCAACAAGTCGCTGCTTCAATTGAACGAACTCATCGTCAACGACAGCAAGAAGGTGGCCCTCGACACGGACGCGGCCGCCCGTTCCGCCACCGACGGGATCAAGTCGGTCGGCAAGGAAATCAAGGCCATGACCGAGATCAAGGCCACCATCGGTTCCTCGGCCGAGGTCATCCAGCAGCTCAACCTGGCTTCCGACCAGATCGGCGAGTTCCTCGCCTCCATCACTTCCATCGCCCGCAAGACGAACCTCCTGGCCTTGAACGCCGGCATTGAGGCGGCCCGCGCCGGGGAGCATGGACAGGGCTTCGCGGTGGTGGCCAGCGAGATCAAGACCCTGGCGGAAGCCTCGGCCAAGGCCTCCGCGGACGTCAAACACCTGGTGGACGACATCCGGGCCAAGACGGCCAGCGCCATTTCGCTGATCAGCACCACCGGAAAAATCGAGGAGAACGTCAACGTGGTTTATAACGCGGGCGACGTTTTCATGAACATCGTCAAGTCCGTGCGCAAGGCGGGCGGCCTTTTGGGCGAGATTTCCCAGGCTTTGGACGACCAGCGCAACGACAACGAACTGCTGCTGCAATTGATCAACAAGATCTACGTGGCCGGGGACCACGTGAAGGCCAAGTTTGAGGTTGTGGAGGACGGTTTGGGGCAAATGGAGAGATTGGCCCAAAGAATGAAGGCGTCGGCCGAAGGTTTGGACGGCGGCGGCGAATTCCCCCCTAATTGAACGTTGACAGGTTTCGCCGCAGCGGGTTAAATTAACACCGCCCTAATTTAAAATTTTGATTCGTTTACGGATCCGAAATAACAACAACTTTAGAACTCAAAACGGTTGAGGAGTTTCAATGATCGTTTGCCCGGCTTGCCACGCGGAAAATCCCGACGGCACTAAAATTTGCGTCAAATGCGGCACCGAGCTTCCCAAAGCCGCCGCGGCCGGCCCGGCCAAGGCCAAGGCCGCCGCCGAAGACGCCCGGAAATTCGGGGCCAAGGACGCAGCCCGGGACGTGGTGGATGTCCTTTGGGTGCTGCTGATCCTTTTGTTGATCGTTTTCGGCTTTTGGATGGAAGCTACCCATTGGACGGGGAGGTGGAGCGAGACCGCGAAAGCCAATATCGTCAAGGAACCCATTTTGGCCAGGGTTCCGCATCACGTCCACCATGCCGTCCGTCCCCCAGCGGCCCCGGTACCGATCGGCGAGAAACCCGCGGTGGAGTATGGGGATCCCGAGTCCTTTTATGAAAAGG
The DNA here is from genome assembly GCA_030041545.1 of candidate division FCPU426 bacterium. Lineage (GTDB taxonomy): Bacteria > Oederibacteriota > Muellerivitia > Muellerivitales > Muellerivitaceae > JAJPJW01. The sequence goes on along the minus strand of JASHNQ010000005.1, from coordinate 46,287 downwards.
GGAAGATCCAGTACGACCACCAGCATTACCACGAATCCTTCAATTACCTGAAACAAGCCCTGATGATCGACCCGACCTTCGCCAAGGCTTATTTCGGCCTGGGATACCTTTACGCGCGGTTCGAAATGAACGACGCGGCCGTGCGGATGTATGAAATGGCCTTGCGGTTCGACCCCAACCACGCGGACGCCACCAACAACCTGGGTGTGATGTACTTCCAGGCGGGAAATTATGACGATGCCCTTCCACTTTTCCAGAAAGCCGTATCCCTCAATGACCATAACGCCGACTATGAATTTTACCTGGGAAGCACCTATTTGGAAGAAGGGCAGGCCGACGACGCCCTGCCGCCCCTACTGAAAGCCGCGACTTTGCGTTCCGGCGACCCGCAAATTTATTACAATTTGGCGGTTACTTATGAGGAACTTGGGAAAAAACCAGAAGCTGTCGATGCCATGCAAAAAGTGCTTCAGTATTCGAAGGATCCTGAATTGATCCAAAGCGCCAAAACCCACATCACCGCGCTTACCGCCCAAAGCTAAAAGGCAGCTCACATCCGGCAGCTCACGGTCGACAGGGAAGACGGTGAAGGTGCGATTTGAGACTTAGAGACTCTAACAAAACCGCCGCAGACCCTCGCCCCTTGCGGGAGAGGGTAGGGTGAGGGGTGTGGAAAACCCTGCAGTTGCCACCCTCACCCCATCCCTCTCCCCTCAAGGGAGAGGGAGATATTCCTTAAAAACAGGGTTTTGTTAGAGTCTCTTAGCCGTGAACTGTGGACTGTCAGCTGTGGGCTGACGTTTATTTCGGTTGGTTCTTGATTTTGCCGTAGAGCTTGAAGAGCTCACTGAAGGCGCGAAGGATCACCTTCAGGTTCGCGCCGGTCTGGGAGCCCGCCACGCGGGGGTAGTGGGTCACCCCCACTTCCACGAACCTAAAACCCGCCTTGTTGGCCCGGGCCAAGAGTTCCGTGGAAACCATGGCCCCGCCCGCGCTCAGTTGAACCTTGTCGATGACCCTCCGCTTGATCAATTTGAAGGCGCAGTCCACGTCGCGGACCTGGAAACCGAATAGGAACTTCACCAGGGAACCCCACATGAAAGCGTTCAGCTTCCGGTGCCAGGGGTCCCGGCGGTTCTTGCGGTAACCCAGGATCAGATCCCCCTCATCCAGCTTCTCGATCAGCAGCGTGATTTCCCTTAAATCAAATTGAAGGTCGCCGTCCGTGAAGAAGACGTAATCATACTTGGCGGCGTTGTAGCCGGAAACCACCGCGCCCCCGTAACCCTTGTTTTTTTCGTGGTGGACGGGATGGACATGTGGGTCCTCCTGGACCAGGCGGTTGATGATTTCCCCCGTCTTGTCCTTGCTGCCGTCGTTGACCGGAATGATTTCATATTGCAGGGCCACCTCGGGAAGGATGCCCTGGGCCTTGCGCACCATGTTTTCGACGTTGGCTTCCTCGTTGTAGCAGGGGAAAAAGACGGAAAGGGATGAAACCTTCGGCACGTTAATCTCCTCAAAACTTATTTAACCGCGAAGCCCTTCGGGAGCCCCAGGGTTAACGCGAAGACCGCGAAGGAATGACCGCGTAAAAGCGAAAAGATATTACCATAAGAAAGTGATAAAAGACCAAAAAGCAGGATGGGTTTGGCCGTTCGAAGTGAAAAGAATTTTTCGCCGCCTTCGCGTTAACCCTGGGGCTCCCGAAGGGCCTCGCGGTGAATTACTCCTTGAAAGTGGGTATGGAAACGGCGGGGTCCACCAAACGGGAAACCTTGTTGCCCACGTCTACCGCGAAATTCGTGCCCCGGTCCTCCGGGTAAACCAGCGCCATGTTGGCAAGGTAAAGATTCTCAATAGGCGTTTCGTAGGTGGGCTTGACCTCGCTGTAGCGCAGTGGGACCACGGGTTGGGCATATAGGTCCTGGAACAGGTAATATTCCACCAGCCAGCTTTCATTAAAAGCCGGGTTGATCCTTTGAAGGCATGGCAAGAGTTCGGCGAGGATTTCCTCCTTCTTCATCTTGAAGTATTTGTGGTCTTGGGGAAGGTAATTGGCCACATACATGAGGTGCTTGCCCTGGTACCAGTCGAGCGGGGCGAAATTGGTATGCTCAATTAAGGCGAGTATGGGGATATCCGGGTCGGTGATGTTGATCCAATACATGCCGCTGAACTTTTGTTTCATGACCAGGATCAGGCACTGGGCGCCCAGGAAATCGAGCTGGGTCATCCGTTTCTTGTAATCCTCGGGAAGATCGGGGCAGGTTTTAAGGAGAATGGGCGTGGCCGCAGCGAAGACCAGGCGGTCAAAGTCCCTTTCCTGCCCGCCGATTTGGAGGCCTTTGAATTTTCCGTTTTGAACCAGAATCCGCTGAATGGGGCTCTCGAAGTGGATCTTCGCCCCAGCTTTCTGGACCGCCTCCGCCAAGGCGTGGTGAAAAACCTCGAACCCGCCCTGGAAATATCCCAGCTTTTCCTTGCTTCCCTTCCTGGAAGAAAACCTCGTGTGGATCCGCGCCCAAAGCCAAGCCATGGCGACCTTGTCGAAATAGCGGTTGAATTTTCCTTTCAGCAAGGGTTCCCAAATCATTTTCCACGCGTTGGGCCCGGAATGTTTTTTCATCCATTCGACGGCGGTAATGCTTTCAAATTCCTTCCAATCGTTTTTTTTGCCCAGGTAAAGGCCAATGAGGCCGAACCAGACCCGTTCCCAAAAGGGAAGCGGAGAAAAACTCAGGATTTGTTGAGGAGTCCCAAAGGGATAAATCTTTCCTTTGTTCGTTGCGCCCATCTGGCTGGTCAGCCAGTGCAGTTTATCGCGGATACCCAGTTCGTCCACGAGCCCCCGGATGCAGACGTCGCTGGTGAAAAGGTGATGGTAGTATTTTTCCAGGGTGGTCCCCGCCACCGGGAACCCGGCGGCCAGGCCCCCCACGTGGTCCGAGGCCTCAAAAACCTCGACTTCATGGCCCTGTTGGGCCAAACGGTAGGCCGCGGTCAGGCCCGCCACGCCCGCGCCCACGATGCCCACTTTCATGGATGGCCCTTTTCTTCGGTCTTTTCCCGTTCCCGTTCCGCTTCCAAACGGCCCAACTGGAGGTGCTCACGGGCCGAGTAATAAAGTCCCAGGAGAATGATGGGCACCAGGACCAGGAAATGGACCAAAAACATATATCCCACCGCGGTTTCCTTGGCGACCTTGAAGGACACGCAAAGAAGCCCCGCGCCCAGGAACTCAAACAAACCGATGCCGCCCGGGGCGTTGGGGATGAGGATTCCTAAATTGACGATGGCCATGAGCAGGGCCGCGGAAAATAAGTTCAAGGGGTTGGGGGCGATGCCCATTCCAACGGCCATGAGATAGTAGGATGAAAACTCACAGGTCCAGGCGGCTAGGGAGGTTAAAAGGACCATCAGCGTTTCCTTCGCGTTTTTTAGAATATGGAGTCCATCGATGAAAGTATGGGCCAGCTTCTCCATCGGACCGTGAAACTTAGCGGGGGCTAGCCGGATGAAAAATTGGACGACAGTGACCGCCGTTTCCTTGAAAAGCACCAAGGCGAAGAGAACCAGAAAGGCGGCCCCGAAAACGTAAGGGGACCAGTCGATGGCATGTTGGATGCCGGGCGACATCATGGCTTCGTTGATCGGGAGGCGTCCCGAACCCAAAGCCGCCCAAAGCAGGATGATCATGGTCAGGCCGTCGAAAAGGCGTTCCAATACGATGGTGGCGAAGGAGGCGCTGCGGCTGATGCCTTCCTTTTTCCCGTTCAGGTGCGCCCGGATGAACTCCCCGGCCCGGGCCGGGAGCACGTTATTGGCCATGAAGCCGATGATGAGGGTGGGAAAAAGGCTTTGGAAGGCGCATTTCTTGACGGGGGAAAGCAGGACCACCCACCGAAAGCCGCGGATCACGTAGCCCAAAAGATAAACGGCGAGGGCGGGAACCAGCCAAACCAGGTGGAAATGGGAAAACGCGGCGATCAGCTTGTCTTTATCGATATTGCGGAAGAGGAAGTAAAAAGTTACGAGGATGAAGGCCAGGCCGATCCAAGTCCGCTTCTGGGTCAACATTGACGGTTCCTCCTTAAAAAATTAAAAATTCCGCTGGAAGCAATGGGCTTGAAAATAATACATTTCGGCCCATAAAACAATAAAACAAAGGGAATTTTCGAGTCAGGGGAAGTTGGCTGGAACCCACCGGCGAAGTAAAATAACCGGATGCAAAAATGTCCTGGGAGGAAAGCATGCGAAAGTTCCATTTCGACTGGCTCTTGGCCCTGCTCTTGGCGCCGATGGTGGCTTCGGCGCAAGACAACAAACCGGCCTCCCCTTCTTCCGCCGGAACCGGTGATTCAGCGCAAGGCGCCCCTTCCCAGGGGATCCCCGCCGCTTCGTTTAAATCCTTCAAGGAAGCCTATGCCGCGGGAAATGACGCGTTGAAAAACCGCAAGTTCGAGGAGGCTGTCGCCGATTACGGCGCGGCGGAGGATTTGGCTTCGGGCGACAAGGCCAAGAGCCAGGCGGCCAACGCGCAGGGCTGGGCTTATTTGAAGGGCCGGAAATTGGAGGCCGCTAAAAGAGCTTTTGCCCGTTCCATTGAGGAAAATGGCGACAACAAACTGGCCTTGAAGAACTTGGGGGCGGTGGAATACGACCTTTACCAATACGGCACGGGAACAGTCGATGACCTGAAGGAGTCGGTCAAGAACCTGGAAGCCAGCGGTGAAAACCAGGAGGATTTGGAAAGCGCCAAAGCCGCCCTGACCCGAGAAGAAGGCCAGGCCCAGGCCACTCCACCGGCTGAGGCCGACACCGCGGGATTGAACCTCAAGGCCCTGCTGGATTTAAGCGATAAGCTGGAGGAGGAGGGCCAAATCGACCAAGCCTTGAAGGTCCTGGAAAAGGCCGGGACCATGGCCCGTTCCCATTCCGGAAGAGCCGCCGCGGCCAACCGGCGCGGGAAGCTGCTTTTGGACGCCCGGCGGCCCACCAAGGCGGAGCCGTACTTCGAGGAAGCGGTCGAGAACCAGCCCAAAAACAAGGTTTATTTGAACAATTTGGGCTGGAACAACTGGGTTCTTTACCAGTCCGGCGGCGGCGGGGACGCCGATTTGAAAAAGGCGGTGGATGCCTTCTACCAGATGAATTCCATCGATCCTTCCTACCACGTGGAAAACCTGAAAATGGCCTTGGATGAGTTAAAAGACGTTGACCCCGAGGCCGCCAAGGCTTATACGGTGAAGGATGAATCCGCCCCGGATACCGACAAAACGGACAACGCCAAGGACGACGGCTCCCCCAACGATTCCAGCGGCAATTCCAATTGACCCTCCTGCTTCCCCCGGGGGGAAACTCGACGAACTTCACCGGAGGATCCGAGCCTGTACCAAATGCTTCCCCCAAGGCGGGAACTGCCCCGTGTCCGGCACGGGCCGGGCGAAAAAAGGCGGTTTGTTCCTCATTGGCCAGGCCCCGGGTGTTCGGGAGCCGGCGGCCCAAAAAAACTTCGCTTGGACCGCTGGCAAGCGCTTGTTCCAGTGGCTGGGGACCCTGGGGATCACGGAGGAAAAGATACGCCGTTTCGCCTATATCACGGCGGTCACCAAGTGCTATCCCGGCAAGGCGGCCCATGGAAAGGGCGACCGCAAACCCAACCCCCAGGAAGTGGCCAACTGTGCCCCCTACCTGGAGGAAGCCCTGCGTCTGCTGGGCCCCTCGGTGGTCGTCCTCATCGGCGGGTTGGCCATTGAGCGCATCCTGGGTCCCCACAAGTTTTCCGATGTCATTGGAAAAGAGTTCCGGAAGGACCTTCCGGGCGGCACGGCTTGGGTCATTCCCATCCCCCATCCCTCCGGCGCGAGCCCTTGGCCCCACCTGCCGGGCAACAAGGAAAAATTGGACAAAGCCCTTGGGCTGATCCAAAAGAGGCTTCGCAAACAAAAATTGCTCGATGTCTTCCTTGGATAACCCCGTCCCCAGGATAGTGCGTCAGTTGGATGTTGTGCTTCCTTTTCCCCTCTGAAAGAGGGGGATTTTTAAAACTGATGCGCTACCGTCCCCAGCGTTTCCTTGTATCTTTTCCCGTTCCTTGGATAAAATACCCGCCAATCCGCAGTCCTTTCATTTCCGCTGAATCGGAGGTCATTGTGATCCAAATTTCCGCCGCCACCCGCATCAACCGCTCCCGGGTTCCCCGTACCTGGGTCTACATGGGTTGGGAGAAGGAGTCCGGCTTTTTAAACGTCCCCGGAAAGGCCCCGGAATCCATCCGCAAAGCCATGGAAGAGGAAGGGTTCCAAGGCAAGGAAGGCCAAGTGGCGGTTTACCACGCCGTCCAAGGGCCCGCCGAAAAGATCGTCGCTTTGGGCCTGGGCACCAAACCGGAGGCAACGGCCGAAACCCTGCGCCGGGCGGGCGGGCGGCTTGCGCGAAAGGCGCGTGAAATTCGGTTGGAAGGGGCGGCCCTGGAATGGCCTCGGCCGTTCCAAGCGGACTACCTAAAGGCTTTTGCCGAAGGTCTTCTGCTGGGCTCTTATCAATTCACCCGTTACAAGACCCAACTCAAGGACGCGCCTAAGGGCCTCCAAAAACTGGAATTAAAGGTGGTCCCGGATTCATTGGCCGCGGCCCAAAAGGCCCTTTCGACGGCCCTGAGTTACGGCGAAGGTACCCTCCTGGCACGCGATTTGATCAACGGCGCGCCCAGCGACGTGACGCCCAAGGTTTTAGCGCAAACGGCCCGGAGAATCGCCAAGGGCCCCATCCGGATCAAGCTTTACACCAAAAAGGACCTTCAACGGATGGGCGCGGGAGGCATCCTGGGGGTCAATATCGGAAGCGCCCAGGAACCCTACCTGATCCACCTGCACTACAAGCCCCAGGGGAAACCCAAGAAGTCGGTGGCCCTGGTGGGAAAGGGCATTACTTTTGATTCCGGCGGGCTGTCCTTGAAACCGGCAGGTTCCATGGAAACCATGAAAATGGACATGTCGGGCGCCGCAGCGGTTTTGGGGATCTTCAGCCAGCTGGCCAAGCTGAAGCCCAACGCCGAGGTCCACGGTATCATCCCCACCACCGAGAATATGCCCGGGGGAAGGGCCTACAAACCGGGGGATGTCTTGAAGGCGATGAACGGCAAGACCATGGAAGTTTTGAATACGGACGCCGAGGGGAGATTGATCCTTTCGGACGGCCTCTCTTACGCCGTTGAGCAAAAGGTGGACCAAATCATCGACATGGCGACCTTGACCGGCGCCTGCGTGGTGGCCCTGGGGGCCCTGGTTTCAGGCGCCATGACCAACAACCCCGAGCTCCTGGAGCAGGTCAAGGCGGCCACGGAAGCCGAGGGGGAGCCGATTTGGGAACTGCCCTTGGTCAAGGAGTACCGTGAGGACATCAAAAGCAAGGTGGCCGACATTAAAAACATCGGCGGGGGACGCGAGGCGGGTTCCATTATTGGAGGCCTCTTTTTACAGGAGTTCGTGGGGGATACCCCCTGGGTCCACCTGGACATCGCCGGCCCCGCTTACCTGGAACGGGAATTCCCGGCCGTCCCCTATCTCACCTATGGTGGAACGGGTTTGATGGTCCGGAGCCTCCTGACCTTCCTCAAAACGGCGTGAAAACCACAAAAGTGTAAAAACCACGGCTTCCAAGTCCCCAATGACCCCTTGGCCTCAGTGACCTAGGCTTTAGCTATGTCCAAAAAGGGGTCCGAGGGCCGGATGGCCCTAAAAGCCGTGGTTTTAACTCAAAAGTTGCAACACTTTTTGCCGGTGAAGCGTCATAAAAATAGGCGAGCCAGGTGACGAATGACCGAACTTGAAGCCATTGATCGTTGCCGGCAAGGTGACATCGCCGGGTTGCATGTGCTCTACGAATTGCACCGGACGAAGGTTTACAACCTGTCATGGAGGATGTTGGGGTCGTCCCAGGACGCGGAAGACGCGCTGCAGGAAATCTTCCTGAAGGTGTTCGACCGCATCAAGAACTACCGGGGTGAATCGGCCTTCAGCACTTGGCTTTACCGCATGACCACCAACCACTGCCTGGACCTTTTAAGGCGGCGGAAAATTCTGACCTTCCTGGGTTTTGAGAACGCCCCGGAGGTCCAGGATAAAAAAGACAGCGAAAAGGCGGTCAACCTGGGGTTAAGCCCGGTGGTGGCCCGGGCGCTGGAAAGGCTCCCGGCCAAGCAGAAGGCCTGCCTTTTGATGAGGGAAATGGAAGAACTAAGCTATGAGGATATTGCGTCGGCCCTTCAACTTTCCCTGGGGTCGGTGAAGTCCAATATCCACCGGGCCAAGGCCCAACTCAAGGAAATCCTGGAAAAAGAAGGGCTTTCGCAGGAAGATGCTTAAGGCTGCGGGGTGAATACCATGAAGCGAACCATGAAAGAACGGAACATCTTAAAAACGTTAAGGCAAATGGCCAAGGCGGCCCCGGGTGAGGACGTTTTCAACCGGGTTTGGTACAAGATCGAGGAACGCATCGCCTCACGGGCGAACGCCGGGCGGCACATCGTCTGGAGGCCCTGGGGCCATCCGGTGCGATGGGTCGCGGCGGCCTGCCTCTGCCTGGTCCTGACGGGCACCCTCTATCACGAGGTTTCCATCGGCGACAACCAAGCGGTGGCGGAGTACCTTCTCTCCGTTTCCAATCCCACAGTCGGCGTTGAGCGCGATTTGGGCGTGGTGAAATTACCCATCCTGTTGACGGATCCCTCCACCTCCGCCCCCAACCTTCTGAAGGAAACCGATGACGAACATTCGAATGTCCTGGCGGATGACGAGATCCTTCTTTAAAAACTCTGGGAGGCACCATGGTGAACCACAGGCGGGCAGTGCCGGTTTTCTTTTTATTGGCTTTGGCGGCGACTGCCTTTTCCATGGCCGACCCCCCCGCCGAAAATTCGGCCAAGGCCAAAGCGACGGAAACCCAGTCGGCCCACCTCACCTGGCGCCAAATCATGGACAAGCTCCAACTGACCGGCGAACAGCGCCAGGCGGTGCTGAAGAACCGCCACACCTACCGCAGGGAAATGGCCGTCGTCGAAGGCCAGATCAAGGTGAAAGAGGTGGAGTTGGAAAACGAATTGGAGAAACCGGACCCGGACCAAACACGGCTGGATTTGATCACGCAGGAAATCGGCGTGCTTTACGGCCAGAGGTTAAGCCAAAAAGTGAAGGCCAAGCTGGAATTGGAGAAAAAAATCCTGACCCCCCAGCAAGTCGATCTCTTGCATACCCTTCAAGGCCCGTCCACGGGCGAGGAGCTTTAATTTATTAGGAGCCCTTCAACAACCCATGTTCTTGTTTAATTTTGTTCCACGTAAATATAGGCCTGGGGGGGACTTTATGGCCCATGAACTTCCAAAACCGGCCGAAAATATTGCTAACAAATTTTTTTGGCAATCGCTTTAACTTTGACAAGCTTTTCCAAGCGGTGCTAAACTTTTTTCACCATGAATTTCATCGCCGGCATTTTTTCCCCTTTCCTGTCCTTGCTTAAGAAACTGGTGCGTGTGGTGGAACTCCGGAAGTATAAGGAGGCCCTCCGCCGGAACCCCCAGGACCATTACCTGCGGGCCCGATACGCCAAGTACTGCCTCAACAGTTATTTCCAGGACGCCAGCTCCAAAATCCACATCGTCGAGGCCGTCAACCAATTCGAGAATATCGAGCATTCGGACGTCCTGGATTTGGAGGTTTTTTACCTCATGGGCAAGTATTACCAGGGAAATAACAACCTCAAGGCCATCGATATCTATCGGAAGGGAATCCGGCGGTATAACCAATATGTGGATAAAAGCATCGAATTCCGTCACGAGCACGTGGAAACGGCGTTTGCCATCGCCTTGAATCTTTTGGCGCTGGAATCCAACAACGCCGATGCGGAGCTGGAGAAGTTCTTCAAGAACCTGCGCCGGACCTACCTCAAGCGCTTCCTGGACCATAAATTGGAGTTCAACTCCGAAATCCTCAACAACGTCCCCGGAATGCATCCGACCATCAATTAAAGCCTTTGGATGAAAAAAACAAAAAAGGCCCTGGGACACCCAGGGCCTTTTTTGTTAGGACAAAAGGAATTTAAACGTTGGTGGAGACTTTGGCCCCGATTTTGTATAAATGCCAAGCAATGGCGAAACCAACCGCCACCACAACTAATTCCCAATACCATTGCAGCGAAGAAAAATGAGGACCGGCCAGCATGAAGAAAACCAATGGAATCGAGAGATAAGTATTGAGCTTGGAAGCGTTGGTAGCACGGGCAACGACGTCGGCTGGTGCGGGGTTGCCCGTTTTGATGCCATTGATGATCTTGCGCTGGCCGGGCCAAATAATGAACCAGACGTTGAACCACATGACAAGCCCGAAAAGAACGCCGATCAGTATAGGATTGGTCATGAGATTCCCATAACGGGCACCACTCGGGGCCAAATAGACAAAGTAAATCAACAAGAGTCCCAAAATAAAGGTAAACATGGCCGCCCAACGGAAGAAAAATAGGGCCCGCGGCATGAGTTCGGGCACTACCTTTTTCTTGGAATCGGCGTCCAGGGTTTTGGCAAAGTTGGCATTGACGAAATTAAAGAAATAAAGAAGCCCGATCCACAAGATTCCCGCCACCACATGCAGCCAGCGGATGACCATTTCCGCAATGTACATCGGAGTTGTCTCCATAAACCAAGCCTCCCCTGTGGTTTTTTTAAACAACTGGCCTACGGTATGCAGGCGACAACCAAAAGTCAAGGGAAGGAAGACTGTTTTGCCGGTTATCGCCGGATTTCCGCAAAAGGGGTAGTGCATCAGTTTCGTTTCAACAAAAATCCCAGACACCCCTCACCCTACCCTCTCCCCCAAGGGGCGAGGGTTTTTGCGGGTATTTCCCCCTCTCCCTTGAGGGGAGAGGGAGGGGTGAGGGTGAAGTTGGATTAGGCCATTCAAACTGAGACACTACCGCAAAAGGCCAACCGGCCGAGCCCATTTTAGTTTTGATTCCAGAGGCTTTTTTGTGCATCATGAGCCGGGTCAAGGCTCCCCTTTTAAGGCGGGAAGAACGGCGGGAAATCCATGAACGAGTGCGAACAATTACATCCGTTATTGCGGGGCTACTTGGACGACCGCCTGACGGCCCGGGAGAGGCGCATGGTGGCCCGGCATTTGAACCTTTGCGCTTCCGCCCGGAAGGAGTTGGACCAGCTGCGCGGCGGGGGTCCCAAATCGCCGGCGGTTTCGGCCAACCCTCCTTCCGAACCCTTGGATTTGAAAATCCTCCGCTGGTTTTTCAAGGCGCCTAAGACCTCCCCCCGCAAGGAACCGGAAGGGGTTTCCAAAAAAAACAAGCGGGCAAGGCCGCCCGACTCACAGGCGCCGGAGAGGTCGAGGTCCTCCTCGCTCAAGCCCATCTTGGGTGTTTTACTGGTATTCCTGGCCTTGGCCTGGTTGACCCATTTCATCCAAAACGCGGGGGAAAACGGCTTGGTTAAAGAAACCAAGCGATGGCTTTCGAAAAACCATTTTTTAGGGGTTTCGTCCTCGCTGGACTTTGTCTCGGACCTCACCAACCTGCCCCATTGGAATGGAAATACGTCACCCGTGGCCGCCCCGGCGCAGGAACTGATCACCGACCCCAGCCGCTTTAGGGTTTATTGGGCGCTTTTGCAGCCGGGCGCCGATACCCCCGAGGTGGATTTCACCCAAAACGCCGTGGCCGCGGTTCTTTTGGGCCCCATGCCCGCCGGCGATTACGCGGTCCGGTTCAAGCGCATGGAGGACTACTCGGACAAGACCGTCCTTTGGTACGACGAAACGTTGATCGCGGCCGCCCCGGCTTCCACCGCCGGAAACGCGGGCCCCTGGGCGCTTCAGCTGGTGCCCAAACCCACCCAGACGCCGGTATTGATCCAAAAAATTCAATAAAGCGATGCTTTTCACCGCGAAGGCGCGGAGACCGCGAAGAAAATCAAACCGGAAGGTTGTTTTGGCGGACGAACTCAGGTTTTAATTCGCTCGTTTGTTTTGGTTGAATCCATGAATCCATTCGTGGTCTTCGCGCCTTCGCGGTTTATCCTGGCTTGAGGTTTTACATTGAAAATCGGAATCGTCGGCCTGCCCAACGTGGGTAAATCCACCCTGTTCAACGCCATCACCAAGTCCAAGGCCCCTGCGGAAAACTACCCCTTCTGCACCATCGATCCCAACGTGGGCGTGGTGACGGTGCCGGATGCGCGGATCGACCGGCTGGCGGAAATGGAAAAAAGCGCGAAACGGGTCCCGGCCATCGTGGAGTTCGTGGACATCGCCGGGCTGGTCAAGGGCGCCAGCAAGGGCGAGGGCCTGGGCAACAAATTCCTTTCCCATATCCGCGAGGTGGACGCCATCGCCATGGTGGTGCGGTGCTTCGAGGACGCCAACATCACCCACGTGGAAGGCTCCATCCATCCCGTCCGCGACGTTGAGATCATCCTGACCGAGCTTTGCCTGGCCGACCTGGAAACCGTGGACAAGCGCCTGCAAAGGACGGAAAAGGGCAAGAAAGCCGGGGATAAGGAAGCCGTTGCGGAATGGGATTTATTCACCTTGGCGCGGAAGGCGCTGGAGGAGGCCAAACCGGCCGTCACGGTTCCGGCCACTCCTGAACAGGAAAAAAAACTCAAGGAACTGAGCCTCCTCACCCGCAAGCCTTTCCTTTTCATCGGGAACGTCTCGGAAAAAGACCTGGCGGATGTTTCCAAGAACAAACATTACCGGGAACTTCAGGACTACGCGGCCGCCCATCACGCCCCTTGCCTGCCCATTTCCGCCAAGATCGAGGCCGAGGTGGCGGAGCTGCCGGAGGAGGACGCGAAACAATTCCTGGCCGACCTGGGCATTCAGGAACGGGGGCTTCACGCCATCATCCGAAAATCCTACGAAACGCTGGGGCTGATCTCCTTTTTCACGGCCGGCCCCATGGAGTCCAAGGCCTGGACCATCGTAAAGGGCACCCTGGCGCCCCAGGCGGCGGGCAAGATCCACTCGGACATCGAGCGGGGTTTCATCAAGGCCGAGGTTTATTCTTATGAGGACCTCGTCGCGGCCGGCTCCGCCGTGAAGGCCCGGGAGGCGGGGAAACTGCGCACCGAGGGCAAGGAATACGTGATGAAGGACGGCGACGTGGTGCATTTCAGGTTCAACGTGTAAGGAGGACGTCATGGTTTTGAGAAAAACCGTTGGAACCGCGGTTGCGCTATTCCTCTTGGGAACGGCTTGGGTCTGGGCCGGCAATGGGGACTTGGCGAAGACCCGGGAAATCCCCGCTGGTGAGAGCGTGGCCTATTACCTTCAGGCTTGCCTGACCACCTTTGGGACGATTTTAGAGGCTAAAAATTCGGGCGGCCTATTTGACGGCGGTCAAACCTGCCGCGTGGTGGCGGTTTATAACCCGGACCGGCAGGGAATCGACGTCACGGTGATCGGCACCCAAGGGGACCCGAAAACCTCCCAAACCGTCCTGGAGAACTTCCTGAAGGTCATCTTGAAGCTCAACCCGAACCTGAAGAAAAACTTCGGGGTCACCCTCCAGGAATCGGACCTTTCCATGGATTACCTTTACGCGAAAAATGGCCAAGTCCTCATGCGTTACCGGGAAGGCCAATTCCTCCAGGGACCGCCGCCGGGCTCGGAGCCGACCGACACGCCGATGCCGGTGCCAAACGGACTTTAAGGGACTCTAACAAAAATATCTTTACTTTGTGGCCCCGAAGGGGCTTGTGGTGAAAATATTTTGGGTTTTGTTGCAACCCCAAATAAAAAAGCCACCGGCAAAGCCGGTGGCTTTGATGAAACTCAAAAAAATTCTTACATACCCTCACAGGCTTTCAGCTGATCCAGCGCGTGATTGATGGCCATGATGGCATCCGCCTTGTGGCCATGGAAATCATTGGGGGCCTTCCACAAGGTATGCTTGGCGTTTTTCAGCTGCTGGGCGGCTTGCCAGATCAAGCGGTCGTGGTGCGCGGGTCCGCCCTTGAAATCGAAATGAGCCTGGTCATCCGTGCCCACATTGATGGTCAAGTCGATGCCTTGCGCCTTGACCACCATCGGCATGGCCAGCAAGCCCAGCATTCCCACTCCCAAAACCAGCTTCCGAAGATGCTTTCTCATAGAGACAAATCCTCCTGATTTTTTTCCGGCCCGGCCTGGGTGACCCAGTCGGACAGGTGCCTTTTAGACGATTGGACCGGGCCAATGGATTCAACCCGGTTCATTTTAAAAGGCGTCCATTTATTACACTTTTCCCCCCGAAATAAAAGGGGGCGGATATTTTGATGTTTCCCATTAACAGGTAGTTTACTCCCGGACCTGTTTCCTGTCGGAAGACTTGGTTTTGAAGGTAGTGCATCAGTTTCGTTTCAACAAAAATCCCAGACACCCCTCACCCTACCCTCTCCCCAAGGGGCGAGGGTTTTTGCGGGTATTTCCCCCTCTCCCTTGAGGGGAGAGGGAGGGGTGAGGGTGAAGTTGGATTAGGCCATTCAAACTGAGACACTACCGTTTTGAACTTCCATCAACGCCGCTTCGTCTAATTCTTGAAGATCGTATATCCGCTGAAGGAAAAACCGTGAGGAAAACGCTCCTTCTTTTGCCGCTTGGAATCCCATTCCTTTGGGGCCTGCCGGCCCTGGGCGCCGCAACCCCCTTAACCTACCAACAAAAATGCCTGCATCTTTTAAACCGCATCACCTTCGGCCCCAGGCCCGGTGACCTGGACCGGGTCCGGAAGATGGGCCTGAAGGCCTTTATGGATGAGCAGCTGAATCCCGGCCATATCGACGACAGCCCATGTGAAAAGGAATTGGAAGGTTATTCCACCCTCAAGATGTCCAGTTACGACCTGTTCCGGGCCTATCCGCCCGCCCCATTCGCGCTCAAGAAAGCCAACCTTGACGGCGTGGACCCGGACAAGATAAAAGCCATCAACGAAAAGCCGCGGAAGATATTGGACGAGCTTTCCGCGGCAAAACTCATCCGCGCCGTGGACAGCCGGCGACAACTCCAGGAAGTCATGACCGACTTCTGGTTCAACCACTTCAACGTTAGTTTCCAAAAGAACCAGGTGAAATGGACCCTGACTTCCTACGAAAGGGAGGTGATCCGCCCCCGCGTTTTCGGCCGGTTCCGGGACCTGGTGGGGGCCGTGGCGCATAGCCCGGCCATGCTGGAATACTTGGATAACGTCAATAGCACCGTGGACCCCCGATATGTGCCGGAAGACGAGATGTCGGCCTACCCCCAGATGATGGCCATGATGGAAAACCGGGCGGGCAAACCCAAGCAAAACGCGGGGCTCAACGAAAATTACGCGCGGGAGCTGATGGAACTCCACACCCTGGGCGTGGACGGGGGCTATACCCAGCAGGACGTCATCGAGGTGGCGAGGGCCCTGACGGGCTGGAGCTTCCAGGGACCCTATTTCTTGTTGAACCCCAACCATAAATACGTTGACCCGGCCACGATCTTCCAATTCCAATTCCATCCGCGCATGCACGACCTTGGGGAAAAGGTCATCTTGGGACAAAAGTTCGGCCCGGAGGAGGCGGACAGCATGGCCGAGCATGAGGGCGAAGAGGTGCTGGACCTTCTTTGCCGGCAGCCCGCCACGGCCCATTTCATTTCCTTCGAGCTTTGCCGCCGTTTCGTTTCCGACAATCCGCCGGAGGGCCTCGTCAAAAAGGTAGCGGGCAAGTACATGGAAACCGACGGGGAAATCAAAGAAATGCTCAGGACGCTTTTCACATCCCCGGAGTTCTACAGCCCTAAGGTTTACCTTGCCAAGGTGAAAACTCCCTTGGAATACCTGGTGAGCGCGCTACGGGCCACTAACGCCAAAATCGAGGACCCGGTCAAGCTTTCCCAATACCTGGCCGCCATGGGTGAGCCCCTTTACCAGTGCGAGCCGCCCACCGGCTACCCGGACGACGCCAAAAGTTGGATTTCCTCGGCGGAACTGCTCAACCGCATGAATTACGGTTTGGCGCTTTTGAGCAACAACCGCTCGCAAGCCACGGTGGACCTGGCCCAGGTGGTGCCCGCCGCGCAAACCAACGACGAGAAAAGAATACTGAACGGTTTTTTCAGGGCCTTCCTGCAAAACCAGGTGTCTTCTTCGACCCGGCGGGTGTTGATGAAAAGGCTGAAGGATCCTGAAATCACCCACGCGGTTTTGGATGACCGGAACAAGGAAATCCAGGTGGCCAAGCTGGGCGCGCTGGTGCTGGGCTCGCCGGATTTTCAAAAAAGATAAAGGCGATTTAACCACTAAGGGCACCAAGTCACCAAGAACGGATTTTTTTGCTCCTTCTTGTGCCTTGGTAGTTTGAACGGTTTTTAGAGGGGGGCTTAAAATGATACATTCCAAACAAATCCGCTTATCCCGCCGAGATTTCCTGAAGATCAGCGGCACGGCGGCCGCCGGGCTGGCCTTCCACAGCCTGCCACGGTGGGCCTGGGCCGCGGCTTCGGCAGCCCCTTCTTCCTCCAGCAAGGTCCTAGTTGTACTCTTCCAGCGGGGCGCGGCTGACGGCCTGAATATCGTCGTGCCCTTTAACGACCCCATTTACCGAAAAAGCCGACCCACCATTGCCCTGGGGTTGCCCGGCCAAGACAAGGGCGTTTTGGACCTGGACGGGCAATTTGGCCTCCATCCGGCCATGACGCCCCTCCTGCCACTTTGGAAGTCCGGCCAATTCGCCGTGGTCCAGGCCGCCGGCAGCCCGGATGGCACCCGTTCCCACTTTGACGCCCAGGACAACATGGAAACCGGCACGCCGGGAATTAAGACCACGCCGGACGGCTGGCTAAACCGATCGATGCAGGATCTGCCCAAACGGCCCAAATCCTCCCTGGCGGCAGTGGCGGTCAGCCCGCGCCTTCCCCGCATTTTGCGGGGGGACTTCCCGGTCACCACCTTCACCAATATGCAGTCCTACCGCTTTTTCGGGGGCCCGGGTGAGGAAGCCACCTTTGAACAGATGTACGAACAAAGCATCGACCAATTACTCTCGGGCGCGGGCAAGGAAACGCGGGACTCCGTGGACGCCTTGCAGAAGATCCTGGGGGACGGAGCCCAAAAGGCTGAAGACGTGGGTTACCCCAAGAGCAAGGAAAGCCAGGGTTT
Organism: candidate division FCPU426 bacterium; assembly: GCA_030041545.1. Classification (GTDB taxonomy): domain Bacteria; phylum Oederibacteriota; class Muellerivitia; order Muellerivitales; family Muellerivitaceae; genus JAJPJW01. Next base: position 29,118 of record JASHNQ010000005.1, on the reverse strand, counting down.
CTTCCAACTGGCGCGCATCATCAAGGCCAAGGCGGGGTTGAAAGTTGGGTTTGTGGATATCGGCGGGTGGGATGACCACGTCCAGGAAGAAAACCGCCTCCAAAAGGGGCTGGCCGATCTAGGCGGGGCCATTGCGGCCTTTTACCGGGATTTGGGAGATCAAGCAAACGATGTGCTCTTGGTTTCCATGACCGAATTCGGCCGCACCCTGGTGGAGAACGGCAACCGGGGCACGGACCACGGCCATGCCAGCGTCATGATGCTTTTCGGCGGAGGGGTGAAGGGCGGCAAGGTTTACGGCCGCTGGCCGGGCCTGGAGCCGGAGAACCTTTTCGAGAACCGGGACCTACAGGTGACCACCGACTTCCGCCAGGTCCTTTCCGAGGCCCTTTCCGGCCATTTGGGGATCCAGGACCAAACCCAAATTTTCCCGGCTTTCCAAGCGGGAACGCCGGTTGGGTTCCTATCTTAACCCCTCCCCAAGGCACGGTTTTAGAGAATCTCCAAAAACCAGGGATAACCCGGCCCCTCCCAGGGCATGGTTTTTGAGAATCTCAAAAAATCGGGGGTAACCCGGTCTCTTTCAGGGCAGGTTTTAGAGAATCTACCACTTGGTGAACATCCCGCTGAACGCCGTTTATGCCCTGATGAACGCTGTTGGCACCCCGCTGAACACCCTTTTGTACCCCGGTGAACACCGTTTGACCCGCTGAACACCCCGCTGAACGCCGTTTATGCCCTGGCGCTCGGTTCCCAGGGCCGGGATTTGCAAGTGACTACGGACTTCCGCCAGGTTCTTTCTGAAGCCCTCTCCGGCCACTTGGGATTCAGGACCAAACCAATATTTTTCCGGCTTTCCAATCCCCGCAGCGCCCCTAGGATATACGGGCTGGGGCACCTGGCTTGACAGCTTAACCATAAATGGTCATCATGTGGTCATGAGAAACGCCGAAAAAACAACTGTCAAAATTGCGGACTTCAAAGCCCATTTGAGTGAATACCTGAGGAATGTCCGGAACGGCCATCCCCTTACTTTAATGGACCGGCATACGCCGGTGGCCCAAGTGGTGCCTTATTCGGACAAGCCGGGAAAATTAGTGGTCCGTAAGGCCACCCTCCGCCCGGACCAGATCAAACTTACCGCGCCCTTCTACAAGAAGATGGATGTCCTCCGCTATCTATCGGAAGAGCGGCAAAGTTACCGATGAATGCTTATCTCGATTCCTCGATCATCCTCCGAATCATCCTTAAACAGCCAAGCCCCTATGAGGGGTGGAGAGAATTTGAAAATCTTGTGGGAAGCCAACTGGTGGAAGTGGAGTGCCTCCGGACTTTGGACCGGATGCGAGTCGCCGAAGGCATTCCCGAGGACGTGCTATTGGCCTATCGGGTCGATTTGTTTGAGGTGATGAAGGGCGTGGATTTGTTCCAACCCACACCGCCTATCCTCCGCCGGGCTTCTGAAACTTTCCCGGTGGCCATCGGCACCCTGGACGCCATCCACCTCTCCACCGCTTTGTCTTGGAAGGATGAGCAAAGCGAAGATTTGGTTTTCCTGACCCATGATAAAGGCTTGAACAGGGCCGCCCAGGCGTTGGGATTTAAGACGGAGGGGATTTAAGAGAAAAGGCTCCGGGAGGGATTCCCTTTTTGGGGGTTATGATAGGTTTTGAGCACGGCTCTAAAAACCTCCTGCAGTCGTCTCAATAACGTCCGTTAGGGTTATGGACATCATCCACCGGAGACGGCTTTGCCAACCTCGCCTACCCACATCATGGTCGCCACGCCGTGTTTCGACGGCCATATGTTCGGTATTTACTCCAATTCGATCCTCAAGCTCCAGCAGGCCTGTTTTCAAGAACAAATCCCCCTGACCGTCAAGAATATCCTGGGCGACTCGTTGATCGTCCGGGCCCGCCAAAACCTGGTGGCCCATTTCATGGAAAACAAGGACGCCACCCACCTGCTTTTCATCGACGCCGACATCGGCTTTGAGCCACACCAGGTTTTCCGGCTCCTGGAATATGGAAAGGACGTCACGGCCGCCGGTTATCCCGTGAAAAACCTCAATTGGCGCAAGATCGTGGAACAGGCGAAGGCGGGCAACCCGCGCCTCGCCTCGGCCACCCTGGATTACGTGGTGGAATTCGTGGACCCCTCCAACATCCGCATCGAGGGTGATTTCGCCCAGGTGAAGGCCGCAGGCACGGGCTTTTTGATGATCCGGCGGGAAGCCATCGAGCGCATGGCCCAGCATTATCCTGACCTTCAATATTCCCGGGACTTGGTCGTCCAGGACGAGCTAAGGAATTCCAAGTGGCGTTATGCCTTCTTCAACTGCCTGGTGGACAAGGAAACCGGGGTGCTCTTGAGCGAGGATTACAGTTTTTGCCGCCGCTGGACGGACATGGGCGGGGAAATCTGGCTGGACTTAAACAGCGCCCTTACCCACGCGGGGACCACCTATTTCAAGGGGGACATGTCCTCGATTCGGAGGCCCGCCACCAAAGGCGATTCCAATCCTTCGCCCCGGAATCCGTCTTGAAGAAATGGGTTACAAAATTTCTGAAAGACCACGGATCGCATTAATTCTCCCCCTCTGAAAGAGGGGCTGTTGGTTTTGGGGGTACACAGGGGTTTTTCCCTGTGAGCGTCGTTGGAAGAAGGGAGGAGTTAGACTTGCCGAACGGTCTTGAAAGGGCTAATACCCCCCCGCCCCCCTTTTTCAAAGGGGGGATAGGTTCTTCGCAAAACGCCTCTTCGGGCATTATGAAAGTTAAGTGGATTAAAAGCTTTTTGGAATGGCTGGCACTCAGGCGGCAGTTTTGGGCCGTCCGGCTATTAGCCCGGCCAAGATTCTACGAAAAGCACCAGCGGTGGCCTTTGCCGCCGGCTTCCCCCCATGCCGGCTTTGAGGACTACGTCTTTCGAAGGATGACCGGGCCTTTCACGGCCTATGAGGAATCCTGCGTGGATAAGGAATCGGCGAAAAAGGCGGCGGTGGAGCTTTCGCCGGGGCTTAAAGCGGCCGAAACGGTGGCGGTGCGGCCCCTGACGCCGGGAACGACTTTGGAACAGGTGGGGCTCTTTTTATATCCTTACGTCGGCAAAAACCTGGTGGCCAAGCCCACCCACGCCTCCGGAGGGATCGTGTTTTTGGGGCGGGGGGACTTGCAAGCCGCCGTGAAACAAACCTACGTGATGTACCAGTTCGCCCGGAGGAATTTTTTTTTCAACGAGTACGAGACCCAATACATGAGGCTCAAACCGAAGATCCTGGTGGAGGAATGCCTGCCTTGGCCGGAAGGGGAAGGCGAAAGCCACCACTCCCCGCCGGATTTCCGGTTTTACGCGGCCAGGGGCAGGGTGCTGTTTTGCCAGTACGATGAGGGAAGGTTTTCCGGCCACCGGCAGGCCCTTTTTACCGTGCCGGAGCACCGGCATATCCCCATCACCGACGCCTTCCCTTTGCCCGAACCACTGCCTGAAAAACCGGCCCATTGGGACGAAATGCTGAGAGCCGCCTCGGACCTGTCCAAGCCCTTTGACTTTGTCCGGGTGGACCTTTACGACCTGCCGGATGGGATATATTTCAGCGAGTTCACTTTTACGCCCAACGCCACGCTTTTTCCCTTTCACGACCCGGCTTTTAGCCGCAAAATACTGGAGGATGTGTTAAATGCCAAGACCCAATAAACCGAAGAAAAAACGAAAGTCCTCCGCCACCTCGAGCCTCAATTTTTCCGGGGGGCCAGGCGCGCTACCCCAGGAAGTCCTGGAACAGGCCAGCGAAGCCGTTCTTCGGGCCCCAGGAACCAACCAGTCCATCCTGGGCATCAGCCACCGGTCCGATTATTTCAAGGCCATCCTCCAGGAAGCGGAGAAAATCTTCCGGGAACTGCTGGATATTCCCGCCGATTACCACGTGCTCCAGCTCCAGGGCGGCAGCAGCCTGCAGTTTTCCATGATCCCTATGCTTCTTTTGCGCGGGAAAGGGAATGCCGCCGAATACCTGAAAACAGGCTATTGGAGCGCCAAATCCATCCCGGAAGCGCGGCTGGAAGGGGCGGTGAGGGTGCTTTATGACGGCGAGGGAACGGGCTACACCCGGTTGCCGGAAGAAGGGGAATTGGTTTACGACCCCCAGGCGGCCTATTTCCACTACGTTTCCAATGAAACGGTGGAAGGCCTGCAATTCCACTACCTGCCTGGGCTTAAAGAGGTGAAGCGCGTTTGCGACATGTCGTCGGACTTCCTGAGCCGTCCCTTCGACATCAAGGACTTCTGCCTGGTTTACGCCCACGCCCAAAAAAACCTGGGGCCCGCGGGGCTGACCCTGGTTATCCTCAAGGATGAGCTGTTGAAAGACGCCCCCAACAACCTGCATAGCATGCTGGATTACCGCAACCACGCGGCCATGGGATCCATCTACAACACGCCCCCGGTTTACTCCATCTATGTCACTTTGCTCATCGCCCGCTGGTTGAGGGACGAGGTTGGGGGACTTAAGAAAATGGCGGTCCTGAACGAAAAAAAGGCCAAGGCCCTTTACGCCCTGATCGACCGCCACCCGGAATTCTTCCGGGGGCACGCGGCCAAGAAGGACCGGTCCCAAATGAACGCGGTTTTCCGGCTGCCGACCCCTGAACTGGACAAGGCCTTCCTGGAGGAATCCATCGCGGCCGGCTTTTACGGCCTGGAAGGCCACCGGTCGCTGGGAGGATTAAGGGCTTCGATCTACAACGCCGTGACCGAGGAGGACGTGAACCGGCTTATGGAATTCATGGAGGGCTTCCGCAAGAAACACTCGAAATAAAACCGGCTAAGAATATTCCCTAAAACTAAAACTCTCACCACAAAGGTCACAAAGTACACAAAGTAAATCAAAAACGAATTGAAAATCCCTTGGTTTCACTTTGTGGTCTTCGTGTACTTCGTGGCGAGAGTTTGCCGGGAACCTTTAATTTATCAAAGGCGGGCCGGCCAGGTGCTCGAATGACAGGGGCGCAGCGGTCTTTAACGGCTCCAGCGAAGGGACCCCTCCCTTGATCACGCGGGCCAGGTTCTCCGCCTTCCGCTTCTCGATCTGGGAGTCCACTTCCCTGCGAGCCAGGCTGGCAAGCCCGGTCGCCTCGGAGGTAATCAGCGAATTCTTCCGGATCCTCCGGAAATAGCCGTATTCGTTGAGGTTGGCGACCTTCCCGGCCCAGACGGCGCGGGTTAAAAGCTCGAAATCCCCGCTGAACTTAAGGCCCGAGGCGAATCCCCCCAGCCGTTTTAGGAAATCCCGCGAAATGACGCTGCTGGGGTAGCAAAACGGATGACGGATGGAGGCCTGGGGAGTGGAGTTGAGGTCGAGGGGATAGCGCAGAACATGGATGGAATCCTCGAAATACATGAACTCTTGGGTGCCGATCCATTCGGCGCCCACCCTCTCGGCCTCGGCTAACAGATTCTCCAGCCGGTCCACGACGGACCAATCGTCCGCGTCCTGGAACATATACCCGTCGAAGTCCGTCCGGTCAATTACGGTTTGGAGCATCCGGTAGGGCCCGGAGTTTTCCGCGGCTCTTAAAAGGGTGACTCCCTTAAATCCCCTCATGATCTCCATGGGGGAAACCGGGGAAGCGTCATCCAGCACCGCGATGGCGTCTGGGGGACGGGTTTGGTGGACCAGGCTGTCCAGGCACTGGCCCAGCCAGTCCAGGCAATCGTAGTGGGGCACCAGGGCCAGGATTTTAGACCGTGGGGTCAGCTTGGGCGGCCGGGCGCCTGGGGTTTTGGGGGTGGCCGGCGGGCCCGCCGGCGCGGTGAGATAGGACAGGTAAAACCCGTTTTTCTGCGAAACCCTTTCCAAATCACGTAAATCAATGCTTCGTTGATTCCCCAATGGCAATTGGAGCAGGGCTGGAGTGGATATCCAGCCGAAGGCCATGTAAACCAGCCGGGCCCATTCGGTGTCGGATATTGAAACCGGGGGAATCCAGGGGCGTACAAAGGGTCTTTGGGTGTCCGCTTTTTCCAGATTTTCCAAATAAGGGGGGCAATAAGGGGCGTTGGCAGGCAGGTAGGCGAAAAAAGGGGTTGGCAGATGCGCCGGAAGGTCATGGCAAAGGCCATTGACTTCCAAGACTTCGACTTTATGCGGGATAGCTGAGAGTTTCGTTAAGGTTTTGGCCTTGAGGCCCGGCGGGCAGGCTACCAGGATTTTCAGGGGGGCGGGTTTATTGTCGTAAAGGGCTTGACCCAGCTTGGCCGCGAGAAAACCAAGGTTTTCACCGGCCTCAAAAACAAAGGTGCATTGGGAGAAGACGTCATCCTTGGGCATGGGAATAGTTTATCCCTTGTCGGGCCTCAAGTCGTAGAGTTGGAGATTGGCCAGACCGCCCCGGCCCCGGAAATTCCCGGGGAATCCCTGGCCTCCGGCTTGGGTTTGGGGAGCGGCAGGCGCCGGTGGCAGGGCCGGCTTCCAAAGGGAGGGGTCCACGGGTTTTCCATGTTCCCTCACCCATTTGGCGATGTCCGCCTGGGCTCCTCCCCGTCCAAAGCCGAAACCGCCAAAACCACCGGCATTTCCGCCGAAATTGCGGCCATTGCCCGGCCCGGGCCTGCCCTGGTTTGGGTTCGGGTCCGGTAACAGCATGTACCGGAAACGGCCTTCTTGCACCATTCGGGCGAATTGGTTGGCGGTTACGATAGGGTCCCCGCCCATGAATCCGCCGATGGCTATGGCTGGTTCACCGGTCTGGATGATAATGGGCGCCACCAACTGGCTGTTTTGGGCCACCACCAGGTATTGCTCGCCTTGACGGTGGGCCCTCAGGAAACCCAAGAGTTTGGCAGTGTCCAAGTTCATCTCGAAACCCCGGAAGGCTCCGGCCCCCCTGGGACCGCTGAGCAAATCCGGATCGGCCTCCACGGGTTGGCCTGAGCCCAGGATGGGCGTCAAGGCCCAAAAGACAGGGCAAAGGAACAGGGAACAAAGGCCCAAGGCCAGCGAGGACGGGATCCATTCGCGGAAGGCCGGCGCCTTATCCGGGGGGATGGAACCTGAATAAAGACCGGCAACCGACAAAGCCGCTCCCAAGAGGAGCAGGGGTAAGATTTGGGGGCGCCAATCCGGGTACTGGAAGACAATGTGGGCCTGCCAAGCCGCCGTCAAAAGAAGTCCGGGAATTAGGAATTTTTTCCCCCCTTGGAAGTCCAGCCACAAGGCCCCGACACCAATGCCCGTGAGCGAGGCGAAAGCTGGGACCATCAGGACAAGGTAATAGGGATGCATGGCCCCGCGCATAAAGCTGAAAACCATAGCGTAAGTGAGCAGCCATGCGAGCCAGAACACCAGATTTTGGTGGAGGGGTGAAAGGGGCCAAGTCCAAGGCGAACGCCGGGAAGCGGACCCAAAACCCAAAAGGGCCAGGGGCATGAACCAGGTGACCTGGCCGGCCATGATTTTATCCGCAAGCCTCAAGGGGCCCGGCGTTCCACTGCCCATGAAGCCGCCTCCCCGGCGTCCAAGGCCCTGGGTGGCGGGACCGGCCCCTTGGGTGGCCGGCCCCATCGGATTATGGGGGGAGGAGGTTGACGCTAAGTTCCCCTGGGGCGTGGTGGAACCACCGGGAGCGGGCGTTGCGGGGTTGGGGATGGCCGCCGCCCGGTTGTTCGGAAAACCCGGACGCCTTGGAAAGCCCCGCCGGCCCAGGGCCAGGAGCCTTTGGAAGCCGTTCCAGCCGAGGGAAAGGCTGACCATGGAATTATCCTGGGTGCTGCCCACAAAAGGTCTTTGCTCAGGCGGAGTCAAATCCACGGCCAAGGGCCAGGACAGGGCCACGACCAAAAGGATGATCGTGCCGACGAAAAGGGTCCAGAGGCGCTTAAACCAGGGAAAGGGCGCGCCCGTAAAATAAGTGAGGTAAAAAGCGGGCAAGGCCACGAAGGCCGCCATCATTTTGGTGTTGAAACCGACCCCCACCAGGATGAGGGCGAGGTAAAGAACCGGCCGGCTTCCGGTTTCAACCGCCTTGAGGAAGGCCCAGGCCGCGAAAAGAAGAACCAGGACCAGGCAGGCGTCCGTATTGTTGTAGCGGTCCACGGCCACGCTCACCGGGGAAATGGCCACGAGCAGGGCCGAGAAAAGGGCGGCCCAGGGACCGAAACGGCGGCGCACCAAGTGATAAACCAGGGCCAAAGCGCCAATGCCTTCCAGCACTTGGGGGAGGATCAGGATGAAACCCCGGTAACCCAGCAGTTTGGCGAAAGCCGTTTGGATCCACAGCGAAACCGGCGGTTTGTCCACGGTCACGAAACCGGCGGGATCAAAGGAAACAAAGAAGAAATTGTGCCAGTTCATCAGCATACTGCGCACGCATGCGGCATAATAAGAGTTGCCCGTGCCGTTTTGGTCGATCCGCCAGAGGCGCAAAAAGGCCGCAATGAGTATAATGACGGCCAGCCAAATCCATTCCCTCAAGGTTGTCTTTTCGGGCTCGACAGCGTTAAAAAAAGGAGGAATGGTTGGTTTAGTGGACTGAGTGTTTTCCATAACCTTCTAGACGCTAAACATGGCTATTATGGGCTAGTTCCAAGGATCATTTTTATTGAAACGGGAGCCCGGAGGCCCCGCACGATGCCATCATTCCCGAAAGGTAAAAGACCATGAAGACTCGTTTGGCAGCCGCGTTGATCCTGGTTTTAGGCTTTATGGGGCCGGCCTTTGCACAGGATGCCACCGCGCCGGATACGACGCCCACTCCCGTGTTTCCCAAGCCCGTCTCTATTCCCGTCAAGGAGAGGATTCCGGATCCACGACATTACAGCCTTCCGCGTGCGCCCTTCCAATCTCCTGATGGAACCCCGGTTACCCTTGACAACGACTTGGATAACGTGCCTTTGGGCCAGGCTATGGCGGACTTGGCCGATCCCTCGGCTTTGGACCAGCTATCCTCGGCCAATAAGGCCGACAGCGCATCCCAGAAATACTATTGGCATTCTTTCAAGTCGGGAAACTACTGCCATGTCAAAAAGGACGGCCATGATTGGTACGGTTGGCGGACGGACGATGTTTTCCATTGGGTTTTGTGGTCGGGGGGCCGGTTTTGGTGGCGTGATGACTACGCGAACCGGTGGATTTATTACGACCAAGGTTACTGGTGGTGGCAAAGCCCCCGGAAAGCCGGAAGTTTCCAGGTCTTCCTGCCGGATGGCCATTACCACGTGTGCGACGCCAACGGTGTCCTGGGCGACGACCTGATGAGAACGGGCGCGGAGGAAGTGGAGACTGAACCGGTCGCAAAGGACACCCCCACGGACAGGGACCGCAATTGGGATAAGGGCTTGGGCGGCGGAGGGCAAATGGGGGCCAAAGGGCCGCCCGGCGGCGACTGACCGAAAGCCGCCATCCGTATCCGCCTAAAACGATTAGGCGGATTTCACCACTGAGGGACGCCACTTGGCCAGGGCGCAGGCGTTGCAAAGGGGCTTGCGTGCGTCACAGGCCTTGTACCATTCCCTCGGAATGGCACCCCCAATGCTTGCGCCTCGCCTTGGGGGCTCGGCGCAGGGCCGGTCTTAAGTTTAAATGCTGAAGGGCACCACTTGGCCAGGGCGCAAGCGTTGCAAAGGGGCTTGCGTGCGTCACGGACCTTGTACCATTCCCTTGGAATGGCACCCCCAATGCTTGCGCCTCGCCTTGGGGGCTCGGCGCAGGGCCGGTCTTAAGTTTTAAATGCCGAGGGACACCATTGGGAGAGCGTACAAAAACCGCATGAAGGTTTTCTTGCCCCACAGACCTTGCGTCCATGCTGGATAAGGCGGTGGGAGAAATGAATCCACTCCTCTTTCGGGACGATCTTCATTAAATCCTGCTCGATCTTCACCGCGTCCTGGCGCCGGGTGAAGCCCAGCCGGTTGCTCAACCGGGTGACGTGGGTATCCACCACAATGCCTTCCGAAACGCCATAAACCTCCCCCAGCACCACGTTGGCCGTTTTGCGGCCGACTCCCGGGATCTTCACCATTTCTCCGATCGTCTTGGGCATCTTCCCTTTGTACAAGCCCAGCAAGGCTTGAGCGGCCCCTAAAAGGTTCTTGGCCTTGTTGTGGTAAAAGCCGGTGGATTTGACGATTTTCTCCACGTCCTTTTGCTTGGCGCGCGCCATCTTTTCGGGGGTGGGGAACACCTTGAAAAGTTCGGGAGCCACCATGTTCACCCTTTCGTCCGTGCACTGGGCGGAAAGGATGACGGCGCAGAGAAGCTGGAAGGGCGTCTTGTAGTGAAGGAAGCAGCGCGTGTCAGGATAAAGACGCTTAAGCTCTTTGATTATTTTCGAGGTGTTTGGGTTGTTCATAAATACCTCGAAATTATTAAAGCTGTCATTGCGACGAGTAGTCGCCGAATGGGCGATTGATAACGAGAGAGCAACCCAAGTTTGCATAAGCCCCTTCCAAATCTTAAAACCAACCATGAACTGAGGTTGCTTCGTCGCAAAGTTCGATCCTCGCAATGACGGATAAACTAAAGACTTAGACTTGGAAATCCCTGAGCGGCTCCTTATGATAACCGCGCGGACGGCGGAATCAACCGCGTAAGGGACCCATGCCCATCATCGAAGTCGAGAACCTCTCCAAAATCTACCGTACGCAGAAACGCCTGCCAGGGCTGGCCGGCGCGGTGCAGGGGCTCTTCAACCGCCAGTACACCGAAGTAAGGGCCGTGGACGGTGTGTCCTTCAACATCGAGGAAGGGGAGTTGGTGGGATTCCTGGGGCCCAACGGGGCGGGCAAAACAACCACCCTCAAGATGCTCTCCGGCATCCTTTATCCAACCTCCGGCACGGCCAAGGTGATGGGCTTCATCCCCTCGGAACGCAAAAACGAATACCGCCGCCAATTCGCCCTGGTCATGGGCCAAAAGAACCAGCTCTGGTGGGACCTTCCGGCCCAGGAATCCCTGTACTTGAACAAGGAAATCTACGGGGTTTCGGACGCGGATTACAAGGAAACCCTGGAGGAAATGACCGAGCTGCTGCAAGTGAAGCGACTCCTGGGCATCATGGTGCGGGAACTATCCCTGGGCGAGCGCATGAAGTTCGAGCTCATCGCCTCGCTCCTGCACCGGCCCCGGGTCTTGTTCCTGGACGAGCCCACCATCGGATTGGACGTGGTGGCCCAAAAGAACATCCGGGAATTCATCAAGGACTACAACCGCCGCACCAAAACCACCATCCTCCTGACCAGCCACTACATGAACGACATCCAGGCCCTTTGCGAAAGGGTGGTGGTCATCAACCACGGCAAAAAAATCTTCGACGGCCGCTTGGGGGACGTGGTGGAGCAGTTTTCCCAGTCCAAGCTCATCACCGTGTCGTTCAAGAACGGGGGCATGCCGCCGGAACAACTGACGGCCTTCGGGCAGGTGCTCGAGAACACCAAGGGCAAGGCGGTCCTCAAGGTTCCACGGGACTTGGTCCAAAGGGCCTCCAACGAGATTTTGACCCGCTATGAGGTGGACGACATCAATATCGAGGAGGTTCCCATCGAGGAAGTGATTGAGAAAGTGTTCAAAGGCAGTGAAACCAGCTGACAGATCACGGGTTACAGCCGACAGGTAAAAGGCACGTCTTTGCCTGTGAGCTGTGACCTGTCACCTGTGAACTTGAAAAGGCGCGGTGGAAATGGCAACTTCAATTTCAACAACCATGGCGGCCCGGAAGCCGCCCTTGCACAAATACTGGGTGATCCTTTCCACCCGTACCCAGGAGGACATGGCCTACCGGGCCAACTACGTGTTCGGCGCCATTTTCCGGTTCCTGCCACTGGTCACCATGATCTTCCTTTGGTACGCCGTCTACGCGGGGCGCGGCATGGCGCCCATCCATGGGATGACTTTCAAGGACATGATCGTTTACAACATCTTGATGTATATCGCCCGGGGTTTTTCCAGCGTGCCGGGCACCATGAGCGACATCAGCAAGGACATCAAGGACGGGCTCCTCAACCGATACCTGATCAAGCCTATGGATTATTTCGGGTACCAGGTGATGTACCGACTCGCCCATAAGCTGGTTTTCTGGTACATCGCCTTTTTAACCTTCCCCTTCGTCTTTTGGATCATGTCGGTGACGGGCCATTATTTCACCCATTGGCCCACCCTTTGGGAGTGGTTGTCTTTCATCGTTTCACTTGTCGTCGCTTTCTGCATCGGAATCCAATTCTGTTTCGTGATTGGCACCCTGGCTTTCTGGTTTTTGGAAATCTCCACCTTTCTCTTCGTGGTCATGATGCTGGAGTTTTTCATGTCGGGCCAGCTCATCCCCTTGAACATCCTCCCCCGCGCGCTCCACCAGGTTTTGTTCCTTTCGCCCTTTGGGTACGAGGGCTACTGGCCCTGCATGATCCTGATGGGCAAGGTGCCGCAGGACCATCTTGGGCCGGTCTTGGGGAGGGGGTTCCTCTGGGTCGGCGTTTTTTACGGGGTCGTCCAGGTCATGTGGAGGGCAGGGTTGAAACGCTATTCGGCGGTGGGAGGCTAACGGCAGATGACCGTTCACGGTTCACAGATCACAGGAAGGGAATTGGGTTCGCTGTGAGCTGTCAGCTGTTACCTGTTAACTTTGAACGATATGGCCGGCTTGGAACGAAAGGAATAAAAGTGATCGCAACGGTGGGGAAATACATAAGACTTACCGCCCTGATGATGAAGAACTGCCTGGTGCGGGAGATGCAGTTCAAGGTCAACTTCCTGGTCCGGCTTCTCACCGAAATGATGTGGCTGGTCATGCAATTCATCTATATCGGGGTCATGTACGGGCAGACCGGGCAGATCGCCGGCTGGACCCTATGGGAGATGGTGGTTCTGGCCGGGACCAATCACGTCATCGCCCAGCTTTTCGAGGCCCTTTTCTACGACAACTGCATGCGGCTGATCGACCAAATCCGCCAGGGCGACCTGGACTTCAACCTCATCAAGCCCATCAACACCCAGTTCCTGGTTTCCCTGCGTTATACCGATTACGCCTCCATCGCCAACAGCAGCATCGGGATCGGGGTTATCCTCTTCGCCCTGGGCAAGCTGGGGATCGGCGTCACCCCGGGGGGCGCGGTGCTTTTCGCCGCCTTGGTGGCCAACAGCATCCTGATCTACTATTCCATCCTTTTCATCCTGTCGGTTTGGACCTTCTGGATCGGCCGGTCCAACAACCTGATGGAGCTTTACTGGCAGTTCGGGCAGTTTTCCCGTTACCCGGGCGAAATTTATCCCTGGCTCTTAAGGCGTCTTTTGCAGACGCTGATCCCCATGCTCATTGTTTCCAACGTCCCGGCCGGGGTTTTGATCCATAAGCTGCAAGGCGGCTTGGTCATTTACGGATTTACCCTGGGGGCGGTTTTCCTCGCCCTGGCGGCCTGGGTTTGGCGGGCGGGGCTGAAACACTACCGCTCGGCCTCATCCTGAACGGCAATTTTAAATTCTTAATTTTGAATTTTAAATTATGGGAACCATTGTTGGCCTGAAAGCCAACAATGGCGGCCTTTATTTAAAATTTAACATTTAAAATTTAACATTGCCGTTTAGAATGGGTGCATGCCCGAGACCCCCGCCAAGGAAGTCAAGGTCCAATACAGCAAGAAGACCTCGTTTTTCATGGCCCTCGGCGCCATCTTGTTCCTCTTCGCCTGCGACCAGCTCGACGTGCATCTTTTCGAATCCCTTGAGAATAAAACCATCGACTTCCGCTTCAACATGCGCGGAGCGCGCACTCCCGCGGCGCCCGTCAAAATAATCGCCATCGACGAGAAAAGCCTGAAGGAAGTGGGTCAGTGGCCATGGCCCCGCGCCATTCACGCCCAGATGATCCGCCAGCTCAAGGCGGACGGCGTGAAGGACATCTTTTATGACGTCTTATTCCCGGAACCGGAACGCACCCAAGAAAATATGCTATCCCAGCTCGATAAGGTGTTGAACGCCTCCATCCAGGGCTCCTCCAAATCCGTCAATTCCATCCGCGAGAAGGTCCGAGCCGATATTGAAAAATTCCAATCGAGCCAGAACGGGGACGCCCAATTGGCCGCGGCCATGAGGGACGCGGGCAACGTTTTTCTCTTGATCGAGCCTTTTTTGTCCCCCAACGAAGGAAGAACGCCCGAACCGGAAAACCTCCACATGACCCCCGCGCAGTTCGACCAGTCCGTCACCCAAACCCTCGGTCCGGGCGTCATCAAAATCGTCAACGAATCCGTCACTGAACTCGTCAATGCCCAGTCCCTTCTCGTCGCCATCCCAGCGCTTCAACAAGCCACCCTGGATTCGGGCCACACGCGCGTTTTCCCCTATGCCGACGGCATCTACCGCTATTACCCCACCGTCATCATGTACCGGGGGGAAGCCATCCCCCACGCCTCCCTTCAAATGGCCCGGTATTTTATGGGGGTCCATGATCCCATCAAGGTCAACGTGGGCCAATACGCACAGGTGGGAGACCGGAAAATTCCTCTCTCGTCCGAGGGGTTCGCCCTCATCAATTATTGCGGCCCTTTTTCCATGAAGATTATGGAGGATAACGAGGAAAAGGAAGTTTTTGAATTCCCAACTTATTCGGCGTGCGATCTTTTGGATGGGAAAATCGATCCACAGGAGTTAAAGGGTTCGGCCGTGATTGTTGGATCCGATGCGTTGGGGCTGGGCGATGTGCGCCCAACGCCCTTTTCGCGGAACGCCCCGGGGATGGACACCAACGCCAACGTATTGGAAAACGTCCTTTCGGGGAATTTCCTGACCAAGGCGTCGGATTTATCCACTTACGCCTTGATCGTGGTGGCGGCCATGTTGATGTGGTACCTCATCCCCCGCCTGACCCCCATCCAAGGGACCATTTGGTTCCTCCTTTCCCTGGCGATTTATATCGTCTTGTCCTGCGTCCTATTCGGCGAACTCAACTTCGTGATCAACATGACATACCCCTCCTCGGCCCTCATCCTGACCTTCCTGATGCTGACCACCTATAAGTTCCGCACCGAGGTGAGGCACAGCCGCTACATGAAGCAAATGTTCCAGAGCATGGTGGCGCCCAAGGTGGTGGATGAGATCCTGAAGCTTCCGGCCGGCATCGAACTGGGAGGCGAGGAAAAGGAATTGACGGTCATGTTCTCCGACGTGCGCAGCTTCACCACTTTCTCCGAGAAGCACACGCCCCACGAGGTGGTGGAAATCCTCAATGAATACCTGACCCAAATGACCTACCTCATTTTCCAAACCGAGGGAACGCTGGACAAGTACATCGGCGACGCCATCATGGCCTTCTGGGGCGCGCCCACGGCCCAGCAGGACCACGCCTACCGCGCCTGCAGCACGGCCTTGGGCATGGTGGACCTGCTGCATTCCTCGCTCCATCCCAAGTGGGAGATGGAAGGCAAGGAGAAGCTGCGGATCGGCATCGGGTTGAACACGGGCCCCATGGTCGTGGGCTTCGTCGGCTCCGAGTCCATCAAAAATTACACCTTGATCGGGGACGCGGTGAACCTCGGCAGCCGACTGGAAGGCACCACCAAGGAATACCACGTGGAGATCATTATCGCGGAGAGCACCTACCAAAGGGTGAAGGAGGACATGCTTTGCCGTGAATTGGATTTGATCAAGGTGAAGGGCAAAAACGAGCCTATCCGCATCTACGAACTGGTGGACCACCGGTTGAAAGGGGCCGGGACGAAAGAAATGAAGGTCAAGGCTTTCGAGGAGGGCCTGGCCCTTTACCGCAACCAAAGGTGGGACGAGGCCATCCAACGCTTCAAGAACTGCCTGGAGCTGGACCCCAAGGACGGCCCCGCCCAAATCTTCACCGAGCGCTGCAACCTCATGAAAAAGCATCACACTCCCCCCGATTGGGACGGGGTATTCGTGATGAAAACCAAATAACTTCGGACTTCCGACCAAGATGGGCCCCATGAACCTCACCGACCTGCTCAGCCTCTTCCTCCCGCTTTTCGTCGCCATGGACCCCTTGGGCGTCCTCCCGGCCTTCATCCAAATGACTTCCGAGATCTCCCACGCCCGGCGGCAGAAGATGGTGGACCTTTCCATCCTCACGGCGGGGGCCGTGGGCCTCCTCTTTATCCCCCTGGGGCCCTTGGTGCTCTCCGCGCTCGGCTTGAAAGACGCGGACTTCCAGGTCGCCGGAGGGCTTTTGGTGCTGGTGGTGGCCCTGCGGGACGTGGTTTGGGACCAGAAAATGATGTCCATGTCCGAAACCTCGGAGAGCCTGGGCATCGTCCCTTTCGGCATCCCGCTCTTGGTGGGGCCCGCGGTCTTCGCCACCTTGATCCTTTTACGGGACCGCTTTTCACCCCTTCAAATCGCGTTGTGTTTGGCGCTGAACCTGCTGATTTCCTGGGTGGTGTTTAAAAGATCGTCCAGCCTCATGCAATGGATGGGCTTGACCGGCACCAAGGTGGTTTCCAAGCTGGCGGCGCTGCTTTTGGCCGCCTACGCGGTGATGATGATCCGGGTGGGGATCACATCCATCATCAAATTTTGAGAAAACATTCCTCGAGGTTTCTAGTGGCGAAACCCAAAGTGCTGGTGGTTTACAAGGAAAGCGCCTATAGCCAGTACCTTTCCTCGAGGCGGGTACCCGGCAGCCTGAAAACCGGCAGGTATTGGAAGGTCATATTAGGAAGTCATCAACGGCACCACCGGACCTTGCGGACGGTGCTGCGCACGCTCAAGGCCAAGGGGTTCGCGCCAGTGGTGGTGATGCGCGACAAAGTCCATCGGTTGAAGGACATTGATGGGAAATATAGCCTGGTGGTCACGGTCGGGGGGGACGGGACCCTGTTGGACGCCTCCCACCACGTCCGCGAAACGCCGGTCCTGGGGGTGAACTCCGATCCCTCCCGAAGCGTGGCGCGTTTCAGTGGGTGCGAGGTTAAAAGCTTTTGGCGGATTTTCAGGAATTTTTGGGAGGGCGGGCTTCGCCCGGTCCCTGTGCCCCGCCTTGAGTTTTCAATCAACGGCGCCAAGGGGAAATGGCCCGTTTTAAACGACCTCTTGGTCACCACCCTAAGCCCCGCCGGCACTTCGCGCTATGTCCTTAAAATCGGTTCCCGGATGGAAGAACAGATGTCCAGCGGCGTCTGGATCAGCACGGCGGCGGGTTCCACTGCGGCCGCTTACTCGGCCGGGGGAAAGATCCTCCCGGTATCGTCGAAAAAATTCCAGTTCATCGTCAGGGAAGCCTATCAGAGAAAATTCGGGCCGCGCCGTTTGCTGAAGGGCGTCCTGGGCGCGGGCCAATCCCTGGAGGTGATTTCCTACATGAAAGAGGGTCGGGTGTTCATCGACGGGGCCAACTTGGAAATGCCATTCCGGTTGGGTGACCGCCTGAAAGTGCGGCTGGCCCGGCAACCGCTGAAGGTTATCGGACTAAGAGACTCTAACAAAACCTCCCAAGACCCTCGCCCCTTGCGGGAGCCCTTCGAGAGCCTCAGGGCAGGAGGGTAGGCTTGCGGTGAGCGACCGAAGGGAGTCGAACCCGGTGAGGGGTGTGGAAAATCCTGCAGTTGCCACCCTCACCCCGTCCCTCTCCCCTCAAGGGAGAGGGGGATATTTCTTAAAAACAGGGTTTTGTTAGAGTCTCTAAGAACCAGCTGAAGGTCGGCGGTCGGCAGTCGACGGTTGGAAATTCAATTGATTTGGGGTTTTGCCGGCGACTGTGGACTGCCGACCGTCGACTGGCTTGAAGTTTCCGACGAGCACTCGGTGTTGATGGATTTGGTTTCCTCTTGAAAAACCTTGGGGAAATTTTTCATCAAGTACTGCGCGTCGCGCACGCGGGCGTCCATGATCCTGTGGAAATCCCGGATCGCCATGAATTGCTGGAAGTAAATCCTGGAGTATGGAAAGTAGCTCCAATGCCAGGGCTCATCCCGGACCGCCCCGCGCTTGCCCAAGTAAACCTTGCAAAACCCGAATTGGGGGGCGTTGAGTTTCATCCAATCGTAAAACCGGACGATCCGGTCGGGGGTATCGGGATGTACGTTCACCAGTTGCCCCCTCAAACCAGCCTCCGAAATATCCAGGTCCGTGCCCCAGTGGTGCCTTGAAAGGCCCGGCACCGAAACCAAACTCATGATGGCCCGCACCCGCTTCTTGGCATCCAACTTGGCGTCGGTTTTTTGATAGAGGGCGTCGAAATGGTTCCAAATCCGGGTTTGGTTCTTAAAGGAGCGGTAGCCGGAAACGAGGATCAGGCGCCATCCCTCCTGGGCCGCCTTATCGCGGAGCTTCCAAAAACTCTCCATCACTTGGGGAAGGGCATATTGGCCCGATTCCGGGTCCTGGACCATTCCGGGCGGGAGCACTAATCCCAAAAGCTGGTCGTCCGTCAAAACCGGCGGTGGAACCGGAGTTTCCTGCGCAGTGGCTTGGGCCGTGGGAAGGGCTGAGGGCTTCAGGGCCTGGCGCTGGGGGGCGCAACCCCAAAGGCAGCTTAGGATTAGGGCGAGGGATAAGAGGCGAAAGGACACTATGTAGAATCTCCATCGATAATTTAATTGCCTGTCGGCAGTCCCCAGTTAAAAATCATTTGTCGCAAATTGTTTGCTGCCGATTGCGGACTGTCGACTGGTTATTTCAGGTCTTTTCGGGAAAGGACCTTCAAGTTGCCGTCCAGCTCGTAAACCCGTGGGATTCCCGTGTCCAGGTTCAATTCCAAGACCTGTTCCTTGGTCAGGTTTTCCAGGTGCATGACGATGGAGCGCAGGGAATTCCCGTGGGCGGCCACCAGGACGTTCTTTCCCTGCTTCAAGTAGGGAACGACGTGGGAGTCGAAATAAGGAAGGGTGCGGGCCGCCGTATCCTTGAGGGATTCGGTATAGCCGGTTTCGTCCTTGGGGGGCGGCACATCGTAACTGCGCCTCCAAATCTTGACCTGCTCGTCGCCGTATTTGGCGGCGGTTTCGGCCTTGTTCAGGCCCTGCAGGCCTCCGTAATGGCGCTCGTTGAGGGCCTGGTCCATGTAAACCGGTAGGTCTTTGAACCCGGCCACCTGGATGATGAGGGCCAGGGTGCGTTGGGCCCTTTGGAGGGCCGAGGTGAAGGCCACGTCGAAGCGGCAGCCCTTCAGTTTTTCTCCCGCCTGCCGGGCCTCTTTCTCGCCCTGCTCCGTCAGGGGCACGTCCACCCAGCCGGTGAACCTGTTTTCCAAGTTCCATTGGGACTGGCCGTGGCGGACCAACACGAGAGTGGACATGAAGGTCTCCTTATTTATTTAAGTGGATAAACGAGGGGGGATTTTAACCGCTGGGCCCCTGTTTGAAAAGGGGAATGGTTGGGTTCTCCGATTGGCAAATGTCCACTAGAATGGGGTTTTGAGTTAAGGCGTATTTTTGAACCTTTGGTTCAAAAATTTTTAATAACTCGGAACTCATAACTGAAAACTCAAAACTGATTTTAAAATGGGTGATTCATGCCAGCAAATTCGGACGTGAAATTCATGCGGCGTGCGCTTGATTTAGCCCAGTCCCGGGGCCGTTGGGTTTCGCCCAACCCCAAAGTGGGGGCGGTGCTGGTGAAGGCGCGGCACATTGTCGGGGAAGGCGGACATTCCCGTTACGGAGGACCCCACGCGGAGATCCTCGCCCTTGGCCAAGCGGGTCCCAGGGCCAGGGGCGCCACCCTTTATGTGACCTTGGAACCCTGCAGCCATCAGGGTAAGACCCCGCCCTGCGCCGACGCGTTGATCCAGGCGGGGATCCAAAAAGTGGTGGCGGCCATGTGGGACCCCTTTCCCCAGGTGCGGGGAAAGGGCTTTCAAAAGCTCCACCGGGCCGGAATCGCGGTTCAAACGGGCCTTTTGGAACAAGAAGCCCGGCGGATGAACGAAACCTTTATTTTTGCCGTGACCCGGGACAGGCCTTGGGTGCTTTTGAAGGCGGCTATGAGCCTGGACGGCAAAATCGCCACGGTTTCCGGCCGTTCCCGCTGGATTACTGGCCGGCAGGCCCGCCAAAGGGCCCATGAAATGCGGGCCCAATGCGACGCCATCTTGGTGGGCAGCGGCACGGCTTTGACGGACAACCCCTCCTTAACCGTCCGCTTGCCAGGTTTTCACCGGGAGGACGGTTGGCCCCTGCGGGTGGTTTTGGATTCCCAACTCCGAATAAGCCCCCGGGCCAACCTTTTAAAGGGGAGGGCAAAAACCGTCATTTTCACGTCGGCCTACGCCCCGCGCGGCAAGGAAAAAGCCCTGGCGGCGCGGGGGGCATTGGTTTTTCGGGTGTCTTCGCGCCAAAAGATGCTATCGTTAAAGGCCGTTTTAAAAGTTCTCCACTCCCTCCAAGTCCGGTCCCTTTTGGTCGAAGGCGGCGGAACGGTTCACGCCTCCTTTTTGAGGGAAAAATTAGCGGACAAAGTGGCCCTTTTCGTTTCCCCCAAAATATTGGGCGGAAGAGGCCCGACTTGGGCGGGTGGGGCGGGAATTGAAAACCCCAACCAGGCTCCTTATTTAAAGGGTGTCCAGGTCGAGAGGATCGGCCACGACTTCTTAATGAGGGGCAAATTATGAATTCAATGAGAGAAAAATGCGTTTTTGGAGTGATGAATGTTTACGGGAATCATTCAGGAAGTGGGAACCGTTTCAAAGGCGGAAAAAAAAGGCCCTGATTTGAGGCTTTCCCTGGAAGCGCCCCATCTCTCCCGGAAATTGAAACCCGGAGACAGCCTGGCCGTCAACGGTTGCTGCCTCACCGCGGTGGAGGTCAAGCCACCCCTGGTTTCCTTCCAGGCCGTCCCTGAGACGCTCAAACGGACCGTTTTGGGGTTGTTGAATAAAGGGGATGCCGTCAACTTGGAGCTTCCATTGACATTATCCGAACCCCTGGGGGGGCATTTTGTCCAGGGCCATGTGGACGGCATAGCCCAAATCCTGAAGCTGGAACCGGAGGGCGAAGGCGCCCGCCTGAGGGTCCGCATTCCCGAGGCCCTGGCGCCCTATGTGGTGGAAAAAGGCAGCATCGCCCTGGATGGCATCAGCCTGACCGTGGCGGATATCCGGGGGGACGAGGTGGAAGCGGCCCTTATCCCCCACACGATCCAGAATACCTGCCTGAAATCCAAAAACGCGGAGGACTATCTCCACGTGGAAGTGGACATGCTGGCCAAGTACGTGGAGAAACTGGCGGCGGTGTACCTGCCCTCGGGGAAAGACCGATGAAAATCGAGAAAATCGGCGACACGGAATTCGAGAAGCCCCAGCCCATCGCGCCCCTTTTCGCGCCGGCCCTGAACGAGCGAATCCAAAAGGTGTCCGACCCGTCCTTGAAGGCCGAACTGGCCGGCCTGATCCTGGAAGTCGAGGACAAAGGCAAGAAACTCTTCGCCAGCAAGGGCCGGCGGGAATTCGAGGAGTACAAGGCCTCGGTGAAGAAGTTCATGGACAGGGTCGTGAACGTCTCCTTCCGCGTGGAGGAGAAGCACGGGCAGAAGAAGGACGGGAAATTCGTGGTCTACCTGATGATGCAAAAAGTGGACGGGGCCCTGGAAAACCTGGCCCAACTTCTTTTGGCGGGCCAGCAGGACTCCATGAAGATCCTGGCCACACTGGACGAGATCCGGGGGGTGCTTTTGGACACCTACCTTTAGAGCCGGTAACAAAATTAACCTAAACCCTCGCCCCTTGCGGGAGAGGGTAGGGTGAGGGGTGTTTTCGCCAAGTAAAATCCACCCTCACCCCGGCCCTCTCCCCTCGAGGGAGAGGGGGGATAGGCGTTAAAAACGAATTTTGTTACCGGCTCTTAAAACAAAAGCCAACACCAAGCCAAAAAGACACGGAGAAAGTCGAAGTGAAGGACTTGTTTAAAAATAGACCGCTTGTTTCTTTTCCGGATTCCAAGGTTTCTTTGTGGCTTCGTGGCTTCGTGTAAGTGGGCATAATTATGGAAACAAAACGAATCGAACAGGCTATCGGGGATATCCGGCAAGGAAAATTCGTGGTCGTGGTGGACGACGAAAACCGCGAGAACGAAGGCGACCTGGTCATGGCCGCCGAAAAAGTCACCCCCGACGCCGTCAATTTCATGGCCAAGGAAGGCCGGGGACTCATTTGCGTGCCCATGCTGGCAGAGGATTTGGAGCGGCTGGACCTGGCCATGATGGTGGCGGAACAACAGGATAATTTCCGGACCGCCTTTGCCGTTTCGGTGGACGCCCGCGCCGGCGTCACAACGGGCATTTCCGCCCATGACCGGGCCCAAGCCATCCGGATTTTGGCGGACCCAAACTCCAAGCCTTCCGACTTGGTGCGTCCCGGCCATGTTTTCCCCCTCCGATACCGGAAGGGGGGCGTCCTTCGGCGCGCCGGCCATACCGAGGCCACGGTGGACTTAGCCCTCCTGGCCGGCCTCAAGCCCGTCGGCATCCTGTGCGAAATCATGAAGGACGACGGGACCATGGCCCGGTTGGAGGATTTGAAAAAATACTCCGATAAGCACGGGCTGACCGTGATCACCATCGCGGAACTGATCCGCTACCGGCGGCTCCGGGAAAAGCTCATCCGCCGGGTTTTGGAGATACCCCTTCCCACCGAAACCGGGGAGTGGAACGTGGCGGTCTACCGCGCGGAAACGGAGGACGACGACAGCCTGGCCTTCGTGAAGGGAAACGTGTCCGGAGGCGGGCCGGTGCTGGTGCGGGTGCATTCGGAATGCCTCACGGGCGACGTCTTTGGATCCCTGCGCTGTGATTGTGGCGCGCAGCTTCACGCGGCCATGGCCCGCATCGAGAAGGAAGGCCGGGGCGTGGTGCTTTACATGCGACAGGAAGGCCGGGGCATCGGGCTCTTGAACAAGCTCAAGGCCTACCGGTTGCAGGACGCAGGGCTCGACACGGTGGAGGCCAACGAAAAACTGGGCTTTCCGGCGGACTTGAGGGATTACGGCATCGGGGCCCAAATCCTGGTCGACCTGGGGATATCGGAAATCCGCCTTTTAACGAATAACCCCAAGAAAATCGTGGGATTGGAAGGGTATGGGCTCAAGGTTGTGGAACGGGTGCCCATTGAGATCGCCCCCAACGCCGTGAACGCCAAGTATTTGGACACAAAACGCTTAAAGATGGGACATTTTTTAAGCAAGAAAAAGGAACCAAAATAGCCCGAAGGTATTACAATACGCCAGTTTTTGGGGGAGCTTCCGGGCCACCGTTTTTATTTCTCCGCGGAATGGAGGGGGGAATGGCCGTCAAAGTCTACGAAGGAAAACCCGAAGGCGGCTCCCGCCGCATCGCGATCGTCTCCAGCCGGTTCAACGACCTGATCGTACGGCGACTGTTAAAGGGCGCCTTGGAAACCCTTGCCTTGAAAGGAGTGCCGGAGGAAAACATCGAAGTGGCTTGGGTGCCGGGCGCCTGGGAAATCCCGGCGGCGGCCGCCAAGATGGCGGGCACCGGGCGGTTCCAGGGAGTGATCGCGCTGGGGGCCGTGATCCGGGGCGAAACCACCCACCATGAGCATATCGCCGCCGAGGTGGCGGCTGGATTGGGAAGGCTTTCGGAAAAATCGGGCCTTCCCGTTGCCTTCGGCGTTTTGACCACCGGGAACCTGGACCAAGCCCTGGCGCGGGCGGGCGAGAAAAACGATAACAAGGGGGCTGAGGCGGCCCTGCATCTTTTGGAAACCTTGTCGGTGTTGGATCAAATCCAATAAGTCAGGTGCTAGGCAGTAGGTTCTAGGGGCTAGGTTAAGGCATTAAGGCTTAACTGAAACCTAGCGCCTGGCCCCTAGGACCTGTCATTGAAAGTGTGACATGGGGCTAAAGCGACGAAGCCGGGAATTGGCTTTACAGATGCTCTTCCAAATGGACATGGGAACGGTCCAATTGAAGGACCTGGAAGAGAATTTCCTGCCGCAGGCAAGCGCGGCGGAGGCCGCCAAAATCATGGCCCTGCGGATGGTCCGAAACACCTGGGACCACCTGGCGGAAATCGACCGGCATTTGCGGGGCCTGGCCGAACACTGGGACTTGTCCCGCATGGCCGCCGTGGACCGCAACATCCTCCGGCTGGCGACTTACGAGATCCTCTACGATTCGGAAATCCCGAAGTCGGTGGCCATCAACGAGGCCATTGAGATCGTGAAAAGGTTCAGCACCGACGAATCGGGCAAATTCGTGAACGGCATTTTGGACAAGTTGGAAAAACAAACGCTCTAACCACGAAGCACACAATAGTTTTAACTTTTTGAACTTGGTGAACTTTGTGGTTGGAAAGTGTGGGAATCTTAGTGGAAATCGACATTCCGGGCGACATCCGGGCCTTTATTGATGAGGTGGTGGATTCCTTCGTCATGTGGGACCTGCTGGTTTTTTGCTCGAAAAAAACGTCGGAAGTTGAAACGCTCTCCCACGCCGCCCAGCTTTTGGGGCGCGGCACGGAGGAAATCATGAAACCGGCCCAAAAGCTCGAGAAACTCGGCCTGATTGTTTTTGAGAAACGCATGAATGGTGAAACCCTCTGTCGGTTGAACCGGAAATCGAAAAAGTTCCCCGCTTTGGAGCGGTTCTGGGCTTTCAATGAAAGCCAGGAAAACCGCCTGCGTATCCTCAGTTACCTGCTCCAGAAAAAAATCCGTTAAAACCAGCTGACAGTTGACGGTTCACGGCTGACAGGAAAGATTTTAAGGCTGCAATCCTAAAACCGTGACCTGTGATCTGCCAGCTCGGATGTTTTTTGTGTTAAACTGGGTCATGCGTTACGGCATTTTTTCAGACATCCACAGCAACATCGAGGCCATGACGGCCGTCGCTAAGGCCATGAGGTCGGAGGGCGCCCAGGAATACCTCTGCCTGGGGGATTTGGTGGGTTATTACGCCAATCCCGACGAGGTTATTGAACTCATCGCCTCCCTCAACTGTTGGAAAATCGTCATGGGCAACCACGATTCAGCCCTCCTGGGGCGGACTCCCCTTTCCAAGTTCAACCAGCCCGCGGCGGACGCCATCACCTGGACCAGAACGCATATCAAACCCCAAAACCAGCGGTTCCTGGAGGATCTTCGCTTGCGCGAGGAAATCGGCGAAATCCAGTTGGTGCATTCCTCGCCCTTCCAAAGCGAGGAATGGCATTACTTGACCGGCCAGGAGGACTTGGAGCGCAATTTCCGCTACTTCCAGGGGTTCATCTGCTTCTTCGGGCACGTCCACAAACCCTTCATCGCCGAACAAAGGGGGAACGGATCGGTCCGAATCCTGGAAGAGCAGGAATGCCAACTTCAGAAGGAGTGCCGCTATCTGGTGAACGTGGGCAGCGTGGGCCAGCCCCGCGACAACAACCCCAAGACCTGTTACGTCATGTACGATTCCACCGCCAAGAAGCTCTCCATCCGCCGCCTCGATTACGATTACGAAACCACCGCCCAGAAGACCCTCGCGGCGGGCCTTTCGGACTTCCTCGCCCAGCGGTTGAAAACAGGGAAATAATCAATCTCGAATTCCAGTCCAACCCTGGGAAGCGTCCAAAAACACGAACCTGGCGATATGCTTCTTGAGATTTTAGCCCTCTCCCTTGAGGGGAGAGGGGCAGGGTGAGGGTGATGAGAAGTAGACGCCTTAAGCCTGTTTCTCGTTCCCTTCGTCAAAATCAAACCGACGCGGAAAAATTGCTTTGGAGCCGTTTGCGTTCCCGCCAATTGCTTGGTATCAAATTTAGGCGCCAATTGCCTATCGGCCCTTTTATCGTTGATTTTTGTTCGTTGGATAAGAAGTTGGTTATTGAACTTGATGGAGGTCAACACCAGAAAAACCATGAAAAAGATGATGCCAGAACAGTTTCCCTTGGAAAAGAAGGTTTTCGGGTGATCCGCATTTGGAATAATGAAACCCTTGCTAATCTTGACGCGGTTTTAGAATATATCCGCCAGCGGATTCAAAATTCACCCTCACCCTAGCCCTCTCCCCTTAAGGGAGAGGGAATAATCTATGAAACCCACTTCCAACATCAAAAAACGCGCCGAGAAGCTCCGTGAAACCATCCGCTACCATGACAAGAAATACTACGACGAGGCGGCGCCGGAAATATCGGACTTCGAGTACGACCGGATCTACCGCGAGCTGAAGGACCTGGAAGAACGGTGTCCCTCCCTCAAAACCAAGGATTCCCCTACCCAAAGATTGGCTGAGACCACGGGCAAACATTTCAAGACCATCCCCCACCGGGTGCCCATGCTTTCCCTGGACAATACCTATTCCTTCGACGAACTCAAGGAATTCGATGAAAGGGTCCAAAAGGGCCTAGGCGGCGAAAAGTACGAGTATGTCTGCGAGCTCAAGATTGATGGCGTCAGCATTGAGCTGGTCTACTTGAAGGGCGAATTGGCCCACGCGGTGACACGGGGCGATGGGGAAAAAGGCGATGATGTGCTCGCGAACGTCCGCAACATCCCCGGCCTGCCGGTAAAGCTCAAGGGCAGCAGCGTTCCCGACCGGGTGGAGATCCGGGGTGAGGTCTTTTTCACCCGCAAGGATTTCGAGGCCATCAACGAGGAAAGGGAAGAGGCGGAGCTCCCCCTTTTCGCCAACCCCCGCAACACGGCTTCCGGCACCCTGAAGACCATCGATCCCGCCGAAGCGGCCCAAAAACCCCTGCACATCCTGCTTTATTACGTTTTCTCGCCCGGCAAGCTGCCCTTCGGCGCGCAAGAGGACAGCCTGGAATGGCTCCAAAAGATGGGCTTCCCGGAGGACGAACACTACCGGCTTTGCAAGACGATCGACCAAGTCCACGGTTACTGCGAGGAATACCAGGCCCGGCGCGGCAAAATCGGCTTTGATTGCGACGGCGTGGTGTTGAAAATCAACCGCTTCGACCAGCGGGAGAAACTGGGCACAACCTCTAAAATCCCCCGTTGGGCCATCGCCTATAAATTCCCGGCGCAAAAGGCCGAAACCACCCTCAAGGACATCACCCTCCAGGTGGGGCGCACGGGCGCGATCACGCCGGTGGCCGAATTGGAACCGGTATTGCTGGAAGGGACCACCGTCAGCCGGGCCACCCTGCACAACGAGGATGAGATCAAGCGCAAGGACTTGAGGATTGGCGACAAGGTGCTGGTGGAAAAGGGCGGCCTGGTCATCCCCAAGGTCCTCCAACCCTTCCCCGAAAAACGCACGGGCAAGGAGAAGGTTTTCAAGATGCCGCCGACCTGCCCGGTTTGCGGCTCCAAGCTGGAACGGGAGGAAGGGGAGGCGGCCTGGCGCTGCGAGAACGCGGCCTGCGAAGCCCAGGTGGAAAGGCGCATCCGGCATTTTGGCGGAAGGGATGCCATGGATATCCGGGGCGCGGGGCCGGCTGTCGTCAAGCAATTGCTGGACGAGAAGCTCATCCGCGATTACGCTGACCTTTACAGCCTCACTGAACTCCAGGTGGCCGAATTGGAACGCAAGGCCGAAAAATCCGCCCAAAACCTGGTGGGCCAGATCGAGGACAGCAAGGGGCGAACCCTTGGGCGGCTGTTGTTCGCGTTGGGGATAAGGCACGTGGGCGTCCACGTGGCGGAAATTCTGGCCTCCCACCATAAGGATATCTGGGCCCTGAGCAAGGCTTCGGAGGAGGAACTGTCCGTTATCGACGGCATCGGCCCCATCGTGTCCCGTTCCATCGTGGTTTTTTTCTCCAAACCGGCCAACATTAAGATCATCAAAAAGTTGGAGAAAAGCGGGGTTAACCTCAAGCGCCTTAAAGAAGAAGAGCCCTCCGGGGAGCAGCCTTTTTTGGGAAAAACCTTCGTTTTTACCGGGGAACTGAAGGGTTATACCCGCTCCGAGGCGGAGGGGCTGGTGAAGAAGCTGGGCGCCAAGGCGGCAGGATCGGTTTCCAAGCTCACGTCCTACGTTGTGGCGGGCGAGGCGGCAGGGTCGAAGTTAAAAAAGGCGAAGAAGCTGGGAATAGAGGTTTTAACCGAGGATGGTTTTGAAACACTTGTGAAAAAGTACAAAGGGTAAAAAGGCGAAAGTTTGAAAAAAATTCTTGTTCTATCCGCGCTCTTCTTTGCCGGCTCCACGGGCCTGAGGCTTGACGGTTTTGCCTTTGCCGAACCACCAACCCCATCCCTGGATAACGCTTTCGACACCGCGGCTAAGGAATTGGAGAAATCCAAGGACGAAACCCAAAAATTAAAAGACGCCTGGGACCGGGCCCGCCTGGAAACGACCCTCTACGACCAAAGGGCCAAGCGCGCCTACCAAAAGTGGATCAAAGCGATGAAGGCGGCGAAGGACCGGGCCCGGCTTCAAAAGGAACAGGCGGACTTGGAACTTCAACTGGCGATCGAGAAAAGAAAGTTGGCTTTCAACGGATGGCAGGCCGCCCAACTGCGCGAGACGGCCCGGGAAGCTGACGTGAAAGCCCTGGACCAGGAAAGGGAAAGCGCCGCGATCCGGGAAAAAATCGAGCAGATCGAGGATAAACTCGGTCAACGGTCGGCAGCCGACAGCCGACAGCAAAATCCTCCTTAACACCGGGGTTTTTCTTCCCGGCCGACCCTTCGGTTTGACTCGGGGCCATGAGGCTCTCGAATGGCTGTGGACTGCCAACGGTAAGCTGCAGTATTGAACCCCCCCCTCAAACTACATATACTTATGCGTCTTTCGATCCCTGGCGCGCCTAATCGAGGAAACATGTTTGGCAACGTTTTAACCAAAATATTCGGCAGCAAGGCCGACCGCGAGCTCAAGAAACTTTGGCCCAAAGTCCAGGAAATCAACGCCCTGGAACCCAGGGTTCAGTCCCTTTCGGACGCCGAACTTCGCAAAAAGACCGACGAATTCAAGGACCGACTGGCCCACGGCGAGAAGCTGGACGACCTGCTGGTGGAGGCCTTCGCGGTCGTTCGGGAAGCCTCCAAGCGCACCCTGGGGTTGCGGCATTTCGACGTGCAGCTGATCGGCGGCATGGTGCTGCACTCGGGCCGCATCTCGGAAATGAGAACCGGCGAGGGCAAGACCCTGGTGGCCACCCTTCCCGTTTACCTGAACGCCCTGGAAGGCAAGGGCGTGCACGTGGTGACCGTGAACGACTTCCTGGCCGAGCGCGACAGCCTGGGCCGGGGCAATTTCAAGGGCATGAGCAACATCTACGGC
>JASHNQ010000035.1 GCA_030041545.1 candidate division FCPU426 bacterium | reverse complement strand
GCGACGATGCAGACATCCAAAATGCCGCAGTGAGCCTGGCGGATGGGGCTTTTTACAACACGGGTCAAAGTTGCTGTTCGGTGGAGCGTATCTATGTGGATTCCAAGGTCTTCGAACCTTTCCTGGAAGCTTTTGTGACTGAGGTCAAAGGCTATCCCATGGGGAATCCAAGGGATGAAAAGACTTATATCGGCGCCATTACCCGCCCGGCCCAGCTGGAAACCCTGCGACGCCAGGCCGATGACGCCCTGGCCCAAGGGGCCAAGCTGCATTGCGGCGGTAAGCGCATGCCGGGTCCCGGTTTTTTTTTCGAGCCGACGGCTTTTTCCAACGTGAACCATAAGATGGAACTGATGCGCGAGGAAAGCTTCGGGCCCATCATTGGCATCCAGGAGGTTTCCGGGGATGAGGAGGCCGTGGCCTTGATGAAAGATACGGTTTACGGGCTGACCGCCGGAGTTTATGCCAAGGACCAGGCCCGGGCCGAGCGGTTGTTGGCCCGCGTGGATGCGGGATCAGCCTATTGGAACTGCTGCGACAGGGTGAGTCCCCGCCTGCCCTGGTCCGGAAGAAAGGGTTCGGGCGCCGGCACCGTGCTTTCGCATTACGGCATCAAGGCTTTCACCAAACCCAAGGCCTGGCACCTGAAACAGCCTGTATAATTGCCGGATCAGGTCAAGGAACATTGAAAATCACGAAACACTTAACCGCATTCCTTTTGAGAATCTTTTTTGGCGTCCTTCTCTTATGGTTCTCGACCGCCATCCTTTGCGTCATGGGCCCCGCCTTGTGGCACGCGCCTTGGTTTTCCAAAGAGGGGGTTGTTTTTCTCGCCTGTTTCGCCGCCTATTTTCTCGTCCATTTCCTGCTTTACAAACCCGTCCTCAGCCACGTCATGGCCCATGAGCTGACCCACGCCCTGGCCGCCATGCTGATGGGCGGCAAAGTCACTTCCATCCAAGCCTCGACCTCGGGTGGGACGACGGTGGTCAACCGATCCCACGTCTTTATCAGTTTGGCTCCCTACATTTTTCCTTTTTACACAGCTATTACACTGGCGGTCTATGCCGTCGCGGCCGAATCGTTTAAAATTTATTTCCTTGGGCTGATCGGTTTCACCTACGCCTTCCATTTGGCGCTCACGGCCTGGTCGTTGTCCCACCACCAACCGGACCTGAAAGAGGGCGGGGTGGTGTTCTCCTTGATTTTCATTTTTGCGGGAAATATGATGGTTTTAATGTTCCTGTTCTCCTTCGTCTTTCCCCAAACCCTGCCGCTGCCGCAAGCTTTTTCCGAGACTTTCCAGTGCGCCTGGCATCTTGCCCAGTCATTGTTTCACTTGTTGAAGCCCCATTTCGCCGTTCCGGAGGCACAAGCCTGAAGGCGAATTTTGAATTCTTAATTTTGAATTATGAATCATGGATTTTTCAGCCAAAAACAGGCCGGAAATTATTTTGATTAAATAACGACTAGGATTAACAAACACATGAAGAAAACATTCATCCTGGATACCAACGTCCTGATCCATAACCCCCACGCCTTGGAAACTTTCGAGGACAACACCGTGGTCATTCCCCTGGGCGTCATTGAGGAACTGGACACCTTCAAGAAATACGACGATGAGCGGGGCCGCAACGCCCGCGAGGTGGCCCGGACCCTGGACACCTTGAGGGAAAAAGGCAACCTGCAGGAGGGGGTGCCGCTGCCCAACGGGGGAACCTTGAGGGTGGACATCAGCACGCCCAACGGCCACTTGCCCGCGGCCCTGTCCCACATGAAGATCGACAACAACATCATCGGCATCGCCCTGATGCTCAAGGAAAAGGGCGAGAACGTGAAATTCATCACCAAGGACATCAACGTCCGCATCAAGGCCGACGCTTTGGGGGTGATCGCCGAGGATTACGAAACCAACAAGGTCAACATCGACGAGCTTTATTCCGGTTGGGCCACGGTCACCGTCGCGGACGCCCAGATCGACGAGTTCTACAAGACGGGCAAGCTTTCGCTCAAGGACTACGGCGAAAGGGTGCTCTATGAGAATGAATTTTTGCTCCTGAAAAGCGACATCCACGACGGCAAGTCGGCCTTGGGCATCTACCGCGCGGGCCTCAAGGAAGTCCAATCCCTCTGGTTCAAGGACCCGGAAGCCTGGGGCATTAAGGCCCTCAACCGGGAACAGCATTTCGCGCTGAACCTGCTTTTAAACGACCGGATTTCCATGGTCACCCTGGTGGGCTCGGCCGGCACGGGAAAGACGCTTTTGGCCCTGGCCGCCGGCCTTTTGAAGACCCTGGACGAAAAAAAGTACAGGAGGGTGTTGGTTTCCCGGCCCATCGTGCCGCTGGGCAAGGACATCGGTTATCTCCCCGGCACCAAGGACGAAAAACTGATGAATTGGATGCAACCCATTTTCGACAACCTGGAATTCATCCTGGACAAGGGCCACCTGCAAAACGACGCGGAGGACGTGGACGACAAGGTGCAGTACCTCCTGGATTCCCACAAGCTGGAAATGGAGGCCCTCACCTACATCCGGGGGCGGTCCATCCCCAAACAGTTCATGATCGTGGACGAGGCCCAAAACCTGACTCCCCATGAGATCAAGACCATCGTTTCCCGGGCCGGGGTGGGCACCAAGATCATCCTCACCGGCGACCCCTACCAGATCGACAACCCCTACCTGGATGCCTCCTCCAACGGCATCGTATACCTAGCCGAGCGGTTCAAGGGCCAGGAGCTGTTCGGGCACATCACGCTGTCCAAGAGCGAAAGGTCATCTTTGGCCGCTTTGGCCACTAAAGTCCTCTAACAGCCATTTTAAATTTTGAATTTTTAATTTTAAATTGTGGATGATTTCCGCTTCGCGAAAATTTTAAAGGCTTAAAAAATGCCATTGAAAAACAACCCCATTCAGTCGAAAAGCTTCGAATTTGGAGTGAAAATAATTTGCCTGTCAAAACAAGTTAAGGTAAACCAGAATTTCGCCATTTCCGACCAATTGTTAAGAAGTGGAACAAGCATTGGGGCAAACGTCGAAGAAGCCTTGGCAGGACAGAGCCGAAAAGACTTCATATCCAAGATGGCAATTGCCTCCAAAGAGGCCAGGGAAACGCGCTATTGGCTTCGATTACTCCAGGCCGCCCAAGTGAACGATATTGATTATTCAGAGTATCTTAAGTGGATCGATGAAATTATCCGTATCTTGACAGCTATCGTGAAGACTTCCAGAAAGAACAACCAATGAAAAGCGAAGCTTTTCTTCCGAAATTTAAAATTAAAAATTTAAAATTTAGAATTCGGCAACCGCCCCTTATCGCCGTTACCATGGGAGACCCGGCGGGTATCGGCGCAGAGGTGGCCCTCAAGGCCCTCGCCGCGATTGGGCCTAAAACCGCCTCTCGGTTCATCCTTCTGGGTGACTATAAACACTGGATAAACCTCGCGAGGAAGTTGCGGTTGCGATTGCCGCTCGTCTGGGTCAACGACGCTGAGTTGGGCCGGGAGATCAAAAAGGGCGTGGCGGTTTTGGACCTGGGCGGGGTCAGGAAACTTCAATGGGGGAAAATCACGGCGGCCAACGGCGCCGCGGCCGTGCGCTACGTCCGCGAAGGGGCGCGTTTGGCCCTGGCCGGCGACGTGGACGCGCTGGTGACCGCTCCGATTAATAAAGAAGCTATCCATAAGGCGGGCTGCCCTTTCCCGGGCCATACGGAGCTGTTGGCCGCGCTTTCGGGCGCGAAACCCTTCGCCATGATGATGGTGGGCGGCCCCTTTAAAATCGTCCTTCAATCCATCCATGTGCCGCTTCAAGAGGCGGTCTCCCAAGTGAGGCCCGCCCTGGTACGGGAAAGGCTGGAATTGACCCAAAAGGCCCTGCGGGATTGGTTCGGCGTGAAGAATCCACGGATCGCGGTGGCGGGGCTGAACCCCCACGCGGGCGAGAACGGGGCGTTTGGAAAAGAAGAAGTAAAAATATTAAGGCCTGTTGTCCAACAGGCTCAAAAAAAGGGGTGGCGCGTTTCAGGCCCCCATCCGCCGGACACTTTGTTTTATTGGGCTAGTTTGAAACCTTACGACGCCATCCTTTGCATGTATCACGACCAGGGTTTGATACCGTTGAAATTAAAAGCGTTTGAGGAGGGCGTGAACTTGACCCTGGGGCTTCCCTTTGTGAGAACCTCCCCGGACCATGGAACGGCCTTTGACATTGCGGGAAAAGGAATTGCCAGCCCCTCAAGCATGATAGCGGCCATTCGATTAGCTGAAAAGCTCGCCTCCGTTAGAATCCGTTAAACTTCGACCCTGGGAATTTGCCGCCTCTCTGCAATTTTGGAAAGGACCGCCAAATTTATTAATGAAAAACCTTTCGGGCACTCGGACTTTCCTTATCCCTCGCCCTGAGTTCATCGGGTTTTCTGAAAACCTTCGAAAAAGCCCTTTTTTACAAGTTGTTTTTTTGCCTTGAATTTCTTTAGACTGTTTACAACTTTTTGAAAAAAGTGGTATCCTTCATCCCTGATCGTTGGCCCTTCTTCCCTAATAAGAATGGAGTTTTTTACAGGGTTTTACGTTTTCAGGGATAGCGGACCGATCGAATTTCACGCAAAATCTAAAACGGAGGCTGGACGTGAGAAACGGAAATTACTGGAAAGCTGGCGTATTAGCCCTTGCGGTGATCCTGGGGGCAGCCATCAGCTGTACCAGGAGCATTTCCGTCCCGGTCTCGCCGAACCTTACGGTCGCGACCAATACCCCCGTGAATACCGCCACCGTCACCGCGACCAAAACACCGACCTCCACGCCGACTTTCACGGCCACGGCTACCTCGGCTGGCAGTCCGTACACTCCGACCAGCACGCCAACCCTAACGCCGACCGCCACGATTACGAGTACGCCCACCGCTACCGCCACGTTGACACCCACCTCCACCCCAACGCCCAATTACGCCTTGATCGATGATTTCTTGGGAACGGGCGGCGCCCCGGACGATAGCAGCAACATTTACCAGATCACGGACCAGGCCGGCAAAATCCGCGATGGGGGTTGGTACAGCTATTGGGATACCGGCAGCAGCGGGGCCACGAACTACAGCGCCGCCGGTTATAACGGCGGGACGGCTGCGGAGTTTTCCGGCACCATGGACGCAGGCGGTTATGCCGGTTTTGGATTTAGTTTCACGAATCCTACCAACAGTTTGACAACCGGGGTGACTTACTACGATGCGACTGTTGGAGGCCGCTACACGGGGATCAGCTTTTATGGGATGGCAAACACTGTAGGAAACTGCACCGGGACGCTGGTCGTTTTGGCGGATTTCGTCGACAGCAGTGGCACCACCCGTACGGTTCCCGTCCCCCTCACCACGAGTTGGACACAATACACGATTTATTTCAACCAAGTCTTAAGCCCGGGCTCCTCGGGTACCGCGCTTAACCCGGTCTCAATGTATCAAATTCAATTTGAACCTCAGCCCAACGGGGAAGCCTATACCTATGCTTTCTCCTTGGATGACATCATGCTGGTATCCACTACGGCACCAACGGCCGCCACACCTGTCCCCACCAACGTCGTGGACAACATGTCCCTTGGGACCAATCAAGTCGTTTATGATTATTCCGGCGGTGGTTATTGGTTCGATTACACCGACACGCTAGGGGCTGGAACTACCATTTGCCCCGTTGGCGGTGGTTCGTCCTTTTTTGAAAGTGCGGGGGGTGATGTAGGTTATGGCCCTTATGTGGGCGGAGTCCAATACCCGCTTGCGGCGCATATTTCAGGGACGGAAAGTACCCCGGTCACAGCGACTGGTGGTGCCGTCAGCTATCCCTATTGTGGTATGGGTCTTTGGATGGAGGGCACCTCCTATAGCGCCAACATTTCCGCTTATGGCCATGCCGTGTACCACATCAAGAGCGCCGACAGCACCAACTATCTTTTCGCTTTAACGGATACCAATTCCAACACTTGTGGAAATCCTTGGCTTTATGGAACCTATGGAGCCCCCTTGGCCAGCACCACAAGTTGGCAGGCAGTGACCATTGCATTCTCAAGTTACGGCAGTAGCGGCTGTGGTACGGCGGGGGGGCCTGACTTGTCCGCCGTGGGACAATGGGAATGGCAGGTCCAAGCCTCCGGCAGCAACTACGATCTGTGGGTGGATGATATTTACCTAATTCCATAATCCATAATAAATTCTTCTTACATCAGTTCCCCAAAGCCCGTTCCAACCCTGGAATGGGCTTTTTTGTTTGGCGATTTCTACCCTCGTCTCCCTCGTTTGGGCATCCGGCAAACGCTATAATACGCTGATGCGCCGATTGCCCATCCGCCTTCGCCCTGGTACCACGGGCTACGCCCGTGGGGCTCCCTTGTGGAAGGGGAAATAATGAAACCGGAACAATACCGGCCTCCATTTTCCAAACAGGTTCCCGCGCGAAATTATTAAAGGAAGCTTGGCATGGAATCCATCCCCGCACTGTTCCATGGATTCTTCTGTCGCCCCGCGGGACCTAGAGGCAGAATTTCTTCACCGACACCGCCATTCTTAGCTGGAACCCTAATTTCAGTGACTTTTTCAACGATCTCATTAACAAAACCTCTCTCACCACGAAGGACACGAAGACCACGAAGTAAAACCAATGATTTTTCCAAAGAATAAGTCCTTACTTTGTGTCCTTTGTGCCGATTCACCATAAAGGAGTTAAAGAAATCGGTACTATACCGACCTCTTTAACAACTTTATGGAAGGTCGACATGTGAACTTTGTGGTAAGAGTTTAGGGTTTTATTAGAGACTCTTAGGTGGAATCGCCCCATTGCTTTCCGCCGCCACCCTTGACCCTCTTAAAATGACTAGAACCTATCTCAAAATTGATTTTTTGTCGCTATCCGGTTTGAAGGCTGTCAAAATAGCGGTGTGAAAATTGAACTGACCGATGCCCAATGGGAGCGAATCCGAGGCCACTTTCCGGAAGAAAGCATACCGGATGAGCGGCCAGGCCGGAAACCCATCTCCACACGCCGGGTTTTGGAGGCCGCGCTGTGGATTTTAAACACTGGTGCTCAGTGGAATATGCTGCCACAGCACTATCCGAACTACAAAACGGTTCATCGTCGATTCCAAGAATGGTGCCACAAAGAAGTTTTAAGAGCCGTGATCACCGACTTGGCCAATGAACTAAGGGAATGCGGCATCATCGACGAGAGGGAAGCCTTCATTGACGCGACCTTTGCGCCGGCGCGTGGAGGCGGAGAGGGTGTGGGCCTCACAAAGCGGGGAAAAGGCGTGAAAATTATGGCGATTGTGGACCGTCATGGGCTGCCTTTGGCGGCCAGTATCCACGCCGCCAACCACCATGAAGTAACACTGGTTCAGTTGTCTTTCGATTTTTACATGGTGGAGGCCAAGCCAGAAAAGTTGGTGGGCGACAAAGGTTATGACAGCGATCCACTTGATGAAGAGATGAAGGTACAGGGCGTGGAACTGATCGCACCCCATAAGGAGAACAGGAAAAAGCTGAAAACGCAGGATGGCCGAGCCTTGCGGCGGTATCAGCGACGGTGGATGGTGGAGCGCTTTTTTGCGTGGATCGG
This sequence comes from candidate division FCPU426 bacterium, assembly GCA_030041545.1. GTDB lineage: Bacteria > Oederibacteriota > Muellerivitia > Muellerivitales > Muellerivitaceae > JAJPJW01. The sequence goes on along the minus strand of JASHNQ010000035.1, from coordinate 23,816 downwards.
CTGGAACCGTCGGGTGCTGATACGTTGGGAATATTACACCCAGAACTTTCTGGGATGGATCCAACTGGCCTGTATGCGGCTTTTACTACGCGCTAGGCGATTTTGAGATAGGTTCTAGTTAAAATAGACATATTCCGGTCCCTTACCCTCATCCACCTTGTTGAAATCGGGCGAAGCCCGATAAAAGTCATGAGGGTAAGGGACCGGGCGTTATTACCGTTGTTTCGCCCATAAAACTTGAGGATATTTCCCCATTGGTCCCGGGCTTGTCTCGGTGAGGAGGTTGCCGTGAAAGCGTCCATCGTGGATTTGCGTTATAAAACCAAGGAAATCCTGCGGGCCATTGAGGCCCGGGAACCGGTATCCATCTACTACCATGGAAAACTGAAGGGGACCATCATCCCGGCCGAATCCGCGAAAAAATTTGATTCTAAGAAACATCCCCTCTTCGGCATGCGGAAAGGCGAGAAGAAGAGCGTCCGGCAGGTCATGAAGGAACTTCGCCGGCCCCGGTACCATGATCTTTGATACCGATATCCTGGTTTGGGTTACGCGCGGCAACCCCAAAGCGGCCGCATGGTTGGATGACGCGCCGCAAAAGTACCTTTCCGCCCAATCCTTCATGGAGTTGCTTCAAGGGGCAAGAGACTTACGGGAATTAAAATCCTACAAAAACTACCTCCATGAGTCGGGTTTCCATCTCCTGCCCATCACGGAGAACATCAGCCACCGGGCGCTGGTCTATGTTGAGGAATTCAGCCTTTCCCACCACTTAGGCGCCGGCGACGCCCTTATCGCCGCTACCGCCGTGGAGCATAACCTGCCCCTCGCTACCGGCAACGCGAAACTCTTCCGCGCGGTGAGGGATTTGGAACTGCGCGTTTTCAAGCCATGAGGTTTTTCGTTTTGATCCTTAGGTACTTCTAATCGAGCCGGTTAGAGTTCCACGGGCTACGCCCGTGGGTGAATGGCCACCGTGCCGAAGGCACGGCAAGTGTACTTTGCTTGAATTTTGCATTTAGTACCACGGGCTATGCCCGTGGGTATCTACTCAAAAATCAAAAATAAAGGCCGTTTGAACCACCAAGAACACCAAACTCACCAAGAAAGGCAAAAAGGATCCCGGATTTGCTTGGATTTTGAAATATTATTCGTTCGCCGTTCTTGGTGTGCTTGGTGACCTTGGTGGTTAAACAGGTTTTTGTTAGAGCCTCTTAGCCGGGTTTCCGTTGATGAATCCTGTTCCTCCTTTAATTGTGCTTTCCAAGTAAACTTCCGTTCTTCCTTGCCCTGAAAGACGATTTTGAGATAATTCCCTCATGGAATCCATCTCCCACCTCTTCAAGGAATTTTCCTACCGGCCGCGAAAGTCCCAGGGACAGAATTTCCTCACTGATACCCCCATCCTCGACTCCATTGAAAGGGCCATCGCGTGCCCGCCCGGCGACGTTTTGCTGGAAGTAGGGGGCGGTTACGGAGCCTTGACCGAACGCCTGGCGAAAAAGGGCGCGCCTCTCACTGTGGTCGAGCCGGACCATAAACTATTCGCCATGCTGGAGCGGAAGTACGGCAAGGCCTCCGGGATTCACCTGGTAAAGGCCGATATTTTGAAACTGGATTTGGCCCCCTTGGCTCCGGCGCAACCCGCACGATTAACATTGGCCGGCAACATTCCCTACTACTTGACCACCCCTCTTATCACCCGCCTTTTGACCCAATACGCTTCCATCTTGCGCAAAATTTACCTGATGGTCCAAAGGGAAGTAGCGGACCGACTGGCGGCCAAACCCGGCACCAAGGCTTATGGGGCCCTGACCCTTTGCGCCCAATATTACAGCCTTCCCAAAAAGATCCTGGACGTCCCGGCGGGGTGTTTCAGGCCACGTCCCAAGGTTGATTCGGCTTTCATCGAATTGGAGATGAAAACGGCCTTCTCCTTGTCGGGGGATTCGGAAAAACGGTTTTTCACGCTGGTGCGGGCGATTTTTCAGAGCCGGCGCAAGATGCTTTCCAATTCCCTCAAAAGCCTGGGAAGGCCTTTTGAAAAAGTCCAGGAAGCCCTGGCCAAGACCGGGATCGATCCCCAAATCCGCGGGGAACAGCTAGGTATCGGGAAACTCATTGAGCTATCCACGGCCCTGGAATAGCTTCATTGTTTTGCGGGAATGCGCATGTTAATATGCCGCCTTCTTTAAGCTGAAAATCTTAATCGGAGTTTGTTTATGTGCGGCATCGTCGGATACGCGGGCTCGAAACCCGCCGCTCCCCTTCTCTTAAACGGCCTGGCCAAGCTGGAATACCGGGGTTACGATTCAGCCGGTTTGGCCCTTTTAGAACAAGGTGTTAGGCATCAGGTGTCAGGTGTTAGTAAAAACAATCGGGCTCATTTATTAATCATTAAAAAGGCTGGAAAGATTCACAATTTGGTTTCCGCCATCAAGTCCGAATTGAAAACGGATACCCGAGAGCGGATAACCGCTGGTATAGGCCACACCCGCTGGGCCACCCACGGCCAGCCCACGGATGAGAACGCCCATCCCCATATGGATTGCGGCCGGCGGGTGGCGGTGGTGCACAACGGCATTGTCGAAAACTACCAGCACCTTAAAAAACAACTCCAGGCCAAGGGCCATGCCTTCCGCTCCCAGACCGATTCGGAAGTGTTGGCTCATTTGATCGAGGAACAACTGAAAAAATACCCATGGGCGGAAGCGGTCCGGCGGGCCCTCGGCCAGATCCAAGGGACCTATTCGGTGGTGGCGGTATACGAGGGCGAACCCCACACATTGGTCGGCGCCCGCTCCGGCGGCGGGGCACTAGTGGTGGGCTGGGGCAAGGGAGAGACGCTATTGGCCTCGGACGTCCCAGCCCTTTTGGCCCACACCCGGCGTGTTTCCTACCTGGATGACAACGAGATGGCGGTGGTGACGCCCGAAGGCCCGACCTTCCTGGACGTGCTCACCGGCAAGCCGGTATCAAAGAAAATTTCGGACATTGAATGGACAGCCGAACAGGCTGAAAAGGGCGGATATCCGCATTTTATGCTCAAGGAAATCATGGAACAGCCACGGGCGCTGGAGGACACCTTCACCAGCCGCTTGGACCCCAGGACCGGCGAGGTCGTGTTGGAGGGGAAATTCTGGGATTCGCCTTTTATCCAGAAATTCAGGAAGATCACCCTGCTCGCCATGGGCACCTCCTATTACGCGGCCCTGGTGGGCAAATTCCTCCTCGAAAAATACCTGCGCCTTCCCGTGGACGTGGAAAATGCCTCGGAATTCCGTTACCGCGACCCCATCATCGGCAAGGACACCCTGGCGGTGGTCATTTCCCAAAGCGGCGAGACCGTGGACACGCTGGTGGCCTTGAGGGAAGCCAAGGCCAAGGGCGCCAGGATCGCCACCATCTGCAACGTCATGGGAAGCTCGGCCACCCGCGAAGCGGATGGGGTCCTGTTGACCCGCGCGGGCCCCGAGATCGGCGTGGCCTCCACCAAGGCCTTCACCACCCAACTGGGAGCCCTTTGGCTTTTAACGCTTTTCCTGGCGGGCGTCCGCAAAACCATGCCTGTGGCGGAACTCCAAAAGAAAGCCAAGGAACTGTCCCGCCTGCCCCAGCAGATGGCGGCCCTCTTGAAACAGCGCAAGGCGCTGGAGAAAATCGCCCGGGAATACTCCCATTACTTCAACTTCCTCTACATCGGCCGGGGAATCCACTATCCCATCGCACTGGAGGGGGCCCTGAAGCTCAAGGAGATTTCCTACATCCACGCCGAAGGCTACCCGGGTGGGGAAATGAAACACGGCCCCATCGCGCTCATCGATTCCAAGATGCCGGTGGTGGCCATCGCGCCCAAGTCCTCCGGCGTTTACGAGAAGATGCTCAATAACATGGAAGAAGTGAAGGCCCGGCAGGGAAAACTCATCGCCCTGGTGGAAAAGGGGGATAAACTGGCCGCTTCCAAGGCGGACACGGTGATTGAGATCCCCACAGTCTCCGAAGACCTCTCTCCCATCCTCTCGGTTGTGCCCCTGCAAATCCTGGCCTATGAGATCTCCAAGAAAAAGGGCCGCGAGATCGACCAGCCCCGCAACCTGGCCAAGAGCGTGACCGTCGAATAAAATATTTTCGATTCCCTCAAAGACGACTTTATTTTCTCTTGGACATGTTTTTGTCACCTAACCCTCAAAATATTAGACCGGGTTTTTGAGCCGGAAAAGTCTATAATCACCCTGAAAAATTCGATCGGAGTTTTTATTGGAAAAAGACAATTTTCTTTTTAATTCAATGAAACTGCCCGAGGGATTGGTCCGCGACCTTCGGCGAATGAATCCTTGGTGGGAAAATAATCCCATGCAAGTCCTTCCTAATACGAAACGGCATCTCGTTGGAATGATTAAAAAACGGATGGAAAAAAAGCTAGCCGCGATAGTTGTGGTTAGAGGACCCCGCCAAATAGGCAAAACAACCGCACAACTTCATGTAATTCAGGACTTATTGGATCAGAAGATCGAGCCTGAAAGAATTTTCAGGATACAAACCGATGAATTGCCTGAGCTAACAAAGCTTTCGGAGCCGATTTTGCGCTTGGTTGATTGGTATGAGGACAACATCCTCAATATGAAATTGAATGAAGCGGCCCGAAAGGGCAAAAGCGCGTTTGTTTTTTTCGATGAAGTTCAAAATTTAAAGGATTGGGCTCCGCAACTTAAGACACTTGTTGATCATTCAACATTACAAGTTTTAGTCACGGGGAGCTCGGCTCTTCGAATAGAACTGGGGCGTGACAGCTTGGCGGGACGTATTAATACGATTGAAGCAGGGACGCTTTCTCTTACCGAAATCGGTCTTTTTCACAGCCTTTCCATGGATCAGCCTTATCTTCAAGATAACGGTTTGGAACCATTGTTATCCAAAGGTTTTTGGGAAGGCTTGGTGAAGCACGGTATTAGGTTAAAAATGGAGCGCGATAAAGCTTTCAAGTGGTTTTCGGATCGTGGCGCTTATCCTTTGGCCCAACAAAAGACAAACGCCGAGTGGGGGCAGATAGCCGATCAACTTAATGAAACGGTTATTCAAAGGGTTATTGAACATGATCTTAGAATCGGCGACAGGGGACGAAAAAGGGATGCCAGCCTTTTGGAAGAAATATTTAGGCTTTCCTGCCGGTATATCGGCCAAACACCCAACTTGAGCACTTTAGCCCGGGAAACCCAAAGGACATTAAACGCTAATATAGGCCCCCAAAGAGTCGATCACTATTTGAGGTTTTTAGGGGATACGCTCCTTTTACGTTTAATACCGCCTTTGGAGATAAGATTAAAACGGAAAAAAAGTGTTTATAAAATCTGTTTAGCCGATCACGGTTTAAGAGCGAGTTGGTTGCAAGAGGTCATACCGCTTGATCCGAACGATTTGAACCAAGAGCCCCATTTATCTGTTTTAGCCGGTCATGTCGCTGAAAGCGTAATTGGCGCCGTTTTGTCCACCATCGCGGGGCTTGACATTGCCCACCTCCCGGAAAGGGGTGGAGAGCCTGAGGTTGATTTTGTTATGACTATTGGAACCAAGAGAATTCCGGTCGAGGTTAAGTATCAAAAAAGAATTGATGCGTTAAATGACACTGAAGGCCTCAGAACTTTCATCGAAAATAAAAATAACCGCGCAGCATTTGGAATATTAGTAACACAAAACGATTTACAACCACTGGATGATCCTCGGATTGTCGCGATGCCATTATCGACTTTCATGCTCATTCGTTGATGAAGGATTTAAAATGACATCCAAACCCCGTCTCTTCCTGCTGGACGGCGCGGCGGTGGCTTACCGCGGCTATTTCACCTTTATCAAAGACCCGCGCAAGACCACCAAGGGCCTGGACACCTCGGCGGTTTACGGGTTCATGGGCACATTGCTCATGATCCTGGAGAAACAAAAGCCCGATTATTTCGCGGCGGTCTTCGATTCCAAGGAGCCCACTTTCCGCCACGAGATGTACAAGGAATACAAGGCCAACCGGGAGGAGATGCCGGAAGCGCTGGCCCTGGGTTTTCCTTACATCCACAAAATGGTCAGGGCCATGAACATCCCCATCCTGGCCAAGCCTGGCTATGAGGCGGACGACATCATCGGCACCCTGGTGGAGAAGGCGAAGAAGGAAAAGATCGACAGCGTCATCGTGTCCGGGGACAAGGATTTCATGCAGCTGATCGGCCCGTCGGTCAAGATGTACAAACCCAAATGGCCCAACGACTGGTCCATGGCCGACGAGAAGGACGTGCTGGAAAAATTCGGGGTGAAACCCGGACAAGTCATCGACGTACTGGCCCTCATGGGCGACTCCTCGGACAACGTTCCGGGGGTCCCGGGCATCGGGGAAAAGACCGCCTCCACCCTCATCCAGCAATATGGGTCCTTCGAGGCCCTTTTCAAGAACGTCGACAAGATCGAAAAACCCAAGCTGAAGGAAAACCTCCAGAAAAACCGTGACTTGGCCGACCTTTCCAAGAAATTAGTGACCATCGATTGCGAGGTTCCCCTCAAGGAGAAGGCGGCCGAACTGGTTTGTGGGAAACCGGACATGAAAGTCCTCCATGAGCTTTGCGAGGAGTTGGAATTCAACCGGATGATGTCCCGCATCGGGGAATACGCCACGAAATTCGGGGCGGTTGACCTCATTTTGGAAAACCCGGAAGAAAAGACGAAAGGAAAAAAGTCAAAAAGCGGTAAAAAAGACGCGGCGGAAGGGACCGCCGAGGTCAAGGTCCCGCATGTCTCGGACAAGTACCGCGGCCTTTTAACGGAAGAAGAGATCGAAAAAGCGCTGGCGGCTGCCGCCATGGCGGGGTTGACGGCGGTGGATACCGAAACCACGGGCCTGGACTCCTTGACCGCCGACATCGTCGGCGTTTCCCTGGCTTGGAAGGAGAAAGAAGCGGTCTTCATTCCCTTCAACCAGCAACTTTCCAAGGACAAACTGGTCAAGCTGTTGAAGCCTTTCCTGGAGAATCCCAAAATCGAAAAAGGCGGGCAGAACAGCAAATACGACTGGGCGGTTTTCAAGACCCACGGCATCGAACCCCAGGGTTTCGCCTTCGACACCATGTTGGAAAGCTTCCTCTTGGATTCCTCCTACCGCCAGCACAACCTGGACGCCATCGCCCTGAAGCACTTCAACTACAAGAAGATCCCCACGGAAGCCTTGATCGGCAGCGGGAAGAAGCAGATCACCATGGACAAGGTGCCGCTGGACGACATCGTCCAATATGCCTGTGAGGACGCGGATTTCGCCCTTCGCGCCCATGACTTGTTCGCTCCGCGTTTGAAGAGGGAAGGCCTGGAAAAGCTTTATCGGGAGGTAGAGCTTCCGTTGGTGTTGGTGCTGGAAGATATGGAGCGAAAGGGCGTCTGCGTGGACGTCAAGCTCCTGAAAAGCCTTTCGAAGGAAGCGGAAGAAGAGCTCCAAAAGCTCACCAGGAAGATTTACAAGGAGGCGGGCGAGGAATTCACCATCGCCTCGCCCTTGCAATTAGGGAAGCTCCTTTTCGAGAAGATGCAGGTGCAGAAGATCGCGGGCATCCGGGTGAAAAAGACCAAAACGGGCTATGCCACGGACGTGGACGTCCTGGAGTCCCTGAAAGGCGTTCCCATCGCGGACCTGGTCTTGGACTACCGCCAGCTTTCCAAACTCAAAAACACCTACCTGGACGTGCTGCCCGAAATGGCGAGCCCGAAGGATGGCCGCATCCACACCTCCTACAGCCAGGCCGTGGCGGCCACCGGCCGGCTTTCCTCCAACGACCCCAACCTGCAGAACATCCCCATCCGGTCCGATTTCGGCCGGCGGATCCGGGGCGCCTTCGTGGCCAAGGATTCCAAGCACGTCCTTATCTCCGCCGACTATTCCCAAATCGAACTGAGGGTCCTGGCCCATATTACCGGGGACCCCAACCTCATCAAGACCTTTGAGAATGACGAGGATGTCCACCGCCGTACGGCGTCCCTTATTTTCGGGATTCCCATGGACAAGGTGACCCCCACCCAAAGAAACCAGGCCAAGACCATTAATTTCGGGGTCATTTACGGCATGGGGCCCCAGCGCCTGGCCCGGGAAAACGGAGTCTCCATGGCCGAAGCCAAGAAATTCATCGAAGATTATTTCGCCAAATACCCCGGCATCCAAAAATTCACCACCGAATGCGTGGAAACGGCCAAGGAAAAAGGTTACGTTTCCACCCTCCTGGGCCGCAAGCGGCTGCTTCCGGACATCCAATCCGCCAACGTGGGCTTGAGGATCACCGCCGAGCACATGGCGGTGAACACCCCCATCCAGGGTTCGGCGGCGGACTTGATTAAGATCGCCATGGTGCGGCTCCACGGGAAGCTGAAGGCCAAGAAGATGGAAACCGCCATGCTGTTGCAAGTGCACGACGAACTGGTTTTCGAGGCGCCCAAGGGCGAGGTGGAGGAGGCCAAGAAAATGATCGTTCATGAGATGGAGAACGCCATGAAGCTCAAGGTGCCCCTGAAGGTGGACGTGGGAGTGGGCAAAAACTGGCTGGAAGCCCATTGAAGAAAGCTGTTCTTGGTTTGGCCTAAAGCCTATTCGCCGAAACTTTCCCCCAAAGCCGTATAATGTGTTTTCTTTTATTCCCCTTCAGGCGGTGCCTATGCGGTTGAAATTCCTGGTCCCCTTGGGCCAAGTCCAGGAACGCTGGCGGCATGACCGGCAGGAATTCCTCTCCAAGGCCAAGGCGCTGGGCGTGGAAGTGGCCCTGCAGGCCACCAGCTTCGTCATTCATTCCCAAAACCAACAATCGGAAAAGGCGCTTTTGGAAGGCGTGGACGTGTTGGCCGTCATCGCCCCGACCTCCATCAGCCCGGTCCCCATCATCGAATTCGCCCGGAAGTCGGGCGTGCCGGTCATCGCCTACGACCGGCTGATCAACGATTGCGGGCTCGACCTGTATATCTCCTTCGACAACGCGAAGGTGGGGGAGATGCAGGCCCGTTACCTGGTGCAGCGCAAGCCCAAGGGCAAATACCTGCTCATCGGCGGCCCGAAGGAAGACAATAACACCCCCTTTTTTCGCCAGGGCCAAATGGGAGTCCTGGGGCCCTACGTGGACGCGGGCGAGATCAAGCTGGCCGCGGACCAAGCGGCCAAGGATTGGCTTCCCGACGAGGCCTATCGGATCACGAAAGAAGCCCTTGAAAAATCCGGGCCGTTGGACGCCGTGCTGGCCTCCAACGACGGGCTGGCGGAAGGGGCGGTCCAGGCCCTCCAGGAAGCGGGTTTGGAGGGGAAGTGCCTGGTCACGGGCCAGGACGCGGAGCTGTCCGCCTGCCAAAGGATCGTGGCCGGGACCCAGAGCATGACCGTTTACAAACCCATCAAGTTCCTGGCTTCCACGGCCGTGGAGATGGCCCTGGCCTTGTGGCAAAAACAAAGCTTGTCCGGCAAAACCACCGCCGTTTCCAACCGCCGGATGCCGGTGCCCAGCGTGCTTCTCCCTCCCGTCCTGGTGGACAAAACGAATCTGGAAGACAAGGTGATCGCCGACGGTTTCCAAAAAAAGAACGAGGTTTACCGGCGGGCTTCCTAGGGTTTTTCACAAAAAGAAAAGCTATTGAAAAAATGCCCCGGAAGGCGCATCATGAATTGATGAGGGTTTTGAGTTAAAGGAGTTTCGCATGTTTCGTTTTGAAGATTTACTGGTTATCCTGCTGGTTGCCCTTCTGCTTTTTGGTCCCAATAAGATGGTCGACTTTGCCAAGAGCCTGGGAAACGCCCTGCGCGAGTTCAAGAAAGCCACCAATCCCGATGAAGGCCCGCAGCGGACCGCTTCCACGCCAGCCAGCCCCGCCCCGTCCGCCTTGCCCCCCGACCAGTCCGGCGCAGCATCGGCGAAGCCGGAGGCCAAGCCGGCGGATTCGGCCAAGAACAGCTGACCCCTCCCAGGGGTGTTGCGGGCAACCCAAGGGCCGTCCCCGCCAGGGGACGGCTTTTTTGTTTTAGGGCAGGCTTTTCCGGGGACCTTTTCCCTTGGGCGGGGGGTTGAAAAACGAATCGAATCTCCAACGGGGCATTTCGTCCAGCCACCGGCCGGTTTTAAAATCAACTAATTCCACGGCTTTTTCCTTGACCTTGAAAAAGACCGCCCACTTCCCATGGTTTTTCAGGCCCCCAAAAATTCCGCGGCCTTTTCGCCCCCAGATCGTCCGGCCGGCCTCATCCACCAGGCTATACATCACCCCCGCCGCGTTGTTTTCGTCACTCCCCACGAGAAGGGCCTTTCCGTCCTGGGCTACGGCTTTGACGTTGAAACGGGGGTTGATTTTAAAACGGTAGGTCCTGTGGTCCAGGGGGTTGATGGTTAGGACGGACACCAGCCCCCCCTCCCCGGTCGGCTCCGGGTTTTGGCAGGCCATGAAACTTCCGTCAAAGGAGACAGCCAAAAGACGGCCTTTTTGGTCCCCAAGCCCCCTGCCGTCCCTGGAGTAAACCCTTACCTCGGGGGCCCCGGGATAGTCCACTTCGCAAAAGCACCTTCCGGTGTCGTTGATCAGGGTTGTTTTAGCAATGGAAGCATATTCCCGGATTTGCCAAACCGGCCTTTTGTTCTCGGTGAAGATAAGGCGGCTGACAATGGGGTGGGTTTGATCCGGGGAGTGTTCCGTGGTGATGACTTGGATGTTGTAGGAAACGGACGCTTGGGGAACGGCGGGAGAGGTTGGATCCGGCGGGGGACTCCCATTCACGGGGAAGGGAAAAAGGAACAGGGCCAGCCCGCCGGCCAGGAGGGGGAAGAGGCGTCCGAAAAACCCCATCACCGGCCCCTCAAAACCACAATTTTTTCGGCAGGTCCACCTTGTCCGACATTATCCGGTAAAGGCACCAGCCCTTACTTTGAGGGTCGGACTGTTGGCCCACTCCCAAGGTCCCGTAAACCGTGATGGGGACGTCCATCAACTGCGAGGTCATTTTTCCCGGCCGCATGGTCACGTAAATCCACTGGTTGAGCTTGGGGATGAGGCCGTAACAGCACGTCATACGGCTTTGGGCCAGGATGAAGCTGGAAACGCCGTCCTGGTCCGTGGCCATGGGGATCATGAAGCCCACAACGGATATTTTCCGGCCGTCCAAGGACCTGACCGATTGGGGCACGTCCGTCTTGGCCGAAGAAGCCCGCGGCGGGGTGGCCGAAGAGAGGTTGTTGGAGACGTCCGGCGTCCCGGCCGGGAATCCGGCCAGGACGTCGAAGCTGAGTTGGTAGTAATCCCCCTGTTTGGGGTAGGGAAGGGGGATGGACGGTTTGGGAGCGGCGGTGGAGGGAAGCCTGTCCGGCGCGGCCATGAGGGAGGCCGGCTCCAATTGGCTCTGGGTTTTCCACCAGAGGGTCATGGAGGGTTTGGCGGCGGACCTGAGCAGGAAGTTGGCCAGGACGACGAACCAGACAAGGCTCAGCACCATCATCAACCAGTATTTCCAGTCCCGCGGGGGGATGGGGGAAGGGGACGCGGCGGGAATTCCTTTTCCGGCCCGTGGCAATGGTTGGCCGCTCATCTTAAACCTCCGGCCCGCTACCAGTTGATATGCGGAACGTCGACTTTGTCGGAGGACATCCGGTACAGGCTCCAGCCCGTGTCGGTTTTCTTTTCCTCGCCCACCGAAAGCACGCCGAAGGCCGTCACGGGGATATCCATGACCGCGTCGGCTTCTTTTCCCTTGTCCATGATGACGTAGATCCATTCGTTCATTTTCGGGGTGATGCCGTAACAGCAGGTGGCCTGGCTGCGGGCCAGGATGAAGGAGGTGGCCTTGTCCCCGGCCTCGTTCGTGTCCAGGGGGATCATGAAGCCCACCACCGCCACGGGAGCGCCGTTCAGCCGCTCAATGAAACCGGGGATGGGGTACTTTTTTTTCTTGCGGCGCAGGCTGGCGTCGATTTCCTCGTCGATGCTGGGCGCGTCGTATTCGAAGTGGGCCAGGGTGTTCCAGGTCACCAGCGAATGGCCGTCCACCAGCTGATACACCGTGACGGGGGCGGTGCCCAAGTCCACGGGGGAGGGAACCGCGGTGGCGTAAGGCACGACCGGGTTACCGCCGCCGGAAAAGGCGCCTTGCCCGAAAGCCCTCGGGTCCAGGAAAGGCAGGGAGCCCACGAAAAGCAGCAGGACCACCACCGACCATTTCAGTTGAATGGGTTGTTTTTTCATGACTTCCTCATCTTATTCCTTTTCCGGCGGGAATTGGAAGGACAGGTTCTTAAAGACCCGGCCGTTGATATCCACCGATACCAGCGCACCCTTTAACCGGGAAAGGCCCTTCAACGAAGGGTCCGTTAAGGCGTAAGAGGATGTCGCCCCTGGTTTTTCCCCGCTCAAGGGACTGACCACTGCCTTCAGTTTTAAGGTCCGGGCTGGTCGGGTCAAACGCACCAGGATCGCGGGTTGTTTCAACGGAACCACTTCCTCCGCCTCCCCATCCAGTAGGTAAGCCGTCAAGGATCCCTCCGAGGCATCGAAGACCATTTCGATGTGGGCGAAATCATCCCCCGCGTCCAACAGCAGCCCCCCGTGGGGGGCCTTGGGCTTAAAACCGGGCTGGGCGGGCTCCGCCACTGGCGTTTTCGCATCGGCGGGGGAGTCGGCGTAACCCCGTACCGCGGGACCCGTGAATAAAAATATCCAAGCCAAAAAAGCCAAGGCCCAAAGTCTCATGGCGAATTCCTCCTTAGAGTCTCAAACAAAAGCCATCTCTCTTACCACAAAGGTCACATGCCGACCTTCCATAAAGTTGTTAAGGAGGTCGGTATAGTACCGATTTCATTAACTCCTTTAAGGTGAATCGGCACAAAGTACACAAAGTAAGACATGAAAACATGGTAAAAATCCCTGGTTTCAACTTCGTGTCCTTTGTGTACTTAGTGGTAAGAGATTTTTGTTAGGGGTTCTTATGAATGGGGCTCCAAATTTCCGGCCACGTCGGTGGAATAGGCTTGGTAAGCCGGGAAGACTCCAGCTAAAGCGCCTAAAACCGTCATTCCGATGGGCACGGCAATGAGGGCCGGGTGGAAAAAGAAGGGGTCCACGACCACGCCCGTTTGGGCCCGTACCACCCCCGCCGCCAGGGAAAAAAGCAGTCCGTAAACCAAATAACCCCCCAGCCCCCCCAAGGCGGCGATACAAGCGGCTTCGGTCACCACCGAGGCGAAAACGGTGCGCCGTTTCGCGCCCAAGGCCCGAAGGATGGCGAATTCCCTGCGCCTCTCCCTCATGGTGTTGTGAAGGGCGGCCAGGATCGAACAGGCGGCCACGACCATGACCAGGTAGGCCACCAGGACCAGGATACGGTTCATCCAGCCCAGGCGGTTGAAGAGGTCCGCCATGACCCGCCCGATGGGCCAGGCCAGCGTGGCCACTTTACCTTGCCGGTTGATGGTGTAATCCAGGGTGAAGCCCGCCTCGGGGCTTTTCAGCTTCAGCAGGACGGAGCTGAGTTCCTTGTCCTCGTCCGGAATGGGCTGGTTTTCCTTGGGAACATAGTCCTTGCCCGATCCCCGCAGGACATGGCCCTTGATCCGGTAGAAGCCCTCCAAGGGAATGAAGATGACACGGTCGATCGGCGTGTTGGTAGGCTTGAGAATACCCACCACGGTGTAGACCTCCTCGTGCTGCATGGAGGGATCGAACGCCAGGCCGTGATAGGGCCGGAAGGTGCCGCCGACCTTCAGGCCGCATCTCCGGGCCGTGATGGACCCCACCACCGCTTCCCGGTTTTCCTCGTTGAACCATTGCCCACCCTCCTCCAGCTCCAAGGGCTTGCCGGCGGAATTCCGCAGTTCATCCCGCACCGCCAGGGTCGTTCCCAATATCCGGAAGCCGTAATAATTGTCCCCGACGGCGTAAGGCACGGCCTCCGCGACCCGGGGGTCTTTTTTGACCGCCTCATAGAGGCTCCAGGGAATATTGCCCGGCGAGGTTTCCAATTGGAACACGGCGTTTAAAACCAGCTGGAGCTGGCTTCCCCGGGCGCCCAGGACCGCGTCAAAACCGCCGGCGCCGCCCATGAAGGCGGCCCGGGTTTGAACCGCCAAACCAAAGACGGCCAAGGTCAGGCCCACCGCCAGGGCCGCCGACAAGGCTGTCACCAGCGTGGATATGGCGTGACGCCTCAAACTATGCCGGGCCAAAAAAACCAGTGTGTTCATGACTTCACCCCCTGGCGCGGGCGAAGCACGCGGTTGAGGCGCTCGAATGGCTCGACTTGCTTGAAATGGGACAAAACCTCCCGATCATGGCTTACCACCAATAAGGCGGCGCCGAATTCCCGGCAGACTTCCCGCATCAAGGTGACGGCTTCCCGCCCACGGACATGGTCGAGGTGGGCCGTGGGCTCGTCGGCCAGGACCAATTTGGGGCGGTTGGCCAGGGCGCGGGCCACGGCCACCCGCTGCTGCTGGCCCATGGAAAGCTGTCGGGGATAGTGGTGGAGCCTCTCGGAGAGGCCCATCCGTCTTAAAAGCGAAACGGCCCTTTCCTTGTCCACCCCCGCGCCGAAGCGCATGGCCAACTCCACGTTCTCCAGGGAAGTCATCCCCTGCAGGAGGTTGAAATTCTGGAAGACATACCCCAGCCGATTGGACCGAAGGCTGTCCCGGCCGGCCTCGGGAAGCAGGTCCATCCTGCTTCCGTCAAGGCTGATTTCCCCGCTGTCGGGCTTCAGTACGCCCGAAACGAGGTGTAAAAAAGTGGTTTTGCCCGACCCGCTCTCCCCGGCCAGGGCCATCTGCTCGCCCTTCTCCAGTGAGAAATGGGAAATATCCACCACGGTCTGGGGGCCCCCTTCGGGCGAGGGATAGGTTTTTTTCAGGTCCTTAATCTCAAGAATTTTCATTCTTCCTCCCTTGGTCTGTATTGTTTTTTATTGTCCTCATTCTCTCTAGGCTGATACCTGAAACCTGGTGTCTGAGACCTGTCTTTAATCGACTTCGAAAAGAATCCGTAAGCGCGTCTTGGAATCCACCGGCACGTTGTCCTGGGCCGCGGGCTTGAACTGCCATTTCCGCACCGTCTCCAGGGCGATGGCGTCCAATTCCGGGCTGCCGCTGGAGTCCAAAAGTTCCGGAGTCACCTGGCCCTGGGCCGTGATCAAAAACTCAATGACCACGCTGGTTTTCAAGTTCTGGTCCCTCAAATAATTGGGGATGACCGGCGCCGGGGAATAAACCGCCACGGGCCCGTGGGTGGGCCCCAACGAGGGACCGGCCTCCACCTTGTTTTGCTCGGGCGCCGGGGGCGGTGGGGTTTTCTTCACCACCTTCCTTACCGCCTTGTGATGGGGGTTGAAGACGATCTCGTCCTCGGGCGAGGTGGCCTCGGCGCCGGTCAACCGGGCGTTTTGCGGCAACTGCAGGATTTGGGCCTGCACGTAATCGTCCGAGTTGAAGGCGTGTAAAAAAAGGGGCAAATGCCCCAGACCCAAAGCCGTGAAAAAAAGGATCTCCGCCAAAACCGCCCAACCGGCCGATTGGGCCAGCTGTCTTTTTTCAACGCCCGGATGAATGGATGCGACCATTTTATTTTCCTTTGCCGGCCTCTGCGGCCAGGGCGAACTTGCGCACCCCCACTTCCTTGGCCTTGGCCATGGCCTCCACCACCACGCCGTAGCCCGCGTCCTCGTCCGCGTTCACGATGACCACGCCCTGAGGATCGGCCTGCATCTCGTAAACCAGGCGGCTTCCCAGGGTATCCAGGGTGACCGGCGTCTTGTTGACCAGCATGGAACCGTCCTTCTTGATGGTGAGGATGATATTTTGCTTCTGGTTTTCCGGGGCGCCCGAGGTCTTGGGCAATACCACCTTGATGCTGTTGATGCGGGTCATGGCCAGCGACGAGACCATGAAGAACACCAGCAGGAAAAAGATGACGTCGATCATGGGGATGATCTCGATTCTCACCCGTTTGACCGGCCTTTGGCGGATTTGCATTAGCCTTTCTTCCTTTCCGAGGCCATCCGGGCTTCCATCAGGCGCGACGCGGCGGACTCCATCTCGTAAATGGAACTCTTCACCAGGGTGTTGAAGTAGTTGTGGAACACCACGCAAATGAGGGCGATCACCAGGCCCGTGGCCGTGGCGATCAGGGCCTCGGCAATGCCGCCGGTGATGGAATAGGGGTCGTCCACGCCGCTTTGGGTGAGAACCTTGAAGGAACCCATCATGCCGATGATGGTCCCCAAGAGCCCCATCAAGGGCGCGATGGTGATGGTGGTATCCAGGATGTGAATCCGTTTTTCCAGGACCGGCACCCAGGACTCGCCCTCGTTCTTCATGGCGATTTCCATCTCCGCCGTGGGGTTCTTGAAGTGCTCCAGGCCGGCCATGAGAACCGCCGCCACGGGCAATTCCTTCCCCCGGCAGGCCTCCAACGCCTCAGCCACCTTCCCTCCCCACGCTTTCTCCAAGACCCCGTCGATAAGTCCTGGCGGGGTTTTATAACGCTTGTGATAGGTCTTCCATCGGTCGATGATCACCGTCAAGGCGATCAAGGAAGACGCCAGGAGGGGAATCATCATGAACCCGCCCCGGAAAATAAATTTAAAACCTTCCCATAAACCGTTCATTTCTTTTCCTTTTTTGAGAATGAGGTACGTCTTAACCCCAAAGGGTTCGCGCCCAAACCCTTTGGGGTTAAGACGCCGGAAGGGGATTAAACCCTCCGGCGCCCCACCTTGCCGCTAGATTTCCTGGGACAAGCGGAAGACGAACTCCCGGCCGTTTTCATAATGATTGCCGTTGTACCCGTCATTGATGAAAATAACGTAAGCGTTATTGCTGATATTGATCACGTCCAAGCTGGCCTTCAATCCGTTCAGGCCCGAACCCTTCTTAAAGGCGTAACCAATGGTCAGGTCCTGGGTATAGTGTCCCGGCAATCTCTCGGAAAGGGCCGGGCCGGAGCTCAAACCGCCGCCGTAATAACTGGTTGTCGTGATCCACAAATCACCCGGATTGTAGGTCAGGCCGCAATTAACCGTGTGGATCTCGTCATGGTCCAGGGGTTCATAGACGCCCTGGGGCGGAAGCTCCGCCTGCGTGAAGGCGAAGTCACCGCCGCTGATCCCCTCCCCTTCGGCGAGGCAATAGGTATAGTTGGCGAAGTCGGACCAATCCTTGTCCAATTTGCCGCGGAGGGACACTTCGATGCCCTGGGCATAACCCTGCGCGTAATTGAAAGGCTGGTCGATGCCGGTGTTCAACAGCTGGGTCTCGTCCAGCATGTTGGTGGCGAGCTTCAAGTAGGCGTTCAGGGTGAAAAGGTGGGTTCCCATCTGTTGGGCCCAACCCGTCTCGAAGTAATCGTCCTTCTCAGCCTTGATGTCATAAGGCTCCAACGCTTGTCCCTCGCCTAAGGCGACGAAGGTATCCTTCAGGTCCTCCGGCGGGGCCGGCATAAAGAGCTTGCCGTAGAACAAGTGGAATTTGGTATCTTCCGACGCCAGCAGGCTCAACCCGATCCGAGGTTCCCAATCGCTGTCGTCGTCCTGGACCTCGCCGCTGGCCCCGCCGATGTTCAACGTGTATTGGATGGCGTCAAACCGCACGCCGCCGCTCAGGACCAGCCACTTGGCGAGGGTTAACTCATCCTGGACATAAGCGCCCTCCTCAAAACCCTGGTCCATGGAAGTGTCGACGCCGGGAGGGTATGTCACCGGGCCGGCCCCGACATTGTAGACCTCAAGGACGGAAACCGGGCCGTAGGACTGGGTAAAAGTAAGCTGGGTTCCCGCCTTGATCAGGTTGTTGGAATCCGGCCGCCAGGTGTAATCCGCCTGGGTCCCGTAGTTGTCGCTGGTGCGGTCTTGTGAATAGGAAGAATCGAGGAGGGTGACGCCGTCACTACTAAGCCAATTGGCAGCGATTGAATTGTTCGCGGGGTTTGAGGCGAAGGCCAAGTCATTCGCCGGATCGCCGTTGAAGGTCAGGTTGGATTCCTTGAAATACGGCGATACCTGGACGAAGGATTCGTCGTCAAAGGTGTGGACCCATGAGAACGCCACATACCTGTTGGCCTCGGACTGCGTATCGTTGGTGCTGGAGGGAACGTAATTGAAGGGTCCGTTCCCGAGGGCATCCTCATACCCGTTGAAATAGGCGAAATTGGGACCGCCCGGATCAAACGAACTGTCGTAATCCGGTATCTGGTTGAACTTGTTCTCGACGAAGGCGGACAGGATGAATTTATTGAAGTTGTCCGCCTGCCAGTCCAATTTCATGAATTCAGTCGAGCCGTATTCCTGGTCGTGGACCACGTCCTGGCTTCCGCCGTCCTGGTCGGCGTTGATGTTCGCCGGCGCCGGCGTGTCCAAGCCCCTATCGGTCGACGAGGCGTTGATCGAGAGCAGGTAATGATAGGCGCCCGTTACGTCCGAACCGCCGTAAGTGGCGTAGGACTGGGTCTGGTTATAAGATCCGAAACTGGTCCCGATCTCGCCGCTCGGTTGGGTGCTGCCGGATTTTGTGACGATGTTCACCACACCGGCCAAACGGTTGCCGAATTCCGGCTGGAGGCCGCCGGTTAAAATGTCCATGTGGTCGATATCGACCGGGGTAAAAGCTTCGCCGAACGAGCCGCCGACCGAGTCGGGCAACTGGATGCCGTCAACTTGATATTGCAAATTGGCGTGGTTGCCTCGGGTAAAAACCTGGTCTAACATCCCTTCCCAAAATCCGGCCGTCGTGTCATACAACAAATGTCGGATATCCTGGGTGTTGCC
The DNA here is from genome assembly GCA_030041545.1 of candidate division FCPU426 bacterium. Lineage (GTDB taxonomy): Bacteria > Oederibacteriota > Muellerivitia > Muellerivitales > Muellerivitaceae > JAJPJW01. The sequence continues at coordinate 5,035 of JASHNQ010000035.1, read as the reverse complement.
CTGGGGAAGCTGTTCAATATCGCTTTGGTCCAGGGACCGGCTGCTATCGGGAGCCGATGTGATCTCGTTGATCTTTGCGGTCACCTTCATTTGCATTTCCCCCGGCGATAAGCGCACTTCCAGGGACGTATTACTTCCCGCGACCGTGACCGTGGACTTGTAAGGATTAAACCCATCGGCGGTTACGGACACCACGTAATCCCCGATGGTCAACGGGAAAGCCTGGAAAGTCCCCGTGGTCGAGGAAGTTAAATCCTTTTCAGCGCCGTTCCCGGTGATGGTCACCTTGGCGTTAGGCACGGCCACGCCTTTGTCGTCAACCACCGTTCCGGAAAGCGACCCGTAAATGGTGGCAAGGGCCCTGGAAAAAGACAAACTGAAAAACAACAATAGCAGTAAAAACGGCTTTCGATGAATGGTCATAACTCTCCCCTGAAAATTTGGAATGTTGTCCCGCGCGGCCGGGAATTCACTCACGGCGGCGCGAGGACGCAAGCTCAAACGGAAAAATTCATGGGATTTTTACGGTTGGGCGGAGCCCAAGGGAAAATCCCCCTGAAAAGCGAATACCGGTTCCTTTTTTGCGGAAATCGGAAATTTCGTTACAGGAGGATGGAAGGCGGGGAACGGCCGGAATTGAGCGGCGAAACAACGGCGGGAACAAAGAAAGGCGTCAAGGCGACAACAATATAGAAGACCGAGACGAAATAACCCAAGACCGGCGGCGCGGGCGCCGAGGGGGCCTGGGACGTGGTCAGCTGCCAGGAACAAAGGGGACAGTCGTCATGGTCTTCCACCCCGTCGTCGTGGTGGTGGAAGGCTTCGGCGGCCAGGATCGAAAGGAAGGCCACGAACATGAAGGCCGCGAAGGGGAATAAATTTTTCCGGAAAAATTTCATGAAGAGGCCGGGCTCCTTGGGGGAGTATTATTGGAATGGCTGATTGACAATGTCAATGGTTTAAGAAATTATTGAGGGATTGAGGCCGCTCAACCCCGAGCGAGGAACCGTGACCCTGACAAGACCCAAAGTTTTCCCATCGATGGTAGCCGCCATGGCCCTGGCAGGCGCGGTGTCGGCTATCACCGGCTGCGCCCCCGCGCCCCCTCCCATCAAGCCCGGCGGCCTGCAAGTGGGGGATAAGGCTTATGACTTTTCGCTGATGGACAGCACGGGACACATCGTGAGGATGAGCGACTTGAAACCGGGCTGGTACCTAGTGCTTATCCTCTATCGGGGCTCCTGGTGCAGCGCCTGCCAGGGCCAATTGTCCAAATTAAAGGAAGACTACCCCGAATTCACGGCCCTGCACGCCACGATCGCCGCCGTCAGCGTGGATTCCATCGAGGATTCGGCGGATTTCAACCAGCAGTGGCGTTTCCCTTTCCCCCTCCTGGCCGACCCGAACCTTCAAGTCATCGACGCCTATGGGGCCCGGCATCCCCAGGGCCACGACGGCAAGGACATCGCCCGTCCTACCACCCTCATCATCGACCCCCACGGGGTCGTCCGTTACAAGTACCTCGGGAATAGTCCCGTGGACAGGCCCACGGACGACGAAATCCTTTTCAATATCCAGCAAATCGAACAACGGGAAGCCGGCAAAAAATAAAGTTTTGAGTTCTGAGTTTTAAGAATCTCTAACAAAAATCAAAAACTACGGCAATTTGAACCACCAAGGTCACCAAGTTCACCAAGAAAGGCAAAAACACAATGGATTTCCTGGGTTTCTAAAAGATCGTCCGTCGCTGTTCTTGGTGACCTTGGTGGTTAAATGAGATTTGTTCGAGCCTCGAAGCCTTGAGTTGCGGTGAGTTTTTAAGGCCGTTACTGATGCCTGAGACCTGACACCTGGGAGCTGCCTTTATGAAGATCGGTTTTGAGGCGAAAAAAGGCGAAACCGGCGTTTTGCTTCTCCATGGCCTGACCGGAACCCCCTCGGAAGTGGAACCTTTGGGAAACTACCTTTCCGAAAGGGGCATCTCCACCCTGGGGCCCTGGCTGGCGGGCCACGGAACCACTCCCAAGGATTTGGCCAGGACCACCTGGCGGAATTGGGCCAACAGCGCCCGAGAGGCTTACGACCGCTTGAAAGCGGGCTGTTCCAAGGTTTTCGTGGGGGGGTTGTCCATGGGCGCGGTCCAGGCCCTGCACCTAGCCGCCACGGTGCCGGTGGCGGGGGTGCTTTCCATGGCGGCTCCCATCCGTATCCCCGACTTCCGGTTCAACGGCATCGCTTTTTTCCGGTTCCTCCAATGGTGGACGACCAGTTTGACCGGCGGCATCCTGGACCCATCCGCCCCGCCCCATGTCACCTACCCCTATGTCATGACCAAAAGCCTTTACGACTTGAAGAAATTGATGGAGGTGGTGAGACCTGAACTGCCCCAAATCATGGTTCCGGCGTTGGTCATCCAAGGCCGCAAGGACTCCATGGTGCCCCCTTTCAATGGGGAGCTGATCCATCAATCCCTGGGGTCCAAGGCAAAGCACCTCCTCTACCTGGACGGCTCCGACCATGTGGTGACCATGGATTACGATAAGCAGACCGTCTTTCAAAAGGCTTTCCAATTCATCCAAACCAGTGGTGAAAGGGTGGATTGAGGCGGTTTTGGCCCACCCCGGTAAACCTTTTAACCTCCCGTCTCCTCCTAATTGAATTGACAGGATTTTGCGGTCCCTTTATTTTAAAAGTGACGTTTAAATACAGCATTTTATCGTTTCAAGGAACCATGCTTTTCCACTTTAATCGCGCCAACCGAAAAAGGGGACTGCCCTCCCGCCAAAGTCCGATCGAACTATTTCCGCTAAAAGGTTAACCGGCATGTCCCACTTCTTCCGTTCCTACCTCAAGAAAAAAATGACCTTCATGGTCGTCCCCCATGACGGCGGCAAGCCTTTTCAAATCAAGACCAGCCTTTTCGTCATCCACGCCTCGCTTTTGGCTTCGGCGGGGCTTTTATCCTGGGCCGGTTGGGTGGTGTCCAAGGACGTGAACTACCAACTGGCCCAGCTGACCGAGGAACGGTTTAAAAGCAACATGCAGGAGATCATGGGCGAACTGGAAACCAACCGCGCCATGTTGTCGCGCATGTCGGCCGTGGATTCCCAATTCCGCAAGCTTTTGAAGCTGGGCAACCGCAAGCAGGTGGTTTCGGAGTTCGCGGATATGGGCATGGGCGGCCCCACCGAGGAGGACTCGGCCCGGTTTTCCGAGCTGCTCCAGCAAAAGAACGACGAGCTGATGGACAAGGTCGGTTCCAGCCTCAAGCTCACCAACCAGCAGGCGGCCCAGCAGGAGGCCAGCTTCAAGGAAATCAGCGCCTTCCTGGACAAACAGCGCTCCATCCTGGCCGCCACGCCCTCCATCTGGCCGGTGAAGGGCTGGATCACCTCCGGCTTCGGCGCCCGGGCCTCCCCCCTGACCGGCGAACCGGGGCGGCACATGGGCGTGGATATCGCCAACGAGGTGAACACCCCCATCCGCGCCACGGCGGACGGCATCATCACCTATTCGGGCTGGGAGGCGGGCTACGGCCGCCTGGTGGTCATCGAGCACGGCTACGGCTACAGCACCCGCTACGGCCATTTAGCCCGAATCGCGGTCAAGGTGGGGGACGAGGTGAAGCGGGGCCAGATCATCGCCTACATGGGCTCCACGGGCCGTTCCACGGGCAGCCACCTTCATTATGAGGTCCGCATCCACGGCATGCCCGTGGACCCGGAGAAATACCTTCCCAAGACGGACTGATAAAATTGATCGGAACTATGTACTTGGCGTCAGTTTCCAAAAACCCTCGCCCCTTGGGGGAGAGGGTAGGGTGAGGGGTGTAGTGAAACCTATGAAATCACCCTCACCCCGGCCCTCTCTCCTCGAGGGAGAGGGGGATAGACGTCAAATCAACTGTGAACTGACGCCAAGTGCATAGTTCCCAAAATTAAATTGCTGTCATTGTCCTCCTACGCCTAGGCTTCGGGGGACAAGCGAGATGACGACTTGTGGGCCGTAGTTTTTAGCGAAGGCCCAAGCAACCCCACTCCCGAAATATGCTATTTGCTGACGATCCAACCAAAACGTAAACCACCCATAAACTAAGATTGTCCTTGGCCTGAGGCCAACTACTTCAAGCCTGTCTCGAATTTTGAGGCGTGCAATGACCGCCTAATATCCGGATTACGAGACTGCTCCCAAAAGCCTGCCTAGACGGTCTCAGGTGGACGTATTAGAGTAACTATGGCGTAATTACTGCGAAAAGCTGGAGGGAACCATGCGGGCCCGGATCATCCGAATTGGAAATTCAAAAGGAATCCGTATCCCTACGCTCCTCCTAGAGCAATGCCAGTTGGCGGAGGAGGTCGAATTGGAAGCTAAGCCGGGCCTGCTGATCATGCGGCCTGTGGGTGGCCCGCGCCATGGATGGGCTGTGGCCTTTGAACAGATGGCAAAATATGGGGACGACGTGCTGTTGGATGAGGGTGGGCCGGCCACTCGGTGGTCCCGCAAGGATTGGAAACGGATGTTAAAATCTCCTAATGCCTGACGCCCTTCAAACCGTTGTTTTTACCTCATCCCAAATCCAAGACGCTGTTGCCCGGGTCGCGGGAGAAATCGCGGCTTGGCTTCGCTCGAAACAGGCAAAATCCTTCAGCTTGATCTCCGTGATGGAAGGCGCAAAGCCTTTCGCTCGGGACCTTTTGACAAACCTCAAAAAGATAGCTCCGAAACTTGAGATAAACGTCCACGAAGTCCGTATCAAAGGCACCGACGGCAAGAACCTTCTTGAAATCAGGGAATGGCAATCCGGCAGCCTTGATGGGGCCAGCCTTTCCAAATCGCCGGTTTTAATCGTGGATGACCTGGTGGATTCCGGAAAAACCCTCCAAATGCTCAAGGAAAAGGTGACGGCTTTGGGAGTCTTAGAAGTAAAAACCGCCGTCCTGGTTCGCAAATTCGGAGCCGCCAGCGGTCCGGTGGATTTCCTGGGTTTTGACCTAAACTTGGACCATGAGACTTTGGCTCAAAAAGGCCTCAAGGA
>JASHNQ010000034.1 GCA_030041545.1 candidate division FCPU426 bacterium | reverse complement strand
GGGCGGGGGAACCGCTGTCAGGAAATGGGGAAACTTTCCTGGATTTTGGAACCCATGAAAGCGGTCAAAAACAAGACGGTTTCAAGAACCCAAGGGTCCACCTGGCCCTTGTTTCTTGAAAAAAGCGGCCGGGGACCTGTTAAATTAGGCGGAAAGTGGTTCGGTTTTTATTTTCGTCCTTCTATCAAGGAGCCGGTCGATGGTGATTGGTTTTTGGAAAAGGCTGGTTTCTGATTTTTTGGACGCGGTTTTCCTCGCAGGCGTCGGTTTCCTGCTTTCCCTCGTCACGGGGGACCTCTTCTTTGAGGTCGGTTCGCAAGGGGCTTGGATCGGCCTGGTCATCAGTTTTCTCTATACCGGCCTCCTTCAAACCTCCCTGGGGCGGGGGCAGAGCATGGGAAAAAAAATCCTGGGCATCCAGGTCCTGGCCATGGATGGTTCCTACCTGTCCTTCCCTAAATCCTTCCTGAGGTATGGGGTCCTGGCCTTTTTTGTCTATAACCAAGCCATTGCCCAGATGTTGGGGCTTACCCTGAACTTGGACTGGACGAGTATCCTCTATACCATCCTGGTTTTTTGCGCCCTCTTAGGTTGCTTCCTGATGGTCCCGATCCACCCGTTGAAGCGGGGCCTGCACGACCTGGTGGCGGGTTCGCTGGTGGTCAAGAAAGGAACCTATACATCGGATTTGGTAAAGCTGGACGGCAAGGGGAAAACGCGGGCGAAGGTCGCCTATGGGGTTTGGGGCGGGGCTTGTTTACTGTTAACAGGGGCCGGGGCCTACTTCTTCTTCAACATGCCTCAATTTCCCGAGATGGACAAGCTCTTGGCTATCGGCCATCGGGTGTCCCAAGAAACCGACTTCATGAACGTCAGCGTGACCCTCAATACCACCCATTATTACTACTCAAGATCGGGCAATTCCAGCACAACCGTAACCGTCAGTCTCCCAAAAACCAATTCGGATGGGGCCGAAAAAAACGCCGCCCCGGCGGCGCAGGCGCCGGACGCTTCAAGGACCATCTTGACCGTCACCGGTTACCTCCCCAAGAACATCTTTGATAGTCCCCAAAAAGACGTGGAAACCGCGAAAGCCGCCGCCTTGGCGGCGCAGGCGATGGAGGGTGCCAATCCCTTGGATGGGATTAGGGTGACCACCCGGAAGGGTTACAACATCGGCATCTGGAGTTTTAATTATTCCAATGACAGTGATTTCAAGGCGGATGGGACACCTGTTGAAGGAAAATGAGATAGGGTGTGCCCAAAGACGCCGCGCTTAAATCTTGGGAATAAATGAACCCCTTCTTTACATTTTCCCTCTTCCTCGTCCATCATCATCCTCGAAAACGATCCGAACTTCCAAATGCGAGGAGACCGACATGAGGATTAAAAACACCGTTCTTTTATGGATGTTGTTCTGGGCTTTAGGCGCGGCCCCGGAGGCCCGGGCCAAGGGCCTGCCCTGGGAGGATCAAGGCCGGGCTGGGACCGGCGACATCCTGCTTTTGTCCGACATCCACCTGGACCCCTTCGCGGACCCTTCCCTCGTGCCCCAATTGATCGCCGCGCCGGTGGAAAAATGGGAATCCATCCTCGAGTCCTCGTCCAACCAGGCCTTCGCGGCCCCCGGCAAGGACACCAATTACCCCCTGCTCGTGTCGGCGCTCAAGGCCGCCGCGGACAAGGGGCCTTATGATTTCGCGGTGGTGACCGGCGATTACCTGGTGCACGATTCCCGGGCCCTGTTCGAGCCCCTGGGCGGGAAGGAGGAGCGGGCCTACGAGGACTTCGTGACCAAAACCGAGGTCTTCGTGGCGAGGGAAGTGCAGGAGCGCCTGGCCGGGACGCCCGTTTATTTCTGCCTGGGCAACAACGATTCCGAATGCGGCGACTACATGATGGCCACCCAAACCCCCTTCCTGGGGGCCCTGGCGGCGGAATGGGCCGTGCTCAAGGGCCATCCCGGGGCCCAAAAGACCATGGCCGAAGCGGGCTATTACGAGCTGCCCCATCCCACCCTGAAGGGCGTGGAACTGGTTTCCATCAACGACATCTTCTGGTCGAACCATTATTCCCCCGACTCCTGCCATGCCCAGCCCAACGACCAGGCCGGGGCGGAGGAGTTGGATTGGCTCAAGGGGCGTCTGGAGGCGGCGCGGGCCAACCACGAGAAGGTGCAGCTCATCCTGCACATCCCGCCCCAAACGGACGTTTACGGCACGCTCAAGGCCTTGGCCAAGCCGGACGGCAAAAAACCGGGCAAATTCTTCTGGGGCAAGCGGGAGGAGGAAGCCTTCACCGACTTGATGCGGGACTACCCGGATACGGTGGATTTCATCTTCGCGGGCCACACCCACATGGACGATTTCAAGCTTCTTAAGGACGTCCAGGGCGGGCCTTTCCTCGTCACCCATATCTGCCCGGCGGTGAGTCCCATCCGCTTCAACAACCCCGGGTTCCAGGTGATGGAATACGACAAGTCCTCGGGCGCGGTCCTGGACATGGCCACCTATTACCTGAAAAACCTCGAAACGGCCAAGGGGGATGGGGGCGGGCAGTGGGGCCTGGAATACGATTTCGACGCCGCCTATGGCCTGAAGGGCTATGACGCGGCGAACCTGATGGCCCTCACCAACCGGATCAGCGCGGATTCTTCCGTGCGCGATACCTTCGCCAGGTACTACCCCGTCTCGGCCAAGATCGCCATTTCCCCCGAGGATTGGGCTAAAATCAACAAAACCCGCCTGGTGGCCAGCCAAAAGGAATTGGACGAAATGCTTTCAGCGCCTTAAAGGTTGCCGGGCCTGGAAAAACGAAATACGAGTTTGGGCATCAAATATTTCCGGAGGGTTATATGGCTTCCCTGAATACGTCTCGAAAAAAATCCGTTCCAAAGGTTGGGAAATCCCAACCCGAGGAAAAATCACTCCTCCTTTCCACCCTCCATTACCGGAAAGTCGTAGGATTCATGGGACTCCTTTTGGTTCCGGTCCTTTGGCTGGTGAACCGGTGCCATTTCCAGGATTCCATCTCCGCCTTTGTCGTGACACCCGCCGGTTTCGTTCTCGTGGGCACCATGTGCGCCATCGGGGTCTTTCTTTGCTGTTACCTGGGTTATGAGTTGGGGGACCACGTGGGAAGCTTTATCGCGGGCGTGGCCGCCATCGGGGTCGGCCTTTTTCCAACCCAGGTGGGCTATCCCAATAGCGTGGAGGCCGAGCCGGACCACACCCTTCATAGTTGGGCCGCGGCGATCTTCTTTTTGGCCATTACCTATCTTTGCCTTTTCCAATTCACCCGGTCCGGATACAAGCCGGAGGACCGTACCCGCGAAAAAAGATGGCGCAATGTTATTTATAAGGCCTGCGGCGGGGTGCTCATCCTTTGCTTGTTGGGCCTCCTTGTCAACGCCTTATGGGAGACGCGGCTGGACAATCTTTTAGCGCCCCTAAAGCCTCTCCTTCTGATTGAGTTCATCGCCATCACGACCTTTGGTTTCGCCTGGTTGGTGAAAGGGGAAGGTCTTCTTTGGGACAAGGGGAGAAATTGGTGGACCGGCGAATTGCCCGGCCAGTAATTAGGCAAAAATATTTAACAAAGAATTATCCGGGATTGCGCCGTGCCTGGCCTATAGTTTTTCCCTCACCCAAAAAACTACCGGCAAAGGAGAAATCCCATGACCCAAGCCACTCTGTCCAAGCACCCGGCCAAGGCTTTCAAGTTCGGCCGCCTCCACCGCACCTATGACCCCCGCGTTCCCCACTTGAGCGCGCTCATCGCCGGGCAGACCCTGCCCCCGCCCCCGGCCGGCTGCGATTGGACCCAAAAGATGCCAGCCAACCTGGGCATGATGCTCAACGACACCCTGGGCGACTGCACCTGCGCCGCGGTTTACCACGCCCTCCAGGTCTGGAGCTTCAACGCGGAATCCTCCATGGACACCGAGCCCGACAATGACGTGGAGAGGCTTTACGTCTTGGCCTGCGGCTACAACCCGCGCAAGGGCGGGGAAGGGCCGGGCGGGAACGAGCAGCACGTGCTGACCTATTGGGTGAATTCGGGGGCGCCCACGGGCCCCAAGGGCCAGGCCCGCAACAAGCTGGCGGCCTTCGTGGAGGTGGATCCCCGGAACCTGGACGACGTCAAGAGCACCATTTACGATTGCGGCGTGGCCTATATCGGTTTCAACGTGCCGGCCTTCCTCATGCCGCCGGGAGCCCAGCCTCCCGCGGTCTGGGACGTCGACCCCTCGGGGGACAACAGCACCGTGGGCGGACACGCGGTGGTGCTGGCGGGCTACGACGCCAGCGGGGCTAAGGTGATTTCCTGGGGCCAGTACTACACCATGACCTGGGCCTTCTTCTCCCAATTCGTGGATGAGGTCTACGCCTTGGCCGACACCGATTGGATCGAGGCCAAGAACACCACGCCCGGCGGCCTGACCCTGGACCAGCTGGAAGCCCAAATGCAGGCCCTCAAGGAAGCTTGAGGTGGCCCGTAAACCAAAGGCCGGGGCCCCGGCCGACGGCCTTTCCCGCATCAACCACTTCGTAGTGCTGATGCTGGAAAACCGCTCCTTCGACCACATGCTGGGCTTCCTCTACCCTGACGGCCAGTCCCCCTCAGGCCAGCCCTTCGAGGGGCTCACCGGCAACGAAAGCAATCCCGACAGCCAAGGCAAGCCCTTCCAGGTCTTCCCCATCGGCGCCCAGGACCCCAACCGCTACTTTTACCCCAAGGCCGACCCGGGCGAGGGCTTCCACAACACCAATGCCCAGCTTTTCGGGACCACCAACCCGGCGCAGGGGGCCGCGGCCGACAACAGCTGCTTCATCCAAAACTTCGCCGCCACCCTCCAATGGGAAAAAAGCCAGAAGGGCTTCACCATCCTCCCCGGCACCCAGGAAACGGACATCATGGGCTGCTTCACGCCGGAACTCCTCCCCGTGCTCTCGGGCCTGGCCAAAGGCTACGCGGTTTGCGACCACTGGTTTTGCTCGGCGCCCACCGAGACCCTGCCCAACCGGGCCTTCGCCCTCATGGCCACCTCCCAGGGCCACCTGGACGACAAGACCCGCGTGTTCACGGCCAAGAGCATCTTCAGCCTGCTTCAAGCCCAGGGGCTCACCTGGGCGGTTTACGGCTACACCTCGCCCCCCTTGACCCGCGGTTCGGTGGCGGATATCTCCAACGCCCCGGAAGGCAACTTCGGCCTCTTCAGCGATTTCCAGGCCGCGGTCAAGGCCGGCACCCTGGCCAACTTCGTGTTCCTGGAGCCTTCCTGGGACAGCCAAGGCAACAGCCAGCACCCCAACTATGACGTGGCCTTAGGCGAACAATTCATCAGCCAAGTCTACAACACCCTCTTCGGGTCCAAGGTATGGGATGAAACCCTGCTGGTCGTCACCTACGACGAGCACGGGGGATGCTACGACCACGTGGCGCCTCCGCCGACGGTCGCGCCGGATGACTCGGTGGGTGAGTTTAATTTCGGCTTTGACCGCCTGGGGCTTCGGGTGCCCACGATTTTGGTTTCACCCTGGATCCCCGCGGGCACGGTTTACCGCGTGCCGCAGGGGCCGGATGAGGAGATAACGCCCTTTGACCACACTTCCCTTTTGAAGACCGTGGAAATGCGCTTCGGTCTCCCCTCCTTGACCCAAAGGGACGCGGCGGCCACGGACATAGGCGGGATCTTTACCCTTTCTTCCCCCCGCGCCGACAATCCCCTGGCCGGGGTGAAGCCGCCGGTCAACCCCAAGGCCGCCTCCCTCCCCGATAAGCCGACCCACCTTCAAAACGTCCAGGCGGACCTCGCCTCCCGGATTCCCGGCCGCAACGAAACCAAGGGGGTGGAGCACCACGACGGCATGGTGCCGCCTCTCAAGACGGGCTCGGCCGTGGAGGATTACATCCGCAAGCGGTATCAAAACGCCAAGGCAGGCCCGAAGAAAGGGCGCGGCTCCGGGAAGAAGAAAAAGGCCTGACGGGGAGGAATTAAGAGCCGGTAACAAAATTCGTTTTTAAAGCCTATCCCCCTCTCCCTCGAGGGGAGAGGGCCGGGGTGAGGGTGGATTTTACTTGGCGAAAACACCCCTCACCCTACCCTCTCCCGCAAGGGGCGAGGGTTTGGATTAATTTTGTTACCGGCTCTAAGGGTTGCGGAAAAAAAGCCGTTTGAAATGCCGTTACTGCCCGATCTTCATCAAGTTCTGGTAAAGCAAGTAAGCCCCCAACAGCACGAAACCCGCGCCTACGATAATGGCGTTCCATTTATATACCTGGTTCCCGACCTTGTTGTCCTTGCCGATTTCGATCTTGGCGCTCTTCTGGCCGAGCTGGGCGTAAAAATTCCGGAATAGGATCAAGATCATCCCGAAAACGATGAGAAGGATGTCGTACAAAATGGCTTTCATGGTGGCCTCGCCGGCTGGGAGTGGTCAACGCCGGCCATCATGCCCCAATGTCCGGCGAACTTCAAAGAATATTCTCGGCTCGGGAACGGAATGAAGGAAGCTTTTTTTAGCAAAGCCGGACAAGCCGCTCTCAACCCAAAGCTTCGGTCCCAACCTTCGTTTCATAACCCAGCCGGCGGTGAAGTTCCCTTTGGCGATCCCTCAAGTCCGCCGGCACCCGCGACAGCAGGTCGGCTTCCCGGGCCGAGCCCTTGCCCACGCGGTCCTTCTCGATGCGGTGGGTCGTGAAAATCTTGTAATCCCCTCCCATGGTGGGGTCCCGGGGGATGGTGAAAACCCGCTCCAGCATCGAAGGGTCCCATTCAAGCCCTAAGAACCGGAAAACCGGGGTGAGGGCCGCCACGGGATCCGCCACAAGGTCCTCATAGCGGATCCGGCAGGTTCGGGGGTGGCGCGACTCCAGGGCCAGCATCTCCTGGGTCCTGTCCGCCCAATTATCCAGGAAGGCCGCGGGCAGGTTCCGGTGGTGCTTGACCACGTAGGACAGGGACCACCAGAGGAATTCCCTTTCGGGAAGCTCCAGGCAGGAATGAACCACGTCCAGGGCGTTGCGGTGCAGGCAGACGTAGCGGGCCTCGGGGAAGGCCCATTCCAGCTGGGGCAGGTACCGCAGGTTGGAGGGGGTCTTGTCGCACCAGGCCTTCTTGCCCTGGCCCTGGGTGAAGCGTCCCAAAAGGCCGGCCACCAGGTCCCTCACTTCCCGCCGCTCCGCCTCCTCCCGCGCCCCGGGGGCTCCCGCGATTTTCGTCCCGAAGGAACGGCTCACCGTCGTGCGCAGGTTCCCGATCAGGACGCCCAAGGCCAGTTCCCCGGGGGCAGAGAGATCCGGGTGGGTGTCCAGGATGAATTGGAGCAGGGTCGAGCCGGAGCGCTCGCAGGAAAGGACGAAGATCGGGGCCGGGGTTTCCACGTCCTTTGGACGCGCCTGGGAAACCTTCGGGGCCAATCCCAAGGAATGGACCTTAACCCGCCATTCTTCCCAGAGTTACTTGCCCGGAAGCCCCTAAAACAGGCTAAAATCGGTCCCACTTTTAAAACCCAAGGAGCCCCCATGCGCCTCGCCGCCACTGCCCTAGCCGGCCTTTTTTTGCTGGTGCCGTCCCTTCCCGTCCATGCCGCCCGCATTACTGACGTCACGGACAACGGTCCGGTGGGGAAATACGAAAAATTCGAGGCCACCTTCAACCTGGGCCGGGACTACGACAACCCCTTTGACCCGGGAGAGATCGACGTGACCGCGGTCTTCACTTCCCCTTCAGGCGCCTCCGTGACCGTCAAGGGGTTTTACTTCCAGGATTACCAGCGCACGGGCGGCGGCAATTCGGAAACCTTGACGCCGCTGGGGCCGCCGGTGTGGAAGGTGCGTTTCGCCCCCAACGAGGCCGGAACTTGGACCTACCGCCTGGAAGCCGTGGACGGAGTGGGGAAGACGGGATTGGCCCCGCGCAGCTTCACCGTCATCCCCTCCTCCAACCCAGGCTTCGTAAGGGTCTCCCCCAAGGACCCGGATTATTTCGCCTTCGATAACGGCGAGCCCTATTTCCCCCTGGGCGAGAACATGGCCTGGGGCGGGGCCGGAAGGACCTTCGACTACGACCAGTGGCTGCCGGCCCTCGCCGCGGCTGGCGGCAACTATATCCGCCTGTGGCAGGCGCCCTGGTGGACCGAGATCGAATGGGCCTATTCCTACGGTCCCGACACCAAGCTTCCGGGCGACTACATCAGCCGCATGAAGGAAGCCTGGGAGCTGGACTATATCCTCGGCCTTTGCGCGCAAAACAAGGTCTACGCGCTGCTATGCCTCATTAACCACGGCAAGTTTTCCTCCACCACCAACCCCAACTGGGACAAGAACCCCTACAACCGGGCGGCCAATCCCAAGGGCGGTTTCCTGGACAAGCCCGAGGAGGTCTGGACCGACCCCAAGGCGATCGCCCTTCTCCAGCGCAACTGGCGCTACCTGGTCGCGCGTTACGCTTATTCCACGGCCCTGGAATCCTGGGAGATCTTCAATGAGATGGAATGGACCGACCATTACGCCGATCACCTGGCCGAGTCCGTCACCTTCCACCAAAAGATGGGCGACTGGCTGAGGGCCAACGATCCCTACCGCCACCTGGTGACCACCAGCTACGCCGACGCGCTCAAGTGGCCCGTCGACGTTTGGAACGCGGGCATGCAGTTCACCCAGGAGCACAACTACGGCGGGATGGACATGGCCCAGGTGGTGGACGGGATCGCCGGGGGGATGCGCGCCAAGAACCCGGGCAAGCCCTTCGTGGTGGGCGAAATGGGCATCGGCGCCGCTGGTGGCTCCGAGAGCCAGCGCGACCCCACGGGCATTTTCATCCACAATACCAACTGGGGGTCCCTCACGGCCAAGGCGGCCGGGGGCGGCTTCCCCTGGTGGTGGGACAATTACGTGGGCCCCAACAACCTTTATTGGCGCTGGACGGGCATCGCGCGGTTCCTCAAGGGCGAGGACCTGGACGCCCGGGGCTACCAGCCCGTGGCCTTCCAGGTGACGACCCCCTCCTCGGCGGACCTGGTGTTTTCCCCCGGCAACAACGGCTGGGGCGTGAAGGCCCCGAAAAACCTGTTTACCCTCACCGATGATGGGGGCGTAAACCCCCCCGAGTCCAACCTCACGGGTTACCTCTACAGCACGCAAAAGGCCCAGTTCCGCAACCCGCCCACCTTCCATGTGACGCTCTCCCAGGCGTCCAAGTTCAAGGTGGCCTTGAACACCGTCTCCTCCTGGGGAAGCCCCAAGCTGACCATCACCTTGGATGGGAAACCCACCGAAGTGGACAACCTGCCCGTGACCGCGGGCGGCGCTTACGGGATCCAGGTGCCCGCCGGTGCCCATGACCTCTTCGTGGATTCCACCGGCACGGACTGGGTGCAGGTGGCTTCCTACACGCTGGCGCGGTTCGTGGGGGCCCTGCGGTGTAAGGCCTTGAACGGCCGGGACCGGGTGCTGGGACGGGTGCAGTCGCGGGCCTTCACTTTCGCCAGCGCCTCAAACCCCAAGGTCGAAGGTGGGAAGATGGCGCTTTCGGATCTCAACCGGGACGGGGACTGGAACCTGGAATGGTGGGACACGGACAAGGGGGTTGCGACGGGCTCGGTGAGCGTGAAAGTGGCCCAAGGCGCGGCCGAGGTTTCCCTGCCTCCCGTCACCACCGACCTGGCCTTCAAGCTTTCCTACGCGGGCCAGCCTTAGGATTCTTTAAGATAAATCTGTTCTAACCACCAAGGCACCAAGGGCACAAAGAAAGGCTTAAGAAAATTTGGTTTTAATTCCTTGGTACTTTCCTTTTGAGGTGCTTGGTGCCCTTGGTGCCTTGGTGGTTCAATATGAGTTTTCTTAAAGCCTTTGGATCAATTCGCGGGTTTCAGGATGCGCAGCACCGGCCCTCCGTCCCCCTGGCGAAGGGGGAAATAAAGAAGGTGCGTGGCCGGGTCCAGGGCCACCGAGTGGGCGTTGGCGCCCACGAAAAAATCCCCGACTTTTTCCACCTGGCGGTCCCGCACCCGGAAGACCGAGGCCGTTCCCGATTCCGAGGCCACGTAGAGATAGCCCAGCTGGGGGTCGAAAGCCATGGTGTCCGGCCCCTTGCCCACGTCTGAAACGCCCACCTCCTGGAAATGATCCAGGTCCACCACCACCAGTTTGGCATCCCCGTCGCAGGCCACGAAGGCCAGGCGGGAATTGGGGTCCAGGCAGAGGCCGTTGGGATGTTTGCCGGATTGCAGCGAGTAGCGCAGCAGGATCCTGCGGGTCTGGGGATTGAGGGCCACCAGCTCGTTCTGGGATTGCACGCCGGCGAAAACGCGGCCGCTGCCCGGATCGTAGCAGCTGTCCCCCGCCTCGCCGCCCATCTTGACGAAGGCCAGCCGCTTGTCCTGGACCGCGTCGATCACCACTTCCTCCCCGCCCCTTTCGTCGGAGACGTAAACCTGGCGCAGGCCCGGCACGTAGGTCATGCCGCAAGGGAAATTCCCCGCGGGGATTCGGGCCAGCGTTTTCAGGGTCTGCGTGTCCACCACGTCCACCTCGTGGCGGCTGGTCACGCTGGCGAAAAGCCGGTGAAGTTCGGGTATGACGAGCAGGCCGGTCACTCCCGGGAAGCCCGAAAGGGTGCCTTGCACGGCGCCCTTTTGGGTGTTGAAAAGTAGGATCTGGCCCGCGCCCATGTGCGCGATGTAAAGGAGGCCGGCCTGCGGGTCAAGGGTTTGGTAATCGAAGCGGGAGGTGTTGCCGGGAAGGGGTACGTCTTGTTGGGGCTTCAGGAACGGCGGCGGGTCGGCCAGGGCGGCGCAGGCACTGATGAGACACAACGTCGAAGCGCCAAACCAGCCGACTCTTTTGGACATGGTGGCTATCATTTTAACAAAGGGCAATGATGTTGTCTTTATGCCTTAACGGACAGCTGACGACTGAGACCTGACGCCTGTCTTTATTGGGAATCGATTAAACGGTTGATGATCTTCCACTCTTCATCGGTCACGGGCTGCACTGAAAGGCGGGAATACTTGAAAAGGGCCATGTTCTTGAGCCCCGGTACTTTTTTAAGGAAATCCAGGGGGATGACCTGCTTGCAGGCCTTCACGAATTTCACGTCCACCATGTACCAGGTGGGCTTGGCGGGGTCACTTTTTTCGTCGAAGTGCACGTCCTTGGGGTCGAAGGCCGTGTGGTCAGGATAGCCTTCCCTCGCGATTTCCCCCACGCCCGCGATGCCGCTGGGCTTGCCGCCGGAGTAGTAGAAAAACATGCCCTGGCCCTTTTTCATCTTGTCGCGCATGAAGTTGCGGGCCGTGTAGTTGCGCACCCCGTCCCAGAAGGTGGCCTTATCCTTCTTCCACTGCTCGACGGGATACACGTCCGGCTCGGCCTTCATCAGCCAGTATTGGTAGGTTTTATCCCAAACGCCCATTTTTCCCTCGCCTAAAGTTCACACAACCATTTACAAAGTGACGAAACCTGTTTTGAATTCGTTAGATTTGAGGCATTTTGGAGAAACCCTTCATCAAGTTGCCGCCAAATCTCCTTGGACATCGCCTCCTCAATCGCAGCGCCAACAAAGAAAATTTTGGGGTTCAACCGTTTTTCGCTGAACTTGGACCGGATACGATTGAGTGCCGTATCCCCTGTTTTCCAATGTTCATCGGCGCCCGCCGGATCAATCCCGCCTTTCAATTCCCCAAGAGCCAAGTAACTGCCCGCAACCCCAAAAGCTTTGTCAACTGCATCGCGCTCACAGTTTAATAAAACAATGTCGACGCTTTTCTTGATGAAGGGGACCTTGTTGTTAAAAATTAAGGTTCTGGGTTGCTTTTTAACCATCCACGAAATCCCTTTGAGCCCTAATTCGATATCGGGTTCCTCGCTTTTTCCCGGAATCCATTTGCGGCTTTCAGTATGAAGCCAATGAAACGGAGTCTTAGTTAAAGCAAGTTCGGAGATTAGGGCGCGGGCAAGCTTGCGGCGGGCTAATTCGCCGCCGATATTCCTCATGGAACCGCCTAAAGTGTCTCCCCTTGTCAAAAGAAACCTATAAACCAATTCTTCCACGAAGGAATCTCCGGCCGGTTCCAAGAATTTTTCAATCAAACCTTCAATGGCTTCTTTCTTGTCGGCCTCTTCCATATGGGAAGCCGCTTTATCTGAAATACCGGCGGCGGTAAGCAGGGCTTCTTGGATATTTTTGATTTTGAGGAGGTCTTTGGGTTTTTTAGCCTGGGAAGCGGAGGCTTTGAGGGACTTAGCCTGCTCAATGAAAGGTGTCGCGCGGCGGTTTCGCTCAAGGGCGAGGCTGATGAAGCCAGCCCTTGTTTCAGCGTAAGAAGTAACGAGGTCTTTATAACCCGAAAGATGGGATGAATAGCCGGACAATCGGGCCATTATTTCTTTTCCCAAACATAAACACATTTACGTAGTGGCGTACGGCCGTGAAAGCCCATTTGCTGACTGCTGTTTCCCTTGACCTGTGGAAGCACCAATATCTGACGCGTTTGAAAGCCCAACTTTTCAGCGATGCTGGAAAGTATTAAATCCACTGAAATTTCAACTCCCGCGTAGCGGACGTTGTCATTCACCATAAACATCATCCCGCCGGGTCTTAAAACCCTGGCGCTTTCAGAAATCACACAAGCCATTTCATAAAAATAACCCCTGATCATTCGGGGAATCCCATTATTGTTCAACAATCCCTCTTCCTTTTGGTTTTCAAGGAAATCCAAAATATTTTGCAATAATTTTTGGCCCTCGGAAGCTTCGATGGCTTTAATCCATGCTGGATTGATCTCTAAAAGATTCTTGGAACGGTTTTCCACCGTGCAACTCAACATCTGTTGCCTTAAATTTAATAACGTCTTTTCATCCACGCCCAAAAGGGCAAGCTCAAGCGCATAAGTACGGGTATAGTCATAACGGTTACAGTAAGGCGGTGAGGTAATGATGGCATCGTAGTGAGATGCCTTAAGTTTTTGCATGATTTCCAAGCAAGAACCGTCCAACAGTTTGATGGGGACCTTGGAATTTTTCTTTCGGCTTAAATCCAAAAGATCAGGTGGGTTAGCGGTTTCACCTATATCATTTAAAAACTGATCGAGCTTTAAAGTAATGGCTTGGTCAAAATCAAGTATGGGGCCTTTATGAAAAGGCTTTTTCCCGGCCATTCTTTCAGAGCGATGGTCCCAGCGAAGATACTGTCCATCCTTACGGGTATAACTCACGGATTCCAAAACACACATGAGTAAAAACCGAAGGATCGTTTCAGCATCCTTGGGTTCTTGGCCGCAAGCTTTTAGATACTTTTCAATGCTTTCTTTTGTCTTCGGCGGATAGGCCTTTCTCGTTATTTTGAGCTCCAGCAAATTGGTTCTATTCGCTTTTTTCCAAGGCGCCTTATTCTTCCACTCCGCGATTCTTTGGATTTCTCTTGGGGCTAATTTTTTTTCCACAACCATTCTTGCTTGAATGACGGCTTGCCCTATGGGCAATAATTCAATCCCATGTGTTTCAAAACCCAAGCGACTGGCGGCGAAAAGAGTCGTTCCGCTTCCCGCGAAAGGGTCAAGGATTTTTCCGGATTTGATGTTGTACCGTGATAAGAGATAATCCACCAGCCATGGTGAATAGGCTTCCTTGAATTTGTACCATCGATAAGCGGGTTGTTGTTTGCTGGCTTGAAAACTGACCACGGTCCGGCTTAAAGCCGGTTCAATGACGAGGCGGGATTTAAATTGGGAATGGAGAATGCCGTCGAGGGAATAGATTTTATCGAGAAGTTCATTAGCTACGGTTACCCTGGGTTGGGCAGCACCTATCATTCCAATCCTCGTAAAATTGAAGTCAATAAGGTATACATTAGTTTACCAATGGTTTAAAATTTGACAAGTGTTTTTAGGACTCTATCTTCTCCGTCTGCCGCCATTCCTCGAACCCGCCGATGACGCTGTGGACTTCCTGGAATCCCTGGTCGATCAGGTAAGCCGCCGCGCCCTGGCTGGTGTTGCCGTGGTAGCAATAAACGACGACCGGCTTCGCCTTGTCCGCCTTGGCCACGAAATCCTCTATGTTGGAGT
>JASHNQ010000004.1 GCA_030041545.1 candidate division FCPU426 bacterium | reverse complement strand
CCACGCCGACGAATAGCTGGACGGCAACGGGCACCGCCACCAACACGGCCACAAGCACGCCCACCAATACTTGGACCGCGACGGGCACGGCCACCGGGACGCCGACCAATACCCTGGTGTTCACCGCCACTCCCACAGGCACGCCCACCAACACCTGGACCGCGACGAGCACGGCTACGAATACCGCGACGGCCACGCCGACCAACACCTGGACGGCAACGGGCACCGCCACCAACACGGCCACAGGCACGCCCACCAATACTTGGACCGCGACGAGCACGGCTACGAATACCGCGACGGCTACGCCGACGAATAGCTGGACGGCAACGGGTACCGCCACCAACACGGCCACGAATACACCTACCAACACCTGGACGGCAACGGACACGGCCACGGGGACGCCGACCAACACCCTGGTGTTCACCGCCACTCCCACGGATACGCCCACCAATACTTGGACCGCGACCAACACCGCCACCAGCACGGCCACTAATACCTTGACGAACACGCCGACCAATACCTGGACGGCAACGGACACAGCCACCGGGACGCCGACGAATACCCTGGTGTTCACCGCCACTCCCACGGGTACGCCCACTAACACGGCCACAAACACACCCACCAACACGGCGACGAATACAGCTACTAATACCGCCACGGACACAACCACTGGCACGACGACCAACACGGTTACTAACACGGTCACGGATACACCCACCAATACGAGGACGAACACGGCTACTAATACGGCCACGAACACTGCCACCAATACGGTAACGAGCACGGTCACGGCGACTTCCACCAACAGCCTAACCGGTACCGATACCAGCACCGCCACCTCCACGGCCACCCTCACGGCCACCAATTCGGCCACTTCCACGACGACTCAAACCCCCACCTTGACCCCGACCGCCACGGCCACGGGCACCGCCACCAACACGGCGACCTTAACAGCCACCAGCACGGTCACTCCGACCCCGACGGCGACGGCCTCCCAGACCCCCACCCTTAGCGCCTCTTTCACGCCTACCAGCACCGCCACCCTGACGGCCACTTCAACCATTACGGACACTCCAACGCTGACCCCCACTTTCACGCCGACGGCCACGTCCACCGATACGCCTATCGGGAGCGAACCCGTAGTCTATAACGGCAACGCGAATACCTTCACCCCCCTGGGCTCCAATGACATCGTCCTCTCGCTGCCCGCGAGCGCGTTTAGCGTCAACCCCGTCACCATCACCGTCACCGAATACGGCTCAAGCGCCGCGCCTTCCCTACCATCAGGGTTTGAGCCCGTTTCCATTGGATCGGTCTATTTCATCAGCGCTTCCGACTCCTCGGGGACCACTGTCCAACCCGACGCGAGCGTCACCCTGATCTTTCCCAACACCTCAGGCGACACGTCGAACATCACGGTCTTGACCAACAGCGGTTCCGGCTGGAGCCAGGCAACCGTTGTTGGCATTTCAAACAGCGCGGTGACGGTGGCGACCTCCCATTTCTCCTGGTGGTCCCTGGCCCAGGTGTCCCGCGCTACCGCCACCCCGACCCCGGCGACGGCCCCGGGCGCGGTCTACTTGAGCGCCAACGTGTTCCATGACCTCAGCGACGCGCCCCTGACGGTGCTGTACAACGGCGGCGGCGGAGACCCCCTGGCCATCACCGTGCATACCGCCACCGGTGCCCTGATCCGGCACCTGACCGTCGCGCCGGGCGCCTCCAGTGCCACGTGGGACGGCAAGGACGGCGATGGATCGCCATCCTCCAGCGGCCTTTACCTGGTGGCTGTGCGGCAAGCCAACGGCACGACGGTGATCCGAAAAGTGGTGGTGTTGAAGCAATGAGGAAAACAAATTTTGAATTCTTGAATTTTGAATGGTTGAGAATTTTCTCGGTGCGAAAAGCAGGCCATAATTTAAAATTTGGAACTAAAAGCTTAAAATTCATCTTGGGAGCCGCCTTTTTAATGTCGGCCGCCCAAGCCCATGCGGCCGCCCTGACATCGGGCGCCGATTTCCTGCTCATGACCCCGGGCGCCCGGCCCGACGGCATGGGGCAGGCTTTCAGCGCCGTGGCCGACGACATCGACACCCTCTCCTTCAACCCGGCGGGTTTGGGGAACATCCTGCTGCCGGAAATCGGGTATGGGCACGAGGATTTCCTGGCTGGCATCGGTTACGATTTCGTGGGCGCGGCAGTCCCGCTGGGCGCCAGCGGCGTCCTGGGGCTGGGCTACCTGGGCCTGGGAACGGCCCCGTTCAACAGCACGAATTCGGCTTCCACGCCCTCCGTTTCGGCCCAAGACACGGCCCTCATCGCGGACTGGGGGATGTCCTTCAACAGCCTCCAATTGGGCGCGGGGGTGGAATATATCGATGAGAAACTCTCCACGGTGGAGGGAACCGGCTTCGGGTTCGATTTCGGGGCGCTCTACCGGGTGACCCCCCGGCTGACCCTAGCCGGAAGCATCCTCAACCTGGGCCCGGGCGTCCAATTTTCCAGCCTGGAGCCGCTCCCGATGGTGGTGAACGGGGGAATCGCCTTTACCGCCCTGGAAAATCCCTCCTACCGCCTGACCTTGGCGGCCGACGCTTCCGACGAGGTGACGGACGCCACCCAACGATTCAGCGTGGGGGCGGAATACTGGTACCAGAAAACCTTCGCCTTGAGGGCGGGTTACCTGGCCGATTCCCAAACCGAGGGCTTTTCGGCCGGAGCGGGGGTCCGATACTCCTTCTTCCAACTGGATTACGCCTTCGAACCCTACAACAATCTCGGGACCGTCAACCGGCTCTCGGGCATCTTCCGTTGGGACGGGCCCTGGATCCCGGGCAGCGAGCTCAACGCCCCCCAAAACGTGACGGTCCGCCAAAAGGATTTTCAAACGATGGAAATCCAATGGGACAAGGCTTCGGGCCCGGTCCGGACCTACGAGGTCATGACCCGGCCGCTTAATGGCGGGAATTGGACGGCGTCCCAACCCGTTAAGGGGAACGTTTATGACCTCAAAAATTACTCCCCTGGAACGGCTTACAGCGTCGCGGTGATTTCCTTGGGGGACGGCGGAAGCCGGAGCTATCCTTCCCCCGAGAGCCACTTCACCACGCCGGATGAGAAAGAGGCCCTCGACCTGGCCCGGCAGGAGGGGGGGGGCCGCCCGCCGCAGTCGGTCTTCAACGGGTTGACCGCGAAAGTGGATTCGGTGGGCATCGAGCTTTCCTGGGTCGTTCCCCGGGAGAGGGGAATTTTGGGCTACAACCTTTACCGCAAGCCGCCGGGGGGCCAGGCGGTCAAGATGACCCGCGAGCCCTCCCAATCGAACCGGGTCTGGCTGGTCAACGCCCCGGAGAACCTGGGCTGCCAGTGGATCGTGACGTCCGTGGTCAGGGAACAGAAGGAAAGGACCATCGGGACCTGCGTTTGGTATCCCACCGGCGGGGAACTGGCCCAACTGGGGAAGCCCCCCGGCCGGCGCCTGAGCGCGGTGGCCCAACCCGACCGGGAGGTCTTCCTGGCCTGGGACGGCGAATCCGCCGCCACCGGCTACCTGTTGTTATGCAGTCCCGCTTTGGACGGGGTTTACGAGGTCCTGAAGGTGATCAACACGGCCGATACGAACCTGCTCATGAAGGCGCCGGGAAACCAGGACGCCTATTCCTTCATCGTGGTTCCCGTGAACTCGGCGAATGAATGGTACCCCCGCAGCCAGGAAGCCACGGTCACCTTAAGCCAATCCACCCCTTAAGGGGTTCCAGGCCTTTTCAGTTCCCGCCTTCCACCACGACCTTGTAGATCTCGGCCTGGGGCCAATGGTGCCCCTCATGCCATTTCAAGCGCGGGTCCCAATAACCGGGGCAGTCATAGGTGGGCTTGGCGAAGGTTCCGAAACTCATTTCAATCAACTTATGCTTCCCGCCTTGATCCCTGAGGAAATCGTAGTTCATGGCTTGGAATCCCAGTTTCCGGGAGACCTCGAAGGCCGCCCTCACGGTTTCGTCGGGCATCCGGTCCCGGCTGTAGTCGAAGGACCCGCTGCCCGATGCCCGGAAATCCCCCTTGCGCATGTTACGGGTGAAGCCGAAGGCTTTGTTGCCGATGACGAAGATGCGCACGTCGTGCTGGTTGTCGGGCATGAATTCCTGGAAAAGCGCGTAACCCCTCTCCACTTGCGAGAAATGCCGGGCGCTGGAGATCTTGACCGCCAGCTTGGCGAAGGCCTTCACCACGTCCTTGCCGGATTTCAGCTTCTTCACCTTGTTCATCCGTACTCCCATGTCGCTGAAGAGCCGTGGCGCGGGATCGATGCCCCGCCCGAACATCTTCCGGCAGTAGGCCTCGGCCTGGGAACGGGATTCCAGGAGAAAAACGTTATGGGAGGCCGCGCCCCGGCGCAACTTGCCGATGAGGGGAAAGGAGGCCCGGCCCAGCCAGCCCAGGGCCTCGTTCCGGTCGTAAAAAACCCAGGTGGGCGCCAGGGGCGCGCCGATGGCCTCCAGGATGTATTTCTGGGCGATTTTATCGTCGTAGTGCCAAGCCGTGTTCTCGTTGGGGAAGACTTTCAAGCCCATGAATTCGGCGGTCTTGAGGATGTGCCGGGCGTAAAGCAGGTCCTCGTAGCGCCAAGGATTGAAGTTCCAAAAGAGGGCGGAGAATTTCCGGAGGTTTGGCACCACATCCGTCCGGTAGCCGTTGATCACCTCGAAGGGGATGGAATTTTCCTCGCAGTGGGTGATCCATCCGTCCGTCCAAACATCCTCGTAATATTTATGGATAGCGACCGGCTTCATAGCTTTCACCTCGCTGGCAAGGATGGATGGAAGAGGGAACGGCGGCTCAAACCCCATTTTCCGACGACACTTTAGCCTTTCCCCCGCCGGCGGGCAAGGTGCTGCGGGAGGTTCATTTGGAGCCAAGGGGAGGCGAATTTTCTTAAAAGGCCACAAAAGCCGGGCGCGGCCAAGGCCTCCAATCGGATTCCAAAACGCTGCGCCTCAAGACCAAGAAATACGGGCTTCCGGTAGTGACTCATTTTGGCGGAACATCTTCCCTTTTCCCCTCTTTCAAAAGGGGAATTATCCAAACTGAGTCTCTACCAGGCTTCCAACCTCCGGCGAGTCATCCCTGCCCTGAAACCATTTTCCGGATTTTGCCCTCGCTTTCGGGCGCCGGCGCATGGGCGTTGACGCCCGAACTCCCCACCGCTTCTTCCGGCTTTTCCCCCAAAAACGCCTTTTTTCCGGCCGCCTCATTTGGCACCCGAGTTGCTTGAGTAACCGTAAGGATCTCCAAAAATATTCCGCCCGCTCTTTCAACGGTTACGAAAGGGCAAAGGACGGTTGGGAGAGAGAAGTTTTGGGGATTTTTGGTTTTGTGTTTTTAAACGGCCCAAATTATTCATCCTTCGTCCCATGGGCGCCTTGGCGGCCAAGGGACGGAGCTTAAAGTAAAGAGAAAAAGAGAAAAGGAGATCGACATGATGAAAAGTCCATTCCAAGCCGTTCGGTGGAGCGCTGTCGCCTTGGCCCTTTTATGGGTGGCGGGTTGCCAGCAGGCCAACAACCCGGTCAACGCCCCCCAGACCCAGGCTTCGGCGGAAAAATCCTCGTCCGTAGGCGGGCCGACGTGTAGTTGTTCCCAAACCTGTTCTCCCACCTCGGCACCCCCGGGAGCCTCGGTCACCTATAGCATTGCGTTGAACATTTCCGGCGGCACGGCCACCGCCTGCCAGATCACGGACGTGCTGCCCGCGGGCTTAAGCTACGTCCAGGGAACGGCCAGCACCCTGGCCGGCGGAACCTTCACCTGCGTGGGATCGACCTTGACCTGGGTTTATGCCGCGGTGGGACCCTGCACCTGCGTCATGAACTACGTGGCCCAAGTGGGTAATTCGGCCAGCCTGGTGGGATCGACCCTGGCGAACACCGAGGTCATGACTTGTTCCCTCCTGTCCGCGGCCGTTTCCTCAACGGCCAACCTGCTGGTGACCGCCGCCACGCCGACGCTGGTGCCGACGGTCGTCATTCCGACGCCCACGCCCACCTTTACGCCGGTGCCACCCACGCCCACCAATACCTTCACTCCGGTGCCTCCGACGGCCACTTACACCTTCACTCCGGTGCCGCCCACGGCCACCTATACCTACACGTTTACGAACACTTACACGCCGGTCCCGCCGACCAACACGCCCACCTTCACCTCGACTCCCACTAACAGCTTTACACCGGCACCGCCTCCGCCCACCAATACGCCCATCCCCATCCCGACCATCAGCCTGAGCCAGTCCTGCGCTCCGGTTTCCGCGGCCCTAGGCGCGGCGGTCACCTACACCCTCAACCTGGGGGTCACGGGATGCAGCTGTTCGGCCAACAACGTGACCATCCAGGATGTCCTGCCCACGGGGTTGAGCTACGTGCAGGGAACGGCCACGACCATCGCGGGCGGCACCTTCAGCGCCTCCGGGCAGACCCTGACCTGGGTTTACAACTCGGTGGGCCCCTGCACCTGCACCATGACCTACGTCACCCAGGTGAGCGACAGTTTGACCAACCTCGTCGGGTCGACGCTTCAGAACAGCGCGGTCTTGAGCTGCTCCAGCCTGGCTTCGTCCTTGACGGCTACGGCCGACTGTCTCATAACGGGTTTATTGGGCCTTTAAGGGACACGACTGGAGGAAAAACCCTAAACGATGACGTAACCGCCATCCTTGCCGATGGGACTCCTACCGTCCAGACTGCCTCCCATGAGGGGGCGGCCTGGTTCCATGGAGTCCAGAGCCGGACCCCTTTGGGGGCCCGGCTTTTTTTATTGGGGTGGGAGGAAAGCTGAAATGCGATGCTCATTTTTCACTTGGCCCCATGGTCCGGAAACCTAGCCTCTAACAGGCTGCTGAAAAAGTAAAAAAGAGCTACAAAGCAGCCTGCCTACCCCAAAGATTCCGCGGGCCTTGGTTTTGAGGGTACATAGGGGTTTTCCCTATGAACGCTGTTGAAATCGTGAGTTTCCGCAAATGTCGTCAGCTGAAAAAGTCTGTTTTAGGGACTTTTTCAGCAACCCGCATAGGGGTTTCAAAGTCTTCTTTGCAACGTTTTTAGCCGCCTAAAATTTTGACAAGCCTGATGAACCTCAATGGGTTTCCTGGATTTCCACTATTTGTAACATTCCCGTCCCATTCTTTTATCACCGCTCCATGTAATCTCCACCCAACATTCGATATTTCGATAAACCCTTTAACCTAAAATCTGGAAGGGTGGTGTATGTTTTTCGTATGTATAACGATTTTTTAGATTTTTTTTGTGCAAAATAAAAAATAAAGGGTAAAGCTGTTGCAACTTTCGTTCACTTTTGCCAGAGTAGGTACCCCTTCAACCGCTTTCGAAAAAAGGAACGCAACCCGGCGATACGCCCAAGTTTCTCTCTTCCTGAAGGAGGAGATTGCACCATGAGCCCTTTTTACCTGATGGAATCGGAAACCGAGACGAAAAGGCTCAAAACCATCCGGAATTGGGACAGGATTCAACAGCAACTCGTTGCCACTGGAATCCTATCCCTTCAAGGAAGTCCCCATGTGGTGGACGCCGGTAGCGGCATCGGGGAAGTCGCCGAAGTCATGGGCGACCTCCTCAAGGAAGATTTCGACCTCCCCTTGGTCACGCTGTTGGATTACTCCGCGGAAAGGCACGCCGAGGCGAAGCGCAGGCTTGGTTCTGAAAAAAGGGTCCGCTACCAGCACATTCTTTGTGACTTGGAAAGTATCCCCCTGGAGCCCGGCTGCGCCGATTACGTCATTTGCCGCTTCGTTTTCGAATATCTTTCCGACCCGCAAGGGGTCTTCAACGAGTTGGCCCGGATTCTGAAGCCCGGCGGTAAACTAGTCGTGGGCGACCTGGACTACAACTGCCTGACCCACTATCCCCTCGACCCCAAGCTGGAGGAAGACCTCCTGCGCGTCGTGGAGGCCCTCCAGGCGAACAACTTCTTCGATCCCTACATCGGCCGAAAACTCTATTCCTTCTTCCACCGCGCCCGCCTGGAGGATATCCAGGTCCATTTTTCCGCCCACCACCTTTTTTATGGCGATTTGTCCGCTACCGACGAGTTCAACTGGACGGCCAAGATCGACCGCCTCATCGAGCTCCAACGGCGGGAGACGGTGCGGCTGGACCTGGACCTGGAGAAATTTAAGGAAAGGTTTTTTGAGTTTTTGAAGTCGCCCGGGCGATTCAGCTATACGCCCCTCATCTTAGTGGAGGGAAGGAGGCCGCAATGAACGAGACCGAGAGACACATGATCACGGACCGCGTGTTGGATTATTGTATTTTTTCCAATCGCCCCGTCCATATTGCCACTAAGGACAACCCCGGCAGCCCGACAGCCTTTTTCGTGGAGGAAATAATGGAAGATTGTTTTGTGGCGGACGCAGCGCCCGAAAACGTCCGCAAGTCCAGGCTGTCAGATTTTAAGGGGCGGGATCTTCAAGTCGTCACCGGACACCGCAATCAAGCCTTCCTATTCGATACCCGGTTGATGGACATGCTCCAAGAGACGGGAAAGGAGCAACAAAAACGCACACATTTTTTCTTTAAAAAACCAGATATGGGAATCTTACGGAACCAGCGTCAGGTTCCCCGCTTCTCCCTGGAACCCTACTTGCCTTACCTGAAAGCCGAAGTCAAGATTTCCAGCCAGTTGGGGGATTACACCTTCGAGACCCGGCACCTGGTGGATATCAGCCAAAACCTCCTGGCCATGTTCCTGGACCGTTCTCAGGGGCTGGTCCTGCCGGGAGACAAGGTCACGTCGCTCTGCATCTTCCACCAAAACTCCATCGTTCTGGAAACGGAGGGAACTGTCTTTCGCACCGACATGAAACGCGTGAGCGACCAGATGAAGGAGAGTTTTTTCATCGTAATCCGCATGAAACAACCGGAAGCTGTGGTTGTTAAGACTCCGGTGGAAGCGGGCGTTGCGAATGAAAGCCTCCGAATGGAAGGGTCACGGGCCTACGTGGACGGGGACCACTCGATCCTCAAAGGCTATGGATTTTCCGGCCGGGTCCAAGACCTCTCCACGTCCAAGATTTCCTTTACCCTGGACGAAGTGGAAACACCTTTCATGGCTGGTTTGGTCCTGAACGAGTTGTTCGTCCACATCCCGCCCAACGACCTGAACCTCAAGGCCTGCATCAAGGTCATCCATTGCGTCTCGTCCGCAGAAGAGCCGGGGATCCGGGTAACGGGTGAGTTCTTGGGTATGTCCATCGAACTGATCAAGGCCGTCAACCGCCTCAAGGATAGCGCCTTGGATCCCCGGCTCACCCAGGGCAGGCGGGAGGATTTCGACCAATTATTCGAGTTTTTCTTTGAGTCCGGCTTCATCTATTCAGGCAAGCGCAAACAGCTCCAAAAATACGCTGCGGCGGTGCGGAAGACCAACCTCACGCTTCTGCAATCCGGCGAAGCCATCCTGAATAAAGTTCTCCTCAAGGAGGGGCGGGAGATCAAGGGGCATCTCTCGGCCCTACGTTTTTTTGACCGCGCCTGGCTGGTTCAGCATATGACCACGCACCACGCCGTGGGGACCGCCACGTCCCAAGCCATCTTGTCCTCCATCATCAATTTTTTTATGGACTACTCGGTCAACCGCAAGATAAACACCAGCTACGTGACGTGTTATTACCGGCCCGACAACCTCTATCCGGAGATGCTCTTCGGTGAAACGGCGAGGGTTATCGCCAAACCAGAGATTTCTGGAACCGCCGATTTGGATTTTTGTGTTTCCGGAGCCGAGGAAAAGGGGCTCCTAGCTGTCGGGGAAAATCCACAAGTTGATTGCAGGGAGGCCAGCCCCGAAGACCGAGTGCGGCTGGAGCGTCTTTTGGTGGAGCAGGGCCGTTATTTCCTGATCCGCGTCGAGGGCTTAACGGCCGAGAGGTTGAGCCAGCTTTCGGTTTCAAGCGAGTACGAAAAACTGGGCCTTTACCGATACCGGAAGGTCTTCGTTGCCCGCCATCCGGGGGATGAGGAGGCAGTTTACGCAGTATGCAACTACGCCTCGCCGGGTTGCAACCTGTCCGAACTGACCAATTCGTTTCGCTTTTATTATTCCGCCACCCAGTGCGCGATGGATGCGGAACTCGTTAACACACTGGCCCGGAAGGTACTGGTTTCCTACCAGACGACCGAAATGCCCACGCCGATCCTTCTCTTGGAGGAGAACCAACCCTTGCCGGAAAACTTCAAGAAAATGCGAAAATACCGCTATTGGTATTTCGACACCGCTTATGTCAGCCTCTTCAAGAGCACCGCTGAATCCAGCATCGCCCATATCAAGGAAATCCTGAAGCGGTTGAAGGCGGAATATTCTGCCTCCAAGAACGACAGTTACAGCTATGCATAGCTCCCCGTCCGCCTATTCCAGCAAGTTTTACAACGTCAAGCTCCTTCGGAACTACGTGGCCTACCTGAGGGAAAAATGCGGCTGGCCGGATGAAAAGGTCGAACAGCTTTTTGAGCTTTGCGGCCGCGACATTTCCTGCCTGAACGCGGACGATTTCTGGTTCGATCAATCCATGGCTGACCTTTTCCAGGAAAAACTCCAGCAAATGACGGGCGACAAGGAAGTCGCATATAAAGTCGGCTGTTACGCTTTTTCCGCCTATACCAAGGGGATCGCCGGTAGGTTGGCCCAGAGCCTGATATCCCCCAAGGTGCTCTTCAAGAACATCGGCAAATATTCCATGGCTTACAGCCGGGGGGCCGTGATCCGGGCGGTGCAGGTCGGTTCCACGAAAGCCGTTCTCCAAAGCCAGCCCGTCGAGGGTTGCGAGGAAAAACCCTTCCAGTGCCTTAACCGGAAGGGAATACTGGAGGCGGCAGCGGCTTACCTTGGGGGTGGCAAGGCCAAATTGGAGGAAAAAAAGTGCCTCCACCGGGGCGACCACTACTGCGAGTATGAAATCACCTGGGAGAACAGGTTAAACTTCCCGGCGGCGTTGCCGGCGGGGATTACGGGAGTCTTCGCGGCGCCGTTATTTTTTCTCGGAACTCGGCAGCCGGTACTTTCATTCTTGGCCGCCTTAAGCCTGGGGCAGTTCGTTTATTTTTTCCTCGCCTTCCGCGAAAATCGTCGGCTCCGGGCAATGGTCCGGGAAAAGGACGGAGCTCTCCAGGAGTCCCTTCGCCTTTTCCAAAGACGCTATGATGAGAACACCCTCAAGCAAAACATACTTTTTAATTCTTTCCACGACGCCTCCCTCGGTGAAATTTGCGGATCGGCCGTGAAAACCATCAAGGACCACATGAAGTATGACCGGGTGATGGTCCTGCTGGCCGACAGCGAGAGAAACATCCTGAAAACGGCGGCTACGGCGGGTTTGGCGGGCGATATTAAGGAATTGATGGAAATGGCCGAATTCAATATCAATCCGGACAACACCCAGGGGTTTTTCATCAATGTTTTGAACACCAAGGCCCCTCTTTTTCTCAGGGACGCCCAAAAGAGAATGAACCAGCTCAGCTACCGCAGCCGCAGGCTTCTGAAGCTTTTGGGCACCAAGGCTTTCATCGCCGTGCCCATCATGGCCTCGGGCCAGGCCCTGGGCGTTTTGGCCGTGGAAAACACCGACGAATCCCGGCCCCTCGTCAACGACGACATGGACCTCCTGATGGAAGTGGCCAAGCTCATGGGCCATTTCATCCCCAACGCACGGAACTTCGAGGCGGTGCGGAAATCGGAAAAGCTGGCCAAGGTTTTGGAGGAACAGGAACGCCAGCTTCGCAAAACCTTCCAGAAGTTCGTGCCCGGCGAGGCGGTTTCCCGCCTGAGCCATTTCGGCAGCGAGTTCCAGTCCGTGCAGAAGCGCACCGTGGACGTCATGTTCGTGGACGTGGTGGGCTTCACCACCTTCAGCGAGCAACTCCAGCCCGAGGAAGTGGCCGACGTCCTGAACACCTATATCGACGAGGTCCAAAAGACCGTCAATCGCCACAACGGGAAGATCAACAAGATCATTGGCGACGGGCTACTCATTTATTTCGACGGCAAGGAGACGGATTCGCTCATGGCCGGCTACGCTATTTTGAAGTGCGTAGAAACCATCAACTCGCGCCTGCGGGACAAGGGCTATGCCCCTATTTCCCTGGGGGTGGGCGCCCACCGGGGGGTCTGCACCTTGGGGCTCATCGGGACCGACGAAAGGCTGGATTACACCCTGATTGGCGACACGGTCAACGTGGCGGCGCGCATCGAAAGCTACACCCGGCACACGGGCCCCAACACCTTCTGCTTTTCCTCCGCCCTGGCCGGCGAGGCCAGGGGGTTCAAATACGTCTCCAAAGGGAAAGTCTCCTTGAAGGGCCGGAAGGTGTCGGTCGAGATCTTCCAGTTGATCCGGCCCCGGCGCCACGGCTTCCCGGGCCCGGGCCGAGCGAGGGTCGCGGGCCAGGCGAAGCGCCTCTCCGAAATGGCCTCCCTCACGAAAGCCGACCACTGACCCTCCCCACGGCCTTGACAGGCCACATCACCCAATGTATCTTCAATGTAGATACGGTATTCGGCGGAGGCCTAAAATGAAAACAGTGGTTCAAAAATGGGGAAACAGCCTTGCTTTGAGGATCCCCAAAACCATGGCCGAGCATATCAAGGTCAAGGAGGGGGCTCCTGTTGAAATCGTGGAAAACGGCGGCGCCCTTTTAATCAAGCCCACGGGCGATAAACCGTCCCTTAAGGAATTGTTGGCCCAAGTGACTCCCGGAAATCTCCATCAAGAAACCAAGGCGGGAAAAGCCGTTGGGAACGAGGTTTGGTGATCCATGGACTACATCCCGGATCGCGGGGATGTGATTTGGTTGAATTTTACGCCGCAAGCGGGCAGGGAACAGGCGGGACACCGTCCCGCCCTGGTTTTATCCCCTAGGGAATACAACCGAAAGACCGGGTTGGCGGTTATGTGCCCCCTGACGACCCAAATCAAGGGATATCCTTTTGAAGTGGCCATCACCACCGGAAGCGTCCAGGGGGTTGTCCTTTCCGATCATTTGAAGAACCTGGATTGGAAAAACCGCAAGGCGGTTTACAAGGGAAAGGCTACCCCGGCCGTCCTTAAAGAGGTTATGGATAAGATTTCGGCCTTGTTGATGATGGAATAAAAAAAGAGGGCCGTCCCCGGCGCCACGGCTTCCCGGGCCCGGGCCGGGCGTGGGTCGCGGGCCAGGCGAAGCGCCTCTCCGAAATGGCCTCCCTCACGAAAGCCGACCGCTGACCCTCCCGGGCCGCCAACCGGTTGTTCGGACAATTAATAGGCAGTGAACCCCCTTAGTAAATCCATCCTCCCTTAATTCTTCTTCTTTCGATTGCGCTTGCGCCGGTATGCCCCTAACCTCCTCCCTTAAAGCCGTTATTTAGCCGAGGAGGCGCCTATGCCCGTGACCCTATCCAAAACCGAAGTCCTGGATATCCCCATCGAGCTGATCCGGGAAAACCCGGAAAACCCCCGGGGGCCGGTTTCGCCGGAATCCGCCCAGGTTATGGCCGAATCCCTGAAGGAGGCAGGGCAAAAGACCGAGATCCGGGTGCGGCGACTGACCGAGGCTGAATACCCCCCTTGCGAGTACCTGCTCATCGGGGGCCATGTGCGCCTGGCGGGAGCCAAACTGGCCGGCCTCCCAACCCTCCGGGCTATCGTGGTGGAGGGAATCGCCCCCGGCCAGGAGCTGTTGGCCGCCCTTTTGGACAACCGCTGGGAGGACATGGGCTGGTGGCAGTGGGATTTGGCCATTGAGAAGCTCCTAAGTGGGGAACAGGCACCCACCCAAAGGGAACTGGCCGCGCAGTTGGGATGGCATGAGTCGAAGATTAGCCGGGTCATGAAAATCATGATGGCTTTGAACCCCGGTGCTCGGGAACTCGTAAGGCAAAATCTGGCCTCCCAGGATAGCCAGCAGGATGAAAAACTTGCGCCGCGCAAGTCGAAAAATAAGGTTTTTTTGATAACCGAGTCCATCTTGCTGGCTCTGGCCGACCTGGAGGACCCTCAGCAGGTCGAACGGGCCCTCCGCCAGGTTCTGGACGACCATTTGACCGAGGCTAAGGTCAAAGGGCTGGTCGAATGGGTCAAGGTGGGTAACCCACCAGAGACCTTTCAATCAAATGCCGCCCCGAGTAAGCCTGCGGCAGGTTCCAAACAAGCCCAGACAAGCCAACCTACCCAACCCTCGCCCCTCGCGGGAGAGGGTCAAGGTGAGGGGGATACAGCAAAGGGGGCCCAGGCTTCCCCGAACACCCAAATCAGCCAGGCCTCAAAAATTGGGGCATGGATAACCGCCGATCAGTTCCTGAAGGAGGCCAAACGGGCTTTTGGGCGGGTCGCCGGTGGGGTGTTCTCCCGGTTCCTGGGGGCATTCCATTTCGTCAATAACTGGTTCCAAAAGCGGGGGGTCAAAAGCCCGGTTGTGGCCACCATCCTGACGGCCTTCCTGGCCCTTTGGTTGGGAGGGTTCGTGATCGATTGGGGCTGCCGCCTCCTTGGCCGGGGATTGTTGTATGCCTATTTTGCTCGGCCCACCCTGAGCATGTCGAAGGGGCCCGCGGTAAGTTCGTCGAATGGGCCTAATGGATCAAATCCGGCTCCCGAAAGTCTTTCGGTTCCAACTCAGAACCCAAAACTCAACACTCAAAACTCACTTGGGCCTGGGGGGCCTGTCTCCCAACCTGTCCAGCGTAGCTTTAGCGAAGGTGGAAGCCCAAAGGGCGACGGGGGAAGCGACCAAATGGGAGTCGAATCCGGTGAGGGGGATACAGCAAAGGCGAATGGATCCAACGGGTCAAATGGGCCCAGCAACCCGAAAACTTTGGCCTCGGTTTCGAGCTCCTCCGTCCATGGTTTATCCGTGGACGGCGGCTTGTCCTCCAACGGGGTTTCCCTCGCTCCCCAATTAAAGGGGCAAGTGGCGGGGGTGGAGGTGGTGGAGAAGGGGCTGGGCATCAACGTGCCCTTTGGCGGGAATTCGAGTTCTCAAACTTCTCACTCCAAACTCCTCACTCCTAACTCGAAGTTCAAGGAGCCTTACGTTCCCGAAGAACTGATGCCACGGATTGAAGGCGACAAGGCCCAAGCGGAAGTGCTGGCCAAGAACTTTTACGCCTTCTCCTACAAGCTGGATTTTGGGGATTGGTATAAGTTCTTCGACTGCGTGGCGGATAATTACGTGGACGAGTTCGACGCCAAATATTATTCCAAGGCGCGCCTGGAGGCATTCAAGGAAAACAAGATGTACTTTGATTTCGTCCAGTCCGCCCCGCCCCGGCTGGCCAAGATTTATAAAAATACGGACGACATTGCGGTGGAGGGGACCGTGACCACACTCAGCGACGTGGCTTATCCGAACCAAGCGCTATCGACCCGGCGCACGGCTTTGGTCATCACCTTCTACCACAACCCGGATAACACTTGGGCCGTGACCAAAATCAAGGAAGCACCTGCGCCGTAGCCCAGGCTACGGCGTTGGCTTAGGTTGCGCTTCGGCCAATTCCATTTTGGCCACGGCATAAATGGTCGAGTCATCTTGGGCATGATCCATCGCCATTTTGAAATCCTGGATGGCTTGTTCCTTATTCCCCTTATTCAGGTTGGCTTGGCCCCGGGCGTAATAGGCAAGGCCCAACCAAGAATCCTTGTTGAATTGGATGGCTAAGGTCAGGTCATGGATGGCTTGGTCGTTTTTTCTTTCGCTACTAAAACACTCCCCCCTGGTCAGATAGGCTTCCCCATAGTTTGCTTTGAGGGAAATGGCCTTGGTGAAATAAGGAATCGCCTTGCCCTGATCGCCACAGAACATAACGAGGCACCCCAATCGGTAACAATCCACTGCTGTCTTGGGATTCAATTTGAGGTTCTTGAAAAGGTCAAGGTGGGCAGTGTGCTCGTAAATCATTTCAAAATCTCCCTGACCCGTGCTGATGGTCCCGTCCTGGAATTTTGAATAGTGGATTTTTAAATTTTTTTGAGAGGTTTCGCTGAAAGTAAGTCCTTGAAAGGCATTTAAATCGAAATCTTTTTGGGCTTGGTTTTCTTCAACGAATTTTTGAAGTTCGGCTACATTCTGTGGCCATCGGGAATATTGGCCCATGTAAGCCGTAACCAACATCTGTATTTCATCTTCGGGTGAGTTTTTCGCGAGAACTGGTTGGGCTGTATCGGATGCGGCGTTAGTTATTTGCCGATACGAAAAATAAGAACCAAACCCAGCGAGTAGGAGAAAGGAGAGAGCCCAAAGAATGATTTTTTTAAGTTTCATAGGGTTATTTTACAGGTTAAGCCCAATTTATGGGCGTGCGGGAGGGGGAGCCAGTAAATTCCTGGTTTTTTATTTGTTTTTACCAAATTTGGATTTAAGAAAATAAACTATTGGCCGAAACCCGGATATGGGGAAAATGGATTATGGTGGCCTGACTCCATGGCTCCGCATTTTCGTAAGGTTTCTGTACAATTAATAACGGTAGAGATAATGATTTGCGAGACATGTGCAAAACTGATGGTAAAAGTCGATAGATATATTGACATTGATGAATTGGATGGGACGGAAACCGAAGGCCAATTCGCCGATTATATTGCCGCGCAGGAATCGGGTAATACCGGTGAATGGGATTATGGGGTGGTTGAATATGAGTGCCGTAATTCGGATTGCAAACAATTTGGAATGAGGATCGGTTTGGTGACCGAATCAGTAAAAGACTATGACTATTTGATTTTCATGTGGCATGAAAAAGCAGAGCAAGGTGATTATTTTTCTAGATTTATTTTCGAGTACATATCCTTCAATGCTTTTATCAAGAGCCGCATTGTCCTTGAAGAAGTATCCGACCGGGCAGCAATCCAACGTCTGAAGCGAAATGCCCAACTTGAAGCAATGTACCTAAAAATTATCCACGCGGATACAAGACTGAAGTGGACTTGGGAAGAGTTAATTGCGGAACTGAAAAAGAAACCTTTGTTAAATGCTTCGAGGGATATGGATAATCCTGAAGTGGACAAATGGTGGAACAGTTCGGGAGACCAACCGAAAAAAGCAAAAGAGAAGAAAGGTGTTGTCAAAACAACGAGGGACTGGGTCAACATGGTTGAATTTTGGTATGCGGTTCGAAACAACCTTTTTCATGGTGGCAAAAACCCGAATGTCCAAAGGGACCATTTTCTTGTTGAACACGCTTTTAAAACATTGCGCGCTTTTATGGAGTGGCAATTAAAAGGTGTTGGGAATGATTTGAAAATATTCTAAAAATCTTTGCCATTCTTTCGATTTCTGAGCGGATTTAATTTCCGCGTTGACCCAAGCGTCCTTGGCTTTCTCATTGTTTAAGATGATGAGGTGGAATTTACATGGCAGAACAAGAATCAAAATCTATAGATGTTTTGAGTGACCTAACCGCTGCACTACAAGAACCCGCTCACGGGCGTATCTTCACTCTTATGGGGCCTAATGGCGCTGGCAAGTCGCGCCTGTTGGAATCGATAGAAAAAACACTTAATGCCAAAAAGATTTCTGCCCTGCGATTGCCTGCGAATCGTTCGCTAACACCTATAACTGCAAATGAGGCTCCAGTAAAAGAGGAAGACTCAATTACTCTATCGGCTATATTTCGAAGGCAGGTTGATTTCGGAAAAGCAATATTTTGGGAAATAGCATCCATAATTAAATCGGTTCCCCATAGGGATAATAAATCCAAAGAACAAATTTTTGCATGGTATAAGGGGGGGAAGAAAGGTCAAGAACCAACGCTTCCAATAGATCAACTTAGTCAACTTCAAACCTTGGTAGAACGACTATTAAAGTATCAGACAAAAATTGAAATGGTTCAGGAACCGGCGCCACCTCCAAAATCAGCTCCCCGTCCTCAAGTAGGTGTTCATCGTGGCATACCGGATCCTCAGCCTGTTGTATATCCAGCTCAACGCCCCGAGCTAATTTTCTCGGGCAAAAGTTCGACGTTTAAATGGGCGGGGCTCTCCGATGGAGAAAAACAAATCCTTTTGCTCGCTTGGATGCTGGTTGAAAATCGGGCCAGCAAGTTTATTTTTTTGGTGGATGAGCCAGAATTATATCTTAATGAATCTAGAGCGGTGGAATTTTGGGAAGAAATAGAAGGTTATTTTCCAGAAGCAGTTTTTTTACATGCGACCCACAATATAGTTTTTGCCACGCGGCCCAAAGTTTCTCGAACTTTTTTAATGGGGATGGATAGTAAAATCGAGATTCTGATGCCCGAAACACCTCTCCCATACACAATCGTTCGAGAGATGGTTGGCGCGCGTGTTCAGATATTGCGTTCGAGTAACCCGATAGTTTTCTGCGAAGATATTTTATTGAGAAGTGTAGCTTCGGCCTTGTTGCCCAAGGATAAATACGAACTCGTATTGCTAGCGGGGCACGAAACTGTTGTAGCGGCGGCAAGGAATGAGGATAAATCATGGGCTAAGATACGCTCCGCGTTCCTAAATTGTGGAATTATTGATCGCGATAGCAGAGATGACGACGATGTGCGGAATTTGGAAAGCAGGAATATATTCTGTTTTCCTTTGTTTGAAGCGGAATCGTTATTGTTGATCCCTGAAGTCGCAACGCGATTGTTGTCGAAGAAGACCAACCGGGAGGTTACGGTTGAAGAATTTAAGGCTGTTCTTATTGAAGCAGCTAGTGAAGCACGCGACAGGACATTGTTATCAATCAGCGCTCACTTGAGTCGGAGATATGTTGATATTAAGTATTCTCTGGGCGATACCTCGGTCACAAATGTTGCAGTAACGCCACCTGTAGACCTGGAGGAGAAATTCAAAGTTCGTGCTGGAAAAGTATATGAAGCCTTAGCGAACAAGGACGTCGAACAAATAGTCAAACTTTTCGACGGTAAGGAATTGTGTTCACGTTTTGCAAGTCGCAGTCAAGCAGCCTTCGGAGTTGACTACGTTGCACACCCTGAAAGTGATTTTGAATTTTTGGCCCGTACTTTTGATATTTATGATATTTTTGCAAACATCCCATATCTTGCGGATTGGCCGAAAAAAATAAAAAAACATCTTTCACCCATCTAAAAAAACAAAAGGTCCGGGACTTTAGCAATCAAAAGCTGTCTAGCCAATATTTTATACTTTTGGTGATCCGAATCTGGGCCGGGTTGCGCGCTGGCAGCATTCCTAACAAAGGCTCCATTTCCTTTTTCGCGTTTTGCTCCAAACGCCCTTTTCTAGTACAAGGTTTCAACTTTAAATTGAAAAGGAACGCTCTTCATGGCCGCTATCGAGGTCTCCGACAAGGAAGTCATCGACTTCCGCTACAACTTCAAGGTCTATTTCGGGTTCCTTTCGAAATATAAGGGCGTCTGCGTTTTCCTGATCCTCTTGGCTTTCGTGATCCAAGCCCTCGATTTAGCGCTGAATTGCGCCTTTACTATTGGCCGTAACATCTTCCGCGAAATGGTGGAAAACGCGTGGGGGATAAAAAGGCCTATTTTCAATTTTAACCTGGCAGGTTAAAATTGAAAGTCATGGGTTACCTGCCGCGCCTTTTCCCGAAGATCGATCAAAGCCATTTCCTTTTTGGGCCCAGGGGATCGGGCAAATCAACATGGCTCAAACACGCCTACCCGAAAGCCTTGTACCTGGACTTGTTGGACCCGGTCTTATTCCGGGATCTTTCCTCCCGCCCCGAGCGCTTGGGGGAGGCCATCGCCAAGGCTCCGCCGGGGGAACCCGTCGTCATTGATGAGATACAAAAGGCTCCGGCGCTCCTGGACGCGGTCCACCAATCCATGGAGGGCAAGGGGAGGGGCCGCCAGTTCATCCTGACGGGCTCCAGCGCCCGCAAACTGCGACGGACGGGGGTGAACCTGCTGGGCGGGCGGCTTTTATGGAGGCAGTTTCATCCTTACTTGGCTTGCGAACTGGGGACTGAATTCAACCTGGAGCGCGCTTTAAGCGAGGGTATGTTGCCCTTGGCGCTGGCGTCGAAGCGCCCCACGGAAACCTTAAGGGCCTATGCCACTCTTTATATCCAACAGGAAGTCAAGGAAGAAGCCTCCGTGAGGGACTTGGGGGCTTTCGCCAGGTTTTTGGAGGCGATTTCCTTGAGTCACGGGGGGCAGTTGAACCTCAACGCGGTCGCCGCGGAATGCTCCGTCACCCGGCGCAGCGCCGAAGGCTACGTGGAAGTCCTTGAGGACATGATGTTGGCCTTCCGCCTGAGGGTCTTCGAGAAACGCGCCAAGCGGCTGCTGGCGGCCCACCCGAAATTTTATTTTTTCGACCCGGGCGTCTACCAGGCCATCCGGCCGCGCAATCCGTTGGATTCGGGCCGCGAAATCGGCGGCGGCGCGCTGGAGGGATTGGTGGGCCAGCACTTGAAATCCTGGATTTCACACCAGGACGGCAAGAATGACCTTTTCTTTTGGCGTACACGCGCCGGTTTGGAAGTTGATTTTGTCGCCTTCGGGGAAGCAGGGCTTTGGGCGTTTGAGGTCAAATCCCGGGGGGCCGTTCGCCCGGAAGACACGGTTGGATTAAGGGCTTTCCGGAAGGATTATCCGGAGGCCAAAGTGGCCCTGCTTTCGCGCTCCCCATCCAAAAAGGTTTTTGATGGGATACCTTGCCTTGAACTGGAAGAATTCATGCTGGGTATGCTTCCCGGCAAACCGCTGCCATTGGTTTAAAAAAAACAAAGCCCCATCCTCATCTGAAAAGGGACGCCCTGCATGGCCGCCATCGAGGTATCGGACAAGGAAGTCATCGACTTCCGCTACAACTTCAAGGTCTATTTCGGGTTCCTTTCGAAATATAAGGGCGTCTGCGTCTTCCTGATCCTCCTGGCTTTCGTGATCCAAACCCTCGACTTGGCGCTCAATTACACCTTCAAGCTCATCGTGGACCATGCCACCCAGTTCCTCCACCACACGGACGACGGGGGAGGACTGAATACTTTCCTCCCCAAGGCCTTCGGGGTGATCCTCGCCATTCCCGTGGCCCGGGGCTGGGGCAGGTGGCAGTACCTGGGCTCCATCAACCGGCTGGAATCCAAGCTCATCGCGGATATCAAACGCCACTTCTTCGGCCACCTGCTTTTCCTCTCCCACGGCTTCCACAGCTCGCACAAGACGGGCTCCCTCATTTCCCGCCTGATCCGGGGGTCGGGGTCGGTGGAAACCATGACGGACGTGATCATCTTCCAGTTCGTGCCCGTGCTCTTCCAGTTGGGCCTGGCGGGCGGCTCCATTTTCTACTTCACCCGTCCGGTGGGCTTCGCGGTGCTGGCCACGGTCACGGTTTACGTGGCCTTTTCCCTGACCGTCACCCAGAGGCAGCAGAGGGCCAACGCGCTGTACAACAACATGTCCGACATCGAGAAGGCCAACATCAGCGACGTTTTCACCAACATCGAGCCCATCAAGTATTTCGCCAAGGAGGGGGACGTGCAGGGCCGGTTCTTCGAGCTCAGCGAGAAGACCCGGGAGCTCCAGCTGGGCTTTTGGGACCAGTACAAATGGCTGGAGGGGGGGCAACTGCTCTTGGTGGGGCTGGGCGCCTTCGCGGTGATCGCGCTCTCGCTTTCAAGCCTCCTGGCCGGCGGCATGACTGTGGGCACCTTCGTGTTCGTCTTCGCCACCTACGGCACCCTGATGCAGCCCCTCTCTGGCTTCATCATGGGCGTGCGCAACATGGTGCGCGCCATCGCGGACTTCGAGGACCTTTTCCAGTACGGCAAGCTGGAGAACGAGATCAAGGACGCTCCGGGCGCAAGACCGCTTCAACTGGCCAAGGGCGGCATCGAGTTCAAGGACGTGGCCTTCACCTACCGCAAGAAGCCGGTGCTGTCGGGGTTCACGCTGAGGGTGCCGGCCCACAAGCGGGTGGCGGTGGTGGGGCCCTCGGGCGCGGGCAAGACCACCTTGATCCGCCTCTTGTACCGGCTTTACGACGTGGAAAGGGGGGACATCCGCCTGGACGGGCAGCGCATTCGGGATGTCACCCAGGAATCCCTCAGGGATTCGCTTTCCATGGTGCCCCAGGAATGCATCCTCTTCGACGACACCATCTACAACAACATCGCCTTTTCCAACCCCCAAGCTTCCCGGGAACAGGTCTTCAAGGCCATCCGTTTCGCCCAACTGGAGAAATTCATCGAAAGCCTGCCTTCCCGCGAAAAAACCATCGTGGGGGAGCGGGGCGTGAAGCTATCCGGCGGTGAAAAGCAGAGGGTTTCCATCGCCCGGGCCCTTTTGGCGGACAAGAAGATCCTCATCCTGGACGAGGCCACTTCCTCGCTGGACTCGGAAACAGAACACGAGATCCAGGAGGGCTTGAGGGGGCTCATGAGGGGAAGGACCTGCCTGATGATCGCCCACCGGCTTTCCACCATCATGGGAGCGGACATCATCGTGGTGCTGGACAAGGGCAAGGTGGCGCAGAAGGGAAGCCACAAGGAACTGATAAGGAAACCGGGGCTTTACCGGAAGCTGTGGAATTTGCAGAAGGGCGGGTATATCGGGTAAAAGCCGAGGCAAAGGCAGTTGAACCACCAAGGCACCAAGGGCACCAAGAACTGCAAAACAAAATTGATTAAAAACAGCTCAAAGCCAAGATATTCCGTTTCCTTTCTTGGTGCCCTTGGTGCCTTGGTGGTTCAAACGGCTTTTGTCTTTGGTTTTGACGGGCCCTTAAATTTTCTTCCTGAAATGCTCAAAGATCAAATGGCCGATCAACGAGGAAATAACGGCGATCGCGAAATTGGCGGCCGTGAATACGTCCCTCACCGCGAATAGCAGGCTCTTTCCCTGGGCGCTGTTGGACCGGGTAAATTCCCCCATTAAAAGATTGGAATAAAACAAAAAAATAATGAAACCCATCTCCACGGCGACCCTTAAAACCGGAACTGGAATTTTTGGTCTTTTGGACTTCGTTTTATTTCTCATGGTAATTTTCCAATCCGGCCCCGGCCATTTTCTTTCAACCGGGTTCCGGGATCAATCCTGACATTCGATCCCCTAGAACCAACTTTAAACGGCGCCCGCCGCGGACAACTTCATCGGCGGTGGGGCATCAAAGCAGCCCGCGATGACCGCGATAGTCCGGGTTTTGATCAAGTCCCCTCTCTTGGATGACCTTCCCGGCCGCGGCGAGCGCGGTCGCGACAGCGGGAAATCCCACATAGGGCAGTGTCTGAATGAGGGCCTCCTCAATCTCGTCGAGGGTCAGGCCGTTGTTCAGGGCGATATTCATGTGGATCGCGAACTCATTGGGCTGCCGCAAGGCGATCATGACGGCCATCGACACCAGGCTGCGCGCTTTCCGGTCCAGGCCGGGCCGGGTCCAGATCTCGCCAAAGGCCTGGTCAATGGCGTATCCGGCGACCGCCGAACCGAACGTGCCTGATCCGGCGGACGCCAATAGCCGCTCCGCCGTTTCTTCGCCCATCATCTCGCGTATGATTTTTTCACCAGCTTCCCTTCGTTCCATGACAAGCCTCCAAGCTCGCGCCGCCGATTAGGACTCTAACAAAACCCATTTGAACCACGGGGGATGCTTCGCATCCCAGGAAGAGCGCCATGCCGATCTTCCATAAGAAGTAAAAGGGGTCGGTATAGCACCGGTTTCGCTTACTTCTTTAAGGTGAATCGGCGCCGCATACTACATGGCGTGTTGCCGAAGGCAACTCCGCCATCAGGGTCCCCGTCTTGGACAACCCGCCACCGAACGCCGTTCTTAAAAAAAGACGTATCGCAATTCCCCGTTGAGGACGTCCTGGTCCTTTTCATCCGTCTGGGTGCTGTCGGCCGGTATGGTCTGGTTGGTGTTGCTCACGCCGTTGTAGGAGTAATGGTTGTAAATAAGGGAGATCACGAACCGGTTGGGGACGATGTGATAATTAAGGGCCGCCGTGAACTCCTGAACCTGCCCGGATTGGCTGATGGAGTTGACGGCGGCGCCCCGGCTGTCGACGTAAGAAGTATTGACGTCGCCGTTGAAGGTTTCGGCGTAGGTCAAATTGAGGGACCATTGGGCGCTGAAGCGCGTCTGGGTCGACACTTCAATGAAAAACTGCCAGCTGGGATCGTAACTGGTGGTGATGTTGTTGCTCGGGTTCAAAATCGCACGGCTGTCCAGGTAGGTCGTGGTGCCTTCCAGGTAGAAGGTAAAAGCCCTCGTTTTCTGGCTGATCGCGGTGCCGAAGGTGGCCGTGGCCCCTCCCCGCGCCACCGTTCCGTTGACCGCCGGGTCCGCCGATTGGGCATTGAGCAGGTTGGGGGCGTAACTCGCCAGGAGGTCCCAGCTGAGGGGATGGTCCTGTTGGTCCGCCACCCGGAAGAGCGCCGTGAAGGTCGGGTCGATGAACCCGTCCGAATAGGTCACCGTGATCCCGCCGTTCGGGTAGCTGTTGGTGGAGGAAAGCCATTCGTAGGAATCGGTGACGCGGAGTTCAATCTCGCTGGTGAGGCCGTACTCCAGAACCTGGTTGACCGTGCTCGAGAGGGTCGAGTTTGAGCTTTTGAGCGTCCCCACCAGGTTATCCGTCGTGGAGCTGGTATTGGCGTAAGAGTATTCCGTGTCGCCGAAAACCTGGCACCCCAGGGGCATATAGGCCGGGTCCGAAAGCACCCGGGAGGCGTCCGGGGAAAAGTCGAAAGCCCGGGCCCCAAGGGGCAGGAGGAACAAGGCGATTCCCGCCGCGGTGGGATAAAAACCGGCCTTGAGGGGATATTTTTTTTTCATGGGGCCGCTCTTTCCATTGGTCGTTGGAGGCCGGATCCTCAGGCTTTAATTATCCCAGACTACTGGGGCAAATTTCCCCGAAAATCCACGGGCTGTTGTCTTTTTGTGTCAATCCGGCCTGCCCTGGGCCCGTCGAAAGGGTCCCCGTCGTGGAGCGATTCATCAATCGCCCCACTTGAAGTAGGGGCCCGCTGCCTGTGGCGGCCATGCAGCGGGGCTTCGCGCGCCGCATGACAAGAGAAATCACGCTATTAGGATAGGGCTCCTCACAACGAAACATAAACTGACCCATCAACGGCCACCCAAGATAAAATGCGTCAACCCCCAATTCCCAAAGGCCCCCCCGATCTAATGGATTCAACGCCCAAACCCCAAAAACAAGTTCCCGCGCCGGCGCCTTCCCGCCGGGAGGACCCCTGGCTTTATCCGGTCATCGCCCTTTTCCTCCTTGGCCTATTGCTGGCCGTACGGCCCCTGGTGGACACCGACCTGGGGTTCCATTTGAAGGGCGGCCAATGGATCCTGGAAAACCACAGGGTTCCCCTGAAGGACACCTACACCTATACCGTGACGGACCACGATTACGTGGACATCCATTGGCTTTACCAGGTGGGCCTTTACCTGCTATACCGCCTGGGCAGCTATGGCCTGATCGACTTCGCCAACGTCTTCGTGCTTTTAGCGGTCTTTTTCATCACGTGGAAACGCCTGCGCGCCACCGGCGCTTCCACGGGTATTTGCGTGCTGTTGGCCTTGGCGGTGCTCGTGGGCTCGGAGTTCCGTTTCCGGGCCCGGCCCGAAACCTTGAGCTGGCTTTTCATGCTTTCGACCCTTTGGGTCCTGGAAAAA
This sequence comes from candidate division FCPU426 bacterium, assembly GCA_030041545.1. Classification (GTDB taxonomy): domain Bacteria; phylum Oederibacteriota; class Muellerivitia; order Muellerivitales; family Muellerivitaceae; genus JAJPJW01. Next base: position 28,614 of record JASHNQ010000004.1, on the reverse strand, counting down.
CGCGAGGCCGGGGGGCGCGACCTCCTTTTCCTCCTGCCCCTGATCAGCCTGGCCTGGGCCAACGTGGAGGGCCTTTTCCCCCTGGGCTGGGGCATCCTCGCCTTCTATTTCATCTCGGAGCACCTCCACCACGGGATATTTCCCAAGCGGTTGGGGGCTTATCTTTTCTTCTGCGTGGGGATATGCCTTTGGAACCCCAACATGGCCAACGGATGGTTTTACCCCCTGGGCCACCTGCTGATGCTGGGCTCCATCAACGTCTTCAAGGAGAACGTGGGCGAATTGCAGCCGTCCTGGCCCATCGACGGCGGCCTTTTCCTGATGCCGGCCCATTACCTTCAGGCCTACAAACTTTTCAGTTTTTTCCTCCTGCCCCTTTGCGCCTCGACTTTCCGGCGCCGGAAAATCCATGAGATCCTCCTGGTCGCGGTGTTTTTCATCCTTTCCTTAGTGGCCGTGCGCAACATCCCGCTTTTCCTGATGGCCTGCGCGCCCTTGGCGGCCCGGTGTTGGGCCGATTGGAGCCAACGGGAGTTGGGGGCCTTTTCCCGCCTGCGCCTGCCGCCGGCCCTGGGGCGGGCCCCAGGGCCCGCCCTTTGGACGGTTTTGCTGCTGGGGCTCTGCTGCCGGGTCGCCACCGGGGCCTATTACGCCTCCGAGCACCGGACGGAACGGGTGGGACTGGGTTTGGACGAGGATCATGTTCCGGTTAAGGTTTGCGAATTCCTCGCCGGCAACCGTTTAGACGGCCGCATCTTGAACCAGATCGGCCTGGGCGGCTGGCTGGATTGGCAAGGGCCTCCGGGGATGACCTTCATTGACGGGCGCCTGGAGGTCATGGGACCGGAATTCTTCAACGAATACAACCTCGCCTTCAAGCCCGGCGGCCTGCGGGCCCTGGCGGAAAAATACGGGGCGGAGATCATCCTTTTGCAGCCCCTTAACACGCTGGTATGGGCGGAGGAGCTCAAGGCCATGCCCGACTGGCGGCTGGTTTACTTGGACCCCGACGCGGGGATTTTCCTCAAGAAAGGTTTCGGCGACAACGTGCCTTCCCTGGATTACGGCACGCTCTTGTCCCAATACGGCGTCCCGCCGACCCTTGTGGCCGATCAGCCGGGTCTTTTGCGGATGGTACCTCTTTCCGGCGGGGCGGCCTTCCTCAAGGGGTTCCTCCAATCCACGGCCTATCCATCGGACCTTTTTAATATGGGGCTTTTCACCGAAGCCTACGGCCTCCCGGCCACGGCCGAGCCCTTCTTCTTGGAGGGGATTCGGCGCAGCCAGGGAAGATACTATGAGTTTTACTACCATTTAGGACTGATCTATAACCAGGAACGCCGGTTCGAGGAATCGCTCCTTTGCATGCGGCGGGCGCTACAGGCCGCCTCTTCTTATCCCGCCACCTTGGCCCTCCTCCATAACGGCGCGGGAATGGCCCTTTTGCGGTTGGGGAAGGTGGAGGAGGCCGTGGCGGAATTCCAAGCCGCCTCTTCCCAGGACGGGCATTTCGCGGGCCCGCTCGAGAACCTTTGGGAGATCGACGAGCACCTGGGGCGGCATGAGGATGCGGTCCAAGAGATGAAAAAAGCCGTGGCTGCCAATCCCAACTCCGCCGACGATTACCGGCGCCTGGGCACCAGTTACGCCATCCTCAAGTCCTATCCGGAGGCCGAGGGGGCGCTGCGAAAGGCCTTTGAACTGGATCCCTCCAACCCCGAGAACCTGGTCAACCTGGCCACCATCTTCCAATGGGAAGGCCGGCCGGGGGATTCCCTGCTCTTGTACCAAGAAGGCATCAAGCATAATCCCGGCGAACCCCTTTATTACCTGAAGTCGGCGGATATCTACCTGGCCCAAGGCCAAAAAGGCCAGGCGCTGGGGATGTTGAAGACCGGCCTGGCGCTCAACCCCACCAGCCCCAAGGTCCTGCGGCAAATAGGGGAGGATTACCAGAGGTTGGGAAAGACCGGCTTGGCCCGCCAATGCCTGCAAAGGGCCGAGGAGCTTGGGAAGAACAGGGAATGAGTTTAGAAGCCATTTCAAAATCCAAACTCTTACCACAAAGTACACAAAGTGAGGCATAAAAACATTATGGAAAAACAACACGATTTAACTTGGTGTCCTTTGTGCCGATTCACCTTAAAGGAGTTAATGAAATCGGTACTATACCGACCTCTTTAACAACTTTATGGAAGGTCGGCATGTGTACTTCGTGGTGAGAGATTTTTTTAGAGCCGCTTACTTATTTTTTTAACGGGGAGACGACATGAAAAGAGAACCCAGCCGCTGTCCATGGTCCGCCGGGGACCCCCTGATGACCGCCTATCACGACCGGGAATGGGGCGTGCCGGTCCAGGACGACCGTAAAATTTACGAGTTCCTCGTTTTGGAAACCTTCCAAGCGGGTTTGTCCTGGAGGACGGTGCTTTACAAGCGCGGGAATTTCCGCAAGGCCTTCACGGGGTTTGATTTCCGGAAGGTGGCCGGGTTCGGGGCAAGGGACCGGGCAAGGCTCCTGCGCAACCCGGGCATCATCCGCAACCGAGCTAAAATAGGGGCCGCCATCCTCAATGCCCGGAGGTTCCTGGAGGTGCGCCGGGAATTCGGGACCTTTTCCCGCTACATGTGGTCCTGGGCCGGGGGAAAGCCCCTTCTTCATCGCTTCCGGCGGCAGGGGGATTGCCCGGCCTTCACCCCGGAGGCCCAAGCTTGGGCAAAGGATCTCCAAAAAAGGGGATTTCAGTTCATGGGTCCCACCGTCGTTTACGCCCACATGCAGGCGGTAGGCATGGTGAACGACCATCTTGTCAGATGTTTCCGCTACCGGCAGCTTGCGTCCGGCTCCAAAGCCGGGAAGTGAGCCGTTGGACGACCCTCCCGGGCCGAAAGCAGGCTCATTTCCTTGCGCTGGGAAAACCCGGATGTTATATTGAATTAAAAGGTTTTTAGCGGGCTGACGGTCTTTCCGCCAAATCAATGAAACCGGTTGAAAGTGGTCGGTTTGAGGGCTTTTTATCGCCGATAACCATCCCCATCCACGGTTTTTTGTGCCGTGAAGGATGAATCATCCCCCTAGCCGTGTTTCCCGAGGTCTTATGAACGCTCCTGCAGGTGGGGACAAGAAAAATATCGTAAAAATGGCCTATATCTATTTCCAGGAAGGCCGTTGGGATAAGGCCATTGAGGAATACAAAAAGCTCATCGCCCTGGACCCCGAGGACATCAACACCCACAACATGTTGGGGGACGTTTACGTCAAGAAGGGCTCCACCCGCGAGGCCTTCGAGGAATACCTAAAGGTTTCCACGGATTTTTCCTCGCGCGGCCAATCCGACAAGGCCGTTATCGTCAACAAGAAGATCGCCTCCCTGGACGCCAGCCTGCTGCCGGCCGAGGCCCAGAAAAAACAAAGCCTCATCAAGCAGACCCTCAAGGCCGAGACGGCCATGGAACAGGGCGACGTGGACTCCGCCATCGAGGCCCTGACCGAGGTCCTGAAGCTCGACAGCGAGAACCTGGCCGCCTTCTACAAATTGGGGGAGTTGTTCGAGAAAAAGGGGCAGGTGGCCGAGGCGGTGAAGCAGTACCAGATGCTGGGCGCGGCCTTCCTGAAAAACCGCCTCTACAAAAAATCGCAGGAAATGTACCAAAAGGTCGCCCTGCTGGACCCCTCCAATACCGAAGCCCACTCCAACTTGGCCCAGATTTTCCTCAAGCAAGGCTCCGAATCGGATGCCAAGAAGGAATACCTCAACGCCGCCGAGCAGGCCCTTAACGCCGGGGACCTGGAGGGCGCCAACGCCCACGCGGCCAAGGCCGTGGAACTCAAGAGCATCGAGGCCCACTACGTCCTGGGCATCGTGTTTTTCAAGAGGCAGAAACTTTCCGAGGCCAAGGCCGAGTTCGAGAGCCTGTTGCGCTTCAAGGTGAACCACGTGGGCGCCTTGACGCACCTGGGCAGGGTCCTGCTGGAACTCAACCAGGCCGACAAGGCCGCGGAAAACATCCAGAAAGCCCTCAAGCTCGAGAAGGACAACCTGAGCGCCATGGAAGCCTGGGTGGAGCTTTCCCTCAAGAAGGGCAACAAGGCGGAGGCGGTCACGAACCTGGGAACGCTTATCGACCGCTACTCCGCCAAGGGCGATTACGCCAAGGCCTCCGAGTTCGCCCGCGCGCTGCTTTCCCTGGACGAGAATTCAGCCACGGCCCATTCCAAACTGGCCGAGGCTCTCCTCAAAAGCGGGAACAGGGACGCGGCCGCCGAGGCTTATTTCAAACTGGCCCTCCTTTACGAGAAACAGGACAAGAAAGACGCCCTGTCGGACGCGATCCGCAAGGCGCTGGAGCTCAACCCGAACCACGCGGAAGCCCAAAAGCGGCTCCTGGGCGGGGCGGCTCCCGGTGCGGCCGCAACCGCCCCGCACCCAGCGGCGGCTCCCACCCCGGCGCCTCCCGCGGCGAAGGCCCCGGCCGCGGGCGTTTTGGACTTGGAGCAAGAAGCCGCCAAGCCTTTCTCCGGGCCGCCCAAGGCGGCCGCCGCGACTCCCTCCCCGTTACAGCCCCCGGCGCCCGAGAGGGCTGCCCCGCCCGCGCCCGCCGCGGTGGATCCCGAAGAGGACTTGAGGGCCCAACTTTCCATCGCGGACAATTACCTCAAACAAGGAATGGTGGAGGAGGCCATTGAGATTTACCAACAGTTGTCCGAAGCCTATCCGGATAACGCCCAGGTGAAACAAAAGTTGAGCCAGGCCTACACGGCCTACGTTAAAACCGGGGATGAAGTCATCGGGGCCTTGGAGGCGGAAAAGAAGGCCAAGGAAGAGGAAGAAAAGCATTTGCGGGCCGAGATGGAGAAAAAGGCCCAAGAGGAAGCCCGGCGCCTGAGGGAGGAATTGGAACAAAAGGCGCGCCAGGAAGCGGATAAAAAAGCCCGCCTCGAATTGGAAAGGAGGGCCCGGGAGGAAGCGGAGCTGAAGGCCCGTGAGGAAATGGAGCGGCTGACCAAGGCCGACGCCGAACGGAGGCAAAAGGAAGAATTGGAAAGGAAGTCCCGGGAGGAGTCGCTGAGGAAGGCCCAGGAAGAGGCGCAGCGCCGTATGCGGGAGGAAACCGAAAGGAAGGCCCGGGAAGAAAAGGCCGCCGTGTCGCCCGCCACTTCCCGCACGCCGCCGCCCTCCAAGGGCGACTCCCTGGAGGAGGGCCGCGACGAGTTCACGACCATCGCCGTGGCGGAGATCTACGTCCGCCAGGGCCTTTTGGAAGAGGCGGCCAAGATCTACCGCCGCATCACCCAATCCGAACCCGACAACCTGGAGGCCCGGAAGAAATTGGGGGACGTCGAGGCCCTCATCAAGTCCAAGGGCGGCTCCCCGGCCGCCGGGTCCGGCCCGGCCAAGCCCCCCGAGCCGTCCGCGGGGGCGGCCCCGTCCCCCGGCCCGGCCCCAGCCCCTCGCCCGCCGGGACCGGAAAAAGATTCGGGTGGCAAAAAGAAATCAAATAGGGTAGGCTACGTCTAATTTCAGCGGACCAGGGTCCTCCGCAAGGGAGGGCCTTTTTTATGGCCGCGGTAATTTCCGGGCCCCCGGCACCGGCCGGAAAACGGGCCTCCTGGAGTGGCGGGCTGCCGAGTAGCTCTTGCCTGTCAAGGACCACCCTATGAGCTACGAAAACTTCTACGGATTAAAAGAACAAGCCTTTTCCAACGCCCCGGACAGCCGCTTTTATTTCGAAAGCAGCCAGCACGCCGAGGCCATGGTGCGCATGCTCCACTCCGTGGACACCATGAAGGGCCTGACCGTGGTGGTGGGCGACATCGGCGCGGGCAAGACCCTGCTGGCCCGCAAGGCCCTCGAGAAGCTCGAACAAGACCCCCAGTACGAAGCCACCCTGCTGGTCATCGTCCACAGCGAAATTTCCGCCGAATGGATGCTCCGGAAAATCGCCCACCAGTTGGGCGTGGATTCCCCGGCGGACAGCAAGGCCCAGGTCATCTCCCAGCTTTACGAGCGCCTCATGAAGATTTACGAGGAAGGCCGCAAGGCGGTGGTGCTGATCGACGAGGCCAACATGCTGCAAAAGAAGGAAATTTTCGAGGAGTTCCGGGGCCTCTTGAACCTGGAAGTGCCCGGCCGCAAGCTCATTTCCATCGTGCTGCTGGGCCTCCCCGAGCTGGAAACCTACTTAGGGCTCGACCCGCCCCTGCTGCAGCGGGTGGCCATGAAGTTCTTCATCAAATCCCTGACCCGCGAGACCACCGAGCAGTACATCAAGCACCGCCTGAGCGTGGCGGGCTGCGACCGGGACGTTTTCACGCCCAACGCCTACCAACGCATCTACGAGTACACCAAGGGAATCCCGCGCCTCATCAACACCGGCTGCGACAACGCCATGCTGGAAGGCTACCTCTTGAAGCGGGAACTGATCGACGCCGACATCATCGAGCAGGTGGTGAAGGATTTGGGGTTGAAGAAGGACTGAAACCCCGGCCGTTAGAGATGGCCAAAAGAAACCGTTGTTTTTCCCCCGCCGTACTCCACCCTTCGGCCGGCTTGAGGCGTGAAGGAAAATCCCGCCGGATGGTCCTTGGAAACTAATACCACCTTAAAGACCCTGTGAAGTGGCATCCCCTGGAACCGGCCTTTCCGGTCCCCAAGGGTCAGTGTTGCCGAGGCATCGTCCCAGTGGATGGGAATCTCCGAATAGGCTCCTTTCTCGTAACCGTAAGTCAGCCCGTCATCCTCATATAAAGTAAAGTCGTCGTCGGCTCCCGCGTAAACGTAAAGGGTGATGGGGTCCTGGGGCTTTTCGCCGATGTATTGGATTTCGGGGCCCAAGGGAACGATGGAACCCGCCCGGACAAAGAGGGGAATGGCGTCATAGGGCGCCGCCGCGTCCAGGGCGCCGGCGGGAACCTCCCGGCCCGTCCAGAAATCGTACCAAGAAGCGCCATCCCCCTTCGCTGAAGCTTCGGGGGACAGGCCGGGTAAATATACTTTCCGGCTGCGGGCTTTATAACGCGTGATGGGAGCTACCAGGAAGCATTTCCCGAACATGTATTCATCCGTTAATTCAATGGCTTGGGCGTCATTCGGAAAATCCATCACCAGGGGCCGCATGAAGGTTTTCCCGTTCTTCGTTACGGCCCAGGCCGTGGAATAAAGATAGGGGAACATCCGGTACCGCAAGCGGTCGAACTTCAATTCCGCGTTGTAGGCCGGGGAACCCTCGCCCAAGGTCCACATTTCCCGGGGCCGGAGCTCGCCGTGCACGCGCAAAAGGGGGCAGAAGGTGGAGAACTCGAACCACCGCGCGTTCAGTTCCCGCCATTCCTCCTCGTCCTCCGGCTTGGGGTCCTTCCGGGAATATTTCCATTGCATCGTGTAGCCTCCGGCGTCGGTGGTCCAATAGGGGATGCCGGAGAGGCTGAAATTGAGCCCGGCGGGGATTTGCTTGGCCAGGGCGGTCCAGGTGGAGGTGATGTCGCCGGACCAAAGGGCTGAAGCCGTGCGCTGGGAGCCCGCGAAACCGGAGCGGGTGAGGATGAAGACCCGCTGGTCGGGTGCCGCGGCCCGCTGGCCGTCATATACTCCGGTGCTGTTTTCCAGGGGATAGGCGTTCAAGACCTTGGGGCCGGGCCCCAGGGCCGTGGGGTTCAGGTGCGCTTCCTGGCCTTCCAGGGTGGGCGGGGAAGGCATCAAGTCCGGTTCAGTGGCGTCCATCCACCAGGCGTCGATGCCCTTTTGGAACAAGGCCGAATTGATCTGGCCCCAGAAGGCCTTGCGGGCCTTGGGGTTGAAGGCATCGTAAAAGGTGTAGGGATATCCCAGCCAGTCCTTGATACCCTCGTCCAGCAGCGGTTTGTAGAGGAAGCCGTGGCCCAGCATGGCCTTGAAGTTGTCCGTACCTGGGTAATATTTGCCCCAGACCGAGATCATGACGTGGGCGTGCTTTTCATGTAAAGCTTTCAGCCAGCCCACGGGGTCGGGGAAGCGGTCGGGGTCGAATTGGTGGGAGCCCCAGGAATCCTTGCGCCAATACATCCAGTCCTGCACGATGTTGTCGAAGGGAATCCCGCGCTTGCGGAAACCGTCCACCACATCCAGGCTTTGCTGGGCCGTCTCGTAGCGCTGACGGGATTGCCAGAGGCCGAAGGCCCAGGCGGGCATCAGGGGAGCCTGGCCGGTCAGGACGCGATAGCCCGCCACCACCTTGTCCAGCCCGGGCCCATCAACGAAGTAATAGTCGATACCGTCTCCGACTTCGGACCACAGGGAAGTATTCATTTCATTGGAGGGTGTTTTCCAAAAGAAACGCAGGGTGGAGCCTTGTTCAGTCGTCCATTCAATTTTAAACGGATATTGCTTTCCGGATTCCAAATGAACCTTGACCTGGTCGTCGGCGGCCAGCCATTTTTGCCGCCAATGGTCCGTGATGGTTTTTCCGTCCAACCACACTTTGATGCCACCGTTGGAAGCGCAACGGAATTGGTAATCGCCCGATTCGGGAGCTTTCAAGAATCCTTCCCATCGCTGGGAAGGGGGATGGTCGTCCCAATTTTTCCCGTGGAAATCCACGCTGATATCGGCGGTAGTGGAAACAGGGGAGGAGCCGTCCAGGGGCCCCGCGGACAAACCACCCGGATGGCCGTTTCGGTCCAGCAAACTCTCCGCTGGAATCGGGACGAAGGGCCTCAAATCCCCAAAACGGGTATAGGAGGGGTTGTCCCAAAGGATGCCGAAGCCCAGGCTGGAAACCAGGAAGGGAACGACCACGTTGGTGTTGTGCTGCCAAAGGTCCAGGTCATAACCCTTCAAATCCAGCGTTCCGATTTGCTCCTGGCCCAGCCCATACAACGATTCGCCGGAGCGTCCCAGCCATTGTTGGCGTATGTGAAATGTCCTCATGCCCTGGATGGACGCCGGTTCCATTTGCCGGTCCGATTCCATGAGGACGGGTATTCCGGCGGGGTCGGAAAAGGAAACTTTTCCCGAGGCCGCGTCAATCGAAACAGTCAACCGGTCGCCGTGAAGGTTCCATCCCGTGCTTGTGGTTTCAAGGGTCCAATGGATTTTGGGATCGGGACGGCCCACCACATCCAGGGTTTTATGCTTGAAAAACCGGCGGTCCTTGGCGAATTGGACGTGGACGATGGAATCCGAGAAGAAACGGACGTTGAGAAGGCCTTCCGGCAATTGGAGGATGACGCCGCCGGCCTGTTTTTTAAGGGTTGGGGATTTTGAAAAAACCATCGAAGGCAAAATCAAAAGGGAAGCGAAAAGAAGGAAACCGCTTAAACGCATTGACATGATGTCTTTCAATTGGATTTTGGCCGGCTATTCTCCCATAAATCGAAAGGCCTTTGAACTATTTGAGCGCTTGGGTAGTGGCCTTGTTCGAGCATTGAATCATTGTTTGAGCGAAATGTGATGAAACAGGTTTTAAACTGAAAGCAAAAGGTTTTGTTCCGAGGCGGTGGGGACAATTCCGCCGTGACCTTTGACTTCCCCGGGACGATAATAACCTCCTTCGCCGCAACCTTGTTTCTGGGAGGTTTTCATGCGCCTGATGGGAGTGCTTTTGGTGGCGGTGGGAATCCTTTTATTGCTTTATGTTTTTTTGCGGTCCGGCCAAGCCCATGCGCAGGAAGCGGCGAAGACGTTCCAGAACCCCATCCTTCCCGGTTTCCATCCCGACCCCAGCATCTGCCGGGTGGGGGATGATTTTTACCTCACCCATTCCACCTTCGAATATTTCCCGGGGTTGCCCATCTACCACAGCCGCGACCTGGTGCATTGGCAGCAGCTCGGCAACGCTTTGGACCGGCCCAGCCAGCTGCCCTTGAAGGGCGCCACGGACACCGGCGGCCTTTACGCGCCCACGATCCGTTATTGGAAGGGGATTTTCTACCTGACCTGCGACAACGTGAGCGGCGGGGGGAATTTCATCGTCACCGCCAAGGACCCGGCCGGGCCCTGGAGCGAGCCGATGTGGATGAATGACTTTGAAATCGACGGTTCCATGTTCTTCGACGACGACGGAAAGGCCTATTACACCCGCCACGCGGGGGGCGATGACGGCATCGCCCAGGCGGAATTCGACCCCGCCACGGGCAAGCTGCTCACTCCCATGAAGGTGATTTACCACGACCCGAAGGAACCCTGGAACGAGGGGCCGCACCTTTACAAGACCAAGGGCCAGTATTACCTCATGCTGGCCGAGGGCGGGACCGCCAACCGGCACGCGGAGTTCATCGCGAGGTCCTCTTCGCCCTGGGGCCCCTTTGAGCCATGCCCCTACAACCCCATCCTGACCGAACGGGACGACTCCAAGAGCCCCATCCAATGCACGGGCCACGCGGATTTGGTGGAAGCCCCGGATGGCAGCTGGTGGGCGGTATTTTTAGGCGTGCGGCCCCGGAACGGCAAATCGGTCATGTGGCGCGAGACCTTCCTGGCGCCGGTTTCCTGGACCCAGGACGGTTGGCCGGTGGTCAACGGCGACCACCACGTGTCCCTGGAAATGCCCGCGCCAAAACTCCGGACAATGACTTTGCCTTATCGTCCGCCCCGCACTGACTTTTCGAAAACAAAATTGGGCCCCGAGTGGATCCATGTCCGCAACGCCGATCCCTCCAACTTCTCCCTGGAGCATGGTTCTTTACGGATCAAGGCGGCCAAGGAGACCTTGAGCAACAAACAAGAGGCGCCCGCCTTCGTGGGCCAGCGCCAAACCGATTTCCGCGTCACGGCGCGGACGGCCATGGAGTTCAACCCCACCCAGGAAGGGGAAGAAGCGGGCCTTTGCGTAAGGGCCAACGACAACAACCACTACGAGGTGGGAATGGAATTTTTCCAGGGGAAGACCCAGGCCTTCCTCCGGAACACCCTGAAAGGCGTCACTTCCACCCTGGCCCGCCAGCCCCTGGAAAGCGGGGAGGTTCAATTACGGGTCACGGCCGATGAAAACCAATACCAGTTCGCCTGGTCGCCTGACGGGAAAACATGGAACACCCTGGGGGCTTCCTCCACGGGGGACCTGTACGGCGAGAAAACCCTCTGGTTCACCGGGGCCGTGATCGGGCTTTACGCCAGCGCCAACGGCAGGGATTCGGACGCCTCCGCCGATTTCGCCTGGTTTGAAATGGAAAACGGCAAGGCGCCCGCCCCCATCGCCCTTTCGCCCCGGCCCACGCCGGTTCCACCCGTCCCCTCGGATACCTGGCGGGTGAGGTCCGGCGGAGAGACTTTTACCGACTCCCAAGGCCGGGCCTGGTCGGCGGACAAGGCTTACGAAGGCGGGGACACGGCCACGGCGGGAAAGCCCGTGACCGCTTCACAGGATCCGGAGCTTTATTCCACGGAACGCTATGGGCAGGATTTCAGCTACCGCTTCCCGGTCCCGCCCGGCAAGTACCAAGTCACCCTCAAGTTCGCCGAGACCTACGTGAAAAAGCCGGGGGAACGGGTTTTTGACGTGCTCGTCAACGGGAAGAAGGTACTGGACCATTTCGACATCCTTCAAGAAACCAAAACGGATTTCACCGGAGTCGATAAGACCTTCAAGGACATCCAGCCCGGCGGGGAAGGATGGATCAACATTCACTTCACTTCCGAAGTCCAGAACGCCAAGGTTTGCGCCATCGAGATCGCAAGGCAAAAATAAAAACCAACCGCCAGCGCGAAGTCACAAAGACTCAAAGGAAGGCAAGAAAGCATCGTCGTGATTGAAAAAATCCTTATTTCATTCTTGGCGGCTTTGTGGCTTTGTGCTGGATTTGGGTGCTTGGCGGATGAATTGGAACCTTTAAACTGGGAATCGGACGTCACCAGGACCAAGGTCGACCAGAAAATCCTCCAAGTGAATGGGGTTGTCCCCCAGGGCCCCTTCCACTCCGATTGGAAGTCGTTGGGGAACCACCAAGTTCCGGACTGGTACCGGGACGCCAAGTTCGGCATCTTCATCCATTGGGGCCTTTATTCCGTGCCCGCCTACGCCAACGAATGGTATTCCCGCAACATGTACCAGCAAGGCGAAGACGCCTTCAAGCACCACCTGGCCACCTACGGACCGCAGGACAAGTTCGGTTACAAGGATTTCATCCCCCTTTTCAAGGCCGAGAAGTTCGACCCGGCGCACTGGGCCAAGGTTTTTAAGGAAGCCGGGGCCAAGTACGTGGTGCCGGTGGCCGAGCACCACGACGGTTTCGCCATGTATGACTCGGATTTTTCCGATTGGACCTCCTTGAAGATGGGGCCCCACCGCGACGTGATCGGGGAATTAGCCCATGCGGTGAGGGCCGAGGGGCTGGTGTTCGGCCTTTCCTCCCACCGGGCCGAGCATTGGTGGTTCATGAACGGCGGCCGGAAATTCAAATCCGACGTCCAAGATCCCCGCTACGCCGAGTTTTATGGGCCGGCCGCCGAGGATGACAGTGCGCCCAGCGAAGAATGGACCCGCAACTGGCTGGCCCGCTCCGCCGAACTAGTGGATAAATACCATCCCCAACTCGTTTATTTCGACTGGTGGATCGGGGAGAAGGCGGTCTTCAAGCCTTATTTGGAGAAGTTCACGGCCTACTATTACGACCGGGCCGCGGAATGGAAGGAAGGCGTGGTTTTGAACACCAAGGACAAGGCCTTTGTGCCGGGCACGGCCGTGCAGGACGTGGAAAAAGGGAAACCGCCGGGCATCAACCCCGTGCCCTGGCAGACGGATACCTCCGTGAGCTGGAAATCCTGGGCCTACCTGAAAGATGACCAACTTAAGGACGCGGGTTACCTGATCCGCACCCTTATTGATACCGTCAGCCGCAACGGCAACCTGCTTTTAGATATCGGCCCCAAGCCCGATGGCACGATCCCGGGAGAACAGGAGAAAATTCTCCTTCAAATCGGCGACTGGCTGAAGGTGAACGGCGAGGCTATTTACGGTACGAGGCCTTGGATTACCTACGGGGAAGGGCCCACGCAGGAGGCGGGGGGCAAGTTCAGCGAGTCGGACGTCAAATACCAAGAAGGAGACGTGCGTTTTACCCGTAAGAGGGACATTCTTTATATCCTTTGCCTGGCGCCTCCCACCAAGCCCCTGGTACTCCAGTCGTTGGGCAAGGACCAGGTCCCCGGCATCACGATCCAGGCTGTCACTGCGCTGTCGGGACGGGGAACCGTGAAATGGGACCAAGGGCCCCAAAACCTGACGATTTCGGCGGACCGGTTTTCCGGCCCCTTGCCGGTTGTTTTCAAGGCCGTATTGTCCGGGTCGGCCTGGGGTGATTTTTCCCTAGGCACGGGACCCAAGGGTTTCACCGCGAGGGCGGTTTACCAGAATTACGACGGCAGTCAAGCCACCCTCAAGGCAACTCTTCTGGTGGATGGAAAGAAGGCTTCGTCCAAGACCCTCCGGGCGGAATCCCAAGGCGGCCTGGCCTTTGAAATCCCCTGCCGCATCTCCAGGGCCGGGGTTTATAAGGTTTCCCTTTCCGCCCTAGGCCAGCCGGAGCTTTCCGGGCAGGCCGCCTTGCCGTTCATGGACCTTTCGGGGAAATGGCTTTTCCATGCGGGGGACGATCCCTCCTGGTCGAAATTGGATTTGGAGGATGCCGGCTGGGATAAAGTCAACTTGCCAGCCTATTGGTCGGCGCATGGGCACAAATACGAGAAATGTTTCGGTTGGTACCGCAAGCACGTTATCATTCCCAAGGAATGGGCGGGGCATTCCCTTGTGATTCCCCTGGGCAAGATCGACGACGTGGATATTTCCTATTTAAATGGCCAGGAAATCGGACGCATGGGAAGTTTGCCACCGGACTACAATACGGCTTGGAACCAGGAGCGGCGTTACGAGGTCCCGGCCGAACTGGTCCGGTTTGGGGAGGAGAATGTGATCGCCATCCGCGTTTACGACGGCCCCGGCGACGCGGGGCTACATGAGGGGCCGTTGGGCCCAGTCGAAGTGAAATAGCTGTCATTGCGAGGAGTGTGCCGCGAATAGCGGCACGGTAACGACAGACTTGAAGTAGTTGGCCTGTAATTCAGGCCAACCATCCTGGGGCTTTAGCCCCAGGACAACCCCGGTATAAATAAGCCTTTGACCTAAGATTTCAACAACCCATGAACTAGGGTTGCTTCGGGTCCGAAGTCGACCCTCGCAATGACGGATAAAAACCTTAAAGGAGTGAGAATGAAAACTTTAAAAGCCTTTTTGGTTTTGGCGGCGGGTTGGGGATTTCTTTTTTCTTTGGTAACCCCGACCTTGGCGGCGGGGGAATCCTTCAAGGATGATGTATCGTTCCTTCGCAAATACGATCCCAACCTTGTCGTCCTGACCGGTGAAAGCGGCAAAGCCCAGGTCGTGGTCTCGCCCCTTTACCAGGGCCGGGTGATGACCAGCGCCTCGGACGCCGAAAAGGGGATCGGCTACGGCTGGGTCAACCGCGATTTAATTTCCTCCGGGAAGCAAGTCCAGCACATCAACCCTTTCGGGGGGGAGGACCGGCTTTGGATCGGTCCCGAGGGCGGCCAGTTTTCGGTGTTTTTCGCGCCTGGCGTCCCCTTTGACCTGGCCCATTGGTTCACGCCGGCCCCCCTGGACACGGAATCCCTTCCGGTGGTTGAACAAGGGAAGGGATATGTCCGCTTTCAACGCAAGATCGAACTGGTCAATTATTCCAAAACCCGTTTCGACCTGGAGGTGACCCGCGAAATCAGGATGTTGGGGAAAGAGGAAATGGCCGGGATCCTGGGAATGACGTTACCGGATTCGGCCCGGGCCGTTGCTTTTGAGTCGGTGAACACCTTGAAAAACACGGGTTCAAAAGCCTGGGACAAAAAAACAGGGCTTCTTTCCATCTGGGTCTTGGGCATGATGAACGCCACACCTTCCAATACCGTTGTGTTTCCCTTTAAAACCGGGCCGGAATCCGAACTGGGGCCGGTGGTCCATGACACTTATTTCGGGAAGGTTCCCGCCGACCGCCTGGTGGTGAAGGAGGGCGACATCTACTTCAAGGCCGACGCGGCCTGGCGCAGCAAGTTCGGAGTTCCCCCAGCCAGGTGCAAGCCCTTTATCGGCAGTTATGACCCGGATAAGGGCGTGCTCACCATCGTGCAGTTTGACCTGCCCCCGGGCCGCGAGGATTACGTGAATTCCCTTTGGGAACTCCAGAAAGACCCCTACGGGGGGGACGTGGCCAACAGCTACAACGACGGCCCGGCGTCGCCCGGCGCCAAGCAGCTGGGGAAATTTTACGAGATGGAATCCTCGTCGCCCGCCCTGGCATTAAAGCCCGGTGAATCCGCCACCCACCATCACCGTACCTTCCATTTCCAAGGGCCCAAGGCCGACCTGGATCCCATTGCCCGCGCCCTGTTGGGAGTGGGATTGGACGACATCGCGGCCGTTTTCAACCACTGAACCCTCGCCCTTGAGGGGAGAGGGAAAGGGTGAGGGTGATTTTTAAACTGAATTTTAAGGAGTAATGATGAAACACAACGCAATACGGATAGTTCTTTTCCTGGCGGGTGGTTTAGTAGCTGGTTGCGGCAACCCCCAGTCCAAATACCCCGTCCGAATCGGCCTTTCCATGGACACCCTGCGGGCCCCCCGTTGGGCCCAGGACCGGGATGTCTTGACCGCCCGGTGCAACGCCGAAGGCGTGGGTGTCCTGGTGCAATCGGCGGATTCCGACGACGCGCTTCAAATATCCCAGGCGGAGAACCTGCTGACCCAGGGCATCCAGTGCCTGGTGGTCATCCCCCACAACGCCAAGAGCTGCGCCACCCTGGTGGAGGCGGCCCACAAGATGGGCGTTCCCGTGCTTTCCTACGACCGGCTCATCCTGGATTCGGACGTGGACGCCTACGTTTCCTTCGACAACGTCAAGGTGGGGGAACTGATGGCCGCGACCCTGGTGAGGCTGAAGCCCCGGGGCAACTACGCGCTCATGGGCGGGGCGCCCACGGACTACAACGCCATCCTGGTGCGCCAGGGACAGATGAACGTCCTGGGGCCGCTGGTGAAACAAGGCGATATCAAGATCGTGGGGGACCAATGGTCCAACGACTGGCTGGCGGTCAACGCGCTCAAGAACATGGAAAACATCCTCACCAAGAACGACAACAAGGTGGACGCGGTGGTGGATTCCTATGACGGTACGGCGGGCGGATCCATCCAGGCCCTGGCCGAGCAGGGCCTGGCGGGGAAGGTCCTGGTCTCAGGCCAGGACGCGGAATTGGCCGCCTGCCAGCGCATCGTGGCTGGCACCCAAACCATGACGGTTTACAAGCCGGTTCGTTTCCTGGCCGCCAAGGCCGCGGACATCGCGGTAGCCCTGGCCAAGCGCGAACCTTTGCCCGCCACAACGGTGACCACCAACAACGGGAAAAAGAACGTGCCCAGCTATTTCTTGGACCCCATCGCGGTCACCAAGGACAACATGGTCCAAACCGTGATCGCCGACGGGTTCCAGAAGATGGAGGAGGTTTATAAGAACGTGCCCAAGGAGCAGTGGCCCGCAGCCCCCCAACAGCCGTGATATTCCCGGCGAGGAATTTATGCCTTTAGGTTCCTATGCTTTTTAATGGGGTTGTGCTTAGTTGTCATTGCGAGCCTCGAATTTTGAGGCGAAGCAACCTCAGTTCATGGGTGGTTTTGGCCGGAGCCGTTAATTTTTGAAACGGCATATTTAAACTGGGGTTGTCCTGAGGTTTTAGCCCCCAGGATGGTTGGCCTGAATTACAGGCCAACGACTTCAAGCCTGTCATGAACGCCCGCCTATTCGTCGGGCATTCCTCGCAATGACACCTAATTAAAATTACGCAGAAACAATCCGGGAAAAGTTTAATGCGATTCTAAGCGAGGCTTCTGGTTCGTGGAAATGTCGGTTGTTCTCCGCTATGCTTCTTTCGCCCGCCGACGGGCTTCATCAAAAACTAAGGGGGCTTGGATGCGCCGAATCCTTTTCCTGGTAGCCGTTTGCTTAACGTCGGGTCTGGTCCTGGAACCAACCCTGGTCCGGGCGGACGACCAAGTCGAGTTTTACGGCCCTTCTTGGGTGGACTCCTCGGGCAAGGATGGAAAGGGAGGGGTCAGCATCGTCTGCACGGCCGACAAGCGCCAGTTCCTCCTGCGGCCCGACCCCAGCAAGGAAAAGATCGACGCCAAGACCTATGGCGTCCACCCCAATTGGGTGCTTTTCGACAGCGACAGCAACAACGACAAGTGCCTGTCCTACGAGTTCACCTGGGTGACCACGCCCTCCAACAAGTTCTGGGGCCAGATGTGGTCGGGAGGGGGACTGGCTTTCAACGGTTCCTGGAATACCCAGGATTTCTCCCAGGCCAGGTACCTCGTGCTTTACGCCAAGACCAACGCGCCGGGGGTGGATTTCAACCTGGCCTTGACCGGCACCACCGACGGGGTCCAGACCGGCAACGTCAAGCTCAGCGACTTCGCCGAGGGCAAAAAGATCGGTGAGAACTGGACCCGAGTGGTCATTCCCTTCGCGGCCTTCCCCAGCCTTTCCAAGGTCGACCTCACCCAAGTGAAGACCCTGCGCTTCGACCTGGCGGGTTCCTATCCCGAGAACACGCCGGTTTACGTCCATTTCGACAAGGTCTTCGTCACGGATACGGCCTTGGTGACCCCGGTGGAAAACCTGGGGTGGCTGCGGGTTCCCGGCGGCGTGATGGTGATGTGGGACAAGTCCGACGACACGGGGATTGGGAGTTACCTGGTGTCCGTCGACGGCAAGGTGGCGGGCCGGGTGACGGGGGCCGGCAAAAGGCGGGTGGAACTCCAAAACGCCGTCCTTCCGGGCGCCGGGCCGCACGTGGTGGGCGTGGCGGCCGACAACGGAAAGCAGGTTTCCTCCTATGAGGCGGTCACCGTGACCACGGCGCCAACGTCCAGCTCCGTGGCGTCGGTCTCGCTTTCGGCGGCCTTGGGCCATCCCATCTCCCCCTATCTTTGGGGCTTCAATTACCAGGACGGCGAATCCTTGAAAAAGATGGGCGGCACCCTCAACCGCTGGGGCGGCAACGATACCACCGGCTACAACTGGAAGGACGACGCGGACAACCACGGGGCCGACTGGTTTTACTTGAATACCGGCGGCCCGGTGGGCATCGCCGAAAAGGACAAACGCTATTACAAGTTCATCCAGGACACCCAGTCCGCCGGCGCCAGGCCCATCATCACCATCCCCATCACGGGCTGGGTGGCCCAAGCGCCGCCCAACGGCCAAAAGTTCGGCTCCTTCCCCCTTTCGCTTTTCCCGACGGAGGCCCCCGGCGGCGAACCGGGGCTGGGCAAGGGGGAAACGGCCAACGGCAAGAAACTCTGGGGAAACGACCCCAACTATAACTACCTTCCCTCCACGCCCCAGTTCCAGGGTGAATGGGTGAGGACCCTCCTCCAGGACTTCGGGTCCTCCTCCCAGGGCGGGGTGGTGTTCTACCAGATGGACAACGAACCGGGGCTTTGGAATGAGAACCACCGGGACGTCCGCCCCAAGGGCGTGGGTTACGATGAACTGGCGGACCTGAACGCCGCCTACGCGGCCATGGTCAAGGCCCTGGACCCCGGCGCCAAGGTCATCGGCATGGTGGCTTGGGGCGTCATGGAACTGGCGGGATCGGCTTGGGACTACATGCCGGGCGGCGTCACGGGGTACAAGAAGGAAGGGGATGGCCCCAAATGGACCGACCGCAAGGCGCACGGCGACCTACCGCAGGTGGCGTGGTTCCTGAGGCAAATGAACCTGCGGTCCCAAAAGGCGGGGAAGCGGCTGATCGACTACCTGGACGACCACGGCTTCCCGGAAGTGTGGGGCAAGGACCAGAACGGCCACAGCATCAAGCTCATCACGGACGACATTCCTTACGATCCGGTGGTGGCCCAAAAGCAGTTCGACGCCTTGAGAATCTTCTGGGACCCGACCTTCGAGAACCCGGACAGCTGGTGCGCGAACCCGGACAACAAGCCTTACCTTTGGGACCCCTTCGTGGGGATCATCCCCAAGCTGAAAAAAATCATCGCGGAGAATTACCCGGGCACCAAGCTTTCCATGACCGAATACTATCCCAGCAGCAAGAGCTATTACCACGGTGGCCTCCTGGAGGCCGCCACCCTGGGCATCTTCATGCGGGAGGGGTTGGACCTGGCCTGCGACTGGGACGGCGCCCACGCGGGCAACTACGTCTTTTTAGCCCACGAGCTTTACAGCAACTACGACGGGAGAGGGGACAGGGTCGGGGGCGACTACGTGGACGCCACCAGTTCCTCGCCGGACCTTTATGCCTTCGGCGCCAGGGACGCCGCCAAGACCTTCGTGGTCCTGGTCAACCGGAACCCCGATTCGGACTTGGACACCACCGTCAGCCTTCCCGCGGCCGCCACGGTCTACCATACCTATACCTTGAGCCAAACCTCCGGAAAACGGATTTATGACTCCGGGGCCCAGGCCGCCGGCGGAGCACAGATTCGGTTGGATGTGCCCGCCTTCTCGGCCGTTTTAGTAATGGCCCAATAGCCATGGTGAGCGACCGGAGGGAGTCGAATCCATCGGCGGTTTTGGTGGTGGCTGAGTAGATGTGGCGACATATTTTAAGGGTGAGCCTATGTGAACCCTATCCGGGGCAAAACTGCCTTGAACGTTCCAGCCTTGAATGTTCAAGGCGGTTTTGGGGCACAAATCACCGGAAAATTACCTTGAAATTTCGGGCCCTGAAATTTCAAGGTAATTTCGCGCTTGGGCCTCCCCAAAATGGGTGTAAAACCAGCCAACATTAGGGCTATCGTGAAAGTACCGGCAACTTTGCCACTGGCAAAGTTGCCGGTACTTTTGAGGGAAAACCCCGCCGGGACCGCTGAACACCCCCAGCCGCCTTGAAAATGTAGGGATTATGGCCCGCTGAACACCCTGCCCGGTGAACGGGCTGGTCAAGTCAAGGGTGTTAACCTGGTTAACACCCCAAGCCCCGTTGGTGCGGCAGAGAATGTTAACCTGGTTAACACCCCACCCGACGGTCTACCTGGAAAAGCCCAGGGTGTTCACCCGCTGAACACCCTCAAAGTCCATTATAAGGGTAACCCGGAAGGAAACTCCCTTGGATATCCAGCATGAGGATTCCCAAAAGGACAAGGGCCTGCAGGCAAGGCCCTGAAGGCCTAAAAAGAGCATTCCGAAGCCCTTTCGCCTATAATCACACTAAGAGACACTAACAAAACCTCCCAAGACCCTCGCCCCTTGCGGGAGAGGGTAGGGTGAAGGGTGTGGAAAACCCCGCAGTTGCCACCCTCGCCCCGTCCCTCTCCCCTCAAGGGAGAGGGGGATATTTCTTAAAAACAGGGTTTTGTTGGAATCTCTAAGTTTTTAAAGCCATGGAGAACCTCATGTCGCATGATGAACTTCTAAAACGGGTGACCGTCGATCCCAATGTCGCTGGGGGATTGCCCTGCATCCGCGGGACCCGAATTTTCATTTCCATCATCCTCGATGGATTGGCCGAGGGCCTGACCCCGGAGCAAATCATCGACCATTATCCCCATTTGACCATTGACGACATTCATGCCACTTTGGTTTACGCCTCCGAGCTTTCCCACGAAAACGTTTGGAAGGTAGCCGCCGGGAAGTGAAAATCAAGCTCGATGAAAACCTTTCCCGCCGGCTGAAGTCCCGCCTCAATGACCTTTCCCAGGAAATTCCCAATACCTTTCATCCTGCATGAACTTTCAAAAAATAATTTAAACGTGTATAATCGCCCTCATGAAAACAAAGAAAAATGTCCTGACGCTGATCAAAAAAATTGAATCCCTTCCCTTGGATCAGATCAACGAGGTTGAGGATTTCGTGGAGTTCCTGCGCCATAAAAGCACCGACCGTCTATTGACGAAAGCCGCTTCCAAACGGTCCGTAAAATCCTTCGCTCGAGTCTGGGACAATCCCGAAGATGCCATCTACGACAAACTATGACTTCGGGGACGTTGTCCTAGTTCCTTTCCCTTTTTCCAACCAAACCGCGGTTAAGAAGCGGCCTGCCGAAGCGGTCAGTTCGTCCGTTTATAACCGCGCAAGGCCCGACCTTATCATTTTGGCTTTAACCAGCCAACCGGCCACCGGCGGCCAGTTTGGGGGAGCCGGCCTTTCCCATTGGAAAGGCGCGGGGCTTTTAAAACCTTCCTTTTTCAAGCCCATCCTGGCCACCATCGAAAAGAGCCTGGTGATTCAGAAGATGGGTCATCTTCACGTCAGCGATAAGACGACCCTCCAACGGATTTTAAAATCCATTATCAGCATCTAGCTGATGACTAACCTAATATAGAGGGCAACCAATGAAAAAATTCCTGCGATTCGCCATGATGTTCATTTCGACGGTTCTGGGAGCGCTATCACCCCTGCCGTCTTTCGCCCAGGAGGCTTCCATGCCGAGGGAACACTTGCTGATGGACTTCGGTTGGCGGTTCGCGCTAGGCCACGCCACCGACCCCGATAAGGATTTCGGCTTTGGGACGGCTTATTTCTCCATGTTCGCCAAGGCGGGCAAGGCCGACGGCCCGGCGGACCCCGCATTCGACGACCGGGGCTGGCGCACCCTTAACCTGCCCCACGATTGGGCCGTGGAACTGCCTTTTGACGAAAAGGCCGGTTTCAGCCACGGTTACAAGGCCCTGGGCCGGGCTTTTCCCCAGAACAGCGTGGGCTGGTACCGAAAGATCTTCTTTATCCCCAAGGAAGACCAGGGCAAACGGATCAGCCTGGAATTTGACGGCGTTTTCCGTGATTCCATGGTATGGGTGAACGGCATCTACTTGGGCCGGGAACAGAGCGGGTACAACAACTTCCGCTACGACATCACCGACGACCTCAATTACGGCGGCAACAACACCGTGGCCGTTCGCGTGGACGCCACCTGGGAGGAAGGGTGGTTCTACGAGGGCGCGGGCATCTACCGGCACGTGTGGCTGACGAAAACCAATCCCCTCCACGTGGATTATTGCGGGGTTTTCGTTACGTCCAAGGTGGGGAAGGGGTCAGCCGAGGTTACGGCCGATACAACCCTGGTCAATGAAGACCTCCAAGGCAAGGAATCCTTCCGGATCGAACAAGAAGTCCTGGATTCGGACGGCAGGACGGTGGCCAAGGGGAGCCTCGCCAGGCTTTCCTTGGCGGCCGGCGTCACCCAAAGCTGGCCCGTCTCCCTGAAACTGTCCCATCCCCGGCTGTGGTCCCTGGAGGACCCGAACCTTTACCGGCTGGTGACCACGGTCAAATCTAAGGGAAAGGCCGTGGACCAAGTCGAGACGACTTTCGGCATCCGCACCCTTTTCTTTGACCCGGACAAAGGTTTTTTCCTTAACGGCAAGCGCGTGGAGCTCAAGGGCACCAGCAACCACCAGGACCACGCGGGCGTGGGCGTGGCCCTTCCCGACGCCCTACAGGAATACCGGCTCCGGAGTCTTCAATCCTTCGGCTGCAACGCCTACCGCTGTTCCCATAACCCGCCCACGCCCGAGCTTTTGGACGCCTGCGACCGGCTGGGAATGGTGGTTTTAACCGAGAACCGGCTCATGGGAACCGCCCCCGAACTTTTGGACCGCTTCAAGCGCCAGATTTTGTTGGAACGTAACCATCCCTGCATCTTCGCTTGGTCCATGGGGAACGAGGAATGGGGTATCGAGTTCAACGATTTCGGCACGCGGATCGCGGCCTCGCTCCAGGCTTTCGTCAAGCGCCTGGACCCCACCCGTTACGTGACCGCGGCCATTGATGGGGGATGGGGCCAGGGAACCTCCAAGTCCGTTGAGGTCATGGGGTTCAACTACATGGACCACGGCGACACTGACGACTACCACGCCAAGCACCCGGACCAGCCCAGCTTCGCCACCGAGGAGGCCACCACCCACCAGTCCCGGGGTGTCTATGACGACGCTGTTTACGGGCGGGAAGGCCCCACGGACCGAAACGGCGGGAAGGAAGCCATCGAGCGCATCTGGAAGTACTACGCCCAAAGGCCCTACCTAGGCGGGCTCTTCCTTTGGACGGGTTTCGACTACCGGGGCGAGGAAAACCCCTTCCATTTTCCCGCCATCAGCTCCCAGTACGGCGTGCTGGACACCTGCGGTTTCTTCAAGGATTGCGCGGATTACCTCGCCTGTTGGTGGGGCGGCAAGCCCGCGCTATACCTCACCCCCCATTGGAACTGGAAGGGGAAGGAAGGCCAGGCCATCGACGTTTGGGCCTACAGCAACTGCGGCGAGGTGGAGCTTTTCCTCAATGGCAAGAGCTTGGGCAAAAAAACCATGGAGGAAAATTCCCACCTGGAGTGGAAGGTGCCCTATGAGCCCGGAACCCTGTCGGCCAAGGGATATAAGGATGGAAAGGTGTCGGTGGAAGCCAAGGAGGAAACCACGGGTGACCCGGCTTCGGTGGCGCTTTCCGCCGACCGAAGCGCGATCCAGGCGGACGGCGAGGATGTCTCGGTGGTGACGGTTCAGGCACTGGACGCCCAGGGAAGGCCGATTCCGACCGCTTCCAATGAAATCCAGTTCTCCCTGGAAGGGCCGGGCAAGATCATTGGGGTGGGCAACGGCGACCCCATCTGCCACGAGCCCGACCGGTATTTTGATGTGGTTTCCCAGGTGCCCATCGAGGACTTGAGGATGAAGGACGGAGGGCCCCCGGGGGAGGGGCCGGAGGTGGAACCGGGCGTGGACGACTCCAATTGGCCCGTGCTTTTCAGCGGCCGGTCGGACGACCAAGGGGCACCTCCCAAGGAAGACCCCAAGAACCGTGTGGTACGGGGCCAATTTGAGCTGGGTACCCTCGCCGACTACACCGAAATCACCCTTTATCCCAAGCCCATCGTGGACGCCCAGGCCGTTTTCGTGAATGGGCATTTAGTGGCGGACAAGATCGGCCGGGACGATAAGAACATCAAGGGTGTCACCCTTCCCAAGGACATCCTGAAAGAGGGGCGCAACACCTACGCGGTGGTGGGGAAGGAACTTTTGCGGCGCTGGACTTGGGAGGAACTCAACCAGGACCCGGGGTTCGTCCGAACCGTCGTCCCGGCGAAACCCTGGAAACGAAGCCTCTTTTCGGGCCTGGCCCAGGTGCTGGTTCAATCCGAGCGCAAACCCGGGGAGATCGTATTGAAGGCATTCTCCAAGGACTTGGCTCCGGCCGAACTAAGGATCGGCTCTAAGGCCGTTCCCTGGAGGCCCGCCGTTCCGGCGGAGTTGGAAGGTCAGTGATCCTGATTCCTTATGCCTTGCTTGGAAAAAAGCAGGTCTTGGGGACGTCCGCTTTTTTATTGGATGGAAACCTCGTCAATGTAGAAGTTGACGGTGGAATCGTCCGTTCCGCTGTTGGAGCCGGTTCCCGTTCCAATTTGGACACCAAATTGCCAAATGTCCGACGGATTTACCCCACCCTCATTCGCCGGGATTGAAACTTGCGTCCATGCGCCGATGGTCAAGGCATAGGTTCCTTGAAAGCCGTAGGATTGGTAATCGTAGGAGTCCGCGGCGCCGCCTTGGATGAACATTTGACCATAAGCCCCGCTCGACGGAGCGGCGTCCAAGTAATAATACAGGCTGATCGTGTCGCCGGTTAAATTGGTGCAGTAGCCGCTCGGATTGCTGGTAAACGCGTATTGGATGTTCGCCTCCTGGCTTGCCGCCGCGAAAGGCACTTCGATCCAAAGGGATTGGCAGCCCGAAGAGCAAGTGCCATAGTACTCGGCGCTTGAAAATTGAACGGCGGGGACCACAAATGTGGCTGGGCCGCCATTGTTGTTGGAGGACCACCCGGACGGAACCGAGGATAGGCCGTTGAAATTTTCAGTCGTCCACGTGTAGACGGTCGCGGTCGGGGTCGCGGTGTTGGTTCCGGATCCCGGAGTGTTGGTGATGGTGGGAGTGGCGGTAATGGCCGGGGTGTTCGTGGCCACGGGCGATCCGGCCGGGGTGTTGGTGGGCGCGGGCGTAGCGGTTCCCGGGAAAGTCGGCGTGGCGACGTTGCGGCACCCTTCCAGCAACGTCCATGCGAAAATCAAAAAAAGTCCGCCGCCCAAAGCGGCCAATTTCATCCAGGGTCTCATGGGGCCTCCGTTGCCCGCGCGGTTCATTCCATGGCGAGGTGGATTTAACGACTAAAATTTATTATATCGCTGTTTTGAGAAAGGGTTGGAGGCTAAATTCGCGCCATGGGGCGGGGCCAGACCCGGCAGCCGCCTTGAATTTCCTTTTTTCAACTCAAATCCTTCCAGGCTTTATGATTAACCCGCGCTAAATTAAGAGAGGCCCGGTTAAACCATGTTTAAACTTTCCAAAAAATGTTTAACCGAAAATGTTAACGGAAATCATACGGGGATTTGAATCTTTCGGGTAAAATGAGCGCCGCTTTGGAGCCGGGTTGTGTGACATCCATCCCTTCCCTCGTTATTGAAAGGCGGTTCATGTCAGCCTCGAAAATGGTTTTCAACGTCCTCGCCATTTCCTTCGTTTTGTCCATGGCCGGATGCGGGGCCGTCCTGGTGAACGAAGGTTCCAAGCAGGAACCCTTAACGGACGGTTTAAAGAACCCGGCGGAAAGCAAGCCCACGGTGGTCGTGTCAGCCGACCAAAAAATCATTTCAAACTTCGAGGACGGCTCGCCGAACATGAACCCCCAACTTTACGGCGCGCCCGCGGGCAAGTGGAACGCCTTTTCCTACGCTGGCAACACCATCAACATGCCTTTCATCGTCCCGGGCGGGGCCAACGGGACGAAAATGGCCGCCCATATCTCAGGCACGCTGGTCAACAAGGGCGACGGTTCCTATCCCGCCTTCACGCTGCAAGGGATGTTCAAGGACAGCGGCTTTTTCGACGCCAGCATGTTCCAGGGAATCCAGTATTATTACAAATGCCCGGCGGACGACAAGGCCACGGCCCGGCGCTTCTCCGTCACCATCGCCGCCACCCTTCCCACCTCCAACGGCGGAACCTGCACGGATGCTTGTTACAACCACTTCGGCGCGGACCTCTCCACGACGGGGGATTGGGTCCTCAAAACTTACGCCTTCTCGGACCTCAAGCGGCAGCCGGGTTGGGGGTCGCCCGTGAATCCCCCGGACTTCACCGACCACCTCACGGAAATCAAAACGATCGAATGGAGCCATAACTCCCAGAACACCGCGGGTACCTACCCCATCGATTATTGGGTGGACGAGGTGCAATTCTTTTAATACGCTTGGGGCCTTGGGCAGCGGGCTTGGGGTTCCTCATTTAAACCGGTTCTAGGACGATATCATTTTGTTTCATCGAAAACTTGGGAGCGCTTTTTTGCGCCTGAAACCAAAAATTGTCCTGTTGGTTTTTGCCCTTGGCCTGGCGGCGGGTTTTACCGCCGCGCCATCCCTATGGGCCGATCCCTCCGACAACGTCACGCCGGACCAGCCCCTTTACCAGCGGGTGAAGGCCCTGGGTGCTTACGGCCTGCTGGATCCCCGGGATAAGGCCGTCCTGGACGCCGGGCTGGTCGTCACGCGGTTGGAACTGGCCTTCTATACGGAAAAGGCCAAGGCCCTCCTCCTACAGCCCCAATTCACGCCCACCATCCTGTCATCCACCCCTACGCCGGAGGCCGGTCTCCCGGCCCCGACGGCAACCCCGCTTCCCGCCCCGGCAGAGGCTCCGCCCTCCCTGCCGCCACCCGCGGCGGCTCCCGCCCTGCCCGCGCCCCTCCCCTCCACGGGGGCCACCCGGCAGGACCTCCAAAACGAGGTTGACGAATTATTGAAGGTACTGCACCAGGAATCGGAGGTTTTGCGCAACCGGGTGGGCTTGGATGATTACCGCATCCAACAGCAGCAGGACGAGCTGGATAAGCTCTCCGCCGTCCAGGACGAGATTGACGCGGAATTCCGCAAGGCCAACAAGGCCAGCGGCACGCCCCATTTCAGCTCCATCTCCGACGTGCGGGTGGAGAACATCAACACCTCCGGCCTCACCCAAATCAGCGCCACGGCCGTGAAAAACGAGGTCAACTTGGGGGTCTGGAGCGACTTGGGCGGCAAGGGCTCGCTGAGCCTTGGCCTAGGCAGCTGGCTTTATTCTTCCGAGTCGGACAACTCCTCGGCCCCGGCCTCCATCTACCTTTTCAGCCCCAACGTGAACGTGCACCTGGACGGGGAACTGGGCCATTGGAGCAATACCTTCGCGGTGGAGGACTACACGGCCGACGTGGACCTGGGGGATTTCACGCGCGGCAACCCCTTGAGCAACCTGGATTACGAGGAGCCCTTCGAGATCAAGCGGTATTCCACCGACCAGGACATGAAAAACTGGGACGACTACATGACCAACCTGAACTACGTGCCCAGCTACACGTCCTGGATCACCTCCAATAACACAGGCATCGTCTTCGACGGGCTTTACATGCTGGGAAGCGACCTTCCCCTGGTGAGCCAGGACGCCAAGGCCACCATCCTGGTCGGGCGCATGGGGCGCACCACCAACCTGCCGGATTTCCACCGGCTGGAGGAAGGGTTGAGATACACCCAGCCCTTCGCCAACGGGTTTTTGCAGACTTCCTTTTCCGCCTATTGGATCAACGAGAACCTGGGGGTTGACCCGCCTAACACGCCCAACATGGACTCGCAGAACTACGAGGCCGACATGGGCGTGAATTTGCAGCCCTTTTTCCTCTCCCTCAAGGGCGCCTACAGCCAGTTCTACACGGGAATGCAGACGGAGGGCTACTATAGCCTGGTCGCTCCCTCCCCCAGCAACCTGGTCACCGCCAACAACAACAACCTGATTTCCAACCCCAAGCCCCTGGAAGCCCCGGCGGGCCAGGCGTCCCTCACCTATTATCCTTTCACCTTGTATTACACCGCCATCAGCGACACCTACTCGGACCTCAGCAGCACGGCCTACCTGGCGGGCTTCAACCTCAACCGCTACGGCTATTCCTACGCCGCCTCCAGCTTCCCCGAGTGGTATTACGGCTACGTGGGGATGGTGAACGACATGATCAGCGACCGACACGGCTGGAGGGCCAACCTGGGCTGGCAGGGCCGGCAGTCCGACTGGATGAAGTCCTGGCCCTCCTTCCTCGACGACGTGGTCATCAATTTCGACGTGGCCTCGAACACCGAATACACCGTCATCCCGGACGAGTCCGGCTACAACGTCATCGAAGCCTACCAGCTGGTCACGGTTTACTATCCCGACGATACCGGCCTTTGGGGCGGCAGCATCTGGGGCGGCTATACGGGGCCTCATCCGATGGGGACCGCCTACGAGGACAACATCGCCGCCATCCGCAACGACGGGAACACGCCCGGCACCAACGAGTTTTACCTGACGGACATGGGGGTGGATTACCTGCAACGCATCCCCTTCATCCTCCCCACGCCCAACGAACCGGTCCAATACGTCGACGGCCGGCCCGTCACGGTGAGCTCGGGAACCAATACCTACATCCCCCTGGACAACCTCAAAACCTTCAACTACATCACCCTCAAGGCCAAGCTTGAGTTCAACAAGATGCTGGGGATTCCCCAGCCTTTCTACGGCAGCTTCTTTTTCACCGACAACCAGGTTTCCGGCACCACCACCAACCCC
>JASHNQ010000033.1 GCA_030041545.1 candidate division FCPU426 bacterium | reverse complement strand
GCGACAATACCTCCCTGAACCTGGCGATGAGGGTATCGCTTTACACGGTGGCGGGGGAGTTGTTCAAGGTGGTGGAGGGGGACAACGGGCCCAACCCGCCGCAATGGAACGCCGCGGGGGTGGCCAGCGGGCTGTACTTCGCGGTGGTGGAGATGCGCAACAGCGCCAACAACGGACTGGTGGGCCGGCAGGTCGTCAAGGTCATGGTGCTGCACTAGACCCTGTCGTAATAATCGCTGTCCTTGCGGGGCACTCCTCCTATTCAAATCATCCGGCGCCTTCCGGCGGGCCCTGGCTCCCTCTCTGACCGCGATTTGGTTTTGAAATGAAAGATTTAACAAAAAACCCTTTGACAGCCCATATCTGGTGGTATATAACAATTTTGTAACTAAATATGGTGTTTTAAAAGGTTTTAAGCCCCTTTTTTGACGGATGTTCGGGGCTTCAACCGCTCTGGAAGGCACTAGACTTAGTGGGCGGGTAAAACCTTCGACCCCATATTTAGCAGGTTTTTCGCCCTTGGGGGATGTTTTTGGGCGAACAAGAGTCGAGTATTGAGGGGGATAACGAAGCGGATCCGACGACGACTGTCTCGCCTCAACCACTGCCCAGCCCGACCGGACTTTCCTTATACAGTTTCCCCAAGTTAAATGGGGCCTATGGCCCCAAGAAGGAAAACTGTATCACCCTCATTGCCTTGTATCGGGCAAAGCCCGATATGAGAAATGAGAATGTGGGTACGACATCCACGACAACCAAGGTTGCGTCCACTGGTGTAACGCCACGTTAACATCAGGCGGAAACCCTTGGCCCTTAAGAAGCCGTGAAGTCGAGTCCGTTGAAAACGGACTCGACCCGAAGATTCCGAGAGGAATCGTGGGGTTACATTAAAGAAAAGATTTATGAAGGAGGATGCATGTCCAAGACTGCCCAGCCGACTGCCGCAACACCCACTTTCGTGAGGCCCAACACGTTCACCCGTGACGGCGGCCTGAAGATCAAGCGTTACTTTTCCAAGAAGGGGGTCCACCCCTTTGACGAAGTGGAGTGGGAACTGCGTTCCGCCTCCATCACCGACGAGAAAGGCAAAGTCATTTTCGAGCAGAAGGACGTCGAGGTCCCCAAGGCCTGGAGCCAGACGGCCACCAACATCGTGGTGTCCAAGTATTTCCACGGCGCGCTGGGCACCGAAAAGCGCGAGCGTTCCGTGAAACAGCTCATCCGCCGCGTGGCCGACACCATCGCCGAGTGGGGCCGCGACATGGGCTATTTCGACACGGACGAGGACGCGGAGATCTTCCACGTGGAGTTGCTCCACCTTTTGGTCAACCAGAGGATGGCCTTCAACTCGCCCGTGTGGTTCAACGTGGGCATTGAAGCCAGGCCCCAATGTTCCGCTTGTTTCATTAATTCCGTGTCTGATAGCATGGAATCGATTTTAGACCTGGCCAAGACCGAGGGCATGCTTTTCAAGTACGGCTCGGGCACGGGCACTAATTTTTCGTCCTTGCGCTCCTCCAAGGAAAAGCTCTCGGGCGGGGGCACGGCCTCGGGGCCGGTTTCCTTCATGAAGGGGTACGACTCCTTCGCGGGCGTCATTAAGAGCGGCGGCCGCACGCGCCGCGCGGCCAAGATGGTCATCTTGGACGCCGACCACCCGGACATCGTGGAGTTCATCAAGAGCAAGAGCGAGGAAGAGAAAAAGGCCTGGGCCCTGATCGAGGCGGGCTACGACGGCGGCTTCAACGTTCCGGGCGGGGCCTATGATTCCGTGCAATTCCAGAACGCCAACCACTCGGTGCGCGTGACCGACGAGTTCATGAAGGCCGCGGAGGCCGACGGCGCCTGGCAAACCAAGGCCCGCAAGGATGGCAAGGCCATGGACAACTACAAGGCCAAGGAACTGCTGCGCATGATCGCCGAATCCACCTGGATCTGCGGCGACCCGGGCATGCAGTACGACACCACCATCAACCGCTGGCACACCAGCTCCAACACGGCCCGCATCAACTCCTCCAACCCCTGCTCCGAGTACATGTACCTGGATGACTCCGCCTGCAACCTGGCGTCCTTGAACCTCATGAAGTTCAGGAGCCGCGAGGGTGATTTCGACGTGGAGGCTTTCAAGCACGCCACGGATATCACCATCCTGGCCCAGGAAATCACCGTGGACAACGCCAGCTACCCCACCAAGGCCATTGAGCGCAATTCGCACGACTATAGGCCCCTGGGGATGGGCTACGCCAACCTGGGCGCGCTCCTTATGTCGCGCGGGCTGCCCTATGACGGCGACGAAGGCCGCAACTACGCCGCCGCCATCACGGCCCTCATGCAGGGGGAATGCAACCTCATGAGCTCCCGTATCGCCAAGGAAGTGGGTCCCTTCGCCGGCTACGCCCGCAACGAGGAGCCCATGCTGAACGTCATGAGGATGCACCAGGCCGAGGCTGCCAAGATCAGGCGGGACGGCGTGCCCGACGAGCTTTACATCGCCGCCCAGGCCGTGTGGAAGGAAGTTCAAAGCCACGGCAAGGAATGGGGCTTCCGGAACGGCCAAGTGACCGTTTTGGCCCCGACCGGCACCATCGGCTTCCTTATGGATTGCGACACCACGGGCGTCGAGCCCGATATCGCCCTGGTCAAATACAAAAAACTGGTGGGCGGCGGCGTCATCAAGATCGTCAACCAGACCGTGCCCGAGGCCTTGAGGAACCTGAAATATTCCGACAGCCAGGTGAAGGACATCCTGGCCTATATCGAGGCCCACGACACCATCGAGGGCGCGCCGCACTTAAAGACAGAACACCTGCCGGTGTTCGACTGCGCCTTCAAGCCCATGAACGGAAGCCGGTCCATCCACTATATGGGCCATATCCGCATGATGGGCGCGGTTCAGCCTTTCCTTTCGGGCGCCATCTCCAAGACCGTCAACCTGCCCAACGACGCCAGCGTGGAAGACATCATGCAGGCCTATATCGAGTCGTGGAAGCTGGGCTTGAAGGCGGTCGCCATCTACCGCGACGGCTGCAAGAGAAGCCAGCCGCTTTCCACCAACCTGGACGCGGACGGAAAGCCCAAGGCCGCCAAGCCGGTTCGCCGCAGGCTCCCGGACGAGCGGGAAGCCATCACCCATAAGTTTTCCATCGCGGGCCACGAGGGTTATATCACCGTGGGCAAGTTCGAGGATGGGACCCCGGGCGAGCTTTTCATCACCATGTCCAAGGAAGGCTCGACGGTTTCGGGCCTCATGGACAGCTTCGCCACCGGCATCTCGCTGGCGCTCCAATACGGCGTGCCCCTGAAGGTCTTGGTGAACAAGTTCAGCCACAGCCGTTATGAGCCCTCCGGCATCACCAACAACCCGGAAGTTCGCTTCGCCAAGTCCATCACCGACTACATCTTCCGCTGGCTGGCCTTGAAGTTTTTGCCCGCGGGCGAGCGCGGCGCGGCCGAGGCCCACGATGGGCCGGCCCCAGCCGTGGAAACCACCCACGCGGCCAAGACAGTGGGCGCGGCCCCGGCTGCTCCGGCGGCGCCAAGCCATACGCATAGCCATCCGAAGCCTGAAGAGGTTTCGGCCGCTGACAAGCGCGACCAGGCCGTGTTCCAGACCCAGGCGGATGCCCCGCCTTGCCCGGAATGCGGGACGATCATGGTCCGCAATGCGGCTTGCTATAAGTGCTTGAACTGTGGAAGCACCAGTGGTTGTTCTTGAGGTAGATTTCTGCTGACCAGGCGTGGGGTTACTTCGCCATCTGTTTTGGTGAGCAAAGCCCTTTGAAATAGGGGCACAACTTAGAAGTCAAAGGGCCTCGTACTTCACTGTACGGGGCTTTTTGTTTTTCAATGGGGTATAATCAAAACACTTTTACGAGAGGCATTTCCTATGGGCATCAGCGAAGATCTGGTTCAAAAAATAGTCCGGCGAATCCTTAAGGTTTATAAAGCCGACAAGATCATCCTGTTTGGTTCCGCCGCGACCGGGCGCATGACCCGCGACAGCGATATCGACCTGTTGGTCGTCAAGAAGAAGGTCGGGGACCGGGCCGCGGAAAGCGTCAAGATACGCTTGGCCCTGCGCGGCTTGGAATATCCTTTCGACATCATTGTCATGCCCCTGGAAAGGTTTGAGAAAACCAAAAACCTTATCGGTGGGCTCGCTTATCCCGCGAACAAGTATGGAAAAGTTATTTATGCGAAAGCCGCTTAACAAAACCCCTCAAAAGCTAGTTAAGGAGTGGTTCCAAAAAGCGGAATCAGATATCCGTTTGGCCGAATATTTGTTGGCCGAAAATGCTCCCTTTTGGGAAGCTGTCGCCTTTCATTGCCAGCAGTCCGTCGAAAAGTATATGAAGGCTTACCTGGTTTACCATCAAATCGAATTCCCCAAAACCCACGATTTGGAAAAACTCCTTGAATTGATGGCTAGGGCCGACACAAAGTTTTCCACACAGCTTCTTTTCGCCAACACATTGACGCCTTTTGGGGTTTTGGTGCGTTATCCAGACGATGCCCAAAGGGTGGATAGGAAGAAGGCGGAGTCGGTCGTGGCTTTGGCCCAAAAAGTTGAGAAAGCTATCCTTGCGAAACGGAGCGGATTGAGGAGTAAATAGGGACGAGCGGGGTAAGCCCGGAATGCGGGACGATCATGGTCCGCAACGCGGCGTGCTACAAATGTTTGAACTGCGGCAGCACGAGTGGTTGTTCTTGATTTGAGGTTTTTGTCCCCCACATCGGGGGGCAATGATGACAGAAGGCCCGTTCCAGTAAAGGGGACGGGCCTTTTTATTTTCCCGCCTTTAAAGGGAAGGGGTTTTGGCTTATGTTGCTCGTTCGTTACTTGAATTATTACGCGTCACGTAATATCATAAGGCATGATTCGAACTTTTCGGGACAGGGATGCGGAGGACCTTTTCCACGATCTTCCGGTCCCTCGCCTTCGAAATATCGAGCGTGCGGCACGGCGCAAATTGCTTTATTTAAACGCCGCCAAAAGGATCGAGGATTTGAGGGTACCGCCGGGCAACAAACTGGAGGCCTTGAAAGGCGACCGGAAAAGCCAGCACAGCATCCGTATCAACGACCAGTGGAGGATTTGCTTCGCCTGGCGGGACGGGGAAGCCTTCGACGTGGAGATTGTCGATTATCATTGAGGTGCGAAGATGAGCTTAAAACTGAAAAAACTTGATCCGATT
Source organism: candidate division FCPU426 bacterium (assembly GCA_030041545.1). Classification (GTDB taxonomy): domain Bacteria; phylum Oederibacteriota; class Muellerivitia; order Muellerivitales; family Muellerivitaceae; genus JAJPJW01. The sequence goes on along the minus strand of JASHNQ010000033.1, from coordinate 119,959 downwards.
CACCCAGGCGAGATTCTTTTCGAGGAATTCATGAAGCCGATGGGAATCAGCATCAACCAATTAGCGCGGGAAATCATGGTCCCGGCCAACCGTGTCAGCGCCATCGTCAACGGCGCCCGTTCCATCACGGCGGATACGGCCTTGCGGTTAGGTAAATATTTTGGGGTCACGCCCGAAACCTGGCTTAACCTCCAATCGGATTATGACCTTCGGGTCGCCCAACGCTCGATTTGGCGGAAGATCGAACCCCGCATCCACGCGCGTACTGCTTAGGAATTTAATGGACATGTTGATAAACATTACTTATCGAGCGATGTTTTGGTGATTCATATTGATGAGAAAGGTGTTCCTCCGGAAGGTGAAGTTAAAACAATGCAATTTCTAACTTTTTCCAAACCAGGAAAACTCCTTGGTACGTTTACAACATTGGGGTGGGAACATAGCGGGACGGTTGAATGGACAAAACAATAAACAGGAAGAAAAGAGGAATAAGTTATACTTTCCCTCAAATTACTGGAAACCCAAAGCTATTTTAGAGTCTTTTATCGTACTAATGCTTTCGTGTGATTTTTAGGGTATTATTGACATGGTTGAAATGTGGTTTATTTATGGTAATAATGTGGCTCCTTTTCAAAGGAGGTTTCCATGTCACCTTCGATTTTTTCCACGGTTCCAGATAAAGATTATCTTCATCTGTTTAAAGGAGAAGAGCCCGACTATCAAAATGTTGTAAGGTTCATGCATTTTAAAAAAGATGAAATTTCAAAAGCTACAGGGGTTTCATTAAACTTAATTCGATACGACGAAAGAATTCCACAAGAATTGCGTCAGCGGTTTATTGAGTGGGCAAACTTGTTAAATTTAGTTGCCCAATTTTTTCATGGCGACCCGAAAAAGACAGCGCTTTGGTTTACGGTTTCAAATCCATTACTTGGAAATTTATCTCCGAAAGATATGCTTCGTTTTGGTCGTTACAAAAGATTGATGACATTTGTTTTAAATTCCCTCGAAGAAAATAGACGCACGACGGTTGAATAATGTCAAAGCATAGGGGCAGATGGAATCAGAAGCCTCGGCCCCCGGTGCATCCGCCATTAAAAAAGGCATCATATAACCTTGATATCTTTACTCTGGCGGACATAAGACAGGGTAAAGCGCGACAACAAGCATTAAGTCGTTTTCATTGGGGCCAGTACAGTGAGTTTGCTTATCAGCGTTCTTTAATATTAGACGAAATCAAAAAAGCTTTGATGGCTGCAGCTGTCAAACCATGGCCGTTTTCCGATTTTCAAAGAGCAGTCAAATATAAATGGGCCTTTGACCCTCTGTCATTTGAAGGAAGCGTCAAGGATATAGGCGGCCGGTTTAATATTGGTAATATTGATCGGACAAAATTTCCTCCGTTTCCAGCATTGTATCTTGGTCAAAATAAGGATACGGCTCTGCAAGAAATGTTACAGTTTGACACTTCTGGCAAAAGCGGTCTAACAGCTCAAGAATTAGCTTTAACAAATCCGGATTCAATAGCCTTCGTTAACACATTTGGTTCGTTAGAATCCGTCATCGATCTTGATCTACCAGACAATTTGAAAAGTTTTATTGATTTGATTAAAGATTTCAAATATTCCAAAGCATTACAAGATGAGGCCAAGAAGATTGGCATCACTATAGAAATCAACGATACTGCTGTTAGAAGTATTGAACAATTGTTATCAGCAGTTTATGAACCGAATTGGAGAAGTTTACCTATGCATATGGACGTTCCCGCAAGTTGCCAAATATTTGGTCAACTTGTTTCAGAAGCAGGCATTGAAGGGATCCATTACAAGTCCAAATATACAAAAAAATCTTGCCTTGCAATATTTCCTCAGAACTTTTTAAGTGTGGATTCCTTCGTCGAATTAAAAGATCAGTGTCCACCAGAAGTAAAAAATAGAAGGTTGGAATTTCAACCGACGTAACTGTTCAGGTCATTTTGAAAAACGTTGTGAAAAACATTGTTTTAAAAGGCTTTTTGACTTTCAAATGTTTTTGAAAGTCCTGACACTAAAAATTCAAAAACTGTTTAAAACAATCCCCTTTAACAAGAACGTTACCAAGTGACCTGAACAGTTACCAACCGACAACAATAAAAGACCACCATTAATCATTTTGACCCAAAATAAAAAAGGACCAACCTTGAGGTGTTGGCTTTTTTTTATCCCCCGAAATAGTGGTTCCGGAGCGATTTGTCGAATAGAACCCAAAATATGGTCAAAATATAGGCAGTGAATCTCCTTTGTAAAACCAGCCTCCCTGAAATTCCTCTCCTTCGCTTGAACTTCCCCTGAAAGAAATCTAACCTCCTCGAAATTCATATTTCAGGAGGCCCTACATGCCTGTTTCCATCCAAGACGTCCTATCCCTTCTGCCGGAAATGCTCCCTGGCGTCCAAGCCATTCCCCTCAAGCGAATCCGTCCGAACCCCGAAAACCCTGGACCTCCTGTCTCCGAAGAGGATATCCAGGGCATGGCCGAAAGCATCCTGGCGGATGGCCTTTTGGACCCCGCCAAGCTCCGGCCCTACTCAGGCGACCCCTTGGCGCCTGGGGTCGCCCTCCACCCGGACAATCCCCGTTTAAAGGCGGATGGCACCCCCTGGAGAGGGGAAGACTTCAATTGGATGATCCTGACCGGGGAATTCCGGTGGCGGGCCCTTGTCCGGCTTGAATCACAAGGCTGGGTCTGGCAGGGGCCCCCTTCTCCGGACCTTCAACCCAGCTACCGCCTGACGCATTTTGATACCCCCCAGGAGGGGGCTATGCCGACTTTTGCCCTCAACCCGACCGAGGAAGAATCCGTCGTCATCACCCATACGGACAATGACCCCCGGGAAAAGGGCTGGTTCGCGGCCTACCAGAGCATCGAACAGCTGGTCCGGGCCAATCCTAGCTTGACCGTGAGGCAGGTGGCGACCCGGCTAAAGATGGACCCGACGAGGGTTAGCAAGGCTTTGCGGCTGTTACCTCTCCTGAACCCGGCTGCCAGGGGGTTAATTGTAGGAAATTCCTACAATTCAAATAAGGGAATTTGGGGTATTTCGGAAGCGGCGGCCCTGAGGCTGGCCGACCTGGGTCCGGGTGGGTCCCTGAAGCCGGGGGTAAAGGCGGCTGGCAGCGAAAGCCAGAAGCTTTGGCCTTATCCACCCATGCCCCCCGAGACTCAAGACCTGGTCCGGCGGGCCCTGGCGGTTGCCATTGACCAGGAACTAACTGAGGCGGGGGTGAAGGCCCTGGTTAGCTGGGTGCAAGACGGCCACCAGCCCGAGGACTATGGTTCTAAGAGCCAAGGGAAGGATAAACCGGTCATTGGAAAGGGAAAATTCCCGAAACCTGAACATAAACAGATCCCCGTCGATAGAATCCGGATAAACCTATATTGGTCCTTTCTGCCCTTCGAACCGGGTGAGATTGAGCGAAAAGCCCTATCCATGAAAAGCACCCGGTTTGTTAAGGAAATCATGGTCCGAACCCTTTTGGACGAGGAACGGGTGGATGATCCAGACCATGATTTTGAGGTGTTTGAGGGTGTGGATACCTTTGAAGGGGCGAAGTTTTTGGGTTTGCCGATGCTCCAAGCCATTGTTTATTCCGGCATGGATCAATGGGATGCCATTGGCCTGATAAACGAGCTGAGCCGGGTTACCCGGTGCAGCACATGGATTGATTTTCATAAAACCATAGAAAAATTGATCGAAATCAATCCGAAAAATACCGTGACCAACGCTGCCCTAGATTTAGGCGAAGATCCCGCTTTTGCGAATAAAGTCTTCCCGGTGATGGCTCTTCTCAATAAATCCGCAAGGAACGCGATCGCCCAGAGTATCCATAAATGCCACGAGGGATTAACGGATATAGGCGGCTACCGGTTTGTAGCCCATTTTGCTCCTCTCTTAGAGCCGTTGAAAGGCGTTTCGAAGGACCTATCGAAAACCCAGAAGCTGGTGGAAATGGTGGTCGGAGTGGCCATAGAAAAGGAACTGTATCGGGATGAAATCAAGGCATTGGTGGATTGGGTCTTGGCTGGCCATGATCCCGACCAGTTTAAGGCGGAAGCCGCGGTGGAATGAGGCCTGGCCGCGATAAAGCCCCTTTTCAGAGTTGAAATAATTGGGGTTGGCTCTTTCGTTTTATTTGCGGAAACGGGTGTTACCCAGCCGATTGTTGTAACGGTCCGTCAATGACTATGCGTCAAGTGGGACTTGGCAAGTTTGATGAGGGAGCGGAGGGCTTGGTTGACGGAAAGGTCGTTTCCGAAGACCCGGGCCACGTCGGGGTCCAAATGAATCAAGTTGGTCCCGGAGCGGTATTGGGCCGAGTATTTACCTTTAACGCCGCCTTTAAGGCGGCAAAAGTCGTATTCTTCCCTTAGGCCGTTTTTATTTTTTTTCTTCATAGTATTCCCTCTCACTTCGGGTCGCCCTTCGGGCGCTGATTATCCTTATCACACCACCGCGGTCCGTGTGGGCGACCAGCAAAAGCCTGCCCCTTCCCGATAGCCCTATCGTAAGGAACCTATGCTCGGCTAAGGAGTGGTCGGGGTCATCCAGTGTTTCGGAAAGAGGATCCGCGTAAATGGTAGCGGCTTCCCCCAAGGATACGCCATGCTTCCGGAGATCGATAGCCGCCTTATTCGCGTTCCAATCAAAAGAAAGAGCCACTCCCTCCCCCTTTTAAAACCCGGGAATAAAACCCAGTATGAGTCCGGCGCGAAACACGATGTATGATCGGCAATCGAAGTCAAAAGATCAACCAACGAATAGCCGACTTTTTTTATCCCAGGAAATTTTAGTTCCCGCGGGCTTCGGCTCGCGACGGCCATGTGCCCTGGAATCGACCGGCGCGGTTATAATCGAGAAGTCACTGGAGGTTCCTTATGAACAATTTTGTTTTCGGTTCACTCATCGTTTTGTTTTTCTTGATGGATTTTGGCATAAGGACTTTCGTTTTTTTCAAAAGCTTCCGGTGGATCAATCCGAAAACCCCGTTACCGGGAAATCAACTTCTAGCCATAAGCCTCTTGATGGTGCTTGCCCCGAACGTCATCGTGCTGGCTGTTTTGCCTTTCGTCCCTTTCAACTTTAGAACAATCGTCGCTGGGATACTTGTCCTTCTTATGTTCCCGCTTGGTTGCTTAATTCTCAAAAAATCCGGAAACATTTCCCTTGGGCGTTCATTAGGGACCCTAGGGTTGTATTTGGTACTTCTTTTTCCTTTGAATTTGGTCGCTCGTTTTTGCGTAAAAACTTACTATATACCTGCCGGCTCCATGGAAAACACTTTGTCCCCGGACGACTATGTCTTATCGAACAACATCATTTACGGGCATTCTTTTTTCAATAAAACCCCCCGGTACCTGGTTTCCCGCATGCCCCGAAAAGGGGAATTGGTTGTTTTTCGCTTTCCGCCGGACACTTCCAAGGATTTCGTGAAGCGCTGCATCGGCGTACCGGGGGACGTGGTTGAAATCAAGAACGAGCAACTTTACGTGGATGGGGTCCGGCAAGCCGAGCCTTACGTCAAACACACGATGACCCCGGACCAGGTCAAGGCCCAGTTCGGGCCCGCCGATGTCCGGGATAATTTCGGGCCCGTCACCGTGCAAGACGGCCATTATTTCATGTTGGGCGACAACCGGGAGAACAGTTACGATTCGCGGTATTGGGGCCAGTTGGATGAAAAGTTGATTTTGGGAAAAGTCATCGGCATTTATTGGCGCGGCCAGGAACACCGCTTTTTACTCCAAGTCTTTCCATGAATCGGAGAAAGGAACAAAAGGAGAAAAAGGGGCCAGCCGGACCCCATTGTCCCTTTCTTTCTCCTCAGTCTCTCTCGGTTCTGGAAATGCCCCGGATGCTGTCTTGACGTCATGACGTCAAGATGTTATTTTTGAAGCCAGTGGGGGAGAAGAACATGGGAAGTAAAGCGACCGTCTATTTAGACCCGAAAATCTACAAAGCGGCCAAGGTCAAGGCGGCCCACACCGAGCATAGCTTGTCTTACGTCGTCAACGAGGCCCTGCGATTGTCGCTGAAAGAGGACGCCCTGGATTACGAGGCCTTTGACAAGCGTGCGAAGGAACCCTCCCGCCGCCTGGAGTCCGTTTTGAAAGACCTCAAGCGTGACGGACTCCTATAAGGTTTTCGTCAAGAAAAGCGCCGAAAAAGAACTCCGTCAAGTCCCTTCCAAAGACTTATTGAGGATCACTGAAAAAATGAAAGCCCTCGCCGGCAACCCCCGTCCGCATGGCGCGGAAAAAATGGAAGGCGGAGACAGGTACCGGATCCGGCAGGGCGATTGGCGCTTCATTTACACCATCGATGATTCCCCAAAAACGGTTACGGTCGTCAAGGTTGGAAACCGCCGTGAGATTTACCGGTAGGGGGCATATCCAACAGCCATCGAATGCGCTGTCTGGCTTACCCAAGAGGCTGTCCTGACTCCATGACCTATAAAATTTAAAAATTCGATTATTTACTTGGAGCCATATGGAATCTAATCCATTAAATTCCCCTCCCAAGAATACAAAAAAGATATTTTTTTTGGTTTTTGGATTATTTGGGTTCCTGAGCGCAGCTCTTCTTGGATATTTTTTTTACCTTGATTATCAAGCCCGCCAAGAAGAAAAATCAGCCCAAGAAAAACTCCAGCGCGCAAAACAGTTAAAAATGGATGCCGAAAAACATCTCCATGATCTGGTTTTAGCCCAAATTGAAAAAATTAAGGATCAAGGGATTTCTCCCCCTCCTTGCCCGTTGATTTATCCCCTGCTGGACGCAAAAGGCAAAGTCACTCCATTGGGTAGTTATTTAAGCTATTTCTCGATGAAATGCGCCACTTATCTTCCACAAGAAGTCTATTTATTACCCAACCCCGGCCTGGCTTTTGATGATTTTGGTTTATTCAATGTCCTGAATTCCAAACATGGAACCTACATAACCCAATTACCCTACCGATTGGGTACCCAAGATACAGCCAAAGGAATTTTAAAAATATTTTCGAAGGGTTATCGGATAGATCTTAAATTTTCAAGAGGTTCCAAAACAAAAAAATATCAAAGGGTATTTAAAAAGGGGTCCTTGCATCTGGCGCCCGCTTGGATGGCCGGGTGTATTCATGACTGGACGGATTTTCATCCAACCGTGGAGGAAGAAAAATATATGCAAAAGCCTATTTTTATAAAAGATGACGACCTTATTCGTGCAGCCAGTTTGGAATGGATCATCCGTGGCGGAGGAGCCGAATTAGTAAATCGGTGGGATGAAATCCTCAAACGAAACCCTGAAAATCCATATCTCGTGGACCGATGGGCCAACATTCTGGAGGCCAGGAATAAAGCGTGGGTACATTCCGAGTTATTTGGACTTTACAACCCCCTTATTGCGAAATACCCCAATAGCACATTTTTAAAACTTTCCCTCTGTTCCCAATTGGAATGTATAGGAATGTACGATGAAGCGCTTGCGCAAATTTGGCCCGAAATGGTTAAAGATGATAATAACCCTGATTTTTATAACTTCGCCAGCCTTTGCCTGGAATGGAAAGGCTATTACCCAGAGTGTTACCAATTATTCAAGGTTTGGACGGACAAGCATCCTGAAAATGCCCAGGCTTGGATGGGCTTTGCCGATTTCATGATTGATTATGGTTGGCAGGCCCGTGGAGGTGGCTTTGCCAATACTGTTTCTCAAAAGGCATGGGAAATATTTAAACAAAGGATAAATGAGGGATTGGGTTATGCGTTAAAAGCTTCCAATTTGGAGCCCGGCAACATTGAAGTATGGAATACCCTGCTTCATTTTGGAAACGGGGCACAACTTGATCATGTCACTATGTTCAAATATTTCGAAAACGCGATCCATTGCAACCCCCAGAGCATAGATCCCTACGAATATATGTTGGATTACCTTCAACCCAAATGGTTCGGTTCCGAAGAGGAGTTATTTGGTTTTGCAGAAAAATATAAAAAAGATTTTCCGTCGTTATATAGTTACGCCTTCAGCAACTTGCACCAACATTACAGCGACGATCCCTTGACATATGACGAATGGTTGGAAAAGTTTAAATTGTTTGTCAAAGAAAACCCCGCCTATTGGAATGAATTCAAGGATTCCTACAAAAAACAGTTAAAACAAAATCCGGAACAAGTGGAAACCTGGGAAAATTATTTGTCCTGGTTAGCTGAAACCGACGAAGAAAAGGAAGTTTTAATTGATGCAAAAAAGATAAGCCATTTAACGCCCGAACTAAAGGCTTTATATCCCTATATGGTTTTGAACACCAACAATACGATGGCAGGTAAATATTCAACATCCCAAAAAGGGGATTATTTTAGTCGACCCGGCCCCGTCAAACAGACCTTCGAAGCTTATTCAATGTTGTTGGATTTAGATCCCCACAATTGGAATATTTGGAACCGAATGGCCCGCTTTAGCTGGAAAATTTCAAATTTAGAAAAAACGAAAGAGGCATTTATGGGTATCGGAAGCCATTGGGATGCGACAGTGTGGGATGAAGATTCTTTCGATAAAGCGAAAGCTGTTGTTTTAGGCGGTTCCAGTAAATAATTTAGAGGTAAAAGAGACTCAAATAACATGCCTGCGGAACAAAGGGGCTAGGCCCCTCGAATTGAGCTTGCGGGCCGATGCGCCCAGCACACTCACCGAATTTACTTGAAATAAAAGGGCCTGCCTTGAGGGGTTGGCTTTTAGGATGGCCCATCTCTCCGTCAAATGGGCATCCCCATATTCAAGGGAGTCCTTATGAAATTCCGGTGTTGGGCCTTGGTAGCCATGATGCTCTTGGGCTTGGCCGGCCCCAAGGCCATGGCCGCCACTTCCGAGGAGGATTACCGGTCGGGATTGGCCTATTACGCCCAAAAACAATACCCGGGGGCCTTGGCTTTTTTCCGCCTGGCCGTCCAGGCCGATCCGAACAATTGGCGCGCCTATCAAGGGATGGGTTATTGCCTGGGCCAAACCGGCGCCTACGCCCAGGCCCTGGACGCCTGCGAGAAAAGCCTGGGGATCCATCCCGATAATCCCCCTTTGCGGGATTACACCGAAAGATTAAGGGCCCAGCTTTTAACGGCCCCGCCCATCCCTTCCGCCCCGGCCCAGATCCCAACCCCCGACAACCGGATGGACAAAAGGTTCGGGCTTTACCTGAGCCTCATCGGCGATCCGGTTTTCTGTTTTGGGGGGCTCAATGCCGCCTATAACGTGACCCCTTACCTGCGCTTGACCGGGGGCCTGGGTTATTGCCAGGCGGGGACGGAGGTGCAAACGGCGGGAGGTTCCACCGAACAAACCGGGACCGCCACGGGGATCTCAGTCGGGGCCGGAGCCAAATTCCTCGTTCCGGGATGGGAATTCTCCCCGACGCTGGGCTTGAACCTTTCGGAGTTCATCATCAGCGGGCTTCCCTCCCTTTGGACTTCCTATTCCCAAGGCACAGCGCCCAGCTCCTTGGACTACACCTTTTTTTATCCGAACCTGGGGTTCGATTACCAAGCCAAGGACGGTTTTAACCTGGGCTTGGGGGTGAATTTCATCTTCTTTATCGGGACACCCCAGAACGTCACTACCGATGTTTCGTCTTTAACCATTCCCTACCTGAATCTTGGAAAGTTTTTCTGATAACCAGCCTTCGAATATCCCGGGACCAACATGCAAGACAACCCATGGATTAAGAAAGTCCTTGAACGGGCGATCAAAACGCAAGCCGGGTCGGCCGGCGGGAACAACGAATGCTTCCGCCTGGTGGACCGGGACGTGGCGGACGTGGTGGCGGACCGCTATGGGCCCTGCCTTTGGGTATCCTGGTTTCGCGGCCATCCGCCCACCGAGGGGGATTTATCCTCCATCGGGCAACTGGCCGCAAGCGTCGGCTGCGGTCATTGGCTGGTGAACGGCATGGTCAACCGCGGCCGTGACCCGGAGTCGGCGGAGCGTTGGCAAAGCCCCCATTTCCCAAGCCGGTGGCAGGCCAGGGAAGACTCCGTCCTCCTCAATTTGCGCGCGGATACGGGCTTATCGCCGGGCCTGTTCCTGGACCAGCGGGCCAACCGGAGGCTTCTCCGCCACCTGTCCCGCAACGCCAAGGTCTTGAACCTTTTCGCCTACACTTGCCCCTTCAGCGTGGCCGCCGCCTTGGGGGGAGCCTCCGTGGTCACGAGCGTGGACGCCAGCCGGCGATTCCTCGATTGGGGGAAAGAGAATTTCGCCTCCAATGGGATCCCCACCGACGGCCATGTCTTCACCCGGGCCGACGCCCGGGACTACCTCGCCCTGGCGCGAAAGAGGGGATGGCTTTTCGACGCCGTCGTCCTGGACCCGCCGAGTTTCTCAAGGTCGAAGGGAAAGCCCTTCACCGTCCGCAAGGAATTGATCCCCATGGCCCGGAACTGCCTGGACTTGCTGGTTCCCGGCGGGGAGTTGCTTGTTTCCACCAATCTTTCCACCTGGCCCGCGGAGGACCTGCGGCGCGAGATCAAGGAAGCCTTCCGCTGCCCAATACGCCAAGGCGAATGTGATCCGGATATCACCGATAAAACGAACTGCGCCAAATCCTTTTGGCTGAAGAAGCCCGTTTCTTGAAGGATTCCAACCAAAGGGCCGGCCCATTCGACTGGTTCGACAGGCTCATCACAAGGTCGGCCCTGCCTCGCTCAGGGGAATTGGGTTCGACTCCTTCGCACGGATCCTGAGGCCCCCGAAGGGTCGCTGGCCGCCCCATTCACCATTTTGGAATAACCGGTTTGGTGGAGCCGGGGCCAAAATGCCGGTCCACGTCATTGGCGTAAACCCGCCCCAAACGATGCCCGTTTTGCCTCAGCCAATCCGCCGCCGATTCCCTGCCCAGGGGGGGCTGGTCCGAAACTAAAAGCTCCTGCTGGAGGCCCAGCAGTTCCTCGCGGGTCAAGACGACATCCCCCAGGAAGAGCTCCGCCAGCCGGATTCCCGCCAGCGCGAATCCGTTGGGGGTATCCATAAAAACCGGCTTGGCCCCGCAGGCTTCGGCCAGGAGGCGCAGGTAATCCCGGTAGGCCCAGACATCAGGCCCGGCGGCGTCCACCTTCAGGTTCTCCCGGCTCTCGGCCGCGTCGGCGATGATGCGGCCCATATCCCCCAAGGTGACCGGCTGCAGGCGGTAATGGCCGCCCTGGGGAACGGGGAAGATGGGAAAGCGGCGGAGGAACCAGGCCATGTTATTGGTCAGCACGTCGTTGGGCCCCAGCGCCAGCGTGGGGCAAACAATGGCGTAAGAAAGGCCCGAGGCGGACACGCATTTCTCCACTTCGCGCTTGCCCCGGTAATATCCCAGGTTCGTTCCCTTTTCGGCGCGGCTGACGCTGACATGCACCAGCCGGGGCGCCTTCGCGGCCACGGCCGCCTTCACCAGCAGGCGGCTGTTCTCAACGCCCGCCTGGAAAGTGACGCCTTTCCAGGGAACGCGGACCCAGTAAGTGTTGATGAAAACGTCCGCGCCCCGGAGCCGTTCCTCAAGGTAGGGGAGGTCGAACTTGAGCGGGCTGGAGGTGATTTCGCCGGCCTCCGCGGGACGGGCCCGGTTGGTGAGGGTGTGGATTTTCCAGCCCCGGCGGATGAGCTCCTCGGCCACCGCCGCGCCCGTGAAGCTGAAGGCCCCGGTGATGACGGCTTTTTTACCCATGAAGACCTCGCTTTAAAAAGGCGCCGGTGGTTCGGCTTTCCGGAAACGGCCCCGGGAACCTCGACGGGCCGCCTTTCCCCTGTCGCCCTCATTTTAACCCGAAACCAAAAGAGCCAACCCCTTGGGATTGGCTCTTTTGGTTTGCTCCCGGAAATATCGGCGGAGTCGCGGGCCGCCGTGTCCGCGTGGATTTTCAGGCGGTCAAGGGGTCGGGGTGGGTGTGAGCTGGCTGGATAGACCCGGACAAGGAACCGTGGTGGTGGCCCACACCACCGGAAGGTTGGATTGGGGCACCACCAGGGCGGAAACGTAGTCAAAGTCGGCGGCGACGTTGCACAGGATACAGGACTCGACGTTGTTCGCGGTGACGGTGATTTGGGAAGGGCCCTCGCAAACCTGGGTGACCTGCAGCGAATATAGGGGACAAACGTAAGTCGTGTAAAGGATCAGCATCTGGCTGTCAAAGTTCACCGGCGGGGTCGGCACGACCGTCGGGGTGGGAGTCAATGAGATCATGCCGCTGGAGATGCCGCAAAAAGCCTGCCACTCGGCCGTGTTTTGGATGACGCTGGGGAGGCTCGCGCTGACCGCCTTGGTGCCCAAGCTGATCAGCGTGAAACCGCAAACGGGGGTCGTTATGGCGGTGGGAGTGGGGGTCGTCGAAGGGGGCTGGGGACCGACCCCAAAGGGTTGTTGGCAGGCCCAAGGCGCAAAGCAAAGGGCGGAGGCTAAAACCAAACCATTTAAGATATTTTTTTTCATAATACACCTCGTCTGTAGGTTAACCCCGGATGCCGGGGCTCTTCGTTAGAGACGAAATAATTATATCACCACATTCGACCAGGTCCCATTCCTCCCCGTCTTTTACCTGAGGATGAGCAGCTTCAACAGCCATTTTTGCCCGCCGGCCGTGACCCTCACGTAATAAAGCCCGTTGGCCAGGACTGCGCCCGAGGAGTCCACGGGCGCGATCGTCACGGCGGATGCGGCGGAGGCGGGAACCCAATCCTGGTCCAGCACCTTGCGGAAGGCCACGGTGAAGGCCTCCACCCGCAGGCGGGATAGGTTGCTCAGGGGCAAGGACAACTTCAAGGGCCCGCCGCCCACCCAGGGGTTGGGGTAAATCAGCGGCCCGGGCCCGGAGGGGGAGGAAGAGGGGGTCGGGGAAGGCGTAAAAGTGGAAAGGCCCGTCGGAGCACTTGACGGCGTCCCCGTTGGCGTTAAAGAGGCCGTTGGAGTCTGGGAGGGTGACGGTGAGCTTGTCCAACTCGCTGTCGCGCTAGCCGTCAACATATTCAAAGGTGTGAGTGTAGGGGTGACCGAGGGGGTGAAAGTGGCGGTGGAAGTGGGCGCGCGGCTGGGGGTGGGCGAAGGCGTGCCGGTCGCCGTTGAGGAGGGGCTGGCCGTCGGGGAAGCGGTCGGGCTGGGCGTGGCCGGAAAGGTGGGGGTGAGGGAGGCCGTCTGGGTCGGGGTTAAACTGGGGGTTGAGGAAGGCGTAAAGGTTGGAGTGATGGACGCAGTGGAGGTTAAAGTAAGGGCCGCGGTGGAAGTAGCCGTGGAAGAAGGCGTTGAAGTCGCGGTGGCGGTCGTGGTCAAGGTTGGCGAGGAGGTCCAGCTGGGTGTGATGGTTAATGTTGGAGTGCTGGAGGGCGTTGCGCTCGCGCTGGGGGTCGCCGAATTCGTGGCCGTGGAGCTCGCGGTGAGGGACGCCGTCCCAGTCGGTGTAAAGGAGTCTGTTGGTGTCTGGGAGGGTGACGGTGAGCTTGTCGAACTCGCTGTCACGCTAGGCGTCATCGAATCCGTCCCCGTGGGGCTCATCGTCGGCGTGGCGGTGGGAGTGCCCGCCGGGGAGGTGGGGGAAGGGGTGGCCGTGGCGTTGGGCGTGAGGGTATAGCTGGACTCGTAGGCCCCCATGTCGATGGTGTTCCCGACGATCCGCGGGTTGCCCGCGAAATCCAGGCTTCCCACCACCGCGGTGCCCAGGTCGTCGCCCGCGCTTAAGGCCGGGGAACCGGCCGTCAGCTGGAAGTTGGGGGCGGAGGTGCTCACGAAATCCGGGTTGCCGAACTTGGACTGGGCGTCCTGGCCCGAACCGGCCTGGAAATTCGCCAGGCTCGTATAGGTGGCCCCGTTCCACTGCCAGTTGGGCGTGGCCGTGGTGTAGTAGAGGTTGTAATTCATGGTCGCCGGCACGGAGTCGGGGTTGGTGACCTCGGAGAGCAGGAGGCCCTGGGAGTTGGCGTAGAGGATATTGTTCATGAAGACGTTGTCGAAGGCGTGGTATTGGACCTGGAACTCGCCCGATCCGGTTTGGGCCGTGTCGTTGTCGTAAAAGGTGTTGTTGTAAAAGGAACACAGGGAGGTGGCGCCGCCGCCCGCGCCGGTATCGGCGTATCCCCCGATGCTCAGTCCCACCGCGTTGTTCTGGTAGGCGATGTTGTCCCGGACCGTGACCGACTGGGCCATTTCCACGGTGTAGCCCTGGCCCCCGGGGTTCTCGCTGGCCACCTCGAAGCCCAGGTCCGAGGCGTAAACCAGGTTGCGCTCGATGGTGATGCGCTCCCCGCCGTCCACGTAGATGCCGTCGGCCGCGTAGCTGCCCGCGCCGTAGGCGGGGTTGTCGTTGGAGGTGATGTTGTAAACGGTGTTGCCCTCGATTTCGCCGTCCCGGGCCCGGTCGCAGAGGTCCGAGCCGCACATGGAGCCGGTGGGCGCCACGCCCTCGAAGCCGATGGCGTCCAAGCCGATGTTGTTGTTGTCGTGGATGAGGTTGTCGGAGACGGTCCAGTACTGCACGTTGCCGTTCAAGGTGAAGGTCTCGCTGTTGCCGGTCACCATGTCGTCCAGCTCGTTGCCGCTGATCAAAAGGTTGCTGATGGCGGTGGTGGAGGAGCCGTAAACCGCCAGGCCCAGGGCGTTGGCCTCGCCCGCGTTGGAATCGGTGGTGGTGATGTCCAGGATGTGGTTATCCAAAATCTGGATGTAGCTGCCGTAACCGGTGACGTAAATGCCGATGGGAACGTCCCCGTTGGAGGAGGTGTAGTTCTGGATTTGGAATCCCTGGATGGTGATGAAGCTCTGGTTCTGGATGGTGATGAGGCCGTACTGCCCGCCGGGAATGGAAAGGCCGGTGCCGTCAATGGTCACGGCCTCACCGGGGTAGTTCTCGAAAGTGGTGAAGCCCGCGGCCGCCGAGCCCGAGACGTTGATAGTGATCACTTCGTTGTAGAGGCCCCCCATCACGTAAACCGTGGAGCCGGCCGGGACCGTGTTGGCCGCGTGCTGGATGGTGAGCCAGGGGGAAGCCTCGGTGCCGGGGTTGGTATCGCTGCCGGACGTGGAGACGTAGTAAAAGGCGGAGGGCGTGGCGGTGATGGTGGGGGTGACCTGGGCCCGCGCCCCCGGGGCCAGGCCCCAGGCGAGCGGCCCTAAAACCGCGAAGGCTAGGAAATAAAGGCGTTGAAGCGGTTTAAAACGTCGCGGCGTTCGGATTCCCAATGTCCCTTCCTTCCAAGGACCGTCGAGCCTTGCCCAGAGATTGGACGAAAGAATATTACCCCCGAAGGCGGGCCCTTGCCCGGATTTCACAGGGGCCAGGGCTTTGGGATGTCCAGGTGGAACTCGTTTCCCTTAAAAAATTATCAGCGACTCCTCCCTCACTCCCCGCCGTGGAGGGTTCTTTTATTTGATTCCCGAAAATGGGGTTCCGTCGCGGGCGCCTTAATCCCAAGGCCCGGCGCCGCATCCGGTAGTGCATCAGTTTGATGGGAAATCTACTGCACCCTCACCCCGACCCTCTCCCCTCAAGGGAGAGGGGGGGGAAACCCGCAAAAACCCTCGCCCCTTGCGGGAGAGGGTAGGGTGAGGGGTGGCGTTTGGTTTCCCGATTTCAAACTGAGTCACTACCCGGCATCCTCCGCTTTACAATTTTAAAAAGATGCCGTTTACTATTGTCCGTTCCGGCTTTTAGCTTTTATTTGGATATCTTCCATTTCGAGGAATCCTATGAAGCCCTTGATATCCCGAACATTGTTTTGTATGTCGGTTTGGGCCCTGACCGCCCTGACCCACGCCGCTGAAACCGACGATTACCAAGCCGCCCTCGAGAATTACCGGCAGGGCCAATATGGCCAAGCCGCGATCGGGTTCCAAAAGGTCATCCAAGAAGACCCGCATTCCTGGCAAGCTTACCAAGGCCTGGGGTGCTCCCTCTTCCAGGAGGGGAACAAGGCCGTGGCGCTCCAAGCCTACCAAACAAGCCTGCAACTGAACCCCAACAACCCCACGGTCAAGTCCATGGTGGACATGCTTTCGGCGGCGGCAGCCCCCGCCGCCCAAGCCACCGCCTCCTCGCCTGGAAAACTCGAACCCATCGGCACCTTCTCGGATAACCATGGAAAAAAGCTGACCTCAAGATATGTTTACGAAGGCGAGCCCCTGGAAGGCGACCCGCAAATCAAGGCCATCGTTTCCCGACTGAACGACCCCCCCACGAACCAGTTGATCGATTCCGCCATGGTTCAGCAGACGGCGGGAACTGTCCTTGATGTTGTTGGAGGACTCTCCGTTTTGGGCGGGATTATTTATGCCGTGGCGGCGAAGGGGGCCCCGGTCACCAATGGTTATTTCCCGGGCGGGGGGGCCATCGTTTCGAATAACCCGCCCGACCTGACGCCCAGCTGGATTATGGGCGGGGCGGGGGCGGGGATGGTCCTGGCCGCCTTTTTCCTGGAGGACGGAGCGGGGCAAAACCGGTACCAAGCCGTGACCCGTTACGACCAAATGATTGGGGCGGGCCCCGGCCCCGGAGAGCCGAACAACCCCGTCGCCGGTGAGATCGTGGAGGCCGCCCCGGCCACGGCGGCGCCCGGCCAGGGCGCTTCCCCGTCCGCGCCGGTAGCGGCCGCCTCCACCCCGGAAACGGGCGCCGCGGAGGGGGAAGTGGGTTTGGGCTTTCAAGTCTTGGCGGATTTTCCCCTCAGCAACAAGACGGCCTCGGAGTACGTTCCGGGTTTCGGGTACGGCTTGGACTTCAAACTCCCCTTGGACCGGAATTGGAGCGTGGGGTTGGGGGTCTCCACCCAGGCCATGCCGGTCAATACCAGCTATATCAACAAGACCTTCCAGCAAACCTACGGGGTTCCCCTACCCTCGGGGGTCAGCTTCTCCGGAGCCTGGAATTACATTCCGGTCGCGGCCTTAGTCCAATATTCCATTCCCGTCGAAAACTCAAAGGTGGCTCCTTATATGTTCGTGGGAGGGGGGCTGGCCTTCAATTCCGCCGGCGTTACCGCCACCATCAACACCCAGACCGTCGATGCCTCGGTGAATGAAACGGATTTCCTGCTGTGCCCGGGGATGGGACTCAAGGTTCAAGTAAGCCCCAAGGCGGATTTGTTCCTCCAGGGGCGCTTGGATATCCTATTCACGTCCCAAAACAATTCCGACGTGATTACGGAGACCACCAACGGCAGTTCCACCCAAGTCAAGGGGAACCTGTCGGACGACAGCCCCACTTTCTTCCTGCCGGTTTACGCGGGGGTCCGCTTCTAGCCGGGTTAAACGAGAGGGAACAAGGGGACCCGGTCCCTCGATATAGTTTAGGCTTTCGCCCCATCCTGGGCGCTTGAAGAGGAAGGCATGCCGACAAAAAACCCGAGAATCCATGTCGTTTTGGAACGCCCGCTGTTCGAGAACGTGAGGGGCCTGGCCAAGAAGAACGGCCTGTCCGTCAGCTTGGAGGCCCGGGAGCTGATCCGCGAGGCGCTTCGTTCCACGGGGAAAAACACTCCCCGGATTTACACCGGCAAACACACGAAGGACCTCATCGGAAAATTCCACTCGGGCAAAACGGACTTGGACGGGATTTTGGCGAAACAAGTCCATGGATAAGGTTTTGTTGGACACGAGCGCCATTTACGCGCTTTGGGACGCGGACGACGACCACCACCGCAAAGCCGCCGCCATCAGCCAAAGCCTGATCGCGCGGAAAGTTGTTTTGATCCTCCCCAATTTTCTCCTGGCTGAAACCCATACCATCCTCAACGAGCGGTTAGGGCCGCGGGCAGCCCGGGATTTCTTGAACTCGGCCCTGCAAGAGTATGAAATCGAGCGGGCGACGCTTGAGGATGAATGGGCCGCTTACGCCCTACTCCAGCAAACCAGCCGGGCGAAGGATTGGAGTTACTTTGACGCCGTCGCCATCGCCGACAGGCTTGGAATCGGGGATATTTTCAATTTTGACCGGCATTTTAAGTCGGCGGGGATGAGCCTGGCGGGGGAATGAGAGGAAAAAAACAAAAAGAGGCCACGTTCTTGGCCCCATCCCAAATAAACATTCCGCACGAAAATAGGGTTCGGGTTATTATTTTCTATATTTCAGCTTGAATAGTTTTTCACTGATCCAATCCCGGAACAGCCATAACATGAGGATCATGGGCTGAACTTTTCACGGCGCATGTTCATCAAAAGGGTTTTCCTCATTTTCACCGCCTGGACCTCCGTTGAAATTTCCACCGGACCTGGAATCGGGACGGGGGCGGATGCACGCGTGGACCAACCATATTCCAAGATTAAAATTTTTAACCTGAGTTGCCAGCGTTTTATCCGCGCCCCTCCTGATTCCAAGCCGCCCTTTGATTCCTTCCGGGGCCCGGGTCCGTCTTGGGAGGACCCGGGCCAAAAGGGACGGCTTTGGAGGAGGTTGAAGAGGTATAAAGCATAGGCCGTACCAACTCCGGGAAGAAAAACAGAAAAGGATTTCAGGGGAATCCCATTTGATAAAACCGGCGAAAAACGGAAAAATTCCGCTCCTCCCGGCAAAAAGAACGGACATTTCACGGAAAACCTGGAATTCCCGGTTTAAGGATACAAGGGCGCCGGGATGGAGGACGAAACAGATTTGTCGAAACGGCAAAATTTTAAGACCCCCTTGTAGGGGCGAGGGAAGCGGTACGGCGGGGTGGAGGAAATTTCCCCGCTGGAACTTTCACGGAAGCCCCAACGTCTCAAGTGCGGG
Organism: candidate division FCPU426 bacterium; assembly: GCA_030041545.1. GTDB lineage: Bacteria > Oederibacteriota > Muellerivitia > Muellerivitales > Muellerivitaceae > JAJPJW01. Next base: position 101,230 of record JASHNQ010000033.1, on the reverse strand, counting down.
GCGCGGTTGGGCCCTTAATAAATTTAAAGCGAGGACTTTTTATGAAAAAATCGATTGTCACACTGATGGCGGCCCTGCTCTTGGGAACGGCAACCGCCGAAGTTTGGGCGGATGACGCAACGCCCGTGGCCAGCCCCGCGGCGGCCATGGCGCCGACGCCGGAAGCCACGCCCGTGAAGAAGCATAAGCACAAGAAGAAACCGAAGGCGGCGGCCACCCCGGTGGCGACCCCAGCTTCGGATTCGAGCACACCGGCCGCCCAATAAGGCCGTTGGGCGGGGAAATTTCCCGACCCTTCACCAAGGGCCCCTGGAAAACCCAGGGGCCTTTTTTATTTCAGGGCAAGGGAGGTTTCCCCCTTCCCGCCGGCCTTGGGTCAATCCCCGGTGGCGCCGTCCTTTTCCGGGGGTTCGGCCGGCAATTGCCCCAGCGCCCGCTTCACGGCCAGGTCCAGGGCCTCCAGGGTGAAGGGTTTGGCGATGAAGGAGGCCTTCTTCCAGCGCAGGTGCTGGAGGACCTCCTTGTCCTCCACCGGCGCCCCGGACATGTAAAGGATCCTCAGGTTGGGGTTGATGGTCTTCAGGAAGTCCGCGTACTCGCCCCCGGTGAGGCCGGGCAGGTTGATGTCGGCCAGGATCATGTCGATGATGCCCCCGCGCATGCGGGCCCGGGCGTTGGCCACGGTGGAATCCTCCGCCTCGATCACGGTGTAGCCGCCCAATTCCAGCGACTTTTTCACCAAGGCCCTCAGCTGGGCGTCGTCTTCCACCAGGAGGATGGTTTTGGAGGTCATGTCGGAGCCCCTTTGGGACGGTTGTTTTTCCAGGGCCGGCGGCGGGGAGATACCCCCGGCTTTCCCGGCAGGGGAAGTATAAAAAAGAACCGGGCCATTGGACAAGGCGTTCCTTCCGTTTTTACGCGGGCAGAACACGGGGTAGTGACTCAGTTTGAATAATCCCCCACTTTGAAAAAGCTTTCACAGGGAAAAACCCCTGTGGACCCTCAAAACCACGGCCCCTCTTTCAGCGGGGAAAAGGGAAGATGTCCCGCCAAAAGGAGTCACTACCGAACCCGGATTTAATTTGGCTTGGGTCCCGGCCCCGTGAGATGATTGGGGCCCATGACCGAAATCCCGCCCAACCTGCCCATTGACCCCAGCGAACTATCCCTGGTGGACCAGTACCGGCAGAGCCGGAACACCTCGGTCCTGACCATCATGTTCACGGACATCCAGGGCTTCACGCGGCTGACCGAGGAAAGGGGCGACGCCTTTTCCAACGAGATGCGGCGCGCCCACGACTCGATCCTGGCGCCCATCATCGAGCGCGACGGCGCCGGGCGGGTGATCAAGCATATCGGGGACGCGGTCATGGCGGTCTTCGCCGAGCCCTCGGCGGCGGCGGCAAGGGCCCTGGAAATCCAGGACGCGCTGGGGAAATACAACGCCCAACACCCGGGCCAGCCGCCCCTTTTAGTGCGCATCGGCCTGCACATGGGCCAGGTGACGGTGGAAGACAAGATGAGCCTGGACGTCTTCGGACGGCACGTGAACCGGGCCTCGCGGGTGGAGGGCCTGGCCGCGGGCGGCCATGTCTACCTCACTTACAGCGTCTTCGACTCGGCCAGGGGTTGGATGGCCGGGCGGCAGGGGGAGGTGGCCTGGGTTTCCCACGGGCGCTACAAGGTCAAGGGCATCGACGAGCCCCTGGAAATCTTCGAGGCCTACCGGCCGGGAGCGGCCAAGCCCCAGGCGCCCCAGGACGCCCGCAAGGAGACGCGGCTGCCCCGCTTGCTGCCCGCAGCCGGCCTGGTCCTGGCCGGGGCCCTGGCCGCGCTGGCCTTCCTGGCCTTCGGCCGCACCACGGTCACCTTCGAGGACCTGGGCGTCCGCACCGACACCACGGACGTGATGCTGGACCACAAGGCCCGGCTGCAGTTCGAGGGGGAGCCGGGCGACCACCTGCGCGAATGCCTCACGCCCATTAAGCCCGGCCGACACCTGATCTATTACGACGTGAGCTATGTCACGCGCTATTACGCGCCCATCACGGTCAAGCGGGGGGGCAACATCCTTCGGCCCCAGTTCGAGTATGAGGGCCTGCCGGGGGTGGAGGTGAACGCCGCCTACGAGCCCCGCCACAAGAACGACCAGACCAACGCCAACACGACCGATTACGCCACCTATGACAACAACGGCGGCCGGCACGACCACAAGGCGGACCTGTCGCTGACCCTCTCGCCCTCCCCGGGCAACCCGGTGCCCGCCGGGAAAGGCGTGAAAAAGCACAAGACCCTGTTTTGGACCCTCACCTGGTCGGTGGCGCTGGACGGGAAGGCCATTTCCGCGGACAAGCTGATCGTGGAATATGACCCGGAATCGACGGAAGAGGCCAACGTCAAGAAGGACCTCTGGGGTGACGAACGGCACCGCTACGTGCTCAACTACATCCTCACGGGGGTTTCCTGCCAGGGCGAGATCCAGGCCCAATACGCGGAGTATAAGGACTGAAAACAGGAATTCGATATTGAACGCGTTTTTAATTAAGGGCGGGAACAACCGGGGAGATGGCGGCGGCGGACCGGCTAGACGATCTTGCAGGGGATAAGGGCGTCCTCGTTCACCGAATATACCGCGCAGAGGCGGTGGTAGCCGTCGGCGATCACCACCTTGCCGTTCTGGGGGTCCCGCACCAGCAGGAGGGGCGAGAGGGCCTTGCCGTCCTTGATCTTCTGGCGGTCCTTGTCCACGTGGGAATTGCTGACCCCCAAGAGCGAAAGCCCCGAGGCGCGGAAGATGTCCTTGGCCTTGAACTGCGACAGGCGGGCGTCCCGGAGCCTCTTGACCAGGCCGATGGTCTCGGTTTCCGAATGCAAGAGGCCCAGGTAGGATTGGGCCGCCGGGTAGTCCTTCTCTTCGGGTTCGGGAAGCCACTTGATGTCCGCCGCGTCCGCCATGTCCCGCCTCCTGGGTTATTTTTAGGAAAACCAAAGGCTTAATTTAAAAACCTTTTTAACCACCAAGGTCACCATGCCGATGTCGGCTTTCAGGCCTGTTCCGCGGCCCCCGGCGCCGGATCGGGTGGAGGCTTCAGGAGCGCCCGGAAGAAATCGATGAAATACTTGTGCTGGAGGTAGGTGAACTCGAAAAAGGCGTCCCGAAGCTCGTAATTGAGGGAGTCGCCCAGCCGCGAGAGCACTTCCTTCACGCAGAAATAACGGGGACCCGGGCCCTTGGAGTCCTCGGTTTTGTCCCAGAAAACCTGCAGGCCTTCGGCCACGGAGAGGATTTCCTGGCACCAGTCCATCCGTTCGGCGCCGTCCTTCAGCCCCACCAGGCTTTGGTGCCGAAGCGACTCCACCACGTAATCGTCGATGATATCCTGCTGGTCCTCGCCCATGATCTCCCGGGCGATGAAGCTCTCCTTCATCGTGCGCACCAGGTTGCAGGCGCTCAAGCCCAGGATCTGCCTCAAAAGTTCGGCGGGTTCGACCGCGCCGGCGTGGTTTTTTTCCTTCAGCAGGTCCAGGCTTTCCTTCAGGCCGGTGTTTTGGACCAGCTTCTTGGAGATGTCCAGGCTTTCGTTTTTCTTCAGGATGAACATAAGGCTCCGCTTCCCAATATTCCCGACCTTATAACCCGACGATTTTAACGGATGGAGGCGCCGGGCGCCGGATAAATATAAACCCGGCGGGCCCACAGCGCGCCCTCACAGGGACCTTGGGGGCGTGGCCAGGAGCTGGCAGCCCTCCATCCAGGGCCAATGGAAGAGCCCGCCGCGCAAGGTGACCTCCACCCGGCTTCCCACGTCCACGGCGTAATAAAAGTCCTGGGGCGTAAGCATTTCGCAATCCCTGCCCTCCAATTCCCAGTCCCGGAAATAAACCAAATGGGCCATGGGGTTCATCCCCTCCAGGATGCTCCCGCCCCAGGAGGAAATTTTTTTGGAAGTGACGATGACCACGTGGTTTTCGGGGTCGGAAGGGTCCAAGGCGCCGTTGGCCAGCTGCAGGCTGAACCGCAGGAAAAACCCCAGGAGGAAGGTGAAAAAAAGGAAGAAGCCGGCGATGACCGCTACCGGGATTTTTTCCCGGCGCGCGGCCGCCAAGGCGCCGTGGAAGATCCCGTAACAAAGGACGGGGGCGCAAAGCCCGCAAAGTCCGTCGAGCTCCACCGAATCCAAGGGCCGCACCAGGCGGTAGAAGACGCCGCAGCAAAAATACTCCCCGACCAAAAACCCCAGGAAGAGGACAAAGGCGAATAGGAGCAGGTAAAACCGCCGGACCGTCATGGGTTTCTTGGGCTCCTTCCGAAAGGGCAGATTTTGGGCGTATGAGGGTCCCAAGGCGACCGGGGCCCCTGAGGACTTCATTTCCCCCAAAATCCTACCAAAAGAGGTTTCCTAAGGGCAAAATACGATAAAATGGTTGACACCCGGCGGTTTTATTCGGCCCCCAGGGGCCCCCTCCCGGAAGCCGGGCCCATTGCGACCTTGAAAGAAAGGGGGGAGAAGTTAATAATATCCCATCTTAAATCCGGCTGCCCTATTTGGTGGACCCATGAAAAATAATCTCACCGTAACCGCCTCCAGCTTTCCCCAACACAAGGACATTACCCTGCTCTCCGTGAAGGGGTTCATCGACACCAATACCGCGCCGGAGTTCGATAAAACCTTCCAGTCGGTCCTGGGGGAGAACAAGTTCAAGCTGGTGGTCGACCTCAAGGACGTCAATTACATCAGCAGCGCGGGTTGGGGCCTTTTCGTGGGCGAGATCAAGAGGATCCGCAACCAGAAAGGGGACCTGGTGCTGGCCGGCATGAGCCCGGAAGTACAGGAAGCCTACGACCTGTTGCAGTTCAACACGATCCTGAAGGCCTTTCCCAGCGTGGAGCAGGCCGTCCAAAAAGGTTTCGGCAAAACCATGGGGTCCAAGGCCGCCTCGGCCCCCGATGTGGAAAAATCGCCCGCGGCCGTTTCCGCGGGAGACAACCCCGCCACGGCGTCCGGCGGTTTTGAGGCATCCCGTCCGGCGGCTTCCTCCCCCTCCAAGTCCCATTGGATCACGAAGCTCCTCCAACCCTGGAAATGGTTTTGATCGCCAGTTAGTCGGGTTTCCCCAGCGGGTTATTTTCACTTGAAGAAGGTTTTCCATGAGTTTTATCGGTCAACTATTGGGTAAGGATTCGGATTATTCTTCCGAATACAAGCGGTTCAAGAAGGGCATGGAGCATAATCCCGGTGATTTGGGGCTTAAGGCCCAATTCATCAAGTTTTGCCTGCTGAACCGCTTCACGAAGCATGACATATCGTCGGACCATGTCGCGGAAGCCTTAAAGCTGTTCGAGGCCATCGCCAACGCGGACACCTTCGACCTCCAATGCCATTACCTAGTGGGCAAGTTCTACCAAGAAGAGAAAGATCCCCGCAAGGCCTACCGGACCTACCTTCACGCCATCAAGCGCTTCAACCAACTGGCGATCAAGGACCCCGCCGTCCGGGCGGAGAACTCCGAACTGGCTTATTCGGTGGCCCTGAACCTCATGACGCTGCAGTCCAATCCCATCGACCCGGAAGTGGAGGTATGCTTCAAGATCCTGCGCAAGTCCTTCCTCCTGCACCTGAAGCGCATCGAGTTCGAGAACGAAATGGCCAAGCCGGCGCCCGACAAGGCGCGGGTCAAGCAGCTGGCCGAGGAAATCCGCAGGCTGCGCGCCGAGGAGGAAACCACAGCCCCCGCCAAGGCGCAAACCGCGGAAAACCCCTCGGCGGCTTCGGCCAGCTCACCCGGCTTCGCTCAAGCTACGCCAGGCGGGCCGCAGGCGGGTTCGACCCCTTCGACAAGCTCAGGGCAGGCAGGCTTACCGCAGGCGGGTTCCCGCTCCGCGCAAGGCGCCGGGGGACAGGCAGGGCAGGCTTCCCCCACTCCCAGGGGCCCTGCGCCTTCGGCCGCCGCCGAACCCTCCCCGGCGCCTTCCGCCGCGGCCTTCAAGCCCAAGGAGCCTAAGGGGATCTTTTCCAAGCTCTTCACCGAGCTTTCTCCCGCTTCCTTGGGCCTCTCCCCGTCCTCGACGGCGCCGTCCCAAAAGCCGGCCGGGGGGGAGGGGAAGGATTCCTTCAAATTGCCCCTTCCTTCCCCCGAAGCCTCCGCGCCGGGCTTCGCCTTCTTGGTCTTCCATGACGACCAATGGGAAGGGCCTTACACGACCGCCCAGCTGCGGTCCCTGGGGTTCCTGCGGCACGGCACCTGGGTGTGCCGGGACGGAAGCCAGCAGGTGCTGCAGGCCTATGAGGTGCCCGACCTCCAGCCGCTTTTCCAATTCCAGCGCTAAGGCGCCGTCCCATCCACCTCAAATCAGTTCTGGGTTCTAAGAGCCGGTAACAAAATTCGTTTTTAACACCTATCCCCCTCTCCCTCGAGGGGAGAGGGTCGGGGTGAGGGTGGATTTTACTTGGCGAAAACACCCCTCACCCTATCTATCTATGGATAACGTCAACCCCTCATTTCATGAAGGGGTGGCCGGACAAGCCTTCCACCCCATCACGGCATTCATTAGGGCCGGAGCCGCCATCCTTGGACACCGGCCGTGCGCCGCCCTCAGCACGCTTCGGAACTTGAAGGCCAGATACTTCGCCGTCGCGTGTTTGTAAACCGTCTTTCGTTTCAGGATCACCCACACCAACTCCAGCATATGCCGGGCCACCGAGACAATGGCCTGTTGGGGCTTCTTCCCCTTGCGGATGAGCCTCTGGTATCGATCCTGAAGAGGGCCAGGAGTCATCACCGCCCCATGGGCCGCTTCCACCATCACCCACCGCAACAGCGACCTCCCCTGTTTCGTGATCGGACCGTAGTGGACCGTCTCGTCCGACTTAGAAACCATCGGCACCAGTCCACTGTAGGAAGCCAGCTTCTTGGGGGTCTCAAACCGATCAATTTCACCCACCGCCGAGGTGATGATCATGGCCGCCTGGGCCTTCACCCCAGGCAGGGTCATCAGCCTCAGGCATTGGTCATCTCGGAGGCTTTCCCGGCTGAATTCCCCCTCCAACCGATCGATCTCCTGCTCCAGCGCCCGCCCCATCCGCCAGTGGGACAAAAACACGCTTTTGACCATCTCCGGCAAATGGCTGTTTTTCACCTCTTGCGCGGCCTTCTCATCCAGGATATCCGCCCCCCGATAGTCTTTTCCGTGCCGGTACAGGCTTGCCCTTAACTGGTTCTTAGTGCTCGTCAACTGTTGCGAAAGCGCCCTGCGGTGGGCCGCCCATTCCCTCCTCAACCTCGTTTCTTCACCCGGGACCCACACTGCTTTCACATAATCGCTGGCTAGGGCCTCCGCCAAAGCTTGCGCATCCACCCGGTCCGTCTTGCGCCTGGCTTTCGTCCGGTCATGCATGGCCAGCGGGTTCGCCATCAGCACCTCGCCCGCATAGACCTTCAGGATTCCATGCACGTAGTGGCTGTTACCCGTTGCCTCGATCACCACCCGGTCGCCGGCTTTCAACTCCTTCTTCGCCCAACCCTCCATCTGCCCCATCGGCATCTTTCCACTACCCACTTCACGTTTCCGGCCATCCAGCGCCACCCACGTCATCGTCTTTTTGTGGATATCGATCCCGATATATCGGCTAAAATCTCCCATTACTCCTCCTTTTTAAGAGTGGGGTTAGTTCGAGAGGGTTGAGGGACAACTATCTATTCGGGCTCTTAGGCCCAAAAAAGTTGATCGCGGGAGGCCACTTACCAAGCGGGGTCTTCGTCGCCCCAGTAGGGTGTCGGCCTTCCCTCTCTTCCCGTATGACTTTGCTAATCTCGATTCTAACCCCCTCCAGGAGGGGTCTTCGTTATCATCTCCTTACCCTCTCCCCCAAGGGGCGAGGGTTCTAGTGTTTGTATGTCATGTGCATAGTTCCGTTTCAAATTGAGCCATGCCAAATCCAGCTCATGATCCAAGGTGGTGCCTCTTTTTTCCGCCACTACCATACCTCCTCCGGGTTGGTCCCCGATTTCAAAACAAAATCTCTCAACCAATACATGCAGGCTCAGCATGTAGGGGTCCAATGCCGCGACGCAATACCGGGCCAAATGCTCATCTTTCCGGATCCCGCAGGCCAAAACAGTGAAACTCATTCCCTCCAGTAGTTTCTCCAACCCGTCATAAAATCGTTTCCGAAAATCAACGTTTTGGATGGCCTCGAAACCGTTGCGGTTGCGGGTGATATCGGAAGTATGGAGGATGATGTCTTCCCTTCCGAAAATATCCCGCTTAAACCCGTTCAGCCTTTCCGTCATTTCCCCCTCGGCGTATTCTTTTGCGGTAATGATGCCCCCCAAGACAAACAACGGATATTGGGGATCGATAACGGAAAGGCTATGGTCGCCGGATTCGTCCAAAAACATGATTTTCACGAATTTTTCATCCTTAATCTTTTTCTCAAGCTTTTATTTCATAGACCAACCCCAACTCCTCATCCAACCGGACGGAAGCATCCTCGACCCACCGGTTGTTTCCATCCAAGGGCGAAAGAAATGTCTCAGCGGGAAATTCGACCCAAAAACTCTACAACCGGGTTTTTGGGGGGGGAAAACTTTTATGGTCGCTTTTTCCGCCGGGGCCCGCGGTTTTTCTTGGGCTTGGCCTTCCGGCGGGAACGGGCCTGGGCGCGCCGGGGAAACCGGCGGGTATCGGAAGCGGCGCCGCTTCCGGGAAGGCAACGGGGAAGTCTTATTTCAACAATGCTTTTACCCGGTCCAACAACAAAGCCACCCTCCGCGTCACGGAGGGACGGTCCAAGGGCTCCTCGGAGGAATCATGCGACTCGTAACGGAATTGGACGGCGAAAGCGTTTAATTCGATCAAGTCCCAAAAAGGCTCCACCTCCGCGCCCGCGGCCTTCAGTTCCGCTAACAACAGCCGGATATCATGGGTGAGGGGGTAAACTTGGCCTTGGGCGGCCAGCCCGGCCTTCAGGCATTTTTCCACCGCCGGCTGGGCATGGAAACCGAGCATCTCGTCGGCGAAGGCTTGGGGGTTGCCCATTCCTTCCAAGGCCTGGAAGTCCTTCCCGGCCGCTTGCATCAACCGGGAAGCCGAGTCATTCCCGCTCATAAATGACCCTTCCCTCGCGTAACGCCTTCCCCAGGACATGGTTCCGGTCCCCCCCCCCACCGGACCACTTCGTCCCGGCTGTAAAGGAGAAGGTCCAAGGGAACAGCCCAATCCCTCAGTTCCATTTCAATCCGGGTCATTTCCTTACGGCGGCTGCGGGTCGCCGAAAAAGGTTCTGATTCCACAACGATCAAGTCGATGTCGGAATATTCCTTTCCCTCCCCCCGCGCCCGGGAGCCGAAAAGGATGATTTTTTCCGGGTGGGCCGTCCTCACGATAGTCCGTCCTATGGTTTCAATTACTTCATCCGTCACCTGGGTCATGGCTTCCTCCGGGAATCATTTTAGCATCCACCCAACTCCATCCCAAATGAACCAAAAGAAGTTTTTGGTGGCATTACTTTTCGAAACTATGCTTTTGGCATAGCTTATAAACACCCCTCGCTCCTTAAGGGAGCCCTTCGAGAGCCTCAGGGCAGGAGGATAGGCTTGCGGTGAGCGACCGAAGGGAGTCGAACCCGGTAAGGGGATGGTGGAACCGATGAAATCACCCTCACCCCGGCCCTCTCCCCTCAAGGGAGAGGGTGAAAAACTGAAAATCGAAAGCAAAGCTATGCCAAAAGCATAGTTCCGTTACTTTTTCCGCTGGGGCGCGCGGTTTTTCTTGGGCTTGGCCTTCCGAATTTTCAGGCCCGTGGAACGGCCGCGTTTGTTTCGGGCCTTTTTGGGGGCATGCGCGGGGCTCCGGCGGGAGGGTTGAGGGTTTCGGGGGCGCGGGGCGATCCAGGCCGCCGCCACGTCCTCCAGGCGGGTGGTCTTGGCCCATTGCCGGGCGCCCTCGATTTCCTCCGGCGTGGACCGCGACTCAAGTTCGGCCAGGAAAAGGGCCGCCCAGTCCCGTGTCTCACGGTGGCAGGCGCCCTGGGCCAGGACCAAATGGAGGAACCCCAGGGCCTGGTGCTCGTCGCCTTCTTCCTTTAGAAGCCGGGCCACCCCCGCCACCCCGTCCACCAGGGCGGGCCTCAGGCCCGAGGAAAGGGCGGTTTTCAGGGCCCTGCGGAAAAAGGAACGGGCTTGGGTCTTAAGCCCCTTCCCGCAGGCGGCTTCCCCCAATTGGATCAGGCAAAGGGTTTGCCCCAGGTCATCCCGGGGGTTCTCAAAAAGCTTCAAGCTTTGCCGGAACCATTTTTGCGATTCCGGGAGATCCTTCCGGAAAGCGGCCAGCTTTCCCAGGTGATAGGCGTGCCAGGCCTTGTTTTTGGGGTTTAATCCCTCCTTGGCCAGCAAGGCGTAGGATTGCCGGTAGAGGGTCTCCGCCTGCCGGTCCTCCCCTTGGGCCAGCTTGAGGTTGGCCATCAGGTCCAGGGACCAGGCCTGGCCCCGGGGATCGCGCACTTCCTTGTAATAAAAGAGCCCTTCCTCGAGAAATCCCTGGGCCTCCGCGTAGCGACCGACGGCCCATTCCAGGTAGCCCTGGAGGTTGGCCAGCCCCGCCAGGGCCCTCAGGTCGCCCAAGTCCCGGTAAACGGCCGTGCTTTCGTTGTACATCTGGAGGGCCCCGGCGAAATCCCCCGTGCCTTGGGCCGTGCGTCCCAGGTTGGTGAAGCACCATCCCGCCCCCCGCCGGTCCCCGCTTTGCAGGTAAGCCGCCAGGCCTTTTTGGAAATATCCCCGGGCTTCCCCGAAACGGGAAGCCTCGTAAAGGTCCTCCCCCAGGATGCTGTAGGAATAACCCATGGCCCTTTGGTCCCCATCCTTCGCCGAATAGGAAAGGCTCTTTCGGGCGTAGCTTTGAACCGCCCGGGAATTCCCCAGCAGGGAGGAAATATGGCCCAGGTGGTTCAGGGCCAGGGTGATGCCGCTGCGGTCCCGGGCGCGCCAAAAGGCCTTGAAGCTTTTCCCGTAAAAGGCCTTGGCCGTATGGTGGTCCCCCTCGCTCTCGCAAACGATGCCCATCCCGGCCAAGGCCCATCCCCAAGGCCCGCCGGGGGTGCTTTGGGAGGTCTTAAGGCTTTCCTCGTATAATTGCCGGGCCTTGGGGAAATTCGCCATGTTTTTCTCGAAGTCGGCCCAGCGGCACAGGAGCTTCGCCAGCAGTTCCCGCGACCGGACGGGCATCGGGGAATGGGCGTATTTTTCCTTCAATGAGAGGACCGCCGACCAGAAGGTTTCCTTGGCCTCCTGGAACCAGCCCTTGGTCTCGAAAATGAAGAAAAGGCCGTCCAGGTAGCCGTCCAGTTCCTTTTCCATGACCCTTTCCACGGCGCGGGCCCACCCTTCCCGGATATTGCCCATCTCCGCCGTGAGTTCCTCCAAGGCTTTGCTCTCGGAGGGGCCCACGAACTCGCCCCGCAGCCCTTGGGTAAACCCCGCGAAATAACGGCAATGGGCGTCCAGGGCCTTTTCCTTTTCCCGCGGGTCGTCGAAAAGTTTTTCCTTGGCGTAATACTTCAGGAGTTCGTGGATTTCCCAGCGGCCCTCCTTCCGGCGCACCAGGGATTTGCGCGCCAGCCCCTCCAAAAGCTCCGCGTTTCCGCCCGCCACCTTCCCCATGGCGGCTTCGGTAAACCCCCCCCGGAAGACCGACAGGGCCTTCAAGGCCTTCTTTTGCGCCTCGGCCAGGAGGATCCAGGAATACTCGAACACCGCCCTGAGGGAGCGGTGGCGGGGCGGCAGGTAGGGCATGGAGGTGGCCAGGAAATCCCGGCTGGACTCGATCTTGCCCGCGATCTCGGGAAGCGTGAGCGTCCCCACCCATGTGGCGGAAAGCTCCAACCCCAAGGGCATGCCTTCCAAGGACCGGCAGATGTGGAGCAGCGGCGCCCGGTCCTCCGGCGCCAGGGTGAAATCGGGCCGCACGCGGCGCGCGCCCTTGAGGAAGAGTTGGACGGCGCTGGAAGCCTCCCATGGCGCCCCGGAGTCCTCCCGCGGGTACCGGAGCCCCTTGACCTCGAAAACCTTCTCCGCCCCGATGCCCAGCTTCTCGCGGGAGGTGGCCAGGATTTTCAGTCCCGGGGCCGCGGAAAGCATTTCGCCCACCAGTTCGGCGCCCTCGATGATGTGCTCGAAGTTGTCCATCACCAAAAGCATCCGCTTTTCCCTCAGCTGGGCCAAAAGCTGGGCCTTCGGGTCCTCCGGGCCGTAGAAAAAAAACTTCACGGCGCTGGCCACGCTGGCGACCAGCAGGTGGTCCGAGAGCAGGGGCGCCAGGGACACCGTGAAGACGCCGTCCTTGAATTTTTCGATCACCTCCGCGGCGGCCTGGAAGGCCAGGCGGGTTTTGCCGAAACCACCCGGGCCGGTGAGGGTCACTAGGCGGGTTTCGGTCCGCGACAACAGGTCGGTGATTTCCACCATTTCCTCCTCCCGGCCGAAGAAGGGGGAGGCTTGGGGGAAGAAATTCTGGGGAAAGTCCTCCAGGGAGCGGGGCGGCTCGGCCACCCCTTCGCCGGTGTCCGGGTGGGTGAGGGCGTAAAGGTTTTGGGGCGGGCTCAAGTCCTTCAGGCAATGGCGGCCCAGGTCCCTCAGGCGGGAGCCGGGGGGCAGGGGGATGAAATGCACCGCGGGAACCGTGAGGAGGGTTTGGCCGCCGCGGGCGGCCTCCAGCAGCTTCAAGGCGTGGTGGACCTCGGGGCCCACGTAGTCCTGGCCGCCGGCCCCGCTGGGGGACAGGTCGAAGGACTCCGCTTCCCCGGCGTGGAGCGCGATTTTGATCCGGGCCTTGCCGAAATCCTCCCAGGTGCGGCTTTGGAATTCCTTTTGAAGGGCGAGGGCCGCTTCGCCGGGGCGCGTTTCCGGGGGGGACGGGGAGCCGTCCCCGCCTTCAAAGGCGGAAAGGACGCCGGTGGCGGTGCGTTTCGTCCAGTGGGCGCCGTGGCGGGCGAGGGCTTCCTCGATCTGGAAAAGCTGGGAAGCGAGGACATGGTCGGCGTCAGCCGTCCCCCGCCGGTCCAAAACCTCCGGATGATCGATTTCCGTGAAAAGAAAAATCATTCCTCGGCGTCCTTTCGTGGATCATCGGATCACTTACGGCGCGCGTGCGGAACTGACTAGAATCCGTTTCCAAACCTCTCTTAACCACGAAGCCATTCGAGGGCCTCATGGCCCTGAGTCAAATCGAAGGGTTAAGCCAATGGTTTTCAAGACATCTTTGCGACTTACTTTGCGCCGATTCACCTTAAAGGAGTTAATGAAATCGGTACTATACCGACCTCTTTAACTTTTTTATGGAAGGTCGGCATGTGAACTTGGTGCCCTTTGTGGTGAGAGTTTGGGTTTTGAAATCGGTTCGAGGGACATTATAGCGAAGAAGGGATGGGGCTTGGGTTAAGAAGGATTCTCAGGCCGGGGCCACTTCTGGTAATATCGGTCCGCCCGTGAGGGTCCGCGGGCGCCCCTGCCGGGCCCGGACACTGTCCCTACTCGCGGGGGCCGCCCAGCGGCCATAATCTGCCAAGGATTTTCTTTTGCCCACGAAAAAACAAATCCTGGTCCTGTTCCTCCTGGTCTTCCTTTACCGCCTTTTTTTCGGGCTTTGGCAGGCCCGTTGGATGGAAGTGGATTTCTTGCAGACTTACTTGATCGGCCTGAAGTTTTACGCCACCGGCGCCTGGCCTTATTTCGGCCCCGACGTCAACGGCCTGGAAAACCCCTCCTTCCAAAGCCAGATTCCCGGCGCCCTGGAAGGCCTCCTGATCGGCCTTCCCTTCCGCCTGCTTCCCCTCCCGGAGGCGCCCTTTATCCTGCTCAACCTTTTGAACACGGCCGCGGTCCTGCTCTTGGCGGGGTACCTTCACCGGCGCGTTCCCTCCCTCCCCTACGTTTGGCTCTGCCTTTGGATCGCTTCCCTGCCTTGGACCCTCCACGAGGGCACGATGATCATCAATCCGGCCTTTACGTTCCTGCCGGCCGTGCTTTTTTTCATCGGCTTCATGGAAGCCACTCCCTTCTTCACACTGCGTTGGCTGCCCGTCCCCGGGGCGAACGCCCTGATGGGCCTGTCCCTTTTCTCGGTCATGCAGCTTCATTTTTCTTATGTTTACCTCGTGCCCCTGGCCGCCTTTTCGCTCATCCTCCAAATTGGGGAATCGCGCAAGCCCCCGTGCCTTCTTTATTTCGCCTTGGGCGCCCTGCCGCCCCTGGCCCTGGTGGTCCCCACCTACTTGAAATACGGGCTCTCCACCAACAACGTGGTTTCGGGTTTTGCCGCGCCCTTTGACTGGGACAACGTCAAGGACTTCGGGACCATCCTGGCCCGCTTCCTTTCCCTGGCATGCTTTGAGATGCCCCGTTTCTTGGGCCTGACCGCGGGGAAAAGAACCGCCTTCCTCACGGGCCATCCCCTCCTTCTGGTGCCGGGGGCATGCCTTTGGATCGCCGGCCTCCTCCAGCCCTTTATCCTCCTTTTCGGATGGTTGAAACGGCGCCATCCCCTTCCCCAATGGCGGGAAGTCAAATGGCTTCTCTTGGGAATCCTATGGATGGCGGAAGTGAGTTTTTGGTTCACCATCAAGCGGCCCTATTCCCACATCTTTTTCGTTCTTTTGCCTTTTGTGGCGGCCTATGCTTGTTATGTTTGGGTATTATTCATGGATTTAAAGGTCGGCAGGGTCCTGGCCAAGGTCCTGGTGGTTTTCAGCGTTTTTTTCTGGGCCTTTTACGCGCCCAGCTTTGAGCCCCAATATTCCATCTACCCCCAGCGGGCCATGGTGGCCAAGGCCATCCAGGCAAGGGATTACCATTTGATGGGCGAGCGGCGCCCGGGAAGCCTCTACTGACAACAGTAAAATCTTAAATTTTGAATTCTTAATTTCGAAAATTTAAAATTGAAAATTAAGAATTTAAAACTCCGGAACGGAAAATGTCCGACAACCGAAAATTCCTCCTCCTTTTCTTCGCCCTCTTCGCGTTCCGGACGGCCTTCGGGCTTTGCCATTCGTTCTTCTCGCCCGACGAGTTGCAAACCTATTTGATCGGCCTGAGATGGTATTGCCACGGCGGCTGGCCCTACTTCGGGCCGGACCTGACCGTGACCGAGACGGGTTTTTACACCCAGATCCCTGGGCCCTTGGAGGCCTGGATGGTGGGCTATCCGCTGGTGGTTTGGCCCATCCCCGAGGCGCCCTTCCTTTTACTAAACCTTTTGACCACGGGCGTGATCGCCTTGCTGGCCTGGTACCTTTCCAAGCGCCTTCCGGACATTCCCCTGCCCTTCCTTTTCGCCTGGATCGCGCTCTTGCCTTGGAACCTCCAGGAATCCACCAACCCCCTCAACCCCTCCTACCTGCTCATCGGCAGCACCCTCTTCTTCCTGGGCTTCCTGGAGGCCGTTCCCTCGTTTTCCATGGAGTTCCTCCCGCCGGCCGTGGCTTTCGCCCTCATGGGTTTCGGGATTTTTTGGGACATGCAGTTCCACCAGTCCTGGCTGCTGTTGCCCCCCTTCGCCGTCCTGGCTTTCGCCCTGCGGCTTCGGGACAAGCGGTTCCATTTCGTGCACGACTTCGTCTCGTTCCTGGTGGGGGCCGCACCCCTGGCCGCGCTTTTGGCGCCGACTTATCTCCATTACGGGTTCGCCCACAGCGAGGGGGGATTCCGGTTGGCGACCTCTTTCAACCCCTCCAATTTCCTGGCCTTCTTAACCATGCTGGGGCGCTACCTTTCCCTGCCGTGTTTTGAAACCTTGAGGTTTCTTTGGGAGCCCCGTCAGGTCCACCACATGGACTTTTTCAAGGCCGTGCCCTGGCTCTTGCCGCCGGGCCTTTTCCTGATCGTCACGGGCTGGCTCCAGGCCCTTTCCCTGCTGATCCTCGGCTGGTTCAAGGACCCCCGCCACCCGGAGGCGGGGACCCTCTCCAAGATGGCCCTTTTCGGATTCCTCCTGGTTTGGGTGAGCTTTTGGTTCACGTCCAAGCTCCCCTTCGCGCATATTGATTACGTCCTCATGCCCCTCCTGGTGGTTTATTCCCTTTACGCGTGGAGCCGCTGGGCCCACCAAAGGCCCTGGCGGATTTTGACGGCCGTCTGCTTGGCCGCCAACCTTTGGTTCCAGGCGGGGTGGATGATCCACATGGAAGGGACCCAGTCCCTTTACACCAACCGCGCCAAAGTGGCGGATGCCATCCGGCACAAGGATGACCGGCTGTTGGGCGAAAGAAGGCCGGGAAGCATCAACTAACGTCCAAAAACAAATGGGAACTATGCACTTGGCGTCAGTTTCCAAAAACCCTCGCCCCTTGCGGGAGAGGGTAGGGTGAGGGGTGCGGTGAAACCCATGAAATCACCCTCACCCCGGCCCTCTCCCCTCGAGGGAGAGGGGGATAGACGACAAATCAACTGCGAACTGACGCCAAGTGCATAGTTCCGAAATTTTTTTCAAAAAATGTCCTTTTGCCGTCCTTTGCGTCTTCGTGTCTTCGTGTTGGACGTTTTTTTAAATCGTGTTGAACAGTTAGCAAAATTCATAAGGAGGAGTCGCAACATGCTTCATCGCGTCTTGTTGTTTTTGTTTGTCTGCGGGCCGGCCTTGGCGACTGAAATCCAGTTCCTGGTGATGCCCGACGAGGTCATCGGCCCTATCAGCCCCTATATCTACGGCATCAACGACAAGGACCCTGGGGACACCCACACCACCGTGAGGCGCCTGGGGGGCAACCGCATGACGGGTTACAACTGGGTCAACAACGCCTCCAACGCCGGAAGCGACTGGCACCAGGTGAGCGACGATTGGATGTGCTCCCAAAACCTCAAGTTCACCGACTGCGACAAGCCCGGTTCCATGGCCCAACAATTCGTGGAACAGAGCCAAAAAGACGGCATGGACACCCTCATGACCATTCCCATGGCTGGTTATGTGGCGGCGGACAAGGATGGCGAGGTCACCGAGGCTGAAACCGCCCCCAGCCGGCGGTGGAAAAAGATCGCCTTCCACAAGCGCAAACCCTACACCCTCTCGCCCGACCCCAAGGCCCCCGTGGTTTACGAGGACGAATTCGTCCACTTTCTCGTTTCCAACTTCAAGGAAGCCTCCGGCGGTGGCGTCAAGTTTTACGACCTGGATAACGAACCGGCCCTCTGGCCCTCTACCCATCCCCGCCTCCATCCCGCCAAGACCAGTTATTGGGAGATGCGCAACAAGACCGAAATCGCGGCCGACAGCATCCTTCGGGTGGACCCCACCGCCGTGATCCTCGGCGGGGTTTGTTACGGCTGGAACGGATTCATGTCCCTGCAGGATGCCCCGGAAAGCAAGGACGCGGCCGTCACGACCCAGTTTCCCACTTACCTGGACTTTTACCTGGACGCTATCCACTCCATGCAGGAGTCCTACCACAAACGGCTGGTGCGGGCTCTGGACCTGCACTGGTACCCCGAAGCCACGGGGCCCGAAACCATCAACGGGAGCGTATCCCAGGTGAGGGTGACCAATGACGACGTCTCCGAGGGCGTGGTGGCCGCCCGCCTGCAGGCGCCCCGGAGCCTCTGGGACCCCGGTTACGTGGAAAAAAGCTGGATCACCCAATGGTCCACGAAGGGCCGGCCCATCCAGTTGATTCCCTGGGTGAGGCAAAAGATCGACCAACGCTGCCCGGGGACACTGCTGGCCTTCAGCGAGTACGATTACGGCGCGGGGGATCATGTTTCGGGGGGGCTGGCCCAGGCCGACGCCCTGGGGATTTTCGGGAAATACGGGGTTTACTTGGCTTGTTATTGGGGGGATTTGAAACCCTACAACCAAGCCGCCTTCAAGTTGTACCGCAATTACGACGGCAAGGGCGGGGCCTTCGGCGATACGGCGGTTTCCGCCGCCACCGAGGACGTGGCGCAGGCTTCCTGCTACGCGGCCACCGCCACCAAGGATCCCGGCGCGCTTTACGTGGTGGCCTTGAACAAAAACCCCAAGGGTACGGTCAACGGCAAGTTCCGGTTCAAGGGCAAGGAAACCTATTCTTCCTATGAAGCTTATTCTTTCGACCCAAAATCACCGGATATTAAGCTGGTGAACAAGGGCAAAGTGGCGGGGGATCATTTCGATTATTCCCTGCCTCCCCTATCGGCCACGCTTTTCGTGTGTCGCTGAGGGTCTTTTGAAGGCCCAGCGCCTATTTCGGCTTGGAAGGCTTTCCACCGGAAAGATTAAAAATTTTGGCCATCCTAAAATCCTTTCAAGTTAAAAATAAAAAAAGAGGTTAAACGGCTAATATGTGGAAGCGGTTTTAAGTTAATTTTATTTTAATGTTAAACTTTAATTTTATTCCATAGCAAGGATTTCCCCCAATGGCAAGCCACAGCATTCTTTCTCACAAAATGAACTTCATCATATAAAAAAAGAAAGACAGGGATACAATAAGCTCCCTTCGGGGAGACTACGTTTGGCCTCGGTTATGACTCCGTTCTTGGTTAACGAACGGAGCAATAAAAAAAAACAAATCAAGGAGTGTGTTATGCGGAAACTTGCAGGTTTCGTATTTCTCATGGGATGCGTCATTCTGGGGGCTATCGGATGTCCCTCCAAGAGCAGTTCTCCCTCAAGCCCGGCTGCTCCCACAAACACACCTGTCCCCACCGGCACACCCACTGGCACGCCCACCATCACTGGGACACCCACCAACTCCGCCACCCCTTGCACCACGGTAGTTTTCCAGGCTACGTACACATTCAATAACGGGATTAACTGCTGGGCCGTTGACGGCGGAAGCCAATCCCGGGTTACGGGTTTCGGTACTTCCAGCTCTGAACAATACAGTGGAACCAATTCCCTCGAGGTAGCGGTCAATAACAACTCGGGGGTAGTCACCACCGTACAAGTGGAAATCAACTACCCCGTTGCCCAAAACCTGGGCGGCGCCTCGGTCACCCTTTGGGTGTATGTTGACTCCCACTTGTTCAACAGCAATGAGGGAATCGCGGTCTTCGACCAAAACACGGGCTATACCGGCTGGGAAGCCAGCGACACTTCAGTGACTTCCGGCGGGACCTGGATTCAGTATGTCCATTCAGGCTTGGCCAACACTTCCGTTATCCAGTTGGGGGTCCAGCTTTATAATATTCCCATCGGTCAAAGCGGGAACTTCTACATTGACGATGTGAGCATCACTGTCCCAACATCGCCGACGGCTACGCCGACCAACACGCCTACTCCCGTTGAAACTTGGACTTTCACCTCCTCCTCCGCCTCCGGTTGGGTGACGGAAAGCGGTAATGTCGCGGGCACGGTGATGAGCCTCATTGAGCCGGGTTATAGCGGGACGTCCACCGACTATTGCATCAACTTAAACGCGCCATTCACTACTTACAACCAGACTGCGGGAATCCAACAGGGTTTCACCACTCCCCTAAACCTGACGGGAGGCGGCATTTCCTGTTACATGTGGATGGACACGGGCACGGTCACGGGTGGCTATCCGGGCGGCCAGATTTTCCCAACGGATAGCTCCGGCAACGTCAGCTACAGCTATTACCAAAACCTGACCCAAGGCGCCTGGACCCAGCTCAATCTTGCCGTTTCCTCAAGCGCTTGGGGATCCGTCAATGCGGCCGCCATAACCCAAATTGCCATTCAAGCTGGCGATGGTGGCACCAGCACTGAAACGGTTACGACGGGCAATGTCAAAATCGATGACATAGTCGCCTACTAAAAATCTTTAGCCCAAAAGACGGCTCGTCCTTCGGCGAGCCGTCTTTTTTTTATCCTAAAAGAGTCGCCCCCCTTCGGGAAGCGCTCTTTTATTTTGAGTTCATCTCTTAACCCCTTAAAACCTTCCCCTTGGTTTCCGGGAAAACCCAAATCCAAACGCCCGCCAGGAGGGCGAAGAGGGCGGCCAGGGAAATGCCCCTTCCCAGATCGGAATAGCGGGCGATCCAGGCGATGATGAGGGGCGTGAAAAACTGGACCCCCCGGGCCAGGTTGAAGGCCGTCCCCATGGCCGTGTTGCGGATAAGGGAAAAATGCCTTTCCCCCACCCAATAACCCGGAAGCCAGGAATAAGTGAACCAATAAGCCGACATCTCGAAAAGGGGCAAAAGAAGGCCTCCCACCAGGGAAGCCAAGGCGATCCCGATGGGAGCCCCGGTCTGCATCAGGCCGCCGAACCCCAGGTCCGGCCCGATGAAACGCTGGAGAAAGGCGAAGAGCATGAGGTCGTAGAAATCAAAGGCCCATCCCGCCCAGCTCAACGCCAGGATTTTGTAGCGGAGGGAGGTTGGTTTCTTGGAATGATTCAAGAGCATTTTGGGCCGTATTAGTTTGAGTTATGGAACGCTTTTTCTTTTACAACGCTTTTCATCTTCGCCTTTCGCCAAAACTCAAACCTCACAACTCAAAACTTTCGTTGAGGAAACCGGCTCCACGGAAACATCCGGGACACAATCCATTCCCAGAGTGAATCCGGCAGGAACTGGCGGAGGAAATAGGTTGCGTAGTCGGGCGGTTTCACCAGGTACCTGCGCTTCATGGGGCTATGGCTTAAGGCTTTGAGGACCATTTTGACCAAACTTTCCACGGGCGCCGCGTGGTTGAACCTTTCCTTGGCGAAAGCCTCGAATTGTCGGGTGAAAGGGGTGTAAGGCGAATTGGCCGACAGCACCCTCTCCCCCATGCGCGTGTTTCGCACGATGGCGGTCTTGATCTCGCCTGGGTTGACCTCCGCCACGTCCACGCCAAAGGGCCGCGCCTCCAGGCGCAGGGCCTCGGTGAGGGCGCTGACCGCGGATTTGGTGGCCGAATAGGCTCCCAGGCCGGGCACGGCCGCGAAGGCCGCGATGCTGCCGATGTTGAGGATTTTCCCGGTCCCTCTGCGCCGCATGGAGGGCAGCACGGCCCGCGTGACCCGCAACAGCCCGAACACGTTGGTTTCGAACTGGTCCCGTACGTCCTTGTCCGAAAGGTCCTCCCAGAATCCCGCCATGACGAAACCCGCGTTGTTTAAAAGCACGTCGATTCGCCCCTCGCGTTTTAGTACCTGCCTCACCGCCCTTTGGACGGAGGATTCCCGTTTGACGTCCATGAGGATGGGGTAAACCGGGAGGGCGCGGGAAAGCTCCCAAAGGAAGCCGGCCTTGCGGGGGCTCCGGTAGGTGGCGTAAACCTTTAGCCCCTCCCGCGCCAGGGCGCGGCTCAAGGCCAAGCCGAACCCCGAATTGGCGCCGGTGATCAAAGCCACGGTTTTAGGTTCCATCAATATCACCAACCCCAAAAGGAATGATTAGCCACAGAGGCATGGGATTCATTGGATATAACCCAAACTAAACCATGAATCCATATTCATTCGGCCATGTTTCATTTTGGGGTTCAGTCTTTTCAATCCCATGTATCCCATGCATCCGTGGCTCAATGAATTTGCCTGTGACTCAGCCTAGTTGTTGGAACCGGGCGTAGCGCGCCTCCAACACCCGGTCGAAAAGGGAATCCGGCATGAGGCGGCGCAGGAAAGGAAGCCAGACCGCGTCCGCCCCCACGGGATATCGGGCGGCCATGCGCTTGGACTGGAGGGCCTTCCAAACCACGGCCGCGACCTTTTCGGGCCCCGGCGTGGAGGGGGAAGGATGGTTGGCGAAGCGCAGGAGGTTTTCCATCGGCTTCCGGTAGGCCGACCGGCCTTCCTGGAAAACCTTGGCGATGCGGCGGTTGGTTTTGAAGGGCGTGCGGATGGTGCCCGGTTCCACCACCGCCACCTCAATGTTGAAGGGGCGGGTTTCCAGGCGGAGGCTTTCCGTGGCGGCCTCCACCGCGTGCTTGGTGGAACAGTAAAGGCCGATCCCCGCGAAGGCCATTTTCCCCGCCAGGGACCCGATGTGCAGGATCCGGCCCCTTTTTTGGCGGCGCATGAGGGGCAGGACCTCCCGCGTCACCCTTACGAGGCCGAAAACGTTGGTTTCATACTGGGCGCGGATCTCCGCGTCCGAGAATTCCTCCACGGCCCCAAAGGCGCCCCAGCCCGCGTTGTTGACCAGCGCGTCGATCCGGCCGGCCCCCTGGAGGGCGGCGGCGACGGCTTTCTTGACCGAGGCGGGCTTGTCCACGTCCAAGGGAAGGATCTCCAGGTCCAACCCCCTGGCCGCCTCCCTCAAAAGCCCGGCTTTTTCCGGGTTCCGCAGGGTGGCGAAAACGCGGTGGCCCTTGCGGGCCAGCAGCAGGGCGGTCTCAAACCCGATGCCGGTGGAACAACCCGTGATCAGCGCGACTTGTCGGTTTTCCATAAAACTCCATCAGCTTTTTCCCGCAGGCTGGAATGATTCTATAACGCGCCGGAACGAAATATCCCTTGTTTCGGGGTCCACCTTGCGCGGATCGGTTGTTTCCGCGTTGCCCACCGGGTTAAAAAACGATAGGATAAACCCCTGCCGCCCTCCACTCCCTGAAGGAGGTTTTATGCGAATCCCAAGACTCCTAGGCTTTTCCTTGGCGGGCTTTTTCCTGGCCGCGTGCCTTTGGGCCAAACCCTTCAATGAAGCCGCCGTGGTCATGCTGGATGGCACCGTCATGGACCAGCCGGGGGACGGTTCCAAGCCCTTCGCGCTCCAAACCACCAGCACGGTGGCCAAGGGGGACATCCTCACCTGCTACGACCAGAGCTGGGTCATCCTGAAAACCCATAAGGGCGACCAGATCGGGGTGAGCGGTTTTGACGGCCCCACCGTGGTCAGCGTCGATGAATACTACATCGAGGGGCCGGACCGCCAAATCCGCCTGGTCCTGCAAAAGGGGACCTTATTTTTAAAGGCGAACAACGTGGGTTCCCCCCAGAGCTTTTTTGAGATCAACATCGGGTCGGTCGTGGCCTCCATCGGCGACACGCAGGCGATTTTGAGCTATGATTCCAGCCAGTCCCATTTAAACGTCCAATACATCCGGGGAAAGCTTACGGTCATCGACAAAGTCAAAGAACATAAATTCGGGGTCCCGCCCAATCCCGGGAACCACGTCGTGAACATCAAGGACAAAAATTCCATCCAGCAGGCCGAGAACGAGGATTTGGAATACATTCCCCAAGACTCGGAATACAACTGGAAGAATGGGACTCTCGCGGACGAAGGCCCCACGCCCCTGGACCCGGAGGTGATGATCAATTACAACCGGTTTTTCGAGGGCCAACCTCCCTTGCCCCCGCCCGAAAACGACATCCTCTTGAAGGGCAGTTCCTGACCCCCGGCGGATGAGCGCGCCCGTCATCGAGTTCAACTGCCCTTACTGCGGTTATTCCAATTTTTCGCCCCTAGACCCCCTGACCGGCGTCCACCAGTGGACCACGGACTGTGAGAACTGTTGCCGGCCCATCGCCTTGAGGGTCCGCGTGAGGGGTGGAGAGGTTGAAGAAATAGACGTTTCCCCGGAACAAGATTAGTTCCGGGAGTTATGAGTTTTGAGTTCTTTTTTAGAATTGCCGTTCAGCGGGTCAAGAGCGGCGCGCCGCCGGTATGGATGAGGTTGAGGATGACCTTAATGGCCATGAAGAAGTAATAGAAGAGAAGGGAAAATCCGCAGATCCAGGAAATGGCCGTCAGGGCCTTCCGGTTGAACAGGTTGCGGCTGTAATGAACCCCCACCCCCAGGCAAAAGAACCACACCAGTTCGCTCACCAGGACCGCCGAGAAAAAGGTGGTAGCAGCCCCTCCGGCCGGGTCAATCCCGCCCTCGGTCTCAAACTGGTAGATCTGCAGGGCCCCTACCATGCCGATCCAGCGGATGAGGGTGAAGGGATTGGTGGCGTCCAAGATGAAGCCCATGATGAAGGGGTTGTCCAGCCATTGGGTTTGCTTGCGCAGTTTCGGGTTTCCCATGGCCTCCGGGTTGTCCCGTATCTCGGCCAGCATGGAATAGGCCAGGTAAAGCAGGAAAATGATGCTGACGCCGAACAAAATGACCTTCCAGGCGCCGGAAAAACCCACCTTGGAGAGGCCCGCGAAAACCGCGTAGGCGCAAAGGGCGTCCACCAGGGCGGCCCCGGCCCCGACCAGGAAGGCGGCCTGGAAGCCCCCCATGATCCCCCGCCGCACCGCCATGAAATTGACCGGCCCGATCATGGCCGCCGAGCAAAAGCCAAGCACCAACCCCTGGGTGAGGGCGATGTAGAAAAGTTGGAAGCTTTCGCGCGCCATGGGCATATTTTACAGGAAGGTCCCGGAATAAACCAAAGTTTCAGCCTCATTTTCGGGCGAACAGTACCAGATAATAGGGCGACCGGGGTTGGTAGCCCGCCACTTGGCCCCCCCACCGGCATTCGGTTTTCAACGGGGACTGGATGTCCAGGATCCCCACGGGCCGGTAAAACGCCCGCAGGTAAGCACGGGCCCAATTCATGAAAAAGGGATCGGCGGTGGATTGGGGCGCCCAGGAAGTGTAAACATTTACGAAGAGGATGAAGGAGGGCTGGGACCTTTCGATTTCGGAAGCCATTTCCCGCTGCATGGGGGAGGCAAAAGGTTGGTGTTCCATCAAGCCATAGGTGTAGATATAGCCGGTGGCCGAGGGGCGGTCGGAATAAAAATAAATCTCGGGTTCCGAGCCCAGCACGGCCACCCTTTGGCCGGGCTGGGAATGGAGGCGGATATATTGGGCTATTTCAGGGCATTCCAGGAAGGGGTTATACCCGTAAATCGCCCGGCAAACCGCATCCGGCGTCTGAAAAAAGAAAAGATTTTTTTGCTCCCAAAGGGGTATGAAAACCACCAACCCTAGGAGAACCCCCATCCCAATCGTTTTAACCCTGGATGCGCCGGCCAAGGTGGGGTCCGGTTTCTCCCCCGGCGGCGCCTCCTGGATCCCTTGCGGGCCGGGGGATAAATCCGGGTCGGTCCGCCAAAATTTCGCCGAAACCCTTCCCTCCGAAAGAAGCCCCAACCACGCGGCGCCCCATCCCGCCGCCAGGGCCACGGGGGGAAGCAAGGGGATGAAATAATGCTCGCGGAAATAAAACCCCGGGCATGCGCAGAAGAAGCAAAACATGGTCCATCCCCAAAAGAAGGGGCGAAAACCCCTCGGGGCCTTGGGATCGAAGGTGAGGACCCAACCGCCCAGGGTCGCCAAAAGCCAGATCGGCCAGTTGGGGCCCACTGCGTTGGAGCCGTTCCTCCAAAGCATGCCGGCTGCCGCGCAAACCGGGACCTGGGAGGCGTACTGCCACGCGTATTGGACCGTCCAAAACCAAAAACGTTCCCAGACCCCGGCCCGCCAAAGCCAGAGGCAGGTGCCAAGATAAGGAAGGACTGCGCCCGCCGAGTACCAGGCCAGGGAAGCGGTGACCGGTCTTTCCCGGGAATTTTGGGATATCTTGGGACCCGTCAGGATCGCCGCAAGCCCGAAGAGCGGGAAAAAGACCCCCTGCTGCTTCACCAGAAAGGCCAATCCCATCAAAAAACCGCACCCCAAAAGCCGGGACGGGCGGTAAGTTGGCCGTTCGCGCCACAGGAGCCAGGCGCCCCCCAGCCCGAAGAGGGTCGTGAGGTGGGTGGCGTGGGCCGCCATGCCCATAACCGCCGGGCTCACCGATAGGATGGAATAGAAAAGTCCCGCGAACCCGGCCCCAACCGGGTCCCCGAAATCCCGAGCCATCAGGAACAGGACCAGGATCGTCGCCAGGTTCACGGCGGTCAGCCCCTCGTGGATTCCGGCGGGGTTCGGCCCGAACAGGGCCATCCAGGCCGCGTAAACAAGATAGGTCCCGGGCAGTTTCATGTTGTAGGCCATTTGATAGGGGGGGATTCCCTTGAGCAGGAGCTGGCCGGCGTAGGCGAACTCCCCCTCGTCCCGTTCCAGTGGCATATCCAGCAGGCGGGCCCTCACGCCGAGGGAAAAACCAAGGGCGAGGGCCAGGAGAAGCCACCCGATCCATTCCCGGCGGTTTCCCTGGAGGAGTCGGGAACCCCAAAGAGGATTTTTCATGGGGACAGTTTAATACGCTGAAAAGGGGATGAGGTCAATTTCGGTGGTGACTCATTTGGGTGGAACGGTTCTACTTCCCCCCTGAAAGAGGTTTGTTCGGTTTTGCGGGTACACAGGGGCCTTTCCCTGTGAGAGCTGTTGGATTGAGGGGGAGTTCGCCTTGCGATCAAAGGCTAATACTCCAGAAGGTTCCTTTTTCACTCGAATCTGCTATTCTTCTCCCCATCAATCCTGGGGAAAGGGCAAGACCATGGCGCAAACCTCCAAACCTCTCGTCAACATCCTGATGGGCAGCAAGTCCGACTGGGAGGTGATGAAAAACGCCTCCGACACGCTCACCCAGTTCGGAGTGTCGCATGAATGCCGGGTGCTTTCCGCCCACCGCACGCCCAAGGAGACCGCCGAATACGTTTCCGGCGCCGAGGACCGGGGCGTGGAGGTTCTCATCGCGGCCGCGGGCGGGGCGGCCCACCTGGCCGGGGTTTGCGCGGCCCATACCGTGTTGCCGGTCTTGGGCGTTCCCATGGAAAGCAAGCTTTTGGGCCTGGATTCGCTGCTTTCCACCGCCCAAATGCCCGGCGGCATCCCCGTGGGGACCCTGGCCGTGGGCAAGGCGGGCGCGGTCAACGCCGCGCTTTTGGCGGTCGCCATCCTGGGGTCCAAGGATCCCGAACTTCGCCGGAAGGTCAAGCGGTACCGTGCGGACCAGGCCGACAAAATCCTCAAGGAAAAACTAACTTAACCGTCCCATTCACCACCAAGGTCATCCTGCCGACCTTCCAAAAAAATTCAAGGAGGTCGGCAAGGTGACCTTGGTGGTGAAAAGCCTTAAGGTTTAATCATGTCCCAGGAAGAAGCCAAACCACCCGTCGTCCCCGCTGATCCCAAGGCCGATCTTTACTCCCTGCCCGCCCTCGTCAACGAACTGGCCACCACCCTGGGCAAGGTCATTTCCTACCAGGAAGGCCCGGAGGCATTTGTCCTGGTGGAGAAGGTCCGCCAGTTGGCCAAGAATTTCCGGATCACCTCGGACGTCCGCGTCGCGGAGGAACTGGCCCAGATCGTGGCTTCCCTCCCCCTGGAGAAGCTCAACCTGCTCACCAAGGCCTTCACCCACTTCTTCGGCCTCATCAACCTGGCGGAAAAAATCGACCAGGTCCGCGGCCAGGAAATCCCGCCGCAGGACAGCTCCTGGCGGCCGGGTTCCATCCCCGAGGCGGTTTCGGCTTTACGGGAACAGGGCGTGCTTCCCCGGAAGCTCCAAACCCTCCTGGACCAGGCCAAGATCATCATGTGCTTCACCGCCCACCCCACCGAGTCCAGGCGCCGCACCACCTTGACCAAGCTACACCGCGTTTACGCCACGGCCGTGCTCCTCTCCGAGGGACGCCTTCCGGAGTCCGAGCGGGGGGAAATCATGAAATCGGTGCTTGAGGAGGCCGTGGCCCTGTGGCAGTCCGACGAGGTGCGCCAGGTCAAGCTGACGGTGTTGGACGAGGTCAAGGGCCATCTTTACTACTTCGAGGAATCCCTCTGGGACGTGATGCCGGCCCTTTACCGGGAGTTGGAACGTTCCCTTAAAAAGGAGTTCCCCAAGACCCCCTGGTCCGTCCCCCCTTTCCTGCGTTTCGGCTCCTGGGTGGGGGGGGACCGGGACGGCAACCCCTTTGTGACGCCCGAGGTCACGGTGGAGGCCGTGCGGCTTTTGAGGATTTCGGCCCTCAAGTCCCACATCAAGGCCGTGGAGGAACTCAGCAGCCGGCTCTCTTCCTCCGACCGGCAGACGCCTATCACAGCCGAACTGTCCGCCTCCATCGCCCGTGACGAGGCCCTGTTCCCGGAGGTGGCCGAGCGCATCGCCTACCACATCGGGCACGAGCGGTACCGCCAAAAGTGCAACTACATCCACGAGAAACTCTTGATGACCCTTGTCCACGCCGAGGGGTTCCGCAAGGACTGGCGCAGCGTGCCCCCGCCCCCCCCGCCCGGCACCTGGTACGCCAGCGCGTCGGAGTTCATCGCGGACCTTAACGTGATGGACGTTTCCTTAAGGACCAACAAGGGCGCCATCCTGGCCGACGGTTACCTGGCCAAGGTGCGCCACAACGCGGAGGTCTTCGGGTTCCGCCTGGCCACCCTGGACATCCGCCAGCACTCCTTAAGGCACACCCAGGCCCTCTCGGAAATCCTATCCTCCACCGGCCTTTCCCCCGATTACCAGGCCCTGGATGAGGAAAGGCGGCTTCAAGTGCTGGAGAGCCTGCTTAAGGACGAAAGGCCCCTCATTCCCCAGAAAATGGAATACGGCCCGGAAACCGCGGAAACCATCGAGACCTTCCGCGCGGTGGCCGTCATCCAGGAGCACTTGAACCCCCGCTCCATCGACACCTACATCATTTCCATGACCCACGGCGTCTCCGACGTGCTGGCCGTGCTACTGTTCTTGCGCGAGGCCGGCCTTTACCGCAGGGACCACTACAGCTACCTGAACGTCGTGCCCCTTTTTGAGACCGGCGACGACCTGCGCCGGGCCGCGGGCATGCTGGAGCGGCTTTTGAAGAACGAATCCTACCGCGCCCACTTAAGCCTCCGCAACGACGTTCAGGAAATCATGCTGGGCTACAGCGACTCCAACAAGGAAGGCGGCTACCTGGCGGCCAATTGGGCCCTTTATAAGGCCCAGGCGGAGCTGGCGCGCATGGCCGAGAACCATGGGGTGGCCCTCCGCCTTTTCCACGGGCGGGGCGGCAGCGTGGGCCGGGGCGGGGGGCCCGCCGGCCACGCCATCCTGGCCCAGCCCCCGGGCACCGTGAAGGGCCGCATCAAGATCACCGAGCAGGGGGAGGTCATCAGCGACCGTTATGGGGAGGCGGCCACGGCCTCGAACCACTTGGAGCAGATCACCAACGCCGTCCTGAGGGCTTCCTTCCCGCCCAAGGAGGTGATGCCCAAGGCCGAATGGAAGCAGGTCATGGAGAAACTTTACCGCTCCTCCCTCCAGGCCTATCATTCCCTGGTGTACGGCCATCCACGCTTCGTGGAGTATTTCCATGCGGCCACGCCCATCGACGAGATCAGCCATCACCGCATCGGCAGCCGGCCCGCCAGCCGCGGCGGCGACCGTTCCATCGGGGCCTTGAGGGCCATCCCCTGGGTCTTCTCCTGGATGCAAAACCGAACCACCTTGCCCGGCTGGTATGGCATGGGGGACGCCATTGAGGAATACTTGAAGGCCGATCCTGAAAAAGGCCTTTCGACCTTGAGGGAAATGTACGGCCAGTGGCCCTTTTTCCAGACGGTTTTGGACAACGCCCAGATGATCCTTTCCAAGGCGGATATCGACATCGCCCGGCGCTACTCCGAGCTGGTGCCGGACAAGGCCTTGGGCCGCGAGGTCTTCGACCGGATCAAGTCCGAGTACGACCGCACGGTGAAGGCGGTCTGCCAAATCGTCCAGGTCCAGGAGCTCTTGGAGAAGGACCGGCCCCTTTACGAATCCATCAAGCGCCGCAACCCCTACATCGATCCCTTGAGCTTCGTTCAGGTGGAGCTCATCAAGCGCTTCCGCGCCGACCCCGGGGAGGCCGAGGCCCGGGATTTGGAGGAGGCCATCCTGATGACCATCAACGGCATCGCGGCGGGGCTGAAGAACACGGGCTGAATTCCCGGCTCCCCAAGGCGCCAAAACCCAAATAAAGCATGCCAACTATCATCAAAATAAATATTTATTTGATGATCATTTTTATCATATAATATTAAAAATTTTGATGCCGGAGCCCATCATGAGAACCACCGTGACCATTCCCGATGAATTTTTGGATGAGCTGATGAAATACACCAACGCCAAAACCCGCACGGAAGCGGTCAATAAGGCGCTGGAAGACTTGGTCCGGCGTTTAAAGATCGAAAAATTAAGGTCCTTAAGGGGAAAATATCCCATTGAGGATAACTGGAAGCGGCTCCGGGCTCTGGAAGTCCGCGAGGGCAAGGCCCATTATGGCAAGCGTGCTCGTTGACACTTCGGTTTGGGTGGACTACCTCCGCCGGGGACTGAGTCCGGCTAGTGAGGAATTGGACTTATTGCTGGAGGAAGGCCGGGCTGTCCTGTGCGGCATGGTGGCATTGGAGCTTCTTCAAGGCGTCCACCCCTATGAAAAGACCTCCTTGGAAGAACTTTTGTCCGCCCTTCCTTACGCGGAAACCTTCCGGGAGGATTTCCAGGACGCGGGGGAATTGTTGCGGGGTTTGAGGGCCAAGGGAGTCCAAATCCCCGCAACCGACGGCCTCATTGCCGCCGTTTGTATCCGAGAAGGGCTCTCCCTATTGACCTTGGACGGTCATTTCGACCATTTCCATCACCTGAAAAAACATGATGCTTGAAATCCAAAAGGCAGCCCAAATCATCCAGGAGGGCGGGTTGGTGGCTTTCCCCACCGAGACCGTTTACGGCCTGGGCGCGGACGCCTTGAACCCCTACGCCGTGGCGGAAATTTTCGAGGTGAAGAACCGCCCCCAGTTCGATCCCCTGATCGTGCACGTGGCGGATATGCGGCAGGCGGATATCCTGGTGCAAAAATTCCCGGCCCTCGCCTTGAAATTGGTGGAAAAGTTTTGGCCCGGCCCCTTGACCGTGGTTTTGCCCAAATCTCCCATGGTGCCGGATATCGTGACCTCCTCCCTTCCCACCGTGGCCGTCCGGGTGCCCAACCACCCACTGGCCTTGGATCTCATCCGCGAGTCGGGCCGCCCGATTGCCGCGCCCAGCGCCAATCCTTTTGGGGCCGTGAGCCCCACCACCGCCGGGCACGTACGAAACTCCCTTGGGAGCAAGGTTGAGGTGATTTTGGATGGCGGCCCTTGTTCCGTGGGGGTGGAATCCACGATTGTTTCCTTCATGGACAAGGAACCGGTGCTTTTGAGGCCTGGCGGCGCGCCGTTGGAGGAAATCCAGGCCTTGATCGGGCAAGTACGGGTCCAAACCACGGCCGCTGAAAAACCCCTGGCCCCGGGCCAACTGCCCCAGCATTACGCGCCCCGGACGCCCCTGGTTTTGGATGAGTCCCTGGAAAACCTTCCCGAGGGCAAAAAAATAGGGCTCCTGACCCTGAGGGAGCCCCGGGATTCCACGCCTTTCACGGCCGTGGAAGTTCTTTCTTATAAGGGTGATTTGAAGGAAGCGGCGGCGAATCTCTTCGCCGCTTTGAGAAGGCTGGATGAGAAAGGTTTGGATCTCCTTCTGGCCCATCCTGTGCCCCACGAAGGGTTGGGCCGGGCCATCAACGACCGCTTGTATAAAGCGAGCCACAAGAACCAGTTATGAGTGTTGAGTTAAGAGTTGTGAGTTTGTGTGTGTTTTTGCCCCACAAAATCATTAACACCCTTAATGAGTTGAGGGACAAAAACTTCCAAAACTCAAAACTGAAAACTCAGAACTCAAAACTTTTTTATGCAACCGTCGTGTCCCTCGGATTTTCCGCCGCCGCCAACCCCAAAACCCTGCGCACGGCCAACTTCAAATCGGACAGGCCCAGGGGTTTATTGAGAAAGAGGTTCACGTTGAAGCCCTTCAGGTGGAAATCCTCGACCAAGTTGGCGTAATAACCCGAAACCACGATGACGGGCAGGCGGGGATGGATTTTGCGG
This sequence comes from candidate division FCPU426 bacterium, assembly GCA_030041545.1. Classification (GTDB taxonomy): domain Bacteria; phylum Oederibacteriota; class Muellerivitia; order Muellerivitales; family Muellerivitaceae; genus JAJPJW01. Next base: position 69,603 of record JASHNQ010000033.1, on the reverse strand, counting down.
ACCTCCGGCAGGACCTCCAACGCGCTGGTATGCTCCAGTTTCAGGTCGGTGATCAAAAGATCGAAGGAACCGTCCTTCAGTTCGGCCAAAACCTGGCCCCCAGCCTCCACTGACACCACCTCGTAACCCTCCTGGCGGAAGGCCTTCTCATACAGCTTGCGGATGGCGGGGTCATCCTCCGCGATTAAGATCCTGAAGTCATTGCGTTTCATGTTTTTTCTCCTTAGTTTGAGTGGATAACGAGGATTGTTTAAGGCAAGGGCTATGCCAACAAAATCTTAAAAAAATCAGCCGATTCAGGCCTTGTCTCCAGGATTCTCCGGGTGGCGGTTACCCATTTGGTGAATTTTTACCCATGTGGCAAAAACAATCCTTTTGGCTTAATCTGTGGTTCCATTTTTTGAGGAGGATTTCATGAAATACCGCAAACTCGGCCAATCGGGTGTCGAGGTTTCCGAAATCAGCCTGGGCTGTTGGACCCTGGGGGGGCTGAACTGGGTGAACGGCTCGCCCAACGGCTGGGCCAACGTGGACGCCTCCGAAGTGAAGCGCGCCGTCGATTACGCCCTGGAGCAGGGCGTCAACCACTTCGACAACGCGGATGTTTACGGCAACGGCCGGGCCGAGCGTATGCTCTCGGAGATCCTGGGAAACCGCGCGAAGAAACTCGTCCTGGCCACCAAGGTGGGCTGGTTTCCCGGCACCGCGGCCCATGCCTATGAGCCGGCCCACATCCGCCACCAATGCGAACAGTCCCTCATCAACCTCCAGCGGGACGTGATCGACCTTTACTATTTCCACCACGGCGATTTCGGCCCCGAGGACCGCTACCTGGACGACGCCGTGGCCGTGATGCGCCAGTTGAAAAAAGAGGGAAAAATCAGGCTTATCGGCCAGTCCGCCTATTCCAACGCCGACTTCGAGAAACTGGCGCCCAAGGTGAAGCCCGACGTTTTGCAAAGCTGGGCCCACATCATGGACGACCAGTTCATCCGGGCGGGCGCCCCCGTGCGGCGGCTCTTGGACGAGCGCAAGATGAGTTTCGTGGCCTTTTCACCCCTGAACCAGGGCATCCTCCTGGGCAAGTTCGACCCGAAGAATCCCCCGCGGTTCGAGGAAGGCGACCACCGCAAGGGCGATAAGCGCTTCACCACCGAGTTCCTTTTAGGCGTCCAGCCCAAGATCGAGAAACTAAAATCGCGTTTCGGGAGCGACGTAAGGGACCTGGCCCGGGTAGCCCTGCAGTACCTCCTGGCCAACCCCGTTGTGTGCTGCGTTATTCCCGGTTTCCGGAACCGGAACCAGGTGGAAATCAATCTTTCGGGCAAGGACAAACCCTTAAGCGCGGAAGACGTCAAGTTCATCGGCGAAACTTTCGCGGCCTAACTAAGAGGCTCTAACAAAAAGGCTTTTCACCACAGGTCGCCTTCGGCGACGCACAGAGAACACAGAGCAAAAGCATTGATTTCAAACAAAACCCTTATGCCTCCCTCTGGGTTCTCCGTGTCCCCTGTGGTTCAATCTTGACTTTTGTTAGAAGTTCTAAGTTGGGAACGATGCCTTGACATACCCAATACTTATCATCCCAAATTGAATCCGCTGACCGGAGGCGGGTATAATCCTCCTCGCCGTGATTTCCGGACAGGGAGGGTTCCATGAAAAAAAGGGCCGGTTGGCTGGCCTTCGGTTGCCTGATGTTTCTTCCCTTCACGCCGCTGAAGGCGATGGAGGTGATCTCGGATTCCACCGCTTCCTCCCTGTCGCCCGGCTGGTACTTGGGCACGGGGCTGGGCGTCAATGCCCCGGTGCAAAACTGGAACCCTGATTTCCTCCTGGGCGGCGGTGGAAACCTTTTCTTGGGATACCGGTTCAATCCCTTCCTTTGGCTCCAACTCTCGGTGAATCCATGGTTTTACACCGGCGGGGGCCTTTCGGTTGTGGATTTGAGGGTTTCCCCCGAACTCCACCTCGCTAATCCCCTTCCCGGCTGGGCGCCCTACATCCTGGTCGGGCCGGCTTATGACTTCCAATCCGACAGTCCCAGCGGCTATACCACCTCTTCGGTGGCAGCGGTGGTGGGCTTGGGGTTCCAATTCGATTTTCACCCCGGCGAGCACGCCTTTATCGAGGGTAGGTACGACTTCCTGATTTACAATAACCTCACGCAGCAGGATGTGCCGGTGCTGGTGGGGTTGAGCGAAGATCTTTGAACCACGTTGTAATAACCGCTGTCATTGCGAGCCAGGGCCCGCCGGAGGGCGCCGTGTGATTTGAGTAAGAAACAATCACCCTCATCCCATCCTTCTCCCCTCAAGGGAGAAGGGGTACTCGTCACCCTCGCCCCTTGCGGGAGAGGGACGGGGCGAGGGGTGCCTGGGGGTTGTTTCATAGGAGCCTCGAATTTTGAGGCGAACCCTTCGACTCGCTTTGCTCGCTCAGGGCTCAGGCAACCCAGCTTGCGGTGAGCGACCGAAGGGAGTCGAACCCGTTTATGGGTGGTTTGATCCCTTCGGATCATTCCATGCAATTGCATATTTAAACTGGGGTTGCTTCCTCGTTAACAGCCGCCTACTCGGCGGCTACTCGTCGCAATGACAGCGGTAAAAATTTTGGAGAATAAAATTGAATCCCGAACAAGCCTACGCCGATCTGGTGCGCCGGATGAAGGAAATCGCCGTTTTGGGTAATACCGCGGGCGTCTTGGGCTGGGACCAGGAAGTCTACATGCCCGCGGCCAACGCCGCCTACCGGGCCGAGCAACTTTCGCTTTTGGCGGGCATGTGCCACCAGAAGTTCACCGACCCCAAGGTGGGGGAACTGATTTCCAAGGCGGAATCCTCCAAGGAGATGACCCAGGACTCACTGTCCGACAGCGCGGTCAATCTGCGCGAATGGCGCCGTTCCTACGACCGGTCCACCAAACTGCCCCAAAAGCTGGTGGAGGAAATGGCCCGCGTGACCTCCCAGGCCCAAGTGGAGTGGGTGGAGTCCCGCAAGGAAAACAAGTTTTCCCGGTTCCAGCCCTGGCTGGACAAGATCATCCCGCTCTGCCAGGAACAGGCCAAGTGCTATGGTTACCAGGACCACCCCTACGACGCCCTGCTGGAGGATTACGAGCCCGGCCTGACCACGGCCGAGCTCAACCGGCTGTTCCCTCCCTTGAAGGAAAGCCTTTCCGCTTTGGTCGCCAAGATCGGCTCTTCCACGCGAAAGCCCGATGTTTCCATCCTAAAACGGCCCTGTCCCATCCCCGCCCAGCGGGCTTTCTGCCGCCGGATGTCCGAGGCCATCGGGTTCCGTTTCGACAGGGGCCGCATCGACGTTTCCGCCCATCCCTTCACCACCGGCCTGGGGCCCGCCGACACCCGCATCACCACCCGCTTCGAGGAAAACAACTTCGAGAACTCCTTTTTCAGCACTCTCCACGAGTCCGGCCACGGTATTTACGACCAAAACCTGCCTTCCGACGGGCACTACGGCACCCCCCGCGCCTCGGCGGTCTCCCTGGGCATCCACGAATCCCAGTCCCGGCTTTGGGAAAACCTGGTGGGCCGCGGCCTGGCCTTTTGGAAGTTCTTTTATCCAGAGTTGAAAAAAGCCTTCCCGGGCGCCTTCGATGACGTGACGCTGGAAGCCTTTCATTTCGCCATCAACCACTCGGCCCCTTCCTTTATCCGCACCGAGTCCGACGAGGTCACCTATAACCTGCACATCTGCCTGCGCTACGACATTGAGGTGGCTTTGATCGGGGGCAAGCTGAAGACCGCCGACATTCCTTCAACTTGGAATGAAGCCATGAGGAAATACCTGGGACTCACGCCGCCTTCCGACGCCCTGGGCTGCCTGCAAGACGTTCATTGGAGCCATGGAAGTTTCGGCTATTTCCCCACCTACACCCTGGGCAACCTTTATTCGGCGCAGTTTTTCGCGGCCGCGGACAAGGAAGTGGGGACCTTGGAAGGGAAGTTCGAGAAAGGGGATTTCACGCCCTTGAGGAAATGGCTGAATGAGAAGATCCATGCCCAGGGCCAGCGTTACCGGGCGGGCGACCTTTGCCAGGAGGTGACAGGCCGGAATCTCAGTGCGGATTTCTTCCTGGCCTACCTGAAAGGGAAATTTGGAAATCTTTACGGATTTTAATGATGTCCCACTGCCACGGAGGCGGTTGGGGACAAGTTGGGTGCCTTGCGGTTTTTAAGCCCCACCACCGTTAACAGAACGATTTCAAAGGCCACGAAGGCGATCACGAAGGGCAGTCCGCCCTTGGAAAAACCGTAGCTGTGCAGGCCCACGCCCAGGATGAAGTTGACCCCGTACCAGGCCATGAGCACGCCCAGAAAGGCCGACACCACGCCGATGGTGAAGCCTAGTTCCTTGAGCCACCCGGCCAGCCGGCCGTGCAGCACCGCCACGTAGCCCAACAGGGCGATCAGGGCCCAGGTTTCCTTGGGGTCCCAGCCCCAGAACCTTCCCCAGGAATAATTGGCCCAAACCCCGCCCAAAATCGTTCCCGTGGCCAAAAGCACCACGCCTACCTGTACCACGCGGTACAAAAGCCGGGTCTGGCGCTTGAGCCTCTCCGTATCCTCCCGGTGCGCCCAAAGGGTCCAGAGGCACAGGTGGCCCACGCCCAAGGAAAGCAGGAAGGCCGCGTAGCTTAAGGTGATGGTGAGCACGTGAATGGTCAGCCAGAAATTGCTTCGCAAGACCGGCTCAATGGGCTGGATGGAGGGGTCCAAAACCGTGGGCACGTTGTCGGCCAGGATGAAACCCACGACGGCCAGGACCGACCCGGCCAGCGCGATCAAGCGGGTCTTGAAGATAAGCTCGAAGATGAGGGCGAAGACCGTCATGCCGAAGGTGACCCAAATGAGCGACTCGTACATGTTGGAGACGGGCGGCCGGCCCGCGATGATACAACGCAGCACGAAGCCGTAAAGGCTCATGGCGATCCCTCCGATGAAAAAGGCGAAACCGGGCGTGAAGAGGCGCGGGGCCGCCAAGAGGAGGGAGAGGCCCATGAGGGTGAGGGCCGCCAAGTGGATGATCCAGGCCCAGCGGAAGGGTTTCAAGGCGTTGAACTGGACCTCCAGGGCCATCTTGCCGGGGGCCGGGTAATCCTTGTCTCCGATCTGGGCGAGGATTTGGGAAAGGTTTTGGGACTGGGTTTCGAACTTGGCCGCGTCGCCCTGGTCATAGGCGGAGAGGACCCCGGCGAAGGATTCCAAGACGTCCAGGGCCGCCTCCGGCATGGCGGCCTTGTTCACATGGTAGGCGCGGTTAAGGTCGCCCATCGTGCCCCATTTCCGGGTCTTTGGGTCCTCTATGGGGATCAGGGCCAGGGCCGCGCCGGACTTTACGTCCTCATAGCGCTGGAGCCGGCCGAACACGGCCAGGGCTTCCTTCTCCATGGGGTTAAGGGTGATTTTCTTTTCCTGCTTGGCGTAGCTGCTCTTGGCGTAGGCGATGAAACCCTCGTGGTTGATCAAAAATTGGGGCGGGACGCGGGACTGGTTGTTGGGGATTCCCAAAAGGGAGCGCAGGCCCAGGTTTTCGATGAGGAGGAAGCCCCTGTTGTCCCAGGCCTGGGGATGGGTGGCCCAGTCCAGGACCGTGCCCAGCGCGTTTTGGCCGTCCAGGGACTCATGGCCGGTCACGAACCGCACGCTCTCGCGGGCGAAGGTGTCCAGGGGCTTCACCCGGCCGTTTTCCTGGATGGGGATGAGGGCGAGGGTCTTGAAATCCAATTCCCCGGCCAAAACGGAACCACAGAAAAGAAAAACAAAAAGAACGGAAATTTTTGCCACGAATGAACACGGATGAACACGGATGGATGGATTTTCTTTTAAAAAATTTTTCCGCCTCGTTGGAAAAAATTTCCATAATTCATAATTCAAAATTGAGAACTCAAAATTTGCCTTGTTCATCCGTCTCCCTCTTGTTCCACGCCGGGTTCTTGAACCAGAACATGAAAATGATGCCCAATACCAGAACGATGGCTCCCCCGTACTTCATCCAGATGCCGGGGTCCTTCCCCACGGAAAAGACCGAAACATAGCTGCCGTCGGGCTCAGCCTCGTAGCTGGCCTGGTATACCGTGTAGCCCATGAAATGCAGGGGCTCGTTCATGGTGATGTGGGCCGGTGCTTGGACGCCCTTCACCGGGTCCATATAAAAGATGTCGCTGGCGTAGGAGGCCGGCTTGTCCGTGCCCGGGTCGAACCCCACCTTGAACTTGACCAGGTGCAACATGAAGGGCAGGTCGATTTGCTGGGGCCCATAGGCCAGGGCGAAGGTCTGCCCCTGGGACAGGGTAAAGGAAACCGGCGCGGATTGGTAGCCCAGCCACCCCTCCTGGGTGGCCGCGCCCTTCAACACCTCATAGTGCAGGGCCGGCTGGAGGTCTTTTTGGTAGGGAAAGGGCTGGGACTCGTAGGTTTCCTCGGGCAGGGCGTTGTCCAAACGTTCCGGCACGGTGAATTGCATGTCCATCCAGCCTGTGGCATAGGCCGTGTCCAGGGCCAGGGGCTGGGGGGAGTCGAACTTGCCGTGGAAGCGCGTTTGGTACTTCAGGCTCCCATCGGGGGCCAGCAGCAGGGCCAGGGCGTTGTCCGGAACGTCCTTGGCCCCCTGGGACAAGTCCTTTTTCCAGTCCCCCTCCTTCTCAAAGAAGGCCGAGGCGGGCCCCAGGTCCAGCTTCCCTGCGGTGAGCCCGTCGAACCCGCCGTTGTCCGCGCCGCCCAGGAAAAGCCACTGGTCCTCGTGCACGAAGGAACTGTCCAATTTCAGCCGCAGGGCCGGGAACCCTTTTTCCCCTTTTTCGGCGTTTCGGCCCGTGACCATCCTTTGGGCGTTCAGGTAAAACTGGTCCACCATCAACAGCCCGTCGCCCGGCAAGTGCACCATCAAGGGATGGTCGGGGGAAGGGGCCCGGAAAGGGAAAGAGGCCGGGAGGGCGTTGATGGGCCCGTCGTTCACCTGGTACAGAAGCGTGGGGTTTTCCTCCTGGAAAACGTGCCCTTCGGCGCCCTCCTTGAGGGCGATCTGCCCGTCCTTGCCCAACTGTTGGGTGATGAGCGACCCGGCTAGGAGGAGGATGATCCCCAGGTGGGTAATGACAAAGCCCGTCTGGTATTTCTTCCAGGGAAAGCGGGAAAAAGCCGAGCAGAAGAGGTTCACGGCCAAAAGCATCAGGAAACCGCCGAACCACCAGGTGCCGTAAACGAAGCGCTTGGCCACGGCCGTGGAAAAGCGGGATTCCACGATGGTGCCCGTGGCCAAAAGCGCCGCCAGGATGAGCAGCATGGGCAGGGCCAGCTTCACCGAACCCAGGAACCGGAGGATTTTGTTTTCTTTAAAGGGATTCAAGCCAACTCCCAGGAGCCGTTTTGCCGTTCAACTTGGAACTCACCCTGTTCTACATTAATAGAGCCGAAGGCCCTGAAAAGTGTCGCTCTCGTTTCATGAACCGGGCTTCGCCTTGTTAGATAATTTCAATGGAAAAAACTTGTTTTTTAGGAGGGAGTATCTTACGGGCGGAGGCGGAGCGGCACAAGGGACTTGGGCCAAAAACAAAACCCCGCTCCAGCCGCCTGGAACGGGGTTTTGCCAACAATGCTTTTTTCGAAGGCTACAAATTAAAATCGAGTCCCACGTTGATTGGAAATTCAATGAACGTGTAGCCTGCGTAAGTCTGGTTCCCTGTGACCCCCGAAGCAGTGACACTCTGGCTCGTGCTGCCGACGAAAATGAAATTAAATTTGCCTTCCGCGAGGAAATTCATGTCCTTTCCCGCGGGAATTTCAATGCCTCCACCAATTTGAACCATAGGACAAAAAGAGGAAACCGAAGGAAGCTTTTCCCCCTCGCCCCCTATTCCCGAAACCACTTCCGTAACAGACCCGGACGAGGTGACATTGGCCATACCCAACCCGCCTAGAAGATAAGGCTTCAGGTTGGGGTTTCCGTGAAGGTGATACTTAGCAGCGGCAACCATTTCCAAGTTACTCGAACTAGCCGATTCGGTGACGCCTCCGCTAATCCCCTCCAGGGAGGGAAATTCATAAGTGTAGGTGGCGCTGTAGGCATAGTACGCAAAGTTGGCGCCGATCGAAAGATCGGGGCCAAGGGCATAGTAGGCCCCCACACCGCCGCCAAGGCCGATGCCGTATCCCCCCGCCAAACTGACGGTAACCCCCTCCGCGTTGGCCGCCGGAGACTCGCCACTGAGGACAAAGGATCCCCCCGCCAAGATATCCAACTCAAACTTAGGGTTTCCGGACGTTGTCGAAAGGGAGGCGGTTTGCGCGACCGGCCCGTTGTTGGAGGACTGCGGCGCTGGACCCGCCTGCGCTTGCAGGGATTGGACGAAGGAGGTCACCTGGGGGTTGTTGGGATTGATAGCCAGGGCCTTTTGGTAATCCGTGAGGGCCGTCGCTTTGTCCCCCTTGGCGTAATAGCAGTTCCCCAATCCTTGGTAAGCCTGCCAGAGGTTGGGGTTCAACTGGGTGGCGTATTGGTAGTAGCGGATGGCCTGGTCGTAATTCTGCTGGGAATAAAAGGTGTTGCCGGCGTTGTAATAGGACGCGGACTGGTCCTGCGCCGCCGAGGGCCCTGTGAGCCCGAAGGCGGTTACAAAAAGCATCAAGGCCCATTGAGTTTTTTTCATAACCCCCCCTTTAAAGAGGGCCATACGCTTAGGCGAATGGAGGTGATTTAGAGCCGGTAACAAAATTTGATTTTGAATCCTTTTTCCCCTTCTCCCTTGAGGGGAGAAGGTTGGGATGAGGGTGATTTCCCAGGTTTTAGACACCCCTCACCCTGCCCTCTCCCCCAAGGGGCGAGGGTCTGGTGGAATTTTGTTACCGGCTCTTAATACAATCGGGCTGCCAAGAAAAGACCCACGCCCGAGAAATCCAGGCTGGCATTCCCGCCTGACGCGTTCGTCGCCGTTTCGCTTTGGCCGTTATATGTGGCCGTAACGGGCGAGAATGAGAGAAATTGGTAATCCAGCCCTAAATCCAAGGTCCAAGTTTTTTTGGAATCCATTAAAAATTCGATCCCCGCTGAAATCATTCCTCCCGGGCTGCTCGCGGATAAATTCTCCGTTGCGGTTCCATATGCCGTCGTACCCGTAACAGTGCTTCCCACCAGGGTGTAAAAGCCTCCCTCTAGGCTTCCAATAAAATTGACCCCGTCGCCGAGGGGGAAAACTCCATCCGCCACAACAGCCCCTCCGAAGGCGGATTCGTTCCATAGGTCTGTTTCGGGGATCCCATCAATCGATGTTGATACGGACTCCGCTTCCTTTACAAGGTATTGAAGTTTGACGCCCAATTGAAAATTCGGGGAGAAAACGTAGGCGGCTCCAAGGCCTAATTTAAACCCAACGACGTCGGAGCTGGAGGAGACAATAGTCCCCCCATAAATATTGTCCAAGTCGTCCCAGCCGCCGACCCAATCCGAGTCTTCGATCTCGAATAAAATCTTCCCTTGGCGGGGTAAATTGGGGTTGAACCCGGAGCCGGCGAGCGAGGAGGATGCGGCCGCATTGTCAGTGGAAGAGCCACTAGAGGGGTTGGTCCCGCCGGGCGAGGACGCCTGGGGCTGGAGGGTTTGGACAAATTGGGAAAGTTGGGGATTGTTGGGGTTAAGGGCCAGGGCTTTTTGGTAATCCGTGAGGGAGGTCGCCTTGTCCCCCTTGGCGTAATAGCAGTTCCCCAATCCTTGGTAAGCCTGCCAGAGGTTGGGGTTCAACTGGGTCGCGTATTGGTAGTAGCGGGTAGCCTGGTCGTAGTTCTGCTGGGAATAAAAAGTGTTGCCGGCGTTGTAATAGGACAGGGCTTGGTCCTGCGCTGAAGAGAAGCCCGCCCAGCCGAGGAATAGGACCGACAAAGCCACAACAAGCCTTGCGTTTTTCATGATTTTATCCTTTTCAAATATTGAGCGGCTCAACCAAAACCCTTTAAAACCGGCTGCAACCGTAAACGTTAAATTGCCTACATGGAATGGGTCTCGTCGGCAAACGAGGCTGGGGAAAAACACAATGATTATAACAACAACATGGAAACTTGAATGTAAATTCAAAACTGAAATTATTTGGGCGGAGGAAGCGTGGAACCAGGGGGTGGAAGGGCCGGAAGTCCGGCAGGAAGGGCCGGGGAAACGGGGGTGGGCGTGGGAAGCGCCGAGGGCCCTATCTTGGCCCTTAAAAACTGGACGAATTTGACCAACTCGCTGTTATCCGGATCCATCTTCAGGGCTTTCTCGTAATTCTTGAGGGACTCCTTGTATTTCTTTTGGTAATAAGAGCAATTTCCCAAACCCACGTAGGCCTGCCAGCAGTCCGGGTTGTCGTCGATGGCCGAATTATAGTATTCGACGGCCAAATCGTATTTTTCACCGTCCAATGCCTTGTTCCCCTTTTCGACATATTGGGGGTAATGGTCGTTTTGGGCTGACGCGACGGCCGTTATTCCCGAAAAAAGGAACATTCCGATGGCGGTATAATTCAGTTTTCGCATGTCTTTAAACCACTTCCCCCAGGTAGGCCCGCTGGACCTTGGGGTCTTCCAAAACCTTGGAAGCTTCCCCCTCCAGGATGATATCACCCGTTTCAAGCACGTAAGCGTAGGAGGAGGCCTCCAGGGCCAGCTGGGCGTTTTGCTCCACCAAAAGGATGGTGGTCCCTTCCCGGTTGATTTCCGCGATGGTGTCGAAGATCAGCTCGATGACTTGGGGCGCCAGGCCCAGGGAAGGCTCGTCCAGGAGCAAAAGCTGGGGCCGGGCCATGAGCGCGCGGCCGATGGCCAGCATTTGCTGTTCGCCGCCCGAAAGGGTTCCGGCATGTTGTTTGTGCCGTTCCTTAAGGCGGGGAAAAAGGGAATAAACGTGCTCCAAATCCTTCCGGATTCCCGCGGGGTCGTGGCGCACGTAAGCCCCTAAATCCAGGTTTTCCTCGACGGCCAGGTTGGGGAACACACCCCGGCCCTCCGGGCACTGGACGATGCCCTTTTGAACCAAGACGTGGGGCGCCAAACGGGCGATGGATTCTCCTTTGAACAGAATTTCACCGCTCTTAGGTTGTTTAATGCCGGAGATGGCGCGTAAAACCGTGGTCTTCCCCGCCCCATTGGCGCCGATCAGGCAGGCCACCGAACCTTTGGGAACGGCGAGGCTTACTCCCCTCAGGGCCTGGATGGCGTCGTAATACACACTGAGGTTTTTAATTTCCAGTAGGGGTGAGTTCACGGCGTTCTCCCAATAGTTCTAAATTGGAACTATTTTTTCTTTATGCCTAGGTAAGCCTCGATGACCTTCGGGTCTTCCTGGATTTCCTTGGGCGTTCCTTCCGCGATCTTGACGCCGTGGTCCATGACGTGGATCTTCTCGCAGATGCCCATGACCACCTTCATGTCGTGCTCAATCAGGAGCACCGAAAGGTTGAACTCCTTGCGGATGCGCTGGATGACCCGCGTGAGCCACAGGGATTCCTGGGGGTTCATGCCGGCCGCCGGCTCGTCCAAAAGGAGGATTTGGGCGCCCGTGGCCAGGGCCCGGGCAATCTCCAGTTTTTTCTGGTCCCCATAAGGCAGGGCCCCGGCCAGGGCACCAGCGCGGTGGGCGAGCTCCAGCACTTCCATCAGCCGGGCCGTTTCCCCGTCAAAGGCCCTTTCCACGTCCTTGAACCTCCGGGTCTGGACCAGGGCCGCGCCGATGCCATAGGGCCGGGCGTGGTGGAAGGCCACCTTGATGTTGGTTTCCACCGTCAGTTCCTTGAAAAGCCGGATGTTTTGGAAGGTCCGCACCAGGCCCCGCCGGGTGATCTGGTGGGGTTTCAACCCCAGGATGGGCTTGCCGAACACCCGCACATCCCCTTCCGGGGGACGGTAGATGCCGGAAAGGATGTTGAAGACCGTGGTCTTGCCCGCGCCGTTGGGGCCGATAAGTCCCGCCAGCTCTCCCTCGTGGAGCACCATGGAAAAGTTGTCAACCGCCACCAAGCCGCCGAAGGACAAGGTGACGCTTTCCACGTCCAAAACCGTCGGTTTTTCTCCTGAACGCCCCATTACTTCTCCTTGAGCTTTCACGTCGGTTAGTTTAAACCTAGTTTGTCGGGCGGAAAATTCAAAATTCATCAGGAAGCGCCGTGGTACAATCCTGCGCCATGGATCTGATCATTTTCGATTTCGACGGCGTCATTTTGGACACCGAAAGCGCCGCCTTCCAAAACTGGACGGAAATTTACCGCTCCTACGGGGTGGAATTGCCGATCGCCGTCTGGGGCCAATGCATCGGCACATCCCATCACGCCTTCGACGTTTACGACTACCTTGAAAAACAGGTGAGCCGGCCATTGGACCGGGCCGAATTAAAGAAGAGCTTCCGTAAAAGGGAACAGGAGCTTTTGACGGGGTTAAAACCCCGTCCGGGGGTTTTGGAATACCTCGAAGAGGCCCGGAAACTGAAAATCGCCCTGGCCGTCGCCTCCAGTTCGGACCAAAACTGGGTCATGGGCCACCTGTCCCGGCTGGGGCTGGCCGAGCGGTTTCATTCCATCCGCACCGCGGACGACGTGGCCAACGTCAAGCCCCACCCCGAGCTTTACGACCTGACGCTGACGTTCATGGGGGTTTCCCCGGACCGCGCCCTGGCCTTCGAGGATTCCCCCAACGGCGTCAAGGCCGCCCGGGCGGCGGGCGTTTACTGCGTGGCCGTGCCCAACCCCGTGACGAGCCAATTGCCGTTGGATCACGCCGATTACCGCATCGAGTCCATGGCCGACTTAAGCCTGAGGGAGCTCCTCCATCGCATCGAAACGGAGAAAGGCAGCTCACAGGCCACAGTTCACAGCTCACAGCAAAGTTAAGGTCGCATGTCCTCAAGCTGTTCCTGTGGACTGTCAGCTGTGAGCCGCGAACTATCGTTCAGCGATGAGGATGTTCGTCATTCCCAACGGGTAGTTGAAATCCAAGAGCCTCGCCAGCGGCAGTAAAAAAGCCGGCGTTTTGTTCGACACGGTGGTTCCGTGGGAAAAAGCCGCCACCACCCTTAAACCGTTACGGGCCATTCTTTCCTTTAAAAACCCAAGTGAGAATTCCAGTGCTTTGCGCTCTTCGGGGACCAAGGCCGAGAAAAGAAACATCAAGGGATTGTTCCGATTGGGCTCCAACACAACGACGTACCGCCTCGAAACCCGCTTCATTTCTTGAAGCACTCCATCCATGTTTCCAACGTGGTGGAGCAGCGCGTGGCAGAAGACCACGTCAAAGGCGAAGTCCTGGAAGCAAAGCCGGCCGGCGTCCATGAGTAATTTTTGGGGCATCAGGTTTTTCGCCAGCATTTTCTCCGAAAAATCCACGCCCACGGTGTCGCAGATTTGGCTGAAATAGTGGGAGAAAAACCCGTTCCCGCAGCCCACGTCTAAGAGGCGGGTGCCTTTACCCAGGGGGACGTAACGGCGGATTTGTTCGATCTTGGAGGCGGCGTACTGCCTGACCACCGGATGTTCCGGCGGGCGGCGCTCATCCAAGGCCTTCCTTTCCCAATACTCTTTTTGGAACAAGAGAACTCCTTTTCACCGCGAAAACGCGAAGGTCGCGAAATTAACGGCTTGTAATAACAAGAGTTAGACACCACCGAATAAATCAAAAACCCTTTAAAAAGCCGAAAATAAAAACCTTCATAAAGAAACCTGTCCGTCGTTGCGAGGAATGTCCCCGATTAGGGGACGGTTATGACGAAGCAATCTCAGTCCCAAAATAAAGGGGTTTAGCCCCAGGCGAAACTCACAGCTTAAAACAACCCAGGAACTGAGGTTGCTTCGTCGCAAAATTCGCTCCTCGCAATGACACCCTGAAAGCCTCGATTTTATTTAGGTTTTCCAGTCTTTGCTGGATGTCTAACTCTTGTTACTTTGTAACTTTGTGGTAAGAGTTTGGGATTTGAAATGGCTTCTAAATTAATTGTTGGCCCTTCGTGTTCTTCGCGCCTTCGCGGTTCCAATGTTATTTTTTTAAGCCAAGTTGTTGGAGCGAAAAAGGGCGGGTATAGGGCCCGCGGTATTCGGCCTTCCACCAATCCCCGGTTTTGGCCTTCTCATCGAAGGTCGTGAAAGAATAGTCGTAAACTTCCGCGCGGATGAACCGGGGAGGCGCTTGCGGGAAAGGATTGTAACCTAGAAGTCCCAAAACGTCCGGCGACCCCTGCAGGAGCCGGACCATGAAATTGCCGAACCAGGGGTTCTGCTGAAGGCTGCCCAAGGCCGCGAACCACATTTGCCAGTCCAGCCGCGGCTGGTAGGGGGCCACGTAACCGGGAGCCCTTTTCAGGTCCCCCGGCTTCCATTTGAAGCCGTAAGCCTTCCATTGGACCCCGTCGTCGCTGCCTTCCACGGTGATTTCGGGCCGGGTGGTGGTCATAACCGCGAAAAGGCCGTAGGAATTGAACGATCGGAGGGGGTCAAGGGCCTGGTAAATCCCCGCCATCCAAGAAGGCCAGGGCGCGCGGAAACCCACGGTATAGGTCATTTGGAACACCGTCATGTAAATCGCCAAAGCCGCGAAGGACCCGGTCACCCAGGAGGGCCACCGCCCCACCGGGGCCTTCCCGTGGGCCCTTGTGGATTTGCCTTCCCACCAATTTTTGAACCAACCGGGCCAGGCCGCGTCCTCCAGCGCGAAAAGGCATAGGCCCAGGGTGAGCAGGTTGAAAAAGCAATAATTACCTGTCAGCAGGATGAGGATTTGGAGCGACACAAAGGCCAGGAAGGCCGCGGGCCGCAGCCGCCGGGGGCCGAAAATGAGGAAAGGCACGATCAATTCCACCCCGAACATATAAAGGCAGGAAAGCTTTTGGAACCAGGCGGGAAGCTGGCTCATGAACCAGGCCAGGGTGGTGGGCAGGGGCTGTGTTTCGTAATGGTACTCCAGGGCCGTGAGACCCCTCCATGCGGGGTCGCCGCTGGCCAGTTTGCAGACCCCCGAGCTGAACATGAGCCGGAACAACAGCCATTGGAGGAGGAAAAGGATAAGGCCGGGGATGGGCTGGGAATCCTTTCGCTGAAGGCGCCACCGTGGGGGCACGGCGAAGACCGCCAAAAGGCCGGCTTCCAAAAGCAGGTTGTCCCATTGAAAGGACAAAAAGTCCCCTCCCACCGAAACCAACGACAGGTAAAAAACCCAAAGCAAGGCCAGGCACAAGGCCGGAACAAGGCCGAAAAACAGCAGGAGGGATAGGGCCACTCCCCCCGCGCAAAGGAAATGGAGGAAGCCCTTTCCGGCGTCCACCCAGCAAAGGGAGGGGAAGGCCCAGAAGGCGGCGGGTCCCAACTGTTCCCGCGCGGCGCCCAGGAAGGAGGCCGCCGGCAGGATGCCCCTTTTGCCGATCAAACCGTCCACTTGCGGCCAAAGGGAGCCGAAGGCCGAGAGGTAAGCCAAAGCCAAAATTTTGAGGAAGAGCCACCGCGAAAAAAAATATTGGGGTTTTTCATCCGCGGCGGAAAAGCCGCAGGAGTCGGCCGAGGAAAAAAATTGGCGGTGGGAAGCCACGAAAGCGTAGGCCCACTCGGAAACCCGGGCGAAACCCGGGACATGGCCGTAAACCCACGCCAGCCACTTCAAGGCCCCAACCGGGGTCATTCCCTCAAAAACCGCCTGGGCGCCCTGGAAAACCCTCCCGTCGGGCAGGATCAGCTGGACCGCCTTCTTGAAATCCCCGAGGGGGATTTCCGGGTAATCCGCTGAAACTTTTTGGTAGGGTTCGTAGTCCACGTGGCCGCCGGTGAGGTGGCGCCACCGGCCGATCCACTTGCGGCAGAAGCCGCAATCGCCGTCGAAAACCATCAAAGGCTTGGGGGGCGGATGGCCGACTTTCATGGGGGTGGCTGCGGAAGGGGAAGCCATGGCCCTATTTTGATGCGGTACCCATGTTCCGACAACAGCAAAACCCCATCCACCGCAAAGGTATAAGAAGTCGGAAAAAAATAAGGTAGTGTCTCAGTTTGAGATCCTCGACCGTCTTCCATCCCACCCTGTCCCTCTCCCGTCAAGGGAGAGGGGGAAACCTAGCAAAAACCCTCGCCCCTTGCGGGAGAGGGTAGGGTGAGGGGTACCTTTGGTATTGCTGAAAATCAAACTGATACACTACCAGAAATAAGGCGCTTACTCGTTGGTCGGGGTTTCCTCGGGGGTGGGAGTGGGGGTGGGCAGGGATTTCACGTAATACTTGTCGAAGGTTTTGACCGACTTGTCGTCCTTGCAGCCCATGCAGTCCTCCACCACCTCGGCCTTTTCGGTGTCGAAAAGCACCGAATCGTTTTGGTAGAAAAAACTGTCGTTGATCTTGTCGGTTTTCTTGCCGCAGGTGCTGGTCAGGCGGAAAAAGGCCAGGTTGGGTTGGGTCCATTTCTCCAGCTTCACCACCGGCTCCTGGCAGTCCCAGCCCTGGGTTTTGGATACCAGGTACCGCTCCAGGTCCGCGGTGATGTCCGTGGTTTTCCCAGTGTTCACGTCGACGTAATAGGTCTTCCAGATTCCAGGGATCGTCTCCAAATGGATGAAGGCCTTGAGGCTGTCCGGCGACCAGTCGAAATGGATGGAGGAGGGCTCGGTGGGGCTGGTTTCGTCCCAATGCAGCTTGAAGGTGCCCGTTTCGGTTTCCTGGATGAGCGGGCTGCCCACGTCCATGATCCAAAAATGGTGGCCCGGCCTTTTGACGTTCACCAGGCTCATGGGATAGCGGAAGAAGATCCGGTCCCCGATGCGGCGGTCGATGACCTGCTCCACGTAGACCCGATAGCGGTCGTTGGGGGAGGTGGAAAGGTAGACCTCTTGGCCCGCCCGGGCTGCGCCCTTCAGGCTTGGAAAAAGCAACGTAAGGAAAAAAATGGCCTTGAGGAACCTTTTCATTTCAATCCTTTCCTTCGGCAGTAAGGGCACCGACCGTTGGGGGCCGGGGAAGCCTGGATTGTTCCGGGGCCACCCATTTTCACCCAGTGACCGGTCCTCTGTCCACTTTTAAAAACTTTCTCCAACGTTCGGAGTCGGTCAATGGATCCACTCGGCGTTTGTCGGACGGATCCCTTAAGGCGGTGAATCATCCCTTCCACCAGGGTAAAGGGCCAAGGGTAAAATTTTCGTGTCCCCTTCGCGGATTAAAATTCCATTCCAATAAACCCGAAAAACAAAAAGCCCAGGGCGTAAAGCCCTGGGCTCCATGATCAACCGGCCTTTTTTAGCTTCAAAGGATTTAGGTAACGAATTTAATTTCGCTTGTCACCTACCCCGCGGCCAACCGCTTACTCGAAAATATCGATGTAATCGTTGTTGGTATCGCCCACATAAATGAATCCCCCGGAAAAAGCAATACAGGAGGGGGCGAAGGGATAAAGTTCATGGGCCGCGGGCCCCGGGTCCCCGAAGGCGCTTAACAATGTCCCCGTGGGCGAATAAATCTCGACCAAATTGTTCCCGGAATCGGACACATATACGTTGCCGGTACCGGAGTTAATCGCCAGCCCGCTCACCTTGCATCCGGCAACCGCCTGCCAGGATTCGAGGATGGTGGTAGCGCCCGACGTGAACTCCATGATGTAAGAAGGACTATATCCCTGGTCGCCCACCCAGATATCCCCCG
Source organism: candidate division FCPU426 bacterium (assembly GCA_030041545.1). Classification (GTDB taxonomy): domain Bacteria; phylum Oederibacteriota; class Muellerivitia; order Muellerivitales; family Muellerivitaceae; genus JAJPJW01. The sequence continues at coordinate 51,969 of JASHNQ010000033.1, read as the reverse complement.
CCGCGTCGCAGGAAACGGCGGTGGGTGACTTGAAGGTAACGGACGCCGCGCTGAAAACAACGCCCGTACCGCCGACGGTTGTGCCGGGGCTCCCGTTAAAACGGTGGATAGGAAGCGGTTCATCGGGGCAGCTGCCTTCGTACGGGGATAACTCGTCCACATAGCCGTTTCCCGTGTCGGCGATATACATGTGACCAGTCCCACCTGTCCCATCATCCGTCATGGCCTGGGGGTTGTTGAAAGGAATGCCCCCATAATCGGGGGAAGCAAAGGGCATATAGTAATTACCCTGCGGTGGAAAGGTTGAACTCCAATAACCGATATAGCCGGCATAAAGAGTGGCTGCGCTTCCGGTACGATCCAGCACGGCCGACCAGGCTCCCGCGCCGCAACACCCCCCGGGGTTCACAAAACCCTGGACTTGATTGAGGGTGGTGCCATTAGGAATAAATTCAGCGGGAGTCGCTCCGGGGGTGGTTACGGGTGGTGGGCAGCCGGTTGAAATGACATTGCCGACACATGGACCACCACCGCAGGTGTAAAGATTAAGTGACGCTGTTCCGGCCCCTGTGTATTCTTCGAACTCCGTCACAAGCCCAGTGCTTCGGACTTCGCTTTCGGAAGCCGTTAAGACTCCGCCATCGACCTCCATGCCCCTCGGCGCGGCGCTGGTGGAGTAATTGCCCTGGAAGACAGGAACAGCCAAGGCGAAAGTCGGGGTTGGGGTGAAAGTGTTGGCTCCAACGGCCTGGGTCGGGGTCGACGTGAATGTTCCGGGGGTGATCGTGCCTGTCGGTGTTGAGTTTCCTCCCCCTCCCAAACCCGGCCCCGACGGAATGGTGGGAGTCTTATTGTCGCTGCAGGCCCAGGGAAAAACCAATCCCGCCAACAGGATGAGCAAGGCCAGTATTTTCTTCATAGGCGCCCTCGGAAGGATTTTATGTTTAACGTGCTTAATTTTACCTAATTTTGCCGGATTTTGTACCAAGTTGAAAACAAAGCAAAATCACGTAAAAACCGGGGAAAAAGCGAGCCTGTTTCCGGTCTACCCTTAGGCGTTGGCGGGTAAGTAGACTGGCCCTCCCGCTTTCGAAGCCTTTCACTGAACGCCGAAGGTGGTACCGATATAAATATTGAGGCCGTTGCCCGCCAGGGCGCCGATGTCGGAGGGGTTGCCGTTAAAATACATTTGATTCAGCGGTATCTTCGCGGCGCCGTTGATCTGGTCGAACTCGGTCCATCGCTCGTAAAGCCCGCCCAATAGGGAAAAATTATTGTCCAGGTAAAGCTCCATGCCCGCCCCGAGCTCAAAACCGATGCCCGAAATCGTCTCGTTGTTCAGTGAAACAATCGACGGCGGGCTGGTGGAAGTGTCGACCAGGAAGGATTGATCCTCCACGTAAAGCCAGGGGAAGGAAAGGCCCAGGCTGATAAAAGGCTGGGTCGGGAAAGCAGTGAAAAAATAGCGCTTAAAATCAATATTAATGGCTTGGAGGCTGGCAGGATCGGTGAAAGTGATAGAACCGCCTGCCCCATTTGAACCGATCCAAGTGGCCGTATGGTCGCTGCGCCAAAAACTGAGCTCGGCGGCCCAAGGCCCTTCCCGGTGGCCAAACAGCACTCCCCAACCGAATTGCCGGGTAATGGAAGGTATCAGGTCCTCCTCGTCGTACTCGGTATAGGTAACCCCGTTGCTGACCGTTGTCCCGCCGTTTTCGAAGACCATGGTGTTGGTGCCGTTGAAATCGCCGTATTGGTCGATATCGGCCGAGGTCCCCAAAATGCCTACATAACTGCGTTCCTTGATGTAATCGGTTTGTTTGACGCCATCGATCATCTGGTCCAGGTCCTCATTTTGCGCCCAAACCGCCTTGGCCCAGCCCAACACGAGCGCCAAAAGCATCACCGCCAGCCCGGCTTTATGGAGTTTCATTCGTCGCCCCATACCCCCATTTCCAAGGTTGCACGATTCCTTTAACAAGGGCTATTCACCCCAAACCCGGAACCGCGGCTAAGTCCCATGAATCCTTATTTTACTTGAGGTTTCTGGAAATTGAAGGAAAACTTTGGCAGAGAAGGCCGGGGAAGCCGAATCCGGGCCGGGTTTGTGCCTTTTCGCGGGGGACCTTGGGGCGCGGAAAGGGGGAAAGCCGTGGATTAAGGCGCGAATTCGGTCAGAGTTCCAGTACTGACGGGGCCGTTCTCATAGTCACTGACCCAGATATTATAGTTGCTGCCCGTGCCGGTCAAGGCCACGCCGTCGGGACTGACGAAGGTGGAACCGCCCGAGGGTCCGGTCCATGCGGATTCAAGGACGCCGCTTTTGCTGAATATTTCGACCTGGTTGTTGTAAGTATCGGCGGTATAGACGTTCTGGTTGCCGTCCACCGCGATGCCCCAGATATCCGTGTCCGTCAAATACGAAACGTCGGTAGGCCAACTGCTCCAGCTGCTTCCGTTGAAAATCTGGACTAAATCGTTCCCCGCGTCCGCGACGTAAAGGTTGTTGGAACCGTCCAGGGCCACGGCACTGGGGATGAAAAAGGCGATGGAACCGCTGTTCCATTGGTTGACGTAACTGACCGCCGCTCCCGATGTCGTTACCGCCAGCGAGAATTCCTCCACCGTGTTGTTGTCCCTATCCGCCACGTAAATGTAATCATTCGGGGCGATTGTCGTTACCGCTATTCTCTCGGGATGGCTAAAGGCGTTTACCGCGCCGCCGGTCCATGTAGCCCAGGAAACGGCCGCTGTTCCGTTGGAGGTGAACCCGTAAACCGCATTGTTGATGCTGTCCACAACGTAGAAGGTGCTTCCCGCCGAATTGACCGCCACACCGGAAGGATCGCCGAAAGTCGTGGACCCATAGGCCGTCAAGGTGGTCACCGCGCCCAAGCCGGAATTGAAGATTTGGACCATGCTTACGGATTGCCCGTCCCCTTCCGCCACGTAAAGGTAGGAAGACGAAGGACTGTAGGCCACCCCGTTGGGAAATTCAACGGAGGGGCCGCCTTGGATGTTGTAGGGAACGGGCGACGGATAAGGGGTCACGGTGTTGGTGTACGTGACCGTGGGGGTGAAGGTGGGGGTGTTGGTGAAGGTGGCGGTGGGGCCCGTGGGGGTGTTCGTGCCGGTGGGGGTGGAGGTCGTCGTGTAGGTAAAGGTGGAGGTATAGCCGTTGAGGTTGGTGGGAGTGGAAGTGGGCGTGGGCGTGTTCGTGTAGCCCGCCCAGTTGGTGGGCACCGCCGTGAACGTGGAGGTGGGGGCCGGGCTGGTGGGGTTGCTGTTGTTGGAGCAGGCCCAGGGAAAGGCCAGTCCACCCGTCAGGATGAATAGGGTTAAAAAATGTTTTTTCTGCATCGTTTTATCCTCAAAGTCTTTGCTGGACTTTATTGCCAACCGTGAACTGCCTGTCTGGCGTAGCCTTGGCGAAGCCAGATCGACTGCGAACTGTCTCTTAGGGCGCGAATTTAAACACTTCGTTGTCCATGGAATCCGTCACGTAAATATTGAAGTACGGGTCCACCGCCACGCCCATAGGGCTGGCCAACAGACTGGAACCGTTGAACTGGAGCGGCACTTGGACGTAAGTGCCCCCGCCGGTGGGCGAGAATTCCTCAACCTGCTTGTTGCCCGTATCCGCCACATAAAGGTTGCCGCTGGAATCAAAGGCGATCCCCGTCGGATTCTTAAAGCCTGGGATGGCGACAGTCGTGGTGTCGCCCGTGGCGACATCAAACCCCACCACCGAGCTGTAGGTGCTCCCATTGATTCCCGATCCTTGGACGGCCACATAAACGTTTCCATTGTTGACCGCGATGCCCGCCAGCGTGACCGTGGCCCCTGAAGTAATGGTGACGGAACCGATGGTGGCTGGGGCCGTCAAGGTGAGGGCCCCACTGCCCCCGAATCCACTGCCGGTAGCCCCTGTGGGCGAGAGTTGGACGATCCGGTTGTTTCCCGTGTCGCTGACGTAAACATAACCGTTGCCGTCCACCGCGAGGCCCTTCGGGTTCGAGAAAGTAAAGAACTGTGAGAATGAAGCGGTGATCTGGTTGCCCGTGGGCCCGTATTCGCTGACCTGGACCGGGTTTCCGCTACCCACCACGTAAAGGGTCGTCGGCGTTGAGGGGGTAATGGTCGCCACAAGGGTTGCTCCCGCCGGGTAGACCGCCACCGCCACAGGAAGGGTGTAGGGGACTTTGCCCTTGACCCCATAGGCTCCCCAACCGGCGACCAGGATCCCGTTGGAGTTGTATTTATCAACATAGTTGTGACCCGTGTCGGCGACGTAGACATTGCCGTCCGAATCAGCCGCGATTCCCTCGGGAGTGCTGAAACCCGTCCAAGGCGTGGCCGTGACATAAGGGGTGAAGGTGGTGGTCGGGGTATAGGAGGGGGTAAAAGTATAGGTGATGGTGAAGGTATAAGTCGCCGTAAAAGTGTAGGTCGGATTGGTGGCCACGATCGTCTGAACTGGGTTTTGGAAATTATCGGCGGCCGTCGGGGTTTTGGTCGAACAAGAGAAGTTCAGGAAAAGGGCCGAAAACACCGGCAGGACTAATATCATGAGGGACAACGCCTTTTTCATGCCAAGCCTTCCTGCGAAGTTCTCACCGCGCGCTCCTTACTCAAACCCCAAGCTGGTTCCCACGGCGAAGTCAAACCCGCCCGTGGCGTCGGTGGGGGAAGCGTCAATTTGGTTCACTTGGTTGAATTCCAGGGCAAAACCCTTGAACTCGTCGAAACTGGCCCAACGCCGGTAGCCCCCGCCGAAGAAGGAAAGGGTGGGCGACAGGTAATATTCCACGCCCACTCCCAGGTCCAATCCAAGCCCGGCCAGGGTGAGGGAGGTGACCTGGTAGTTGGCGTTGGCGGCGGCGTTATTCACCACGATCCAAGGGAAACAGACGCCCAAGTCGACAAAAGGCTGGAATTGGGATTCCGTTATAAAATACCTTTTAAAATCGACATTGATGGAGTTGTAAACGGCCACGTCCTGGTATTGCTGGGTAAAGGTCACCGAACCGGCCGCGGAACTCACGACCCCCGGCCCAAAGGTGGCGTTGTGGTTGGACTGCCAAAAACTGACCTCCACGGCCCAAGCCTCCTCCCGGTGCCCCACCAGCACGCCCCATCCGAAGTTTTGGGCCAGGGCCGGCAGAAGGTCGACTTCGTAATTGGGGGTGTTGACGACGGAATAATTGAGCCCGTCGAAAAGGCCGGTGTTGTCCACGCTCACCGAAGTGCCTTCCACGCCGATGTAGGTTCGGGTATGGATGAAATCGCCGGGGTTTCCCTCGTCCGCCCGGGTTTGGGTCCCCAAGCCGCACAGGAGAAGGAGGAAAGCCAAGGAGAACCCTATTTTTTGAGGAAGCTTCATAAAAGTAATGACGACCCCGTGGATTTGATCCGTGCCGCGTTCTTTTGGACGAACCGGGCTTTAGGTTTGATCCGGTGAAAAGCCTAACCCGGACAAACTGGAACCTACGAGGGAAACATCCTCAAAGGTTCACTGGTGAAACCAGGGTAATAATGCCCGGTCCCTTAGGTCGGGAAACCATTCGAGAGCCTCAGGCCCTGAGTCTAATCGAAGGGTTTTCGGCTTTTCGTTTAAAATTTCACGACTAAGGGGCTGGAACGGCAAGGGCGACATTCTAGTGGATAAAGGATGAATTTTGAATGTTTAATTATGCCCTTATTGACATTATTCAAAATCGGGCTTCGCCCGATAAAAAGTAATAAGGGCGACACGGTTTTCGGCTGGGGGCCCAAGGCCCCATTTAATTCGGAGAAACTGTGTGAATTATGCTGTTTTTTTGATCGTTTTTCGATCGAAACCATTCATTAACAACTCACGAATTTTTTGTCTTTTGGGCGCTCCACCAGCCGGCCACCAGGCAAAAGCCGCTTACAACGATAAACGGCCAATAGGGGAAAGTGCGGCTGCCGAGGGAAAACTTCATATATAGGTAGGGCACCCAAGCCGCCGCGGCAAAAAAATAAAAACGGGAGGACCTGGCGGACTTTGGGGGCGGCAGCGCCTCCTTTTTTTCCTCCGGGGCGGCAGCCACAGGCGGCCGTCCCTGCGCCCTTAAAAGCCGGGCTTCGTCGTTGATGTGGTGGATGGCTTCGACGTTTTCCACCACCACCCGGAGGGAAATCCAAAGGGAGTAAAGGTTCATCCCGAAGGCGCACCACACCAGGGCTTCATGAACCCAAAGGGGGACCGAACCCATGGAAACGCCCCCCCCGACGGCTGCCGCAGCCACCGTCACCAGTACGGCCAACATCAGCATGGGGTAACAGCGGTTCTTATAATCCTTCGTTTTTTGGACCCATTCCCGGCTCAGCCCGTTTTCCTCCACCACGCGCTTGATGGATTTGCCGCTGCCGATGAAAAACCCGAAAACCAGGCACTGAAGCAGCACGATCAAGACCGCCACGAAAAACCCCCAAAGCATGTGCATGCCCACGGAAAGCGCGTGGGCGTAGGCCATTGCGATGGTCACGGCGAAGAAAAGAAGGAGGGTGACGCTGACGCTGGCGAAAACAGTGGGCATTTTAAGACCTTTAATTATGAGTTTTAAGTTCGCGATTTTAAGTTTTTGAAAAAATCCCATTGAGTTTACGCAATGGGATTTTCCTTAACTCAAAACTTAGAACTCAAAATTTAAAATTCCGGCTTCAACGACCTTTGTTGAAGACGGCTTTGAGGGCCGGGTGCGCCAGTACGCCCCGGTCGATGTTCAAACCGTGTTGCAGGGCGGGGTTGCGCCGGGCCGCTTCCTGGTACCCGTGCCGGGCGATCTCCAGCACGAAGGGCAGGGTGGAGTTGGTGAGGGCGTAGGTGGAGGTCATGCCCACCGCGCCCGGGATATTGGTCACGCAATAATGCACCACGCCATGCCGGGTGTAAACGGGCCGGCTGTGGGTGGTCGGCCGGGACGTCTCCACGCACCCGCCCTGATCGATGGCCACGTCCACGATCACCGAGCCGGCTTTCATTTGTTTCACCATGGCCTCGGTGACCAGTCGGGGCGCCTTGGCCCCCTCGATATAAACCGCGCCAATAAGGAGGTCCGCCTCCCGGACTTCCTCGCGGACCACGCGGCGGTTGGAAACCAGGGTGACGACGTTCTTGGGAAGGATGTCCTCCAGGTACCGCAACCGGATAGGGTTGATGTCCAGGAGGGTCACCCGGGCTCCCAGCCCCGCGGCGGTCTTGGCCGCGTTCATGCCCACCACGCCCCCTCCCAAGACCACCACCTTGGCGGGTTTCACCCCCGCCACGCCGCCCAAGAGGATCCCCTTGCCGCCCATGGAACGTTCCAGGTATTTCGCGCCCTCCTGGATGGCCATCTTTCCCGCCACCTCGCTCATGGGCGTCAGCAGGGGGTGCTCCCCCGAGGAAAGCCGGATGGTCTCGTAGGCGATGGCCACGGCCTTCGTACCCAGAATGGCGCGGGTCAGTCGCGGCGAGGCCGCGAAATGGAAATAGCAGAACAACGCCTGTCCGGGCCGGATCAATGCGTATTCGGAGGGCTGGGGTTCCTTGACCTTCAGGATCATTTCCGCCCGGCGGAAAACCTCCGCCTTGGACGCCGGCTGGGCCCCCGCTTCCTGGAATTCCGCGTCGGTAATGCCGCTCCCCCGGCCCGCCGCCTTTTCAATGAGCACCTTGTGCCCGGCGGAGATGAGCTCCTCCACCCCTCCCGGCACCACCCCCACGCGGTATTCGTTGTCTTTGATCTCTTTGGGCACGCCGATGATCATTACAAACTCCTTGTTAAAAGCCAAAGGCGGCCCTCAGGCCGCCTTTGGTGCATCCTTGCCGCGAACTGTCAGCTGTCAACTGTGAGCTGCCCTGAGTTATTCCTTGATCCACTCCACCTTTCCGTTGTCCTTGTGGTAAATGCAGCCGATAATTTTGAGGTAATCTTTTTGTTCCAAATGCCACAGCACCGGGCTCTTTTGGCGGATTTGGTGCATCGTGTTCAAGACGTTCGCCCTCACCACCGCCTCCAGGAAGGGATCGCCGGTGAGCCTGTTCCCCGTCTGGGCCGCGGACTCGTCTTGGGCCTGCTCCACCTCGGCCACCGCAGGCTCCAACTCCTCATAAAGGGCTTTCGTGTTCAAGGAATCCCACTGGTCCTCCGTCCTTGGATTGTCGTGTTCCTGGATAGCCCCCTCAACGGCCGTGCAATCGGTATGGCCCATCACCACCAAGACCGGGCAATGCAGGATCGTGGCCCCGTACTCCAAGCTGGCCAAAATCACCTTATCCACCACGTTCCCAAAGGCGCGGTTGACGAAAAGCTCGCCCGGCTGGGCGTGAAAGACCGCCTCGGGCGTCACGTGGGAATCGGCGCAGCTGACCACCATCACGCGCGGGTCCTTTCCATGGGTCATGTGGTTCACATGGTATTGGTTGCCGGAAACCAGCATCGCCATGATTTCATCCTGCTCCTTCTTAATGGCCTTATCTTGCTTGGTGGTCTTGACGTCGCCATAGTCGTCCAGCAAGGCGCCCGTCCGCTCGGCGGCCCAAAGCGGCAGGGTCGCCAGCAGGACCGCGGCCGCAAGGGCCCTCTTGGGGTGAATGACGCGCATGATGCCCTCCCTCGTTTGGGTTGATGAGACGCGTGAAAAGTATATTCCTTCTTGGGGCCGCCGGACAGCATTTTAAGGCGGGGCGCCCGTCTATCCATTCTTCGGCTCCTTGGCTATACTTGCCCCCACCATCCTTTACCGTTCAAGGAGCAAAACCATGGCCATGATGGAAATCAGCGTAATCCCCCTGGGGACGGGTAAAACCTCGGTCAGCGCTTACGTAGCCGACATCTTCAAATATCTCCAAAAGCAAAAAGGTATTCAATATGAGCTCAATGGCATGGGGACCATCGTGACCGGCAAAACCGAAACCTTGCTCAAGCTGGCCGCGGCCATGCACCGATTGCCCTTTTCAAAGGGCGTGAAGCGGGTCTACACCGTCATTAAACTGGACGAACGCAAGGACAAGCAACAGCGCCCCATCGACAAGGTCGACTCCGTATTAAAAAAGTTGTAAGTTTTGAGTTAATGTGTGTTTTTGAACCATTGGTTCATGCCGATCTTCCATAAAAAGAGTTAAAGAGATCGGTATAGTCCCACAAAATTATTAACACCTTTTTTAATGAGTTGTGGGACAAAAACTTCCAAAACTTAGAACTTAAAGCTTCGAACTTAGAACTGATTTTGAGGTCAAAGTGCTCGATCCCAAATACGTCCGTGAACACGAGGCCGAGGTGCGCAAGGCCCTGGAGGACTGCGAGTCCAAGGTGGACCTGTCCCTTTACCTGGACCTGGAGCGCCGCCGGCGGGACCTGACTGTTTCCGTGGACAAGCGCAAGGCCCGCCTCAACCAGGCCTCCGAGGAAATGGCCAAGTTGAAGAAGGAAGGCAAGGAAATCACGCCCTACCGGGCGAAGTTGCAGGAGCTTTCCGCCGAGATCAAGCAGATGGATGCCGAGATCGCGGCGGTGGAGAAGGATTTCCACGAGGTGGAGCTCATGGTCTGCAACCTCCCGGACAAAAGCGTCCCCATCGGCGGCGAGGAAGCCAACCAGGAGGTCCGCCGGGTGGGCGAACCCCGCAAGTTCGATTTCAAACCCAAACCCCACGACGAATTGGGCCCGGCTTTAGGGATACTGGATTTCGAGAGGGCCGCCAAAATCTCAGGCGCGAGGTTTTTCACCCTCGGAGGCCTGGGCGCCAAGCTGGAGCGGGCCCTGGTGAATTTCATGCTGGACCTCAACGCCCAAAAGGGTTACCAGGAAATGGCGGTGCCCCACCTGGTCAATTACCAGTCCATGGAAATGTCCGGCCAGTTCCCCAAGTTCCTCGATCAGGCCTTCGCCGTCGAGAAAGACGCCTTTTACCTGATCCCCACGTCGGAGGTGTCCCTGGCCAACCTGCACCGGGGCGAAACCTTTCCCGCCGGTTCCCTTCCCAAAAAATACATGGCTTTCACCCCCTGCTACCGCCGGGAGGCTGGCAGCTACGGCAAGGACACCAAGGGGCTCATCCGCCTGCACCAGTTCAACAAGGTGGAGCTGTTCCAGTTCGTGGAGCCCGACAAAGGCATGGAGGCGCTGGAGCGGCTCACCTCCGACGCGGAGGACATCCTGAAAAAGCTGGGCTTGCCCTACCGCGTGGTGGTTCTGGCCACGGCCGACAAGAGCTTCAGCTCGGTCAAGACCTACGACCTGGAAGTCTGGCTGCCCAGCCAGAACACCTACCGGGAAATCTCCAGCTGCTCCAACTGCTCCGATTTCCAGGCCCGCCGGGGCGGTATCAAGGTCAAGAAAGAAGGCGGCGGCAAGCCCGAACTGGTCCACACCTTGAACGGCTCCGGGCTGGCCGTGGGCCGGACCTGGCTTGCGATCCTCGAAAACTTTCAACAAGCGGACGGGTCGGTTTTGATCCCTGAGGCCCTTCAACCTTATCTCGGCGGCTTAAAAGTCATTTCCCCTGATAAAACTTGAGTGAAAGGCTTCTCCCCCCTAGCCCCAAGGGCGAAGGAGGATGGTGGTTCCGGAGGCCTTAAGCCCCTAGAGGGACGGCCTTGGGGTGATAAAACCGGTCAAAACCGTTTAATCCCTCCAGGGCAAAACCTTTCCTTATCTATATTCAGTACCCACTCTGGTACAATAACCTTCCTAAGACCCACAACCGTAAGGAGCCCCATGCCGGACAAAACCGCGAAACCCCAAACCATCGAACCCAAAATGAGCAAGGCCGGAAAGATCACCCTGGGCGCCGGCGTCGCCGTCCTGGTGGCGGGTTATATGTTTTTGGCGGTGGGGTCCATGACCTTGGCGCCCATCCTCATCATTGGCGGCCTGGTCACCATTGGTTTGGGCATCTACAACCTTTAAACTTCAAACTTAATTTTTAGGAATGGAATGAAGCCCCAGCTGCCCCAATTGATTCCCAGCGAAATCTGCCTGGAATGCCCCGTTTGCTGCCGCTTTCCCGATAAGCAGGCGGCCCTCTCCCCTTTCTTCTTCCCCGAGGAAAAGGCCCAAGCCGAGAACCTACAACCGAAAGGCTCCTTCCGGGAGGCAAGCCGGGGCCTCGCCTCCAAGGCCGAACTCGTGGCGTGCGGACACGGGTTCGCCTGTTCGTTTTTCAATCCTGAGGATCACACGTGCCAGGTTTATGAGGCCCGTCCCCTGGATTGTTCGATGTACCCCGCAGTGGTCATGCACAGCCGGGAACATGACAAGGTGTTGCTGGGGGCGGACACGAAATGTCCCGCCCTGGGGCGGCCCTCCGTGGCCGTCCGGTTGGGAAATTACTTAGATTCGATTCAGCGATACTTGGGAAGCACGACTCTTTCGTCCCTCATTCGAAAATATCCTCAATTGATTAGCGAATTCCAGGAAGAGGTCGTGGAGGTGCGCGAGCTGTCGCTGGGAAAGGCATAGGAAATGGTCGCAACTTTGCAGAAGTTGCAGCCCCCCCGCGCCATGCGGTGGGTGACGCGTTGGAGATGGATAACGTTTTTGCTGGTCGTTCTGGCCGTGGCGGTGTTTTTCTTCCTGCCCCACTGGTCCAAGTGGGTGGTGATTCCCATCGTTTTGGTTTGCGGCTACTGGGCCTTCACGATCGCCCAGCACCGCAGCCGCATCGTGGGCGAGGGGTCCGAGGGCGAGGCTTTGACGGCCAAGACCCTGGACACCATGACGATGGAAAACGCCCGCGTGCTGCATTCGGTGCAGTTCGAGTCGGGGGACAAGCCCCGGGAGATCGACCACCTGCTGATCACCCCCGGCGCCTTGTTCGTGATCGAAACCAAGTACCTCCGGGGCCGCATCGCGGGGGACGTCCTCGACCGCGAATGGACCCTTCATAAGCGGGCCCGCAAGACCCGTTCCCGCTACAAACGGGGTTTTTACAACCCCCTCAAGCAAGTCGCCACCCAGATCTACCATTTGAGGAGCCATTTGGAGTCCAACCTGGGGCCCCGTTGGGCCCAGGAGTGTTCCCAAATTTGGATCCAAGGCGTGGTGGTCTTCGCCCACCCCCAAGGCGACGCCTCGGCGGTGGTCAGTCACGAGCACGGCGTAGTGGACCTGAACAACCTGCCGCAGTACCTGGCCAACTACCGTCCGCCCTCCCGGGCCCACCGGTTGAGCTACGGGTTGCGCCGCGAGATCGCGCGGGTCCTGACAGGGCAATGAAAAAGACAGTTTTGAGTGTTGAGTTATCGAAATTTTCCATCCGGGCTTCACCCGGATGGAAAATAACCAAAACTTAGAACTTAAAACTCAAAATTTTGAACTATGAATGTCACCCAGCTTCCTTGCGCGGATTTTTTCGACTCGGTGGAGCCGTTGGATTCGGTCCTGGAAAAAGCTTTTTCCCTTTTTCATCCCGCGCCGGCTTTGTCCGCCTCCCTGCCCGCTTTTCTCATGTGGCAGGACGAATTCGCCTATGCCTTGGCCTCCAAGGGCGCGGCATCCTTTATCGTGGCCCACTACGGTCAATACGTTTATTTCCCCAACCCGCCCAGGCCTTTTAACGCCGAAACACTCCAAACCGCCTTTGAATACATGAGAAAGGTGAACGGACCCGGAACCGGCGTCTCCCGCGTTGAGGGCTCCACCGAGGACCAAAAGGAGCAAGTCGAGGCCTGGGGATATCCCGTCCGCCCCGTCCTTGCGGAATATCTTTACGACCGTTCCCAAGTGGCGGGCCTTCACGGCGACCCTTACCGGGCCAAGCGGGCTGAGATCAATCATCTATTAAAGGAACACTCGGTGGTGCTTCGCCCCTACCGCCAAAGCGACCTCAAGGCGTGTGGTGAACTTTTTGAGCTTTGGAAAGATCAACGCTTGTCCATCCTCAAGGGGGAGATGGGGGAAAGAATGCTGTATTCCTCCCAAAAGGCCCATTTCCGCGCGCTTCACCAGGGGGAGGATTGGGCCATGGACGCCTGGGTGGTAGTTTTAGAGAACCGCCTAGCGGCTTACTCGGTTGGGGCGGCGCTATTTCCGGACACTTACGGTATCTACCTAGAGGTGACGGACTTGACGGTCAAAGGCTTGTCCGCTTATATATTCGCCAATATCTGCCGCCAGTTGGAACCCTACCTATTCATCAACGCGGGCGACGCTGAAGGGCTTCCCCGGCTGGCCGAATCCAAGGAACATTGGCACCCGGCGCGGCGGTTACAGTTGTACGCCGTGGATCCCGGGACGGGAGGAAAATGAAAATCAAATTTAAGAAGGACAAAATCGAGCGGCTGGCTAAAAAACCGGCGCCCGCTCTGCCGCGAAAATCGGCCCGGTCCGGCCATTTGAAGCGCCGGGTGGACTGGCACGAGTATTTCATGAATATCGCCCAGGAAGTGGCCACCCGATCCACTTGCGATCGCAAGCACGTGGGTGCGGTCATCGTTCGGGACAAGACCATCCTTTCCACGGGCTATAACGGCAGCGTTCGGGGGCTGCCGCACTGCGACGACGTGGGCCACATGATGCAGGACGGCCACTGCGTGGCCACCATCCACGCCGAGGCCAACGCCATTATCCAGGCCGCCAAGAACGGGGTCAGGGTGGACGGGGCGGATATCTATATCACCGCCTCCCCTTGCTGGAACTGCTTCAAGATCGTGGCCAACGCGGGCATCAAGAACATTTACTATGGGGAATTCTACCGGGACGACCGTATCTTCGACGCGGCCAAGCAATTGGGGATGCGCGTGAGCCAGATCAAACCGCCAAAGTAAGGCGGAATTTTGAATTGTTGAAGTTTTCATCCGGCTTCGCCGGACGAAAACCGCCATACCTCACAACTCAGAACTCAAAACTTTTTTTAAGGCTTCCCGCGCGTAAAACTTCAAGTTCTCGTAAAGATTCCATTTCGGGTCGTCCAAATCCTTTTCGGCTAGCCATTGGATGTCATGATGTTCCTTAGCGTTCAATATGACTTTGCCGGATTTCACCCTGGCGAAATAGACCATTCCTATATGCCAATGGGGTTCCCTGATCAGGTGGATATCCATATAGGAAGGCTGGAGGAGGGGCACAAACCCCGGCTCCGGCTTGAGGGGAGGCCTTTCCCCTACCAATTCCACGTCCAGGCCGCTTTCTTCCTTGGCCTCGCGCAAGGCCGCCTGCTCCGGGTTCTCATCCAGTTCGATGTGTCCCCCGATGGGCAGCCAGCGGTTGAGTTGCTTGTGGAAGATAAAGAGGACCTCACTGCCCTTCACGATGAAAATGGAAACGGTGAAGTCGATTTTTTCGTGAAGGTGCGGCATCACCACTCCGTAATGGAACAATGAATATCGCGTTTAACGCTGGAAACCATGATCACCTACCTGTCCCCCGAAGCTTTAGCGAAGGGGGATGGAGATGGGGCACGGGCACATGATAAACGCCGAAAATGAAAAGGAGCGTGAAAAAATCCGCGCCTTTTTCAATCAGGAAAACTTTTCAACTACTTTTTCGCCAGGTATTTCTTAAACGGCTTCCAATAATAATCCCGCCAGCCCTGGGCTAGGTCCCCCATGCGGTCCGGCAGCATGGCATGGACCATGGTCAATTCAGCCCCCTTGCCTTTTTTCTCGAAGGAAAGCAGGAGCAGTGAATCGGTTTCGTCCTTCTTGAAGTCCAAGTTGCGCCAAGTCTGCGCGATCAGGCGGCCAGGCACCAGCATCAAATTCTTGCCCCAGTGGTATCCATCCCAGGCCTTGAAGGACCCGCCCACCTTGCTGCTGGCCGTGGCCTTGCCTCCCGTGGCTTCGGTGTGCTTCTTGGAATCCAGGAAGATGTCGTAGAGTTCCTTGGGTGTGGCCTCAAAGCGTACTTTTTGCTCGATGGTCAACATGAACCCCTCCTTAAAAATTAACGGAACTATCCGGTTGGCAAAGCCGCTTTATTTTTTGCCTTTTTTTGTTTCACCCCTTCTCCCTTGAGGGGAGAAGGTTGGGATGAGGGTGGTTTTTAAAGCTAAGAGCACCCCTCACCCTACCCTCTCCCCCAAGGGGCGAGGGTTTTATGAAGTCAGCTTTGCCAACCGGATAGTTGCAAAAATTAATTCCAATTTCTTATAGCTTGAGCCAGTTTTACAAACTGTCGACGCAGGCCACCCAGTCCGCATTGTGTGGGCTGAGTCAATCCTGGTCCCAGAGGCCCTCAGGGTCAAGGTCATCTCGGTGAATTCCTCGGAAATTTTCTTGAAAAGAAAGCTATTCCGTTTTCGGGTAAGGGCGGTTGAACTTATAATCCCATTCATTCCGGAAAGGATTGGCCAAAATGAAAGAATCTTGGACTCCCCTCAAGGTGCTTCAATGGGCCGTGCCCCTTTTAAGGCAAAACCAGGTCCTCCACCCCCGTTATAGCGCCATGTGCCTGGCCGCCTTCGGCTTGGGCGTCGATCCCTTGAGCCTCCATCTTCACTTCGACAGGGTGTTGAAAGGCGGCGAGCTTAAAAGAATCCGCGGCTATATTCGCCGCCGGATGAGGCACGAACCCTTGGAGTATATCCTCGGCGAGGCTTTCTTTTTCGGCCTTCCCTTCAAGGTCTCCCCCGCGGTCCTGAGGCCACGGCCGGAGACAGGCCAATTGGTGGAAATAGCGCTGGACACGCTGGCGAAAATCCCCGAGGAAAGGCGCCTGGTTTTGGATTTGGGGACGGGGTGCGGGAACATCGCCATCACCATCGCCAAATACCTACCCTGCCGGGTTTGGGCCGTGGATATCTCGAAAAAGGCCCTGGCGGTCGCCCAGGCCAATGCCCGCCGTCTGTTGGGCGCGGGCGCAGTGGAGTGGCGCCGGGGGAACTGGTTTTCGGCATTGGCCAAGCGGGATCCCGGCCAGTTCCAGGTCATCTTGTGCAACCCGCCTTACATTGCCCGGTTCGAGAGGGATCTCCTGAACCCGGAAATCGCGGGCTTTGAACCCCCTGTGGCCGTCTTCGGTGGAAAAACCGGGCTGGACCCCTACCGGGCCATAGCCCGCATCCTTCAAAAAAAGTTGGCGCCCAATGGCGTGGCCTTGATGGAGCTGGATCCTGGCCGGGCAAGGGAAGTCAACTCCTTTTTCAAGGACCAGGGCTTGAAACGATCCTTTGGCAAGGATGACACGGGGGTAAACCGGGTCTTAATTCTTAAGCATTGAGGGCCGCAAAACCAAAGGAGCCCTTGGAATAAGTTGTCCTATCCTGGGTTTGGGGTACAATATGCCTCCCGCTTCGCTCTCCGAGCTACGCAGGACAGGCCCTTCTTGGCCCGTGGAAAAATGAGTACAATTGGGGCAGTGGTTCGACACCCTGACCAAGAGCCAGGGTGGCTCACCACCTTCGGGAGGGTTAGTCCTAATGGGTAAGGCAGTGGACTTGAAATTTTTCCAGGACTTTCCCGAAATCTCCGACTAAAAATCTCAGTCCCCAGCTCATAAATGAAAGCCTTTGCCCACTATGGTTTCGTGGGTAAAGGCTTTTTTCATTTCGACGGTCAGGAACCGATGGAGACTGCCAGAAACCGAAAAAGACTGGTTCCAAAGACACGGTTATGACACAGGGTCCGCCGGGGTGAATTTTCAAAAATTTTCTTGTGGTCACTCTCTCCCCCTAACTACCACTCGTAGCGGAAGGCAGTGGACGACCGGGAAATGCCTCTCCCAAGGCTGAAACCCTCGCAGGTGCCAGGTTAGGCAGTGGACTACATCAAAATCCCCCTTGTCATTCCCGTGTCATTCGATTCGGTTAATGCAATTTGTGGACTGGTTGTGAAATGCTCCACTCCCGCCCAAAACATCCATCGGCGGGATCAGGAATTCTTGCAAATTAGAAATTGGATTCTATTTTTCAAGATGCAGAATATGGGCCTTTCTCCTTGACCCTTCCCCAAATTACTGTAAAATTTACGACCATGAGCGAAAAATTACAGTTAAAACCACGGGCCCTTTCCAACATCCTGGAGGACGTTCCCAAAGGCCCTCCCAGGCTTTTGCTCGTGACAGGGGCGCGCCAGACCGGAAAAACGACCCTTGTTAAGGCGCTATTCAAGGACCGCCCTTATTTCAATTGCGACAGCCTGGAGGTCCGGGATGAATTAAAGGCGGTCCCTGCCCGTGAATGGGGCCAGGTGGTGGGAAACGCGGTTGTGGATGAGGTCCAAAAGGAGCCGTCGGTCTTCGAGAAGGTCAAATATGCCTTCGACGAGGGCAAGTTGCGGTTCACGGTCCTCCTGGGTTCTTCCCAGATACTGCTCATGAAAAAAACCCGGGAAAGCCTTGCTGGCAGGGTTTTCGTCCATGAACTTTGGCCCCTCATGCTGGGGGAGCTGGCCGCGAAGGGAGGGGAAACGGGCCTTCCCCTTTTCGCCAAGTGCGTCCGGTCCAATGGTTCCCTTGGCAAGGTTCTTTCCGCTGAGCCTTCCGTCCTTGTCGGGGAGGGAAAACACCGCCTGCAATCCGCCGAAGAACACCTGACGCGGTGGGGTGGGATGCCCGGCCTTCTTCCCCTTTCCCCAGCCGACAGGGAAAAATGGCTCAAGTCCTATGAATACACTTACTTGGAGAAGGACCTGGGGGACTTGGCCCGGTTGGACGACCTGGAACCCTTCAAAAAGGTGCAGCGCCTTTGCGCGGCAAGGTCGGCGGGCATCCTTTCCTACTCCGAATTGGCGCGGGACGCAGGGGTCAGCGTGGACACGGCCAAGCGCTACCTGGAATATCTCCGCCTTTCCTATCAAGCCTTCCTTTTGCCGTCCTACCATGAAAACCTGACGAGTACCGTCATCAAGGCTCCCAAGGTCTATTGGTCGGACATAGGGCTTTTGAGGCAATTGACCTGCCGTTGGGGGGTGGAGGAAGAAGGGGTTGTGGAAACTTACGCTGTTTCGGAGATGCATAAATGGGTTCGGACTAGCGGGGAAAAGGCCGAACTCTTCTATTACCGGACCCGGTCCGGCTTTGAGCTGGACCTGCTGGTGAAGATGGAAAAGGGATTCCTTGGGATCGAGGTTAAATCAAGGTCGAAAGCCGGGCCAAAGGACTTCACGGGGCTTTCCACCTTGGCTGACCGGTTGGGTAAAAAATGGCTAGGTGGAATCTGCCTTTACCGGGGAGGCTCCATTGAGGAAATGGACCCCGACCGGGACCTTTGGGCTGTGCCGATTAATCGCTGGCTTACTTAAATGGACGGAGGGAAGACCTTCTTCCCGCCTCATGATCCAAATTGCATTGAGTGCAATCGGCTTGGCCGGATCAACCAACCTGAGGAGGTACTATTAATAGTATCAGGAAACCATTTCGTGACACTAATGACCCAACTAGCTTTATGGCGGTTTAACGGCGGTCGGTTGTCCAATAAAAGGACCTCGAACGATGGCCGAAAAGAATCCACATCCTAATGAAGTGACCCGCAGGCGGATCGAGACTTTCTTCCCCAGCCCGGTTCCGGACAAACTCCTTAACTCGGCGGTGGAATGCGGGGGCGGGTACATCCTCCAGGAAGTCAGGCCCCACTGGAAGAACCCCGGCGAGGTGACCAAAAGTCCCTATGCCAAGATCGTCTTTTCTGCCTCCACGGAGACATGGAAGATTTATTGGCGCAGGGCCAACGGAGACTGGAATCTCTTAGCGGAGATGAAGGCCCCCTTGGAGCAAGCCCTGGAATTCATCAAGTCCAACCCCAACGGTTGTTTCTTCGGGTAACACCAAAATTTACTCAGCTATTGAGTATTTTTGCTCAATGACTGAGTAAATTTCGGTAACAAAAACTATCATTCCGTGAAAGGATTTGTAGCCAATTTGTGAGCCCTTTTTTATGTTATCGCCCAAAACCTTTATTGGGCTAGGTTTAATTTGCCGCTAAAATGTGCATTATGGCTACACAAAACAAGACCAAACTAAACCGTGTTTTCACGGATTGGCCTCACGGAGCAGTCGTCACTCTCAAGTGGCTGGCGGATAAGGGCGTCAGCCGGTTTTTAGCCCGGTCCTATGTGAAAGGCGGTTGGATAAAGCCAATAGGCCCTGGCGCTTTTGCCAAGGCCGGCACAAAACCCTTTTGGCCTGGGGGCCTTCATGCCCTCCAGAACCAGCTCAAATTACCGGTTCACGCCGGGGGAGTTACCGCCCTCCAGTGGCAGGGCTACGGCCACAACGTTCCCATGGGTTCCCTGCCAACCGTTTCCTTATTCGCTCCCCAAGGAACCAAACTCCCTTCCTGGTTTCAGAAGTACAAATGGGGCAATAAGATCCAATTTCAAACAACGGATTTCTTGCCCTATAAAAAGGAGTTTGGATTTACGGTGGACAAGCCAACCGGCATAACCCTTTCTTCACCAGAACGGGCTGTTCTTGAGGCCCTTTTGTTGATGCCTCAGCAGATAACATTCGAAGGCGCGGCACATTTGATGGAAGGCCTGTCGACCTTGAGGCCGGAATTGGTATCTTCTCTTTTAAAGACCTGCCGATCCGTTAAGGTGAAGCGTTGTTTCCTCTATCTGGCTGACCAAATAAATCATGCATGGTTCCAACGGCTCGACTTATCAAAAGTGGATTTAGGAAAGGGCAAAAGAGTTGTCGTTCTAGGTGGGAAATTCGACCGAAAGTATCAGATCACTGTTTCTTAAGGCCTTTTTAAGTCCTTAGAACCATTTAATGAGGTATTTAAAGTAAGCCTTAAGAAAGAACAATGGCTTCGGAGGGAACGGACGGCCTTTGAATGTCGAATTGGGCGTTTAACCAACCACTCTTTGCCAACTCTTTAAGGGCAAATTCGATCTGGTCATGGGTGAATCTTTTCGGCTTCCAAAGGTCCAAATATTCCTCGATTTCATCCAATGATCCCAACTCTCCCGCCGCAAGAATTGCCGCCCACGCGTACATGGTTGAGGCCAATAATTCAATTTGCGGCAGGCTGTAGCCTTTCAGGAAATTAACAACGTATTCAATAATGTGCCGGGTGCCTTCCAAGTCTAAATCATGCGTTTTAATCAGGTTCAACCATTCTTCCTCATCCAATATGACGAGATTCGATTTCTCGATTGTGGTGGACATATCCCTCACAAACAAACCTTCCAGGCGGTCCACGTTGAATTTCATCTTGTAGTCGTAGGGACCGAAATTTTCCTTCTTAAACTCAAGCTTGATCGGCAGGCCCAGCATTTGGGCGAAGAAGGCGATTTTCTGCAACAACAAACGGCCAATGGGAAAGGCCTGGGGAAATGCCTTCCGTGCAAGGCGGATCATCTCGCCGGTATAAACCAGGGATGGAGTGATGTGAATTTTGTCCATTTTGCGGAAAGGGTTCTTGACGGGTATCCGGTCCCCTTCGGCCAAGGGTTCGTAAATCTCAAACTCAATGGGTAAGTCGGAAAGGAATTTCAAGATAAGGGCTTTGACCTTCGTCCAATCCAGGCCGCCCAAGCCGCTTCCAAGGGGCGGAATGGCAATCGAGGTAATACCCCATTCTTGGTGCTTGTCCACCAACGTCTTTAAGCCTTCCTCAATGAATTCGTATTTGGAAGGGCCTTTCCAATTATCCTTAGTGGGGAAACAGAGAATGGAATTTTGAAGGTCACGGTAAAGAAAGAGCTTTCCCTTTTGTAACTCGCCTCGTTTGCAGGCCTTGGCGTACTCCTTGTACATATCGGGATACCGGAGCTTGAATTCTTTCGCCAAGCCCTTGCCCATGATGCCGACGCAAT
The DNA here is from genome assembly GCA_030041545.1 of candidate division FCPU426 bacterium. Classification (GTDB taxonomy): domain Bacteria; phylum Oederibacteriota; class Muellerivitia; order Muellerivitales; family Muellerivitaceae; genus JAJPJW01. The sequence goes on along the minus strand of JASHNQ010000033.1, from coordinate 31,259 downwards.
TCACCGTAGCCACCAACGTCTGCATCTTGGACTTGAAAATGTCGCCTTGGACGAATTTAATCATTAGTAGTAAAACTCCGGTGTAATGAAGGCCTTCTTGGAAATATCCTGCTTGTCCAAGACGGCTTGGACCTTATCCTTGGCCTTTTGATTATAGACACAAAACGCCGAAATGTCCGACAGGGAAACCACCCCAAACTTCAAGACTTCCGCCTGTTTCTGGCGTTTGAAGTCTTCCCCCTTGTCGCCCCAATAATAGGCCTCCACGGCCTTCCAGTTGACCTTACTCAAGTCCTTCACGTCGTTGAAAAACTTGGTGGCCCCGCTTCGGGCATTGCCGTCAGTGAACCAGGTGGACTTGAGTTCCAAAATTCCCCAATTCACCAGCGCATAGATCATTTCTTCCTGGGAAACCCCGCTTCGCTGGACGGCGAAAAGCATGGCGGGGCGGGCACCGAAAAACAGCGGCACGTAATCACGCAGGGTGTGCTTCCCATCCGGCGGCGGAACGTGGATTTGCGCCCGCCCTTGTTGAACATCGAGATTCGAGACATCCTTGTACTTGATATTCTTGGATTCAGCTTCATTTTTAGCAAGGATGCCCTTCTTCAAGATGCCCGGAAGGTTTGTTATGTGGGTAATGTGGAATAAAAAACGACCCTTAAGCAAAAGAGGATTAGTCACTCAAAGAACCTCAATGTCCGCCAAGGAATCGGCTTCCAATTCGGTGAATTTCTTTTGGGGGATTTTCTTGTACCGCCAAGTGTTCTTCGTCAAGGCCGTAGCGTTCTCGCACCAGCGTTCCGCCGCCGCGTCCTTGAAGCGGGTTTCCTCCCCCTCTTGCCCCTTGGTCTCCAAAATCCAGAAACCGCCGTCTTTGTCCACGGCCACGAAGTCGGGGTAGTAGTTTCGAAGGTTGAAATTGCCGTCGGTGTATTCAATCGAAAAGCCGAAATTCTGCGGAATCTTGGAAAAGGCCTTCACGTCTTCGGCGTGGTCCAGGAAGCGGGCAAAGGCCAGCTCGAAGTCGTTCTCACAAGGAACCAGGTTCAAGACGCATTTCTTGCCCGCTAAGGTGGGCCTGCTCCACGGGAAGGCTTGGAGGGTGGAAAGCAGCCGGTCGGCCCCTTCCAGTTTCGGCTCCTGCTCGGCCACCACCTTGCTTTGCAGTTCTTTCTTGAAAACGTCCTTGCAGACGTATTGGGCAACGGGCGTGGACATGGCTTTCAATATTTCCGGCTCATGAAGGTCCACCTCCCTGCCGAAAGCCTTCTTCTGGAAAAACTCGGTGATCTTGGGCACTAAGGCCGCGAATTGGGAAGGCAGTTTGACCTCGTTGGAAATCATCCGGGCGTAATAGCCAATGACCTCCTGGGGCGTCTGGGGTTCGGGGATCTTATATTCCCGCTCCACTTCCTTGACCAAAGTAATATAGTCGTAACCCTCGTACTTGAAGGTGGTTTCGTCCGTGTCGCCTTTCTTAATGGGTATCTTCGGGGTCTTGAATTGGGTCACGTCCAGCCCGGCGATTTCCTCGGCCAGGCTTTTCTTGCGAACGAGGATAGGCGATAGGATAGGCAGGCCAATGTCAAATTTGCCTTTTTCCGGGTCGGGCATGATGGACACGATTTTCAGTTTGTCCTTGCCGATCTCGAAGCTGTCCAGCTTCATGTCCTCAAGTTTTTCCAAGTCCTCCACGAACTCAATAAACTTCTTGTTGCCGATAACGTCCACCCGCTCGGTATAGCCGTTACCGTGGCCCCGGAACATCAGCCTCAACCCACGCCCAATGGCCTGTTCGGGAAGGATATTGGCCTTGGAGGAGTAGGGCCTTAAGCCCACCACCACGGTCACATTTTGCACGTCCCAGCCCTCCCGCAACATCAAGACGCTCACGATGGCGTTGACCGGGCTGGTATCGCTGTCCACATCCCTGGCAATCTTGCGGGCTTGGTCCAACTCGGCCTTGGAAACCTCGCCGGACTTGTCCGTATGAATGATGAGCGTTTTATCGCCTCCGAATTCCTTGGGATAGGCCGTCATTAGCCAATCCCCCACCTCGTCCGCCTCGGCGGTGTCGTTGAGCATGATGAAAAGAATTGGTTTCTTTTTAAGGGGGACAAGCTGTTGCTGGTATTCCCGCCACCGCTCCACTCCCGCCGTCAGGAAGGCCTTATAGCGCACACTGGCGGTTTGGGAACGGGCTTCCTGGATATGGGCAATGCCCTTGACCGGGCGCTTCACGATGCCGTCCAGGATGGCCTGCTTCAAGGGATAGTCCGAAATGGTCCAGGGGAACAACTGCCCCTTCTGGAAGCGCGGCGTGGCCGAAAAGTCCACCTGCATGGTCAAAGGGGTCTTTTCATGTAGCCGCCGAATGACACCGTTCCACTCACTTTCCTCGTCATGAGTATGGTGGGCCTCATCATTGATAACCACTAGGTTGCCGCCCCGGATGCCGATTCGTTCCGTGAAATCGGTTATTTCCAGCTTCTTTAAGGCCGGCTTCTCGCCCAAGACCGCCGTCATTTCTTCCGGCTCGTCATACTTCACCGGCACCCGCTCGTAAAACTGCTGGATGTTGGTAAGGAACAACGCCCCGGCACTATGAGCCCTTTCGCCATCCCCGCGCATGACGCAATCAAAATCCCAAAAAATTTCAAAGAACCGTGGAATCACCGGGTCGGCCCTGAAAATGCGGCCACCCTCGAAGTCCGTCTTAAGCCGCTCGAAAACAATGACGTTGGGGGCCACCACCAGGAAGGTCTTGGCGTACTGCCTGGCTTCCTCCGGTTCCTCGCATTGGGCGTTGAAGAATTGCCACGCGGCCACCAGGCACATCACCTTGGTCTTGCCGGACCCCGTCGCCATCTTGACGCAGTAACGGGCAAAGTCGTCGTAGGTGGGTAGGCGGAGGTTTTTCAGGTTCGCCGCGTAGCGTTCCAAAAGGGCCTTGCGGGTGCGGACCTTCTCGTATTCCCAAACGAAGATCAGCGTTTCCATGGCCTCCCTTTGGGAGGAATGGTATTGAAAGACCCTGCCGTTGGGCATCTTGTGGTCGGTCTCGAACCAATAATTCAAAAGCTGTTGGGTGGTTTGGGTAGTGCCCTTGTACCCCCCGGCCCGCCAAGCCTTAACAACCTCCCGCAAGGCAGGAACGCAAGGAGCCGTTTTCAGGTGCCCGGTTACGTCCAATAATTCGACCTGGCCATCGGCCTTTTTTTTACGTCCGGTGGTTTTTCTCATGGTTTGGCTTCCGATAATGAAATGAGGTGGCCTTTGCCTTTACCGGTCACGCGGTATTGTTGCAAACGGCTGTTGGGTTTATTGGGAATCGTGAACTCAATCAATTTTCGCTTTAACAGGGCGCCCAAAACTGTCTTCAACTGGCCGGAAACTTTCTTTTGCCCTAAGCGTCGTGAAAGAGCGGAGACGGACATTGCTCTTTCGCCCAAAAGATCAAGAATACGGCCCTCCAATGACCGGTACTGGAACTCGTACTGGACTGGTACTGAACTAGTACCGGATTTCGGCTGGGCTAGGCCGGGCTTTGATCTTTTCCCACGGGAAAACTTAAATTCCACCCAAAGACCGCCATGATCGTACCGGAAACTGGGTTCGGGTGTTCCCGCTTCCCGGCAAGCGTCCAGGATGCGCTCGATTCCCCGTCCCCAAGCCTCGATCATCCCGGCGCGGAAAAAGGCGTTTGCCACGTCCGGGTTGAAGGGCTGGGAGGAATGCTTGCTCTTGAGTTTTTCCACCGTCCAAGCCGGGGGAAGCTCGCCGGGATTCCATATCATCAACTTGTCGTTATAAACGCTGATCTGGATGGAAGCGGAAACGGCGTAATTCTTGTGGATGACCGCGTTCAGGACGGCTTCCCGCAAGGCCGCCTCAGGCACGGGAAGCCGTTCCAGCCGTTGAAGACCCCGGTAACTGATTCCCGCTTTCAGGTATTTCGTGGAAAGCAAATCAATCGTCTTGTCCACCTGGGTAAAAAGATCGCCCTGCGCCCTGTCTTGGTAAAGCAGGTCGGCGTCCGTCTCGAAAAAGCCGATCTGCACTAAAGCCCCGGCCACGAATTCTTCCGGCTCCGGGTGAAACAACAAAACGGCGGCTCTTTTCAGGTATTGGCCTTCCCGCAAGTGGAGTTTTTCAATCAAACCGGGCGTTGGTTCCCGCAAGATAGCCGGTTCCAAGCGTTCGCTTTCGCGCGCCTTCTTTCGGAATTCGTTAATCACCGCCCGGGACAGGTCTTTGATATTGGCGCGGGGAACCGGAACGCCATCCCAATGCTTACCCTGTTTCTTCAAAAGAAACCCGTCTAAAGCCGAACCTTTCAGGGTTTGAAGGGTACTGCCGCTCCGGGCGAAGTATTCGCCTTTATAGCTGACAGGATAAGGGTGGGCCTCCACGACAATTTCCAGGTAGTCCTTCCCCGACTGTTGCCGAAGGTTGACCTTCACCAGGATTCCCAGGATGTCGCGGACTTTGTTCGGAATATCTTCTAACAGTTTCTGAACGCCGGAAATCCCGGTGACATTTCCCCGGTCATCCCGCCCAATCACCAGCTTGCCGCCCTCGGCGTTGGCGAAGCCGCAAATCCATTTGAGGTATTCGTCCCGCCAGGATTCCTTCCACTCAATGGCCTGGTTTTCCTTCATAGCGGGATGCGCCTGATTGTTATTTCTTTTTGGTTTTGGCATCGGATACCTGTCCTAAAGACTATACCGGTCTCTTTGAACGATTGGACTGAGGACCGGCATGGACCTTCATCAGTTTGGTGGTGTCGTTTCCGAGGATATCAATAACCTTCACCACCACCGAATACTCACCCGGAGCCTCATAGGTATGGGTGGTGGTCAGTTCAAGGTCGGGATTTTGGCGGGAACGGTAGCTTTGCCATTGGTTGTGGAAGGTGTCGTTCTTGTAGTCCCAATCTACGGCCCAATAGTCAATCCATTGGGACCAATGCTTGATGGCCTTCTGAACGTCCTCGGGCACGTAGTCGGGAACAATGACGAAATCCTTGAGTTTGACCGTCGCTTCCAAGCCTTCGGTTTTTAAATCCACGGCCAAGGAAGCCAGCTCGAAAAACTTCACGTCACCCTGTTCGACGGCCTTTTTGTCCAGGACTTCACGGGGAATGACTTTGAAATGGACTTCAACCCCGGATTCAGCGGCAATTTGTTTGGCGACCTCATTGACTTCCAGGGCGAAATCCCACCCCAAAATGTCCACTATTGCCTTTGGGGGAGCGCCTTTGCCCATGCCCACGGATTTCCAGGTTTCTGCTGCAATGGCCTTCACATCGGCCAAAGTAACCGGAGCATCCACGGCTCCCACATGAACCATACGGTCTTTTTTGACTCCATGAAGCCATGAAAAGCCTGTTACGGGTTCGGCCTTATATAGATCGAGGATGAATCGACGGTAGTTCTGCTCTTTTTCGGCCTGTTTTTTTGGTTCGGGAAATTCAGCGGCTTGCCATGCTTGGCGTTCGTACTTGCCGAGGTTTTGAATCACAAAAGGTTTTAGGCCGGAAACAGAAAGAAGCCTTTTACGGGCTGAATGAATTGCATAGCGGCCCAAATCGCAAGTAATCCAGCGACGGTTTAATCTTTCAGCCACAGAGGCTGTAGTTCCACTTCCACAAAAACAATCGAGTATTAAATCTTGCTCATTCGATGACGAATTCAAAATTCGTTCAAGCAGAGTTTCTGGCTTTTGAGTTGGATAATTGATGCGTTCATCAGATTGCGACGAAACAGGCAAAATGTCATTCCAGAGATTTGCCAACGGCTGCCCTTTTAATTCGTCTAGGTATCTTTTTCTTTGGATACGTCCATCTTTATCTTTTGGAAAATATAATCTCCCTTCTTTGTCCCATTGTTCCATTAACGTTTTTGAAATGGCCCAACCGTTCTTGGGTGGTTTGTAACCTTTATATTCATAAATAAGGTTTGGCCTATATGCCGGATTAGCTAGGTTATCTATTCGGTAAAGACGGCCATCAGGGTCTCGGTGTCGAAAAAATTTGCGAATGTATTCCGGGTCGTTTTCAACATATTGTGTATTGAAAGTAAGCATTTCTGTTTTTGAATAGAACAACAGGCTGTCAACATCATTACCAAAACGCGAAGTACCTTTGCCTATCTCACTACTGCTTCCAGTTTTTCGCTTCCAATAAATTTCATTTAGAAAATTATCTTTCCCAAACACTTCATCTAACACTGTCCGTAAGTAACTATTAACATGCCAATCGCAATGCACATAAATGCTTCCTTCCTCTGACAAGAGTTCGCGAAGAAGAAGTGCTGTTTCGTAAAACCATTGAAGATAAGAATCCAGACCACGTCCCCATGTATCCCTATAAGCTTTTTGCTCTAAAACTGACGGTTCTTTCAAAAAGCTGGCCGCTTCGTCCTCATCCATTCCTGAATTTTCTGGAACTGTTGCTGTAAATGAAAAGTCAGCACCTGTATTAAATGGCGGATCAATATAAATAAGCTTCACTTTTCCAGAAAATTCTTCCAGTAATGATGGGAGAACATATTTTTTATCACCCCAAATCAGTCGATTTTTCCAACCCATGTCCCGCCCGCTGGCAAACATATCCAGGGATTGCTGACGGTCTTGGGTGCTTTCGTTGATGGTTTCGATGGTTTGAAAAGGCAGGGCGATTCGGACAGGAGCTACTTTTTTACCGTCTTTGTATTTCCCGTCCCAAATAAGTTCGGCCAAAAGTCACCCCTTTTGTGGCCTTTTTAATACTTTCCACCGCCACTTGGCGCTATTTGACACTCTAAAGAATTCGTATTATAAGTATCACTAATCCAGCTTTGCTGGAGGGGGAGTTTTCGTAAGAAATCTCGCAGGAGGCTGAGGGAGGCGTAAGCCTCCCCTTTCCTGTCTTTAACAGGATGAAAAATCATTTTTCAGCATCCTGTTAAGGCGCGAAAATCTCCCCGTAACTCTCCACCCTGCCCGTAGATTGGTTCCGGTTCAGTTTCCCTTCGATGGCTTGATAGACTTTCCTGTGGAATGTTCCCTCAAAATCGCCCTGAAAACCTTTCTCCACCAGGATTTTTCTTTGGACCGCGGGGCCAACCAAATCCGCGACTTGGAGACCCAGAATATTCGCCGATTTTGGCTTAATTTTAATTTCCCTGGACGTCAAACAGGATTGCGCCCTTTCCTTATCAAGAAACATTCCGCCCTCGGTATAAATGCTCTTGTACCGGGCCATGGTCGTCCTATCTTCAATCTTTCCCCTCGCCTCCGCCATCACGTCGCCTTTTTGACCCGCGACAAAATGCAAAAAACCGATATACCGTTGCAAAAGCATTTCCAGGCACCAGCTATAACACTCATCGGCGTTGATATATTTTTCCTTGTGTGCTTGCTTATCCAGGATCACCACGATAAGAACCATTTTAAGCCGTTGGAGGAATCCTAAAAGATCGGCATCAAACCCCTCTTTAACCTTCGCGTCGGCAAGAATTCCGAAAGCGCCGCGTTTATAGAGGATATCTTCCCGGTGAAAAATGACGGGGTTGTCAGGGTTACGGTTGGGCCAGTATTCTTCCTTAAAGACGGCTGCCGCCCTTGCGGCGTCCTCATAATCCGGATGAATCTTAAAAATGCAGCCAGCAAGGGTCAGGAATCTGTCTTGGGGTTGGGCCGTGGAAGGATTGTGATGATGCCCCATTTCGTCTATGTAACAACGGTAAACCGGTCCTATTTCACCGCTCCATTTCCATTGTTGCTGGTTTCGATGGTTTGAAAAGGCAGGGCGATTCGGACGGGCGCTACTTTTTTTCCGTTTTTGTATTTCCCATCCCAAATAAGTTCGGCCAATTTTCAACCTTTCTTCTTAATTGCCCTATCAATCATTGCAATAAGCTTTTCTTGAAACTCTGACTCTGTAAAAGTTTTTGCATTATCTCCATTATTTTTATAATCAGCCCACGTTTGGCCAGAAATATCAGAAGGGGGTTTTTCCTTATCTTCCCTTTTGATAGGAAGTACCCTTACACCCCACGTTAGTGCAACACCCATTTCAATCATTACGTTTGGATTCTTATCAGAAGTTTCAAAGACCGCAACATCAGACGATATGACGTCTCGCGCGATCTGGTTAAAAAGATGTTCCCCAAAGCCAGCAGCTAATTGTTTGAAATTAAGAGTTATCGGTAATGAACCGGACCTGCTTCTGTAAATTTCAATAGCATCCTCGAAGTGTTTTTTAATATTTGCAACAAGACTATCGGTTTCATAAACCGTTGACTTCCATTGCAAACCAAAAACAACATTGAGTTTATTTCCATCTTTTTTCTGAACCTCGATGTATTCCCAATCCTCATCCCCAAAACCATAAGGTGAGCCAACCGGATTCAAAGCTCGTTGAATTTTTTGAATTTTCGGCTCTTTTTCTTCCATACTTTCTTTAGTTTGTGATTCTTCATTTATTTTTTTTAATAGAAATCTTCCCTTCGGAGTAAGTTCTGCCATAACAAAGGAATATGGATATGAACCCAGTCCTCGTATAACTTCAACCAATCCACTTTCCCTTAATATTTCCACTGCATCGTTCATGAACGAAAGATGAAGTTTAGTTATTTTTTGAAGCTGTTCACCGTTAAGTTGATAATGTCCTTTATTCGGGTCATTTTCTTTCATTTGATAATCAGCAAGAGCTTTTAATACTAAAAGTGTTTCTTGGGTAAATTCCAATTTGTTTGCCTTTTAATTTTTATCGTTTGGTTAAAATTGATTCCTTTTTCTGCTGAGACTTTGGCATCTGATCCCACGTCCTCCCATTCAACTCTCGCCCATTTTTCTTTTTCCAAACGCCACCCCATTGCTTGAAGAAAAACGGCACCTTGGCCTTTCGGCATTGTTTTTGAATATCCAAAACCCACTCTTTTTCCATAGGCCTTGCTCCGGGACCAGACTCGCCCCCCACGATGGCCCAATGAATGCCTTTCAATGGCAGGTTTGGAAGCGGTCCTAACAAGGGTTCCAAGGAAAGGAACTTTGTTTTGGCCCTTGTCTTTTTAAGGGAACGTATACGGTAGATAAATTTCTCCGACTCGACGCTTACTCCCATCCAGATATTGGGTGTCCATTCAAGACTAGGGCTGAGCTTCTCAAGCCGGTCGGCCCTTTTGGTTAAGACCTGAAATTGGTGCCAATGAGCCTTGTTCATCACCTCAAAAATTTGCTTCAGAAATTTTAAAGGAATGTCCTGGTGAAAAAGGTCGGACATAGAATTAACGAAGATCGTCCGTGGTTCCTTCCAGGTTAAGGGTAGGTTCAAACGGTCCGGCCAAGTCCTCAAATCAAAACCTTGTTCATAAGGATGCCCTGGCACGCCGCGCCATCTTTCTGCGAATCGCTCCGCATAGCAATTCGCGCAGCCGGCGCTGACCTTGTGGCAGCCCGTCACGGGATTCCAAGTGGAATTAGTCCATTCGATGGTGGAAATTTCCGCCATTTTTACTCCTTAAAAATCAAAACCCATTTGGGGGCTGATGTTCTTTTTGGTATCACTCCAAAAACGCTGGCCCAATGGTTTCCGGCTAAAAAGCATCAAATGATATAGAAGAACGTTATTTTCTTCGATGGTGACCCGCATGGAATCTTCCGGGCCTTCATAAAGATAACGGAGACCCCGCATTTTTTCACAGAAATAATCCAGGACGAACAAGGCAAAATCCTTGGTTTTTTTAGCCTTTATTTTTTCCCATTCCACGCGCCAGTTTTGGTCACCGAAAAATTCATCCAGTGAAGTGTTGTCGGGGCTCAGGTAATCACTCTGGTTTCGGTTGGCGTCAAAGCCAGTAGGGATTAAGACCAAAAAATCAACGTAAAGTTCGGACAACCGTTTGATCGTCTCAAACTTAATGTCCCTGATGCCGAAAGGGTCTACCAGGCAGAACGAAAGGCAGGATTTACCTTTTCCAAATTTTGGAATCTCCTGAAGGATCGTCTCAACGTTCTGGTTAACGTCTCCTTGAATAATTTTAAACTTCTCAGGAGCGCAAACAAGTGATGCCCGTTTGGTCAAAACGTCGCATAAATCAGGTTCTTTCTCACAGAAAATATATTTATCGAACCGGTCATCGACATCCAAAGCCAATAAGGGCGAACCTGGCACAAATGTCCCCTCTTCCTCCACCTTGGACCGTCCCGCGCCGGAAAACAGGTCTATATAAACCCGGTTATCCCACTTGTCTTTCATGCTTGTGCTGAAGATTTTCAGGTAGTAACTGATGGCTTGGTATTTTTTCAACGAATGGGCTTTTATTGAAGGCGCCCAAAGGCCATCGTCGGTCAATCGGGGGATTTCAAAGGAGTTGTTTTCCATTGGATGAAGGCCGCCATTGTTGGTATACGCAAGTATGCTAACAGCGCATATCAATCCTGGCAATAAGGTAATCAAGCTTCCAATTGACCTTCATATTCCGAATATTCCTCGGTGGTCCACTGGTGGCCGCATACCGGGTCTTTGCATTCCCAAAAATCGCGGGTGGTTTCCTGCACCATCCTCACTTGTTCCAGCCGTTTGACCTCATAGCCATGGTTCGGCTCAAAAGGGCTATTGGAGAAGATAGTCCCTTCGTCGGTCCTTTCGACGGTTTCCAACGATTCCCTTTGTTCCACCAATTCGTTCTTAACAAACCGCTTCTTCCAGAACCCCTTGCACTTGGGACACCGGATGGACACCCTCGGCTTGACCAGCCCGTTCAGCGGGCAGGGTGTTCAGCGGAGTGTTCAGCGGGCTCATAATCCCTGTATTTCCAACGCGGCCGGGGGTGCTCAGCGGGCGATTGAGATTCTCCAAAACCCTGCCCTGGGGGTAGTGCATCAGTTTGATGGAAAATCCACTGCACCCTCACCCCGACCCTCTCCCCTCAAGGGAGAGGGGGGGGAAACCCGCAAAAACCCTCGCCCCTTGCGGGAGAGGGTAGGGTGAGGGGTGGCGTTAGGTTTCCCGATTTCAAACTGAGTCACTACCGCCCTGGGAGGTGGCTGGACAACCCCTGGTTTTTGGAGACTCTCAAAAACCTAGCCCTGGGTGGGGGCCAGTTAACCCCTGGTTTTTTGAGACTCTCAAAAACCTAGCCCTGGGAAGGGGCCAGTTAACCCCTGATTTTTTGAGACTCTCAAAAACCTAGCCCTGGGTGGGGGCCGGGTAACCCCTGGTTTTTTGAGACTCTCAAAAACCGCGCCCTGGGAGGGGGCGGGTAACCCCTGGTTTTTGGAGATTCTCTAAAACCAGCCACCGGGCGGGGTGTTCAGCGGGGCGCAAACAGCGTTCACCAGGGCATGGACGGCGTTCAGCGGAGTGCAAACAGCGTTCAGCGGGGCACAAAAGGGTGTTCACCGGGGTCATAATCCCTGCATTTCCAACGCGGCTGGGGGGGGTCACCGGGTGAACACCTTTAGCCTGAAGCACAAATGGGCCTGGCCTATCCTTTCTACTTCCTTCGCCTAAAGGCGAGGGGTTTACGGATCCCCGATGGGGGACTCTAAAATTGAGGGGCCGGCCACCGGGCCGCCACTTGGCCGGTAAAACCCCGTCCAAGTACACGGCTGGGCCCCGCCTTTGAAGCCGGATGACATTCCACCGGATGCTTTTCGCTTTTTTCCCGTTGAGCCGGGGCTAAAATTGGAACCCATGGCTTCCCAAACCAAAGCCCAAAAAAGCATCGAGACGCGCGTCATCCAGGCCGCCCAGCGGGCGTTGGCCGGCCTCCAATGCGTGAGCGCCATTGATGTCTTGACGGGCATTGGGTTCTTGACGAAAAAACAGGTCGGGGATTGGCGTTTTGGGGGGATCCCGTATTTGGAAAGGGCGGCGGGTTCGGGTTTGGGCAAAATCTCCCGGGCCATGAAGGTCTTCCGCTCCTGGGCCGCCCGTGAGGGATTGAAGTCCAGGGAAACGGCCTACCGCAATTGGGGACAGGGACCCAAGCGGGAACTTCGGTTCAGCAAAAGCGGTGATCCGGCTATTGAACGGGCTTACCGTACCCATTTTGTCCCTCCGTGTTTAGGCGGGGGGAACCGAATGACCGCCGGCGAAGCCGTTCTTTCCCCGACCCGGATCCCCCCGCAGGAAAAGGAGTCAACCATGGATGGGAACTGCCCGGATTGCCGCCGCAACGGGAGCTGCCCGGAACATCCCGGCGACAAAGGCCTTTACGCCGATGGCCGCCTCAACATGGACCATGGGCATGGGCGGCCCGCTAAAATCCGAGTTTATGTGGACGAGGGTGCTATCTCCATGGCCATGGAGGATCAAAGCAACGGAATTGACCGTTTCTTTTACCTGGACAAGCACACCGGCGGGGTTGTTTTTTTGCCCGGGGAGGTTTTATCCGCCGTGGAAGACGGGGATGAGGACGGGGACGGCGCGGCGGAATGGGACCCGGCGGAGGAAGAATGGGCCCGGAAAGTGCTCCAAGGGCATGACCGGTTCGTTTCCATTCCCCGCATGGATTCCCGGGAAAGTTTCACCCACATGGGGCGGTTCGCGCAAACGGTTAAGGAGCCCAAGGCCTCGAAACACCTATGGGATGCCCTCGGGAGGAACCATCCTTTCCGGGGGTTCAAGGACGCCTTGCGGGATTATCCCGGCCTATTGGAAAAATGGCGCGAATTCAAGGATGGGAAAATGCGGGAGGCCGCCCGAGAATTTGTTTCCGGATTGGAGGATGACCGGATCGGGCTGGCCCTTCCGGAAGCCGCGAGGGATTGATCGGGCGACGATGACGCCGGGCCCACCTAATTTTTTGGAGAAAATGGGAAATATGGACGAGGGATTCATTAAGCCCAAGCCGGGGGAACCGTTGATGCCGGACGGGAGGCCATGGACGTTCCTTGAGAAAATAAGGCTGATGATCGAGGCCGGAAGGCTTCCCGCCGGGGATGATGGGGCCTTCCTCAACCTTCTCAAAAGGGATGGGATTGATTTTGCGGTATTTGAAATGTTCCGCCGTGAAGTCGCCGCCCGCTTCGCCGAAGCGAAAAAAAGGGGAAGGCGGAAGAAACGGCGGTATCATTGAGGTTTTGGTTGGGTGACGAAGGTCAAAAAAACGGATGAAATGAAGGGCTTGGAGGTAAGCATGGGAGCCGGGAAGGGAATCCGCGGGACGCCGAAAAAACGACGGGTTCCATCCCCGGTTTCCCGTTACAAACCGCCCGAGGGAATGACCCTGGATCAATGGCAGGCGGCCATGCGCCGGGAGGATTCCCTGTCCCAGGAACTGCGCGTGGTCCGTACCGGCAAGGAGCGGGTTTTCTGCGAGTACGCCGTGTCGAACCCCGCCACGGGCGGCCGTTACCGGGTCGTGATCCGAAGCCCCCATCCCGGGGACAACCGCTGTACCTGCCCGGACTACCTGGTCAACGGCCTGGGGACCTGCAAGCACATTGAGCGGGTCCTTCACTTCATCCGCCGCGACCGGAGGAACCGTTCCATCCTCCAGGGGGGATTCCGCCCCGATTACTCGGAAGTTTACCTGCGTTACACGGGGGTCCGGGAGGTGGTGTTGCGCAAGGGCCCTGCTTTCCCGGAACGCCTGGAAGGATTCGCCTCCGGGATTTTCGATTCCCAGGGCGTCTTGAGGCCTGCGGCCTACGGGAGGCTGGCCTCCTTCCGGGAGGAAACGCGCCGGGCGGGCGTGGACTGCCGCTTCGATCCCGAAGCGCTCCGTCACGCGGCGCAAGTGCTGGACAACGAGGGCAGGAGGCGCCGCGTCGCGGAAGCCTTTCCCAGGGGGCCGGAAAGCTCCGCTTTCGACGGGCTCCTCAAAGCAAGCCTGTATCCCTATCAACGGGAGGGGGCCCTCTTCGCGGCGCGCGCCGGGCGCTGCCTGATCGCCGACGAGATGGGGCTGGGCAAGACCATCCAAGCCATCGCGGCGGCGGAAATACTCGCCAAAACGGGCGGCTTGGAACGGGCCCTGGTGGTCTGCCCGACCTCCCTGAAGCACCAATGGAAGGATGAGATCGCCAGGTTCACGGGCCGGGAAGCCGTGGTGGTGGGCGGCGGCATGACGGCCCGGCGGGCCGCCTACGCTTCCCCCGGCTTTTACAAGATCGTCAATTACGACGTGCTGCACCGGGACCTCCGGGCCATCTCGGGTTGGGACCCGGGGCTCATCGTCCTGGACGAAGCCCAGCGGATCAAGAATTGGCGCACCCGGGCGGCCAAGGCCGCCAAGAAACTGGAGTCGGACTACGCCGTGGTCCTCACTGGGACGCCCCTGGAAAACCGCCTGGAGGAGCTTCATTCCATCGTGGAGTTCGTGGACCGCTATCACCTGGGGCCTTCCTTCCGCTTCCTGGCCGCCCACCAAATAGTGGACGACCACGGCCGGGTGACCGGTTACCGGAACCTGTCCCGGATCGCCGAAACCCTCAAGCCCATCCTGGTCCGGCGCGCCAAGAAGGATGTTTTGGGCGACCTGCCCCAACGCCTGGAAAAGAAGTTTTTCGTGCCCCTCACCAAGCCCCAGGCCGGCATCCACGGGGAAAACCGGGACAGGGTGGCGCGCATCGTGGCGAAATGGAAAAGGAACAGGTTCCTGACCGAGGCGGACCAGATGCGCTTAAGGGCGGGGTTGCAGAACATGCGCATGGTCTGCAACAGCACCTACCTGGTCGACCACAAGACGGACCATGGAAGCAAAGCCGGCGAACTGGCGACCCTGCTGGACGAGGCCTTCGAGGAGGAAGGCATCAAGGCGGTGGTCTTCAGCCAGTGGCTGGGGACCCATCAGCTGATCGAACGCCGGATCAAGGGGAAGCCCTGGAACCACGTGCTGTTCCACGGGGGCCTCACGGCCAAGGAAAGGGCCGAAAGGGTGAGGCGCTTCAAGGAGGACCCCGCCTGCCGGCTTTTCCTTTCCACGGACGCGGGCGGCGCGGGGTTGAACCTGCAGAATGCCTCGGTCATCGTCAACATGGACCAACCCTGGAATCCGGCCATCTTGGAGCAGCGCATCGGCCGGGTGCACCGCCTGGGCCAGAAGCGGCCCGTGCGGGTGGTGCATTTCATCGCCGAAGGCGGCATCGAACAGGGTATTTTGTCCATTCTTTCCTTCAAAAGATCGGTCTTCGCGGGCGTTTTGGACGGCGGCGAGGATGAGGTGTCGCTGGGACAAGGCGGAAGCCTGAACCGCTTCATGGAAACCGTGGAAAAGGCATCGGAAGCCTCAACGGCGCCCGTGAACGGGGGGGCATCCCCCGGCGCCCGGGAAGCCGGACCCGAAACCGTACGCCGCGACACGCCCGGGCGAACCGGGAAAAAGCCCGTTCCGGCGTCCGCCGCCGGCAAACCGGACCCGGGTTCCATGGCCCCCGTGTCGTCCGCCCAGTCCTGGAACGAGTTGTTGGAAGCGGGCATTGATTTTATGGAAAAACTGGGATCCGCCCTGCGGGAAGGGGAAAAGGGGAAGCCCGGATCCCCGGTCCTTTCCTCCTTCGTGGCGACAGATCCCCAAACGGGCGGACGGTACTTGAGGCTGCCCTTGCCGGATGCCGGAACGCTGGAGCGCATGACCCGGCTGTTGAAGGATCTGGCCGGCCCAAAATAAGGAAGTGGAATTAAGGAGAATTAAAAAATGCCTTGGATCACGGACATGACCCACATGCCGCCGCCGGAGATGGGGGACCGCCGAACGGAAAGAACGGAATTTTTCGGGCAAGTGGCCCGTTTGGGAAGCCTTCTGGGCGCAAAAACTTCGGTCCTGTCGGCGATTCTTTGCCCCGGCCTTCCGGATAAGGGATATTGCGGAACCGCGGTTGAGGTTTTAATCCCGGAAAACAACGGCGAAATCCAATGGTCCTGCCCAAAGTGCGGGGACAGCGGCATCATCCGCGGCTGGAAGGGCTCCTCGTGGGATTCAATCCGGGGAAGAACTTTTTAAGGCCGCTGAACCGTCATGGGAGCGGAAGATTTTACGGGTAAGGGACCCAACTTCGTCAAAAAGCACTTACGGAAGATCATTCCCCCCTTTGAAAAAAAGGGGTGAGGGGGGTATTAGCCTTTGTTAAAGGGCCGGGAAAGGTTAACTCCCCCTTCTTCCCCTCTTTCAGGGGGGGAAATACGAGGCAACCCGGGATTTGCCAAAATTGAGTAAGCAACTAACCCATCATCCCCAAGGAGTGGGACGGACTTTAAGCGCGGTTTCCAAGCCTTCCCTGGTTTCGGCCATGCGGTAACGCAACGGGCCGCATTGCATGAAGATCAAATCATCAAGCCCATCCCGGCGGATGGGAGTCGCCGTCAGGCCCAGGACGTACCTTACCGGTGCCTGCTTGATGTTCTGCTCGAAGGTCACGGCGGGCAGGACGTGGCATTCGTCCACCAGGATAAAGCCGTAGCGGGAGAAGAATTCCCTCAGGTCCTCCATGCGCTTGAGGCTCTGGATCATGGCTAAATCCACCCTTCCGGTGGATCGTTTGCGGCCCCCTCCGACCTGGCCGATTTGGCGGGGTTTCAGGCCAAGCATTCTTTTCAACTGGGCGCGCCATTGGTCCAGGATGGGTTTGCGGTGGGAAAGAATAAGGGTGGGCATGTTGCGTTGGGCCACGGCGTAGCAGCCCATCACGGTTTTACCGGCGCCCGGAGGCGCGACCAAGACCCCTGTTTCGTGCTTCAATACTTCCCGCATGGCCTTTTCCTGGTTGGCGGTCAGTTCCCCCTGGAACTTCAGTTTTAAGGCGTCATGGATTAGCCGGGTATCTTTTATCTCCACGGAACTCCCGGCTTCTTCCAGTATCTTCCTCAAATCCTCTAAAGTGCCGCGCGGGAAGTGCAGGTAGGCGGCATCTTCGTCATAACAGCGGATAAACCTGGGAATTCCATAGGTTGAGAACCTCATGTTTTGTTTTCTATAAAATTTCGGGTTGTGCAAGGAAGCCAGGTGCTTCAACTGGGACAAAAGCCAGGGAGGAAGCCCCGATTTCTCAACGCTGACGGAGGCGTCCAAGACGCACCGGACCAACGCCGGGGCCGGGTATTTTTTCTTGAGGATCATCGGGACGGCTTGGGTCACGGTTTGGGGGCCGACTTCGATGGGTGGAACCTTATCCAGCAACTCGGTTAATTGGACGGGGTTTAACCGCCTCACTGAACTCAAGAAAGCCCATTGGTCGGTAGAGGGTTTTAATTCCGGGTCTTGCGCCTCTAAAAACTCGGTGCACCCCAGTTCCCGGCGCTGTTTTTGGAGCGGAAGGGCGATCAGGTTCCCGAAACCGCCCCTTGGCATGAAATCCTGGTTGGGGAAAAACCGGTCGTAACTCGCCAAGTCCACCTCGGCCCTCTTTTCCATGGTGTCCCTTAAGAGGCGAAGGCCCAGCTGCCGGGCGGATACGGCGGGGACGGGCGCGGAAAAGAAAACCCAGGCATGGCCTCCATTACCCGACCTGGACTTTTCCAGGTAGCCGGGAATGCCGTAGGAAGCGCAGGATTGCAGGTAGGCTGAGGCGTCCAATTCCCATCCGGCCTTGTCGAAATCGCAGGCCAGGAACCAGCAGGTGTTGTCCCTCAACAACGGATAAACTCCGATGGTTTTCCTGCCGGACAAGTGTTCCTCAACCACTTGGTCGGTCAAGGGAAGGTATTTCTTGGGCTTCCCTTTCCCAACCCAAGGGTTTTCACAAACCGGGGAATATCCTTTTTTGCCGGTGGCCGAGTTGATCCACAAGGCCGGGTATACATCCTCCCGGCCCTTAAAGAGGATGCGGAAAAGGTTGATCTTTTCCTGGCTGGCGGAATGGGAATCCACTTTGGGCAAGGGCTCGGAGGGCAATGGTGGGGGCAAGGGTGTTTCTGTGGAATAATCAGCGGGGCTTTCGGAAACGGCGGTGGGCGTAAGGCCTAAACGCTTTCTTAATTCGGCGTTCTCTAGGCGCAGCTTTTTTAATTCCTTAAGGGCCTCTTCCAATTCGGACAAGTCAGCCATTTTTTCCTTTCAAAAGATTTTATGGATGAAAATGACTTGGCCAGCTTTCCATATTATCGAACGAAGTTCGAAAAGCATCTAAGCAGGCCAGCCTCCTTTCATCGGCTGCGGCGAATGCCGGCTTCCCCACCCTATAAAATATATTGCAATACCATTGCAATATATAGCCATAAATTGATAATGGCATTGCCATATTGGGGGGCCCATGGAACTGTCTCAATTAAAAGATATTTTAGCCCTGCACCGGGAACGTTTCCTGGGCCGTACCGGACTGGTGGGCCGGGAAAAGCAGGAAGTGATAGCCTCCTGGCTGAGGCAACGCGAAATTATTTCCATCGTGGGGGTCCGGCGCAGCGGGAAATCCTCCCTGCTCCGTCTCTTGGCCGGGGACCTGATGGAAAAGGGATCTATTGCCGAAAACAGGATTCTTTACCTGAATTTTGAGGACGAGCGCTTTACCGACTTCAAACCCTCCGACTTTGAGAAAATCCTGGAAGCCGCCGATGAAGTCTTGGGGTCCGGCGGGAAGCGCTGGTTTTTCCTGGATGAGGTCCAAAAAGTCCCCGGATGGGAACGCTGGCTGAACCGGCTTTATGAGTTGGAGGACTCCAAGATATTCGTGACCGGCTCCAACACCGAACTGATCGGCTCAAAGCTTTCCACTTCCCTCACCGGGCGAAGCCGCCAAGTGATCAACTTTCCCTTTTCCTTCAGGGAATACCTCGCCTTCAAGGGATGGAAGGAACCGGGCAAAAGCGCCGTTTTCCGGCGCGAGGACCGGGCGCGGGTCCGCAAGGCCCTGTCCGAATACGCCAAAACCGGCGGATTTCCCGAGGTGGTGAAGATCGGGGACGAAAGCCTGCTGGACCAGTATTTCAAGGACATCCTCTATCGTGACGTGATCGCCGGGCACTCGGTCCGGAACCAGCGGGAAGTCAGGGAACTGGCCCTCTACCTCGCCTCCAATCCCGGCGCGATCCTCAGCCTGGACAGCATGAAAAAAATGATCCGGGTGAAAAGCCCGAACACCGTGAAGAACTACCTGGAAATGTTTGAGAGCGTCTTTCTTTTCATGCGGCTGAGCCTGTTCGATTATTCCATCAAGAGGCAAATCTATAACCCTCCTAAGTTTTATCCCGTGGACACGGGCCTCTCGGACGCGGTGGGATTCCATTTTTCGGGGAACAAGGGGAAGATTCTTGAGTCGCTTGTTTTCCTGGACCTGAAAAGGCGCGGCTTGGATGTTTATTACTGGAAATCCAAGCAAGGCAAGGAAGTTGATTTCATCGTCCGCAAAGGCCGTAAGGTGGATGAAGCCATCCAGGCTTCCTTTGATCCGCGTGATTCCAGCACCATGGAAAGGGAGATGGAGGGCCTTCGATCAGCCCAAAAAGAATTGGATGCCAAACACCTCGTCATCATCACCGACGACGAGGAAAAGATAATTAAAGAGAACGGCCTATCGGTGGAGTTGGTTCCACTTTGGAAATGGCTATTACATATCAGGGGTCTACATATCAGGGGTCTGGCCTATAGATTGTAGTTAAGGCGCTACAGGATTTTGCCTTGCCCGTATTCCCTGAAGCCCGCGAACAATAGGTTCGACTCCCTTGGGGTGCTCACCATCCCCGGTTCTTTAACACTGAGGGAAAATTCCTTCTCCTAAACTCACGGCCCAGAGACCCCCTAGGGAATGAAAGCATTAGCGGAGTACCATCCGTAGGTTGTTGTCCTGGCACAGACCGGCGCCATCCTCCAGTCCGAATAATAGGTTGCCCACTTTTCCAATTTGGCTACAATATGCCCCCTGACTTGACCCCCGTTGGGGGTTACAATTGGGGCCATCGGAGGGTTAGTCCTAATTGGTAAGGCAGTGGACTTGAAATTTTTCCAGGGCTTTCGCGGCGTTTCCCAAAATTAAAATCGTTGTCCCCGACAGAAAATAAGGCCTTTGTCCGCGTTGTGTTTTCAAACTTCGCGGGCAGGGCCTTTTTTCGTATGTGGCGGTCAAGGGCAGTTAGCGACGGTCAAGCACGGTAAAACACGATTGCGTAGGACACCCATAGGACACAAAAGCGGCGGAGGAAAATAAAGGGAATTGAGAAGGAAAAAACACTGGAGAAGTAATTTTCCCATTAACCATCAACGGGTTTAGAACTTTCCATGGAACTCAGAGTTCCGCGCCATGGAACTAAAAAAATGAACTTTTGGGCCGTTTCATTGGCTTTTTGAAAACTCCGATGGCGAACCCCCCAATCCCCGCATCAAGATCGGATGCGTGAGAGCGATAGGGGGGTTCGCCCTCTCCGTAAAAATCCAATGAAGCGGCCCAGGGAAAACGGCGTAAATCAAAGGACGTGGAACCAGGAAAGCAACAGGCGGTCTTGCCGGGACGGTAGGACGGACTAAAGTGGTTGGTGTATAATCAGGGTCAAAGGAAGGTTCAGCTATGAAAGCTCTAGTGAAAAACCAAGGTTTACTTATTCCCAAGAAATTCTTGCGTGGTGTTCAGTCCGCAGAGATTCGCTGGGAGAATAGCCATATCATCGTTGAGCCAACAAAGGTTAAGAATGACCCGGTATTTGGTTTAGGCGAGAAGCCAGGCCGCAGTGAGGCGAAATCCCAAAACCGGATCACACTTACCGGTGATGAATGGAAACGCTTCATGAAGGTGATGGAAAACCCACCCCGCCCTAATAAGGCACTGATGGAACTGGCGAAAAAACACAAGTACGCTTGAACCCCGCCGAATTCACCATCCAACCCATTTCCCGCCATGTGGATTTAACGACGTTTGATTGCGGCACACCGGCCTTAAACGACTATCTCCAAAAATACGCCCGGCAGAATCACAACCGGAACATCGGCAAGACCTTCCTGGCATTGGGAAAAGACGGCAAAGAGATTTTGGGTTACTACACGGCCAGTGCGTCAGAAATCGACACCGAAACTTTGCCCGAAACCCACTCCAAACACCTCCCCCGCTATCCCGTTCCGGCCATGAGGATTGGAAGGCTGGCCGTGGACAAGAGCCACCAGGGACAAGGGATTGGGGCCGAGCTTTTGTGGGATGCCTTCCGCAGGGCGATCAATGTTTCAAACGAGATAGGCATCTACGCGGTGGCGGTGGACGCCAAGGACGCTAAAGCCTCGGCCTTTTACTTGAAATACGGCTTTATTCCCTTGACCCATAAGCCGTTGGCCTTCTTCCTTCCAATCGAAACTATTAAGGTGTTATTCGCAAAATTTTTATAAAAATTCAAAAAGCGACTTTCAAATGTCTGAGTTTGAAATGGAAAAATTGGAGTGGCCCAGAAATTTTCTCGGGGGATCTCTCGAGGAAAAAGAAATAGCAGCCTATCTCAATAGGATTTTAAAAAGTTTCATGCCTTATTGTTCAAACCTTAAACATTTTTTAAGTGAAGCTGAAATACACCCCGTTGATCGTTGGTGGGAGATGTATTTAGGAAATGTAATGTTAAACAATGGCTTTCGATTGGATAAGGCATCACAAAAAGGTCCCGATTTGATGATTTTATTGGAAAACCAGAAAAAGCTATGGATTGAAGCGGTTTCTGTTGAAGGTGGCGATTCTATACCAACCCAGGCTATCCCAACAGGGGCAGTTCCTGATGAACCCTATTTGTTGAGACTCACAAGTGGTATTTGCTATAAAAACCAGAAAATAAATGGTTATTTGAAAAAGGGGATAATTGGACCGGATGATTTTGTTGTAATCGCAATTAATGTTGGAAAGTTTTCGTTTTGGGGAGGTGATGGACCATTTCATCCAGCAATTTCAAAAGTTGCGTTTGGTATTGGAAAGTTTGCCTTTAGGTGGTCCGTTGAAAATGGGAAGCCCAAAGTATCACCACGGGGATTTCATCAAGAACGTCCAACGGTTATAAAAAAACCAGAAATAACAGTTTCGACGAATATCTTTTCACAACCAGAATATGATTCTGTCAGCGCTTTGATGTTTTCTCGAACAAATCCTTTGTATATGCCCGAAAAGGGAGAAGATATAACAACAGCCTATAACCCTTTAGCCAAGAATAAAATGAGTGAGGATTTCTTCGGGTTTGGAAAGCGTTGCTTTGTTGGTGAAAATCAAGTTCGATATCAAAAAAATGAGAATGGTTTATGGGTTGATGATAAAAACAGGATTTAATTTTATTGTGGTTTCTCAATGACTTCTTGAATTACTTAATGCAATCCTTTGCACGGACTAAAAATTAGATAAATTTGAAGAAAGAGTTAGCGATGCTTTCCATTAAAAAAGTTCTTTTTCTTTTAATCGTAAGCGTTTTTCTTTTTGGATGTAGTAAGCAAAAAAAGAATTTAAAAGTGGATCAGATACCAAATGGTTTTTATGGAGAGGAATGGGGAGAACCTTTGGATGATTTTTATTTAAATACAGGCATTAAAAAAGTAAAAGGCCATGGAGACCCAAATAAAGAAATAGGAGATTTTGATTTGGATGATTCTTTCAATGACCCTTCAGATGATTCTCCAACTGAAAGGGCTTATTGGTCTGATCAAACTGGTGGACAGTTTTTAAAGGGGTTGATAATAGGCTTTAAAATTTTTAAACAGTACGATTACTATGCAAAGGACACAAATGGAGCGGCCTTAACTGATCTTTTAATGCGAGGCGACTTGAATGAACTTTATGATTTGCCTTCAAGGTTTCGAGGGATTTTTTTTAATGGTAACAGCGCTGGTGCTGTTTATGTTTTTTATGATCAGAGCTTATTCGCCGGAATAGATACCATTGATAAAGAAAATTTTCAGGCCGTTTTGGACTTGATGAGCAAGAGTTATCAAAAATTAGGCGATCTATATATTCCTAATTATGGAACTGACAATTTTATGTTTTTTGCAGATGCGGATGGTAATACAAGGGAATCTTTTCAAACTTTTGAAAGTTCTGGCCAATATTTTCGAAACGAATATGGGACAGATATTTATGTAGTTAAAACAACCGAGTTTTTGCCAAAAAATACAAAAGTGGAATCTTATAATTTGATTTTTGTTTCGGATGATTGGTTAAAATACGTAAAAAGTGATTACAAAAATGCCATCCAATATCGGTTAGCTTTAATTCAAAAGAAATATGATTCCAATAAGCTTAAAAATTTCTTTTTGATTTTAAATAAACTTTAAAATTTCAAATTTTCTAGTGACGGTAAAGAACGGTAAAAGATGGTAAAGGACGGTTAGTGGCAGTCAGTGACAGTGAAAAATTAAATTCGTTGAAAAGAACTATGCCGACTCTCAAGATGGAGGCATGTTTGAAAATCTTGAACGCCGAAATTCAATCCTAGCCGCCCTTAAACTGCCCATCCAGGCCACTACCCAGGCTTGTGCCCATCTCCCAAGTGAACGTTCCAATTTAAACTTCCCCGGTGGCAAAACGCCCTGCTTCCGTTTCCGTTCGCAATCCATTTCGCCAAAAACTGAAAGCGGAACTTTACAGAATGATGAAAAAGTCAAAGGGCCGACTTTTTCATATCTACGTCGCGAATCACCCCTTGAAAAGCAAGGGGTTAAAAGCGATTCGCTCCTAGCCCGTGGCTGTAGACAGGATGGAAAACCATTTTTCAGCATCCCGTTAAGCTGTGTAAAGCCGAAGGTAAACCTGCTTTACCCGAAAACCGAACAAAAGGGCCGCAAATGGGTGGAGTTAAGTTCACCCGCGACGCCAGACCCCACTCCCCCTGGACCAGTAAAAATGTCCAGGAAAGTGGTAGTGGGGTCTGGCGCCTTGGTTCACCTACCCACCCATTTTGCGGAAGATATCATCCACCCAATTCAAAACCTAAACCGAGTCAACAACGAACACCCGACCATCCAAAGCTATGCGGACGTTATTGCGCTTGAGGGTTTTTCCACGCTCTCCCCGATACTTCTTGGGAAAGAGCCTTTTGCCTTGGTAAAATGCCTTTCGTCGGGGACATTAGGAGGTCGTCATGAGTCAACCTAATGTTCATGGGCTCCCCCAGTATCTCCGAAAGGATGGAAGGGGGTATTTTCTCGACTACCGGGTCGAGGTGGAAGGGCTGGTCAAGCGCAAGCGGGTGCGGCTGGGTCAAATTCCGGCGGCACAGGCCAAGCGGGTCCTTGCCGAGCACTTGAAGGAGATCGTGGCCGGGAAATTCTTGGCCGACGAAAGGCCGAGGGCCACCTTCAACGAGGCGGCGGAATCCTTCCTGGCCTTCTCGAAGGCGCGCAAGAAAAGCTTCAAGCGGGACTGCATTTCCGTGAAATTCCTCGGCGCTTTCTTCGGGCCACGGCCCCTGGAAAGCCTGACGCCCGGCTTGGTTGAGGACTATCTGGCGTCACGCAGGCGGGAAGCGGCGCAAAGGGGCAAGGAGCTGAAGGGCTCCACCCTAAACCCTGAAATCGCCTGCCTGAAAACGGTGGTCCGGCAGGCTCTCTTGAACCGGCAGATCGACCGGAACCCCATCGAGGGTATCCGGCTGTTCAAGGAAATTCCCCGGAACCGGACACTGACAGACAAGGAGTTTCAAAGGCTGTTGGAGGCTTGCTCACCCCATTTCCGCCCCGTCGTGCAATTAGCCTACGACACGGGCATGAGAAGGGGCGAGATAATGGGGTTGAAGTGGGAACAGGTGGACTTGGAGCAGGGCGTCATCACTTTGAGGCCCGGCGAAACCAAGACCCAAGAAGCCAGGGAAATCCCCCTGGACGAGGACTTAAAGGCCCTCTTCCGGCGGCTTCCCAGGGTCTTGGGCAGCCCCTACGTCTTCAACTTCCGGGGCCACGGGTTGAAAGACCCAAAAACCGCTTTCTTGAGGGCGTGC
This sequence comes from candidate division FCPU426 bacterium, assembly GCA_030041545.1. Lineage (GTDB taxonomy): Bacteria > Oederibacteriota > Muellerivitia > Muellerivitales > Muellerivitaceae > JAJPJW01. The sequence goes on along the minus strand of JASHNQ010000033.1, from coordinate 6,451 downwards.
CAGCGTGCTAATATCTCGGACTTTCGTTTCCACGATCTGAGGCATTGCGCGGTCACGAACTTCCGGAAAGCGGGGGTAAGTGATTCAACGATCATGTCGATCTCCGGTCACAAGACGCACGCGGTTTTCCGCAGGTATGACCGCATCGACCGGGAAGACCGGCTGGACGCCCTGGCAAAGGTCAGGCGGTTCAAGGAACCCAAGGACTCCATTAGGACTCCGGGGACTTTGGAGGCGGTTTCGGAGGTGGTCGGCTGATCGGCTTTTTTCGTTTCGCGTAGTGTTGAGGCGGGAAACGGAGGGTTAGTCCTAATTGGTAAGGCAGTGGACTTGAAATCCACCGGGGGAAACCCCTTGCAGGTTCGAGTCCTGCACCCTCCGCCACCTGGAAAAAGGCCGGCCCCCGAAGTCGAATAGAGCTAGGAGTGTTTCCCGAAGCTTCAGCGAAGGGAGGCGGAATTTCTAGAAGCCATTTCAAAACCTAACTCTTACCACAAAGGGCACAAAGTAAGTTGAAAATGTCTTGAAAAAGCATTCGGTTTACTTCGTGGTGAGAGAGGTTTGAAACAGGTTCTAGGCTGTTCCTTCCGGTTGCCTTTGCTGTTCTCAATTTAATTTTTCTCGTTTAAGCCCGTGGAGAGGTGGCCGACGGCTTTCAGCCCAAAAGGCTGGGGTCAAACTCTCCGAAAGGAAAAACATCAAGATAAATATTCGTTGGGTCCAGGCGACGGAGTCGACTTACAGCCGCTCGGGCCTTTGAAAGAATACGGAGAGGTGGCCGAGCGGCTTAAGGCGACGGTTTGCTAAACCGTTGGAGGGTCAAAAACCCTCTCGAGGGTTCGAATCCCTCCCTCTCCGCCAACTTTCGCTTCCTTTAAATATAAATAAAAATAATAAAAGTTCGCGAAAGTTGCCTGCCGAAGCCTTGGCGTAGGCAGGCCAGCATGTGATGTCCCAGCTACAGTTGGCAGGCCCATCCTTTGTTTCCTTAAACAAAACATGATTTAAGGAGACCTAGGGTGTCTCCCGACATGTCTGGCGAGCCATGTATTTAGTATCCCCTCGACCTCCAACCCTCTACCACTAGTGATGCCTCTTCAACCCGTATTTTTTTCGCGTTCCCGTCTTTTTTTGACTTCTTTCCCTATTCAAGAGCCCTTTGCTTAGGTAAAATAATTAAAAGCTCATTAACGTGGAGACGCCTTTGAACACCTCAACACGAAGCTGGCTTTTCCTGGTCCTTCTAGGTGGCGCTGTCGCCCTCCTGCCCGCCTGCGGTAATAAAAACAACGTTAAAACCGAAAATCCCCCTGAAACCGTCCTGAACCCGGAAACAACGCCTATTTCCAACGGTGAACTGCCCGCGCGCAGTTACGTGGAAAAAATCCACCGCACCAAGGGCCCAAAATCCACCACATCCATCACTACGACACCGGTTACCGCCGGAGGCGTCCCGACCCCCGTTCCCACGTTGGTGGTCGCGACAAATCCAACTCCCGCCATGGAAAGCCCCGCCCCTGTCAAAAGGCGGGGCGGTTCCCACTGGCTTTTGTGGGTCCTGGTGGCGCTGCTCCTGGTGTTAATCGGCTGGTATTTCTGGAACAAGAAACAGGAAAACCGGAGTCCCACCCAGCCCACCCCACCTACCGGGGGGCTTTCACCGGTCAGCGGTTTCACGGCCGTCAAAGGCCGGATTGAGGACGAAGCTAAGTACAAGCCCTCCATTTGGTCCAAAAAAATATTCTAATTCACGTCGCGCCGTAGGCCGTTCAAGCCTTCCTTCGTGGACCCCAACCGATTCCCTCGTTCTCCTTTTCAAGAATGGACGAAGCCCAAATACGGCAACGAGGGTCATACCGTTTTCAACCCTTGGGCCGGAGGCCCAAATGGATAGAGAAACTGTATACCTTGAGATTCTACAACCCGACCGGTGTTGCCTTTGCTTCCTGGTCCGTGCCTATGCCAACGATCACTTGAAATCCCTCTTGGATGAATGCGTTAACGATCCCGCCACCCGCGCAAAGCTTTACCGTTCCAAGGGGTTCTGCCGGCGCCATGCCTGGCAGGGAGTCCACCAACATCAATCGTTGGGAATGGCGGTCATTTATGGCAGTCTCTTGGAAAAGGGGCTCCAGGAGCTTCCGGTAAAACCCCGTTTTTGGAACATCCCCAAGGCCGCGGCTTGCCCCTTGTGCGAATCCGAAAAAGCGCGGGATCATTCGGCGGTTCGTGAGTTCATTCACATTTGGTCGGAGTCCGAAAAACTCCGTGACTCTTTTGTTGAGAAGGGAATCCTTTGCCTTCCTCATTTGGAAAAAACACTGGGCCAAAAGATGAATTCCAACGGCCGTAAAAGACTCCGGGAAGCGGGTGAAAAGGCCTTAAAACGGCTGGTGAAAGATTTAAATGAATTCCTCGAAAAGCAGGACTATCATCGGTCTCAAGAGCCTCTTGGCAAGGAATGGGACGCCTGGATCCGCGCGGTGCGCATGGTCAGCGGCGAAAAGGACTAACCCAAAACAACAATTTAAAATTCAACATTCAAAATTTATGACTTGCGATTGATTTTTAGGAGCATAGAGTGGCCGATCCTCAAAATTACAAGGATAACCGGGACTGGGGCACCACCGATTATTATTTCATCGACCTGATCCTGATGCTGGCTTCCTCGGCCAAGATCGACCTGGGCGAGCTGGTGCATCCTTATTACCGGGACAAGGACGTGAACCTTCCCCGCGCCCGCATCACTATCAACATGATCTCTTCCCTCATCAAGAAAACCTCCGGTAACCTCAATGTGGAGGAAAAGAAGGTTTTAAGGGAAGTTTTAGACGACCTTCAAAAAACCTACGTGGACAAAACCAAGGAAAAAATGAAGGCCGGCGGCCCCAGCCTTTTAAGCCCGAATAACATGCCCGCCAGGCCCCTGGTTCCCACCCCGCCCCAGCCCAAAAAGGACGTCAAGGAATGGATCGCCCTGGTCCAGCAGGAAATTGCCAAGAAGAAGCAGAATCCGCCGCCAACGAAACCTTAGCCGCGAACCTGCGCAAATCCACGCGGATCAAATATTAAACGCCATACAACCGACCATTTCTTCCAGCGAAAATTTGCGTTAATTTGCGGCGAATGGGTTTTGCAGTTTTCTTCCCTTCCAGTGGCCATGGCCCCGCAACCAATACCAGCGCAGGGAGTTAAACCCGACCAAGGCGAAAAGCAGGCAACCCAATGGGTGAAATAGGACAGACCCTTTATGGAAGCCGTACCGGATCGCCTCAATCCACCGGATTCCTAAAGACACCAGGGCCAACGCCAACGCCGGCCAGAACAAGGGGAAGCCAGGTCCCAGGACCACCACCGCGAAGGGCAGTAAGCCGTCCACGATCAGGGCCACCTGGGCGTTCAGGAAATAAAGGGGGTGAAACCCAACCGCCGGGAAGAAGTTTTTGGAGAACCCCTGCCATACTTCCCCCGAGTTGGTGTACATGCGGCAAAAGGAAAAATCCGACCCATCCCCATAGGCCAGCCGGTACCCATTCCGGACCACCTGTTTGCCGAAGTTCAGGTCTTCCACGATTTCGTTTTTAACGATTTGATGCCCGCCCATGGCCCGGTAAACCCGGCGTTGGATGAAGACAAACTGTCCGCTGACCCCCGCGAACCGGCTGAACCGGCTTTCCTTTCGCAGGCTCCACCTTGCGGGTAAAAAAGCCAGGAGGGTATAGGCCATCACGGGAACGACCAAGGCCTCCATCCAGGTTTCCGTGATTTGCCGGGTGAGGAGGGTTAAGACGTCGGCCTTCTTTTCTTCCGACATTTGGACCGTGCGCTTGAGCATTTGCGGATTATGCCAGGTGTCCGCGTCCGTGAAGAAAAACCACTCGCCATTGGCTTTTTGGGAAAGCTGCCAGCAGGCCCATGGCTTGCCAACCCAGCCTTCGGGCAGATTTTTTCCCTTGAGAATTCTCAAACGAGTGTTGTGCCGGGCCAAATCCTTCACTAAATTGAACGTGTCGTCCGTGGACCGGTCGTCCAAGACCAGGATTTCGTAAGCGGGATAATCCTGTTGTAGCAAACTTTTCAAACAAGGCCTGATTCGCCCTTCCTCATTCCGCGCCGGGATGAGGACGGAAACCTTGGGCCATTTTTTCCGTTGGGGATCGGGTGGGCCGGGTTTTTGGAAAAGACGGGTGTTCTCCCTGGCGCAGAAAACCATCCAGCCGGCCATGAACCACCAATAGGCAGCGATTAAAACCGAGAGTAAAACCAAATGAACCTCTTAGCGGGCGTTGAACAGGACTTTCACCGACCTCAAAAATCCCCCGGGGCTTATGAGTGGTGGCACTTCGACGGCACGGACGATAGGTCCGGTTATTCCTTTGTCATCCAATTCCACGCGGGAAACCTTTTTTCCGCTTATTACCAAGATAGCCTGAAAACCTACTGGGAAAAAACGGAATCACCTTTGATGGGTACTTCCCAAAAGACCGGGGCGCCGAACCCTTCGACGGGTTCGACAAGCTCACCGCGGGTTCCCTCCGGTCGTCCCACGGGGAGCTCCGTCGAACCGTCAGGGCAGGTCCCCATCCCAAATCCTCTCGATTATTGTGGCGTTTCGTTCCGGCTTTTCCACAAGGGGGCCATGATCGTGGAGAGCCTCCAGGAGCTTTCCCGAAAATCCCTGAAGGCCTCCGACAAGCACGGAGCGGTCCTTTTGGGGCCCAACCGCTTCAATTGGGACCCAAGGGGCGATCCACCTTCCTATGTACTGACCGTCCAGGCCCCCATCCACGGAGGCGGGGCCACCGTCCGGGCCCGGCTCTTTTTTACGCCGCTTTTGAAACAATGCCCCGCCCTTCCCCAACCGGAAGGCCCTTCGACACATACTTGGATTTTGGCCGCGCCCCTGTGCCATGTTGAAGGGACTTTTCAATGGGTGGACCGGGAAGGGGAATCCAAAAAAGAAGTGGCTTTTGTGGGGAAAGGTTACCATGACCACCACTTTGGATCGGTCCCCTTGGGTCAGTTCCTGAGGGCCTGGCATTGGGGCCGGTTTTTTTGCGGGGAGGATGGGCTTGCCTATTCAGCCCAAATACCGGTGGATGGGGCGGAACAGACCACGGGCATCCTTTTAACCTTCACCCAGGAAGGAATACAAGTGGAACCCACGGGATTCAAACTCTCCCGCAACCGCCGTAATTTCTTTTGGCTTCCCTACGCTAAGAAGCTGGAATCCGCGAATCATCCCAACTTCCGGCTGGAACATGGACAAACACTCTGCGACGGGCCGGCCTATTTGATTTTCGCAGATGAAGCTCAATGGGCATCCAACGGGAAAAAACTAAAGGGCGAGGGTCTTTCGAACTATCTTTACACCCCCCGCCTTTCCAGCCGTTTCTTTTTCCCCATGCTGAAGGGCAAAAGCCTCATCGTGAAGCCCAGCGAAGAAACAGACCTTCCCCAGCCTTCCGGCGATGTTTCTACGACACGGCCTGTCGAATAAACAAAAAAGGGAGGCGGGAAACCGCCTCCCTTCCTTAACTCAAAACTTTAGTTGAGGGTTTTTTGTCCCGGGGCCCAGCCGCAGCCCGTCAGCTTGCCGGTCTCGAAGGCCGCCAAGGTGCGTATGGTTTCCTCCACGTTGCGGCCGACCGCCGTGTCGTTCACGGTGGCGTGCTTCAAGTTCCCCTCGGGATCGATGATGAAAGTGCCGCGCAAGGCGATCCCCTTATCCTCGATCAGAACCCCGTAGGAACGGGAAATATGGTGGGCGGTGTCCGCCAAGTGGGGGAACTTGAGCTTCCCCAGGCCGTTTTCCTGCCAGGCCTTGTGGCTGTAAACGCTGTCGGTTGAGGCCGTGATGATCTCGGCGCCCATTTTCTTAAACTCGTCGAACTTCTCGTTGAAGGCCTTGATTTCCGTCGGGCAGACGAAGGTGAAGTCCAAGGGATAGAAGAACAAGACCACCCACTTTCCCTTGAAGTCGGAGAGCTTTACTTCCTTGAATTCCCCGTTCGGCATGACCGCCTGGCCCTGGAAATCCGGGGCCTTTTGTCCCACTTGAACTGGCATATCTTCCTCCTTTTTTAATTCAACTTTTCCACCACTCTTTGGAAGAGCAGTAGTATCCAAATCTCCACTTCCCGGTTCAAGCCCCGCCAAGAATAAATTCCATATTTGGAGACTCTAACAAAACCCTGTTTTTAAGAATATCCCCCTCTCCCTTGAGGGGAGAGGGACGGGGTGAGGGTGGCAATTGCGGGATTTTCCACACCCCTCACCCTATCTATGGATAACGTCAACCCCTCATTTCATGAAGGGGTGGCCGGACAAGCCTTCCACCCCATCACGGCATTCATTAGGGCCGGAGCCGCCATCCTTGGACACCGGCCGTGCGCCGCCCTCAGCACGCTTCGGAACTTGAAGGCCAGATACTTCGCCGTCGCGTGTTTGT